>JAILDV010000056.1 GCA_024688885.1 Bacteroidaceae bacterium | reverse complement strand
CAGCCTTTGTTATGTCGTAACTTTGCATCGGATTCAGTTGAAGGAGCCCCCTCCAACTCACCCGAATGGGAGAGAAAGGCAAGCGGAAGCGCGCACCGCAAAGACTCCGAAACTCTGAACCCTAAACTCTAAACTCTAAACCCTAATCTCTAAACCCTAATCTCTAAACCCTAATCTCTAAACTCTAAACCCTCAAATCTCTCCAATCGTTCTTTGAAATACTGACACAATACACATTGTTCAAGTCCCGCCAGGGTTAAGCAATAAGACATTCAACCAATGGCAGGGATAAGGTAAAATCCATTCAACTTTTTTTAGGGAAGCACAAGAATCTGCACTCTGAAAATTGTTGCTGCACTTTTGAGAATAACAGGAACAGTTACGTCATCCTTCTCTTGCCTTTGATTCATTTAGTGGGGAGGGTGAAAGAATACTTGCCGGGCGATGATACTTTCACTCCACCTTGTGGTGTTGTGGTGGTCGTCTGCGTGGAACGGTTCGTCGTTGGTGTTGACGAAGGAGACTCTATACGCAAATCCTGCAGGTAGTTGCAGTCAGCGAAAGCTTCGGGATGGCAATACGCATTCTTGCCACTGATGATGGCTGTGGTGAGAACGCGGCAGTTGCGGAAAGCGTGTCGCTGTATGTTGGCATTGTTACCCGGCACTACCACCGAAGCCAGTCCCGTGTTGTAGAAGGCATCCTCACCGATGCTCGTTACGCTGGCTGGAATCTCCACCGACTTCATCTTCGTCTGGTCAGCGAATGCCCGCTTGCCGATGCCCACCACCTGATAGGTCACGCCACTGTGCTTCACCACGCTTGGAATTTTTACGTGACCGCTGTAGCTGCCTTTCAGTTCGTTCGTCAGTTCAACTGTGTTACCACTCAGAATCTTGTAGTTCAGTTTGTCCTCCGTGAAGACAAGTCCCACATTGCCAGTCGTGCCAGCGTTCGAATAGTGATTACGGATGTCGTCCATGGAGATGCCGAACTTCTTGGCACCCTTCTCAATGTCGAACTCCTGCACAGCCACCTTACCGTTGCTGCCCACTGACGATGTCTGTCCTGGCGTCAGCCTCACCCTGTTCGAACCCTTCTTGCTCGTCACCGTCACCGCACCAGCAAACAGGTAGATGTTCGACTTTCCACCCCTCTCCTCAAATGCCACAATCGTGCCTTCGATACCACAAACACACTGAGCCATATCCACGTCCAGGGTTTTCCCTTGGGCCAGCTTCTTGATGTTAGCCCACATGCTGCCCAGGAGCATTACAATTTTGGACTGCTCACCAGTATCCGTTTCGATGATGATGATACTCTCAGGTTTGATAACATAGGTGCTCATGTCCTCCAGTCCCAAGATGGCACCAGACTCCTCCTCCGTCTTGATTCTGTCGTGTTCGTAAACCTCGGTATCCAAATCCACAAACTCGTAAGAATCATCCTCCTCAAAATTACAACGTATCTTCACCTCCCCATAGAAATCATTAAATCGAATATGGCTGTCTATCTTTTCACAAGGTCCCTTTTCCGGCTCAGGTGTACGTACTACAGGTGTAGGCACAGACACAGGCACAGGTGTCGCATCAATGTCAAGGTTCCACGTCACCGTTATCCAGTCACCAGTATCACCCAGATAGTAGATGTTCACTTCGCCATATTTCCTTTTGGGGACACGGCTGCTGATCGCCTTCTCTTTGTCTGTACGCATGGACTCATTCGTAAGTGGAGCGCCACTCATGCTGGGCCTATCGTAATATCTGATGTCAAAGTAGATGATGGGGACTTTATTGCCCTTCACCTGTCTGCATTTGACGGTGATGGTCTTTCCTGACTCCACCGTTCCCTCATAATTCTGCATATAATTACCCTGCTCTGGTGTATTTCCCGTGTAGAGAGGCTGTTCCTCCTTCGTCACCTGCACCCCACTGATAGAGTATTCAATGGTCTGCCCCTGACGGGTGATGGTTCTCTTAAATTCACTCTGTGCTCCTGCTGTCCCTGCCACCATCAGCAGAACGAGGGTCATGATAATACTTTGAATTCCTTTCATAGTCGTATGGGTATGATGTGATTAGTTTCTTTCAATTGTCATTTCTGGTACAAAGTTACGATTAAGCGAACGCACAAACAAGAAAATGACAAGTTTTTTGTTAATGCTGCAAAAGAATGTCACCTCTCTTCTGCGTTTTCTTTTTTGTAAGACTCTGATATTGATAAAATAATTGTGCCTTTACCTACAAAGACGGGCACCCAGCGCGAAATAACATGCGCTGAGTGCCCGTAATATTATGCGCTGGGTGCGCAAAATGTGATGCGCACGGTGCGCACATAGGGAAACACTCTCTATTTGGTCTTACTTCTTTAATGCTTCCAACAGCTGATCCATCGCTGTTTCGGCATCACCTGTCTCTTCCATGAGGCTGACGAACTTGGAGCCGATGATGGCACCTGCAGCATTGGCTTGGGCTGCTTCGAGGGTTTGCTTGTTGCTGATGCCGAAACCAATCATGCGGGGGTGCTTGAGGTTCATGGCGTTGATGCGTGAGAAGTAGGCTTGCTTGGCATCGCCGAACTCTTTCTGCGCACCTGTGATGGCTGCTGAGCTGACCATGTAGATGAAGCCGTCGGTGTTGTCGTCAATGAAGCGGATGCGCTCGTCACTTGTCTCGGGAGTGATGAGCATGATGATGCGGATGTCGTACTTGTCGGCAACGGGCTTGTATTCTTCCTGATAGTCCTTGAAGGGAAGGTCGGGAATGATGACACCGTCAATGCCCACCTCTACACAGCGCCGGCAGAACGCGTCAAAGCCGAACTGCATGATGGGGTTGAGATAGCCCATCAAAATCAATGGGAGCCCCCCTCCTGTCCCCCCAAGGGGGGATGATTTGCTGTCCGGATGGTTTTCCTCCCCTTTGGGGGAGGTTAGGAGGGGGCTTCTGTGTAGTTCTTCCAGTTGCGAGAAGAGTTTCTTCAGTGTCATTCCGTTGCGCAGTGCCTTGGTGGCAGCATCCTGAATGACGGGACCGTCTGCCATAGGGTCGGAGAAGGGAATGCCCACTTCAATCATGTCCACACCTTTCTTCTCTAACGTCCTGATGGTCTGTGCGGTGCCTTCCAGCGTGGGATGTCCGGCACAGAAGTAGATAGAGAGGATTTTCTCGCTCTTAGTGGCGAAAAGTTGATTGATTCTGTTCACCATATCATTTACAATTTTACGATTGACAATTTACTATTTATTTCAGATTGAATTATTTGACGATTTCAAGAAAGTCGTGGAGGAGAGTGGGGTCCTTGAGGGCTGGAACTGTCTCAAATCGTGAGTTGAGGTCAATGCCGATGAAGTTGACAGTTGAGAGTTGAGAGTTGAGGGCTTTGATGCGTTCGGCATCGTCGGGACCTATGCCGCCCGTGATGAGGAAGGGCGTCTTCCCCTTGTAGTGCCGCAGGATTTCCCAGTCGAACTGCTTGCCACTGCCTCCATAACCCTCGCATTTGGTCTCGAAAAGGAAATAATCCACCAACCCTTCATACTGCGATGTGTCCTCCAAGTCCTTTTGTGAGGCAATCTGCACCATCTTGATGAGTTTTGTTCCTGCTTTCAGATGGTGGGGAAGTGCCTTGCAGAAGTCGGGTGTCTCATGACCGTGCAGCTGGATGATGTCGAAGCCGAATGCCTCTTGTCGTTGCTGTATTTCTTCTGGTGTGGCATTGACGAACACGCCCACCCGCTTGCAATGTCGGGGCAGATAATCTGGCACTTCGCTGACATGGCGCGATGAGGGGGGATAGAAAATGAATCCCATCCAATCGACATTGCCGAGGTCATCCACCTGACGGATGTTGTCGGCATCGCGCATGCCACATACTTTGATAATCATGACAGTTGACAGTTGAAAATTGACAGTTATTGGGTGACTTGGGTGATGAATTCCTTGAGGGCTGCTCCTGGGTCTTCGGTCTTCATGAAGGTCTCACCAATGAGGAAGCCTCGGAAACCTGCTTCGCGCAGTTCACGCACGGTTTGCGGATTGCTGATACCGCTTTCGCTGACAAGGAGGTAGTCCTTGGGAAGGAGTGAAGCGAGACGATAGGAGTTTGCCACATCGGTGTGGAAGGTGCCAAGATTGCGGTTGTTCACGCCCACCATGTCGATGTTCTCACCCACATACTCTAATTCTGACTCGGAATGCACTTCGAGCAGGGTTTCAAGTTCCAGTTCGTGTGCTTTCTTTGCAAGTGTCCTGCACTCTTCCTTGGTCAAGTCAGCAGCGATGAGCAGCACGGCGTCGGCACCCACCATCTTGGCTTGATAGAGCTGGTACTCATCCACGATGAAGTCTTTGCGCAGGATGGGGCATGTGACTGTAGGACGAGCGGTGCGGAGGTATCTCAGGCTGCCACCAAAGTATTTCTCGTCGGTGAGGATGGAGATGGCGCTGGCACCATTCTGACTGTAGGAGGCAGGAATGATGTCTGGCTTGCCCTCTTCCTTGATCCAGCCTTTGGAGGGGCTTTTGCGCTTGAACTCCGCAATGATGCCTGAGGCACTGTTGGCAAGACTCTCACGCATGGAGCGATGTTTGCCGCTGCCTTCTGCCATCAGGGTATCCACACTGCTGTATAATATGGCAGGTGCGATGATGGCTTTCTGCTGTTCTATCTCGATGCGCTTGTGAGCTACAATCTCTTCTAATATGTCTTTAGCCATGCTGATTGTCAGGAGTTGATTTCCACGAATTTCTTGAATGCCTTCAATGCCTTGCCGCTTTCCAGCGATTCACGAGCCACAGCCACGGAGTCTGCCATGGAGAGGTTCTTGTCCATCACGCTGATGCCACAGGCAGAGTTGGCAATGACCACATTCTTCTGTGCCTCAGTGGATGTGCCTTCCAACACAGCATCGAATATCTTCATGGCTTCTTCAGGTGTCTCACCACCATAGATGTCACTCTGCTCGATATATTTCAGACCTAAATCGACAGGGGTGAGCACTTTCTCGAAGTTGTTGGTGCAAATCTTGAAACCGCTGGTCAGTGAAATCTCGTCACAGCCATCGTAGGAGGTGATGACACCGAAGTTGTCGCCAATCTTCTGGTGTACATTTGTATAGAGACGGAGCTGTGCCTGGTTGGCTGTGCCGTGCAGAGAGTTCTTAGGATGGCAGGGGTTGACGAGAGGACCGAGCAAGTTGAAACATGTAGGGATGCCCAATGCCTTGCGTGTGGGACCTACAAACTTCATGCCGTAGGCGAAGAGGGGAGCGTGGAAGTAGCAGATGCCTGCCTCTTCGAGTGAACGTTTCAGCTGGTTGATGTCGTCAGTGAATTTCACGCCATGACCTTGCAGCACATTGCTGGCACCGCTCACGGATGAAGAGCCACCATTGCCGTGCTTGGTCACCTGATAGCCAGCACCAGCAATGACAAAGGCTGAGCAAGTGGAGATGTTGAACGTGTTCTTGCCGTCGCCACCTGTTCCCACGATGTCGAGCGTGTTGTACTCTGTGAAGTCCAGATACTTGCCTGTCTCAAGCAGTCCTTGACGGAAACCGAGCAGTTCATCGACTGTCACGCCGCGTGTCTGCATTGCCATGAACAAGGCTGCAATCTGCTGTACGTTATACTTTTCCTCAACGATGTTGAGCATGATTTGGTGGGTGTCTTCCTGTGAAAGAGTTTGCCCGTCAATGAGTTGTAAAAGATACTGTTTCATATTGTGCTTAATGTTTTAACCAGTTGCTGATGATTGTTTTACCGTCTTTTGTCAGTACACTTTCAGGGTGGTACTGGATGCCTCGGATGTCATATTCCTTGTGTCTGAGCGACATGATGAAACCTTCATCCGACACGCTTGTCACTTCGAGACAAGCGGGGAGTCCTTGGGTGTCAACCACCCAAGAGTGATAGCGTCCCACCTCAATTTGTTCGGGCAATCCCTCAAAGAGGTAATCCTTCTGGGTGATGGTTGTGGGTGTTGCCACACCGTGATACACTTCACTCAGGTTGGTCAGGTGTCCACCGAAACTCTCTCCGATGGCTTGATGACCGAGACACACACCCAGAATGGGTTTCTTGCCTGCGTATGTCTTGATGACATCGAGCAGCAATCCTGCCTCACATGGAATGCCAGGGCCTGGTGAGAGGATGATTTTGTCAAATTCCTCCAGCTGCTCCATCTGGAACTGGTCGTTGCGATACACCGTCACTTCTGCACCCAGTTCCTTGACGAGATGACTCAGATTGTATGTAAACGAGTCATAGTTATCTATAATTACTATCTTCATAACATTATAGTTTTTCAGCGATTTCAATAGCCTTTCTCAATGCGCCCAGTTTGTTGTTCACTTCCTGCAGCTCATATTCCACATTGCTCTTTGCCACAATGCCGCCACCTGCTTGGAACCACAATTCGTTGTTACGGCTCACGAAGGTGCGGATGGTGATGGCTTGGTTGAGGCTTCCGTCAAATCCGATGTTTCCTACACAGCCACCATAAGCACCACGGTTGTGTGGCTCATATTCAGAGATGAGTTGCATGGCTCTCACTTTTGGCGCACCGGAAAGGGTGCCGGCAGGGAAAGTGTCGATGAAGGCTTTCACAGGGTCGGCTCCCTCGTTCAACTCTCCACTTACGCGTGACACCAAATGAATCACGTGACTATAGAACTGCATATCCTTGTAGAAGTCCACCTTCACATCGTGGCAGTTGCGGCTCAAATCGTTGCGTGCCAGATCCACCAGCATCACGTGCTCTGCATTCTCCTTCGGGTCGTTTTTCAGATAGAGTGCATTCTGGCGGTCTTGTTCCTCGTCGCCCGTTCGTTTCGTGGTACCTGCAATGGGGTCAATGTAAGCACGTCCCCCTTCAATGCGGCAGTGCGTTTCAGGGCTGCTGCCGAAGATGCGGAAACCACCGAAGTCCATGTAGAAGAGATAGGGGGAGGGGTTGATGCTGCGCAAGGCACGATAGAGTTTGAAGTCATCACCCTCGAACTTCTGCTTGAAGCGGCGTGAGAGCACAATCTGGAACACATCGCCACGCAGACAATGCTTGATGCCCTTGCGGATGTTCTCACGGTGCTCGTCGTCTGTCAGTGTGGACCAGTAGTCGCCTACAGGCTTGAATCCATACTTCTGATAGGGACGGTTGTTCACGTCGTGTTCCAGTTGGTCGAGGTCATCTTCCTCGTCCTCTTCAAGGAGCTCGATGAGTTTCAGCTCGTTCTTGAAGTGGTCAAACACGATATAGTCCTTGTAGAGGATGTATTGTAAATCGGGCGCATCATTCTGTTCTTGTGTCTCATCCTTCACATCGATGTGCTCAAAGTAGCGTACGGCATTGAACGTCGTGTAGCCAAAGATGCCGCAGTCACTCTTGTCTTTGCCTGTGATGTCGAAACTTTGCAGAAACTCGTTAATCAACGTGGCGGTATCGTATTCGTTGGTGAGGGGTTTGCGTGTCTCCTCTCCATTCGGGAATCTCATCACGCCCACGCCGTGCTCCACAGACACACTGCCAATGGGGTGTACACAGATGAAAGAACGGGAGTTCTTGCCGTCATGATAGTCGGAACTCTCCATCAATGCACTCTGAGGATAAGCATCGCGCACTCGCAGATAGACGCTCACGGGGGTGTTGAGGTCACCAAGAATTTTTTTCGAGACGGTATGATAGTTGTATTTCATATTGCTTGTTGTGTTGTAGCTATAGCTGTTAATTGTGACTCATTTCTCATTTAGAGCACCGCTGTCTGATGTTTGAGATAGGTGTCCAAGTCTTTGTCTCCTCTTCCGCTTACAGTCAACACCACTACGGTGTCTTTTGTAAACTGATCTTTCACTTTGGGCAACAATGCCAAGGCATGAGCGCTTTCAAGGGCGGGGATGATGCCTTCCATACGAGTCAGTTCGAAAGCAGCACGGAGCGCCTCGTCATCGTTGGCAGGAAGCACCTGTGCACGACCTGTTTCGTAAAGGTTGCAGTGAATGGGACCTGTGCCTGGATAGTCAAGACCTGCAGAGATGCTGTATGGCTCAATGATTTGTCCGTCTTCCGTCTGCATTAGCTTGATGCGGCTTCCGTGAAGAATGCCTACGGTGCCCACTTGCATGCTGGCAGCTGTCTGACCAGAATCGATGCCAAGTCCTCCAGCTTCTCCCAAGATAATCTTCACACGCTCATCGTCAATGTAATGATAGATGGTGCCGGCTGCATTGGAACCTCCACCCACACAAGCCATCAGGTAGTCAGGATAATCACGTCCAATCTTCTCCTGCAACTGCCATTTGATTTCCTCTGAAATGACTGATTGCAGACGTGCCACCATGTCGGGATAAGGATGAGGGCCTACCGTTGAGCCTATAATATAAAATGTGTCGGCAGGATGACAGCACCAGTCGCGAATGGCTTCGTTGGTGGCATCTTTGAGCGTCTTGTTGCCGCTCTCTACAGGCACCACCGTAGCTCCCAACATCTTCATGCGCTCCACGTTAACGTGCTGACGCTGCACATCGAGGGCTCCTTGATACACTGTGCAGGGCATGTCCATCAGTGCACAAGCGGTGGCTGTTGCCACACCGTGCTGACCTGCACCAGTCTCGGCAATGATACGCTTCTTGCCCATCTTCTTAGCAAGGAGAATCTGACCGAGGGCATTGTTGATTTTGTGGGCACCCGTGTGGTTGAGGTCTTCACGCTTGAGATAGAGCTGACAACCATACTTCTCACTCATGCGCTTGGCAAAATAGAGTGGAGAAGGGCGTCCAACATAGTCTTTCAGCAAGGCGTGATACTTGCGCTTGAACTCCTCACTCTCCAAGATGGGGAGGTAAGCTTTTTTCAAATCCTCCACTGTCTTGTAGAGAATCTCTGGAATGTAGGCTCCTCCGAACTGTCCGTAGAAACCATTTTCATCTACTTGGTATGTCACCATATACTTTATATTTTTATGATTTACGATTTGCTGTTTATTTTGTGATTGAGCTGTTTCAAAAGAAAAGAGCCTATCGTAAGTACGACAGGCTCTTTTGTACTATGCTTTATGTTTGTCTTTGCATAGGGGCGTGACCATTGGACTTACGATTTTTTGAATCCCAAGTTACGCCACCACCAATATGCGTTAAACGTATGTGTCATGTTCTTTTGAATTTGTAATTCGAGTGCAAAGTAAATGCTTTTCTTTGAAATCACAAAACAATTTCATAAAAAAATTACTATTTTTCTTAATTTTGCCATAGAAACTGATTTATACCCCTGTCTTACCAATAAAAACTCATTTTTCTTATAAAAATAGTTGGAACTGTGCCGTTCTCTCAACTAAAATCCTTACATTTGCCTTGTGTTTGATAAATAACCTAACCATTAAAAATAGTATGACAATGAAAAAAATGATTCTCTGCCTGATGGCATTGGTGGCATGCTCCACGATGAATGCCCAGCGATTGGTCGCATTTAAGGGGTATGGAACGAATTGGGACAAGTCGATGCTTTCTTCCAAGAACAAACCTAACGGTTTCATGTATCGTCTGCGTGAGGATGTGCAATGTGAAGATCTGCCTAAGGTGTCAGCTGTGGAAGACAAGGAACTCTTCATAGCAGAACCCATCGACATGGGATGGCTTGCCTTCTATCGACTCCCCACAAGTGCCGACGAGTATGACTTTGTGGTGGTGCTCTACAATCACGACAAGCAGCCCGTGGAGACCGTGAATCTTGGCTATGTGACAGACAACCACTACTGCGAGGTGCAGGATGTGCGTTGGGACAGCGATAACCAGTGCATCCTCTTCAATATGGCATGCCCCAGTTATGCGGAGCAAATTGATGGAAAGGGTAGTAAACTGTACAGCTACAGCATTAAGGACAAGCGCATCGTGTGGGAAACTGACTATCTGGTGAGCAACGATATCTTCATCCTCGACGATAAATATGTCTTCTGTTCCTATGGCTTCACAAGCGAGAAGAAGTTCCTCTTCATGCTTGACAAGAAAACCGGCAAGCAGTACAGCAAGATTCCAATGGTGTACAAAGTGGAGTATATGGAGCTCCAGAAGAAAGGCAACGTTGAGAAGCTTTTCGTGGTGGATTATAACGATAGCTTGTACGAATACAACGTTGTTAATACACCTGCACCAGCGAGGAAGAAGTGAACGTGTGACAGAGGCGTGTGAGTTATAAATAGACACCCGTAAAACTTGTGAGCTTTACGGGTGTCAGTATTATATTCGTATGGCCGTGTGTCTTCTACAGCCATTTTCGTGACTCTTACGTATCCAATTTGTCGTGTTGCCGTATCGCGTTTTATTTTGAAAGTTGCAAAAAAAATTTTGAAACTTTCAAAAATAAATTTGAAACTTTCAAATTTTAAATTCAAAGTTTCAAATTATATTTGGTGTGGGCAAGCCTTCTAATTGCTTACGCAGTAGCATCATAAATGTTTGCGAAGAAGAGTTAGAAGCATCTGTGAAATACAAAAAGCACGTCTATTTTAACTTGGATGTGCTTCCTCGTATGTTTTACAATGATTTTTTGTAATAACAAAGAAAAATCACTATTTTTGCGCACAAAATGACGAAAGAAGTTAATCACAAACATTTAGAAACATGAAACTTGACATTTTATTTGTAACCTATCTGTTTTGCATGATGCCCTACATGGCTGGGGCACAGGGAACTGAGATTAATAGTCGTGACCTTCGTGGCAAAGTGGTTCATCAAGATGACGAGGTGGTGTTCCGCCAACTTGACGAGCATACATGGATAGGAAACGGACATAGAGTTTATAATGAGTCACTCTACCTCGTTGAGGGTGATGAACGTGCGCTTCTGATTGATGCCGGGACACGCATACCTGAACTGGACAAGATAGTTGCAAAGATCACTTCCAAGCCTGTCATCATGGTGTTAACCCATGCCCATGGTGATCATGTGGGTGGGGTTGGGCCTTTCCCAGAGGTTTATCTGAATGCAGGTGACATGCCTATCGTTCCGAATAACATGCGCAATTACAAGGGACAAATCAAGTATCTGAACGATGGCGAGGTGATCAACCTTGGCGGACGTGAGATAGAGGTCATCTTTACCCCTGGTCATACAGCTGGAAGCACAACTTTTTTTGATAAGTCAAAACATTATGGATTCAGTGGTGATGCTTTCGGCTCGACTAATTTGCTGGTGTTCACCAACCTTTCGACTGAGATGTACACAGCTGAGAGGATTGAGCGCTATATGAAGAAGAATGACATCCATTTCCTCTTTCCTGGTCATTACAGTGGTGACAATCTGGAAACGCTCCAGCGGGTCACCGACATCAAGAACATGTGCCGCGAAATACTGGACGGTGAACGCAAGCCGACTCTCAGCAACGGTAATAACGGAGGAATGGACATGATGGTTGACGACAAGGGTGTGCGTATCAACTTCAGTAGTCAGTCAGGAATGAAATAATAAGAAAAGAAAAATCCTTGAAAACCATTTGGCTTTCAAGGATTTTTGGAGGGTGGAGGGTGGGACTCGAACCCACGACATTCAGAACCACAATCTGACGCTCTAACCAACTGAACTACATCCACCATGTAGGGTCATTTCCCTTTTGCGAGTGCAAAGGTAGGAAGTTTTTCGGGAATGACAAAATAAAAAACGAAGAAAATTGAGGGTTAACCTCACTTTTCCTCGTTTTTTTCTGTATTTATGTCCTTGTGGAACTCCTGCAAGCAGGCAAAAAGCCTATTTGTAGAATTCTTTGCGACCAGCGCTGAGGGTGTTCTTCATCAGGGAACAGATGGTCATGGGACCTACGCCGCCAGGTACGGGTGTGATGAAGGAACACTTGGGAGCGACGTGCTCAAAATCAACGTCACCATTGAGACGGAAACCAGATTTGCGAGTGGCATCTGGAACACGAGTGGTGCCCACATCAACAATGACAGCACCTTCCTTCACCATGTCTTCTGTCACGAAGTTAGGCTTGCCAATGGCTGCGATGATGATGTCAGCTTGACGGCATTCTTCTTTCAGCGTCTTCGAACGGCTGTGGCAAACAGTGACGGTGGCGTCTCCATACTGCTTCTGCATCATCAGTTGCGCCATGGGTTTGCCAACGATGTTGGAACGTCCGAGGATGACGCATTTCTTTCCGCTGGTCTCGATGTTGTAGCGTTTCAGCAAGGTGACAATGCCCAGTGGGGTGGCGGAGATGTAGCAGGGAAGTCCGATAGCCATACGTCCCACGTTGATGGGATGGAAACCATCCACGTCCTTGCGGTAGTCAATAGCTTCGATGATTTTCTGCTCGGAGATGTGCTTCGGAAGTGGGAGCTGCACAATAAAACCGTCCACATCGGCATCCTTGTTGAGTTTTTCCACCTGCTGGAGAAGGAACTCTTCAGTGATGTCGTCTTCAAAGCGAAGCAGGGTGGAGGTGAAGCCGCAAGCTTCACATGCCAGCACCTTGTTCTTTACGTAGGTCTCACTGCCTCCGTCGTGTCCGACAAGTATGGCGGCAAGATGAGGACGCTTACCTCCTGCATCCACAATCCTTTTCACTTCTTCCGCGATTTCAGCCTTGATGGCTGCCGCTGTTGCTTTTCCGTCTATCAGTTGCATGTTGTTTTGTAGAATATAATGTGTTAGAATTTTCTCATTCGTTGCATCTGCGCCATCGCTTGAGCCATCTTGGGGCTGGTCATCTGACGCATCATCTTGCGCATCTGCTCGAACTGCTTCGTGATGCGGTTCACCTCGTCAATGGAGACACCAGCACCCTTTGCAATACGTTGTTTGCGCGACATGTTGATGCATTCAGGGTGTTCTCTCTCATAAGGAGTCATCGAACCAATCATGGCTTCAACAGACTTGAACGCATTGTCGTCGATGTCCACATCTTTCAGTGCCTTACCCACACCTGGAATCATCGAAGCCAAATCCTTGATGTTACCCATCTTCTTGATTTGACCAATTTGTCCAAGGAAATCGTTATAGTCGAATTTGTTCTTCGCAATCTTCTTCTCCAAACGCTTTGCTTCCTCCTCGTCGAACTGCTGCTGGGCACGTTCCACGAACGACACGATGTCGCCCATGCCGAGGATGCGGTCTGCCATACGTTCGGGATGGAACACATCGAGCGCCTCCATCTTTTCGCCCGTACCCACAAACTTGATGGGCTTGTCCACCACTGTCCGGATGGAGAGGGCAGCACCACCACGGGTGTCACCGTCCAGTTTGGTGAGGATGACACCGTCAATCTCCAATCTTTCGTTGAACATCTTGGCTGTGTTGACAGCGTCTTGACCAGTCATGGCATCCACCACGAGCAGGGTCTCATTCGGATTGACAGCAGCCTTAATCTGCTCAATCTGCTGCATCAGTTCCTCATCAATGGATTGACGACCGGCAGTATCGACAATCACTACATCATAGCCCTTCGCCTTAGCCTCCTGAATGGCATTCTTTGCCACAGCGATGGGGTCGGTGGCACCTTCCTCCAGATAGCAAGGCACTTCCACCTGCTCAGCCAGCACGCGCAACTGCTCCATGGCTGCAGGACGGAATGTGTCGCAGGCAGCCAAGAGTGGCTTCTTGTGATTTTGAGTCTTCAGACGTAGCGCCAGCTTACCCGACATGGTCGTCTTACCGGCACCATTCAAACCTGCCATCAATATGATTGTAGGATGTCCCGTCAAGTTCAGGTCGGTGGCTTGACCACCCATCAGTTCAGCCAACTCGTCGTGCACAATCTTGACCATCATCTGACCAGGCTTCACGGCAGTCAGCACATTCTGACCCAATGCTTTCTGCTTCACCGTATCGGTAAAGGTCTTGGCAACCTTGTAGTTTACGTCTGCCTCCAAGAGTGCCTTACGCACATCTTTCAGCGTTTCCGCTACATTTATTTCGGTGATTTTGCCTTCACCCTTCAGTATCTTGAAAGACCGTTCCAGTCTCTCGCTCAAATTTTCAAACATATCTTATGGTTTCTTTATTCCTTTATATATTAAATAGGCAATAATTGCCAGCACAATCACGATGGCAGCGATGCCAATGATGTGTGAGTAGTGGGCGATGATGTCGATGAGTTCTTGCTTCGGCATGGTCGAATGGAAAGCCGCACCAATACCTACGAGGATGCTGTTCCAAAGACCTGCACCCAGACAGGTGTAGAGGCAGAACGACAACAGGTTCATCTTTGCCAGACCTGCAGGGATGCTGATGAGCTGACGGATGGCAGGAATCATTCTGCCAATCAGCGTGGAGATGGCACCCCGCTTGTCAAAGTACGCCTCAGCCTTCTCCACCTTTGTTGCATCAATCAGGCACATGTGTCCGAACCTGCTGTTGGCAAATGCATATACAATCGGACGGCCCAAAGAGTAGGCGAGTCCATAATTCACTAACGCACCAATCAAGGCGCCAAGTGTGCCGCACAGGATGATCATTGGGTATGTCATTTCGCCTGTTTCTGCTGCCATGTATGCTGCAGGTATCATCACCACTTCAGATGGGAAAGGAATGAATGAACTTTCTATGGCCATAAACAGAATGACCCATCCATAGTTCAAGTTGTCGAGTGCTCCGTTTGTGAGATTGAGGATGATTTCTTCCATAATGGGTGCAAAGGTACGAAAAAAAATTGATAATTGATAATTGACAATTGATAATTGACTTCCGAAACGGAGAAAAGTGTGAATCAGATACGAAAAACAAAAAAAATCGCTTGAAACAGAAAAAATCTTAATTATCAATTGTCAATTATCAATTAAAAGTACTACCTTTGCACCCGCTAAACAAAAAAACATGGGTAAGTCCTATACGGCCAGCTCCCTTGGAATTCCCCCAGGGCTTGACCGCAGCAAGGGTACTCGGTTGTAGCGGCGCGATGTAGTCAGCTTACCCACCCGCCTCTTTAGCTCAGTTGGCCAGAGCACGTGATTTGTAATCTCGGGGTCGTTGGTTCGAATCCGACAAGAGGCTCAAGAATTTCATCTGAGATGGCAATGAAAGTTCACTTTCAATTGACAGCGAAAGATGAAAGCCTTGAAAGCCTGCCATCGGCAGGTTTTTCGGATATTTAATCCGACAAGAGGCTCAAGAATTTTATTCCGTTTTCATTGAAAACTGTTTTCGGATGAAAAAAGGAATGAAAGCCGACAAGAGAAAAACAGGGAGAAGGTACACGCTTTCTCCCTGTTTTTGTATCCTGACGAAAAAAATCAATATTCCATTTGACCTTTTCTATTTTCAATCGTATAATAGGCAAAGAGACACAGCAAATGATTCAGATAGCAGAAGACATAGTGGTCAGGTGCCAGCAAGGCGAGAAGGCTGCTTTTCGTGGAGTGGTGCAGACGTATCAGCGGATGGTGTTTTCGTTGTCGTTGAAACTGCTGTGCGATGAGGAAGAGGCGAGGGATATGGTACAGGAAACCTTCATCCGTGTGTGGCAGCGAATGGGAGAGTATGACACCCAAAAGAACTTCACCACATGGATTTACACGATTGCCACACGCCTGTGTTTGGACAGGTTGAAACGCATGCAACAAGTGGTTTCTATGCCAGACGATGAGTTGGTGTTCCGACGGTATGCTTCCGATACTGATACGCACAGGGCGTTGGAAAACAAAGAGTGGGTGTCGATAGTGAGGATGCTGGCAGAAGGGTTGGGGGAGAAGCAGCGGATGGTGTTCACGCTCTGCCATCTGGAAGGGCTCTCCTCATCAGAAGTGGAAGAGATAACAGGCTTGGATGCCAAACAGGTGAAGAGTAACCTGTATGTGGCTCGGCAAACAATACGAGAACGATTAAAACAATTAGGATATGACACAAATAGATGACATACTTGACAGATTGAAAGGACAGCAGCCGGAATTGGAGAATCCTGATGAAATGCTGGAAAGCATCATGGCAAACCTTCCTGACAGGGAAGGGCAGGAGACAAGGAGCGAGGAGCCAGAGAGCGCCAAGCCACACCTCATCCTGAGGGTGCTGCGCACCGTCACCTCTGCGGCAGCCATCCTGCTCATAGGACTATTCATCTATGTCAACCAACCCACGAAGACAGAGGCACCACGTGCCCATGCCTATACAACAGACTTTCCACGAAGCAGCACGCTCGAGAACATGTACACACGCTACTTAGAGGCAAGTCAACCAAAACCTATTAGTTACACACAATTAAAAATGATGATGTATGAAAACTACAATTAGTTCATATTGGATGCTATTGGCATCGGTGGCATTCTTCTTCTCCTGTGAAAAGCAGGATGTCAGATTGCACACAACCATTCACGAGGACGGCACTTGTAAGCGCGAAGTCATTTATCGCCATGTGATGCCGCAAGAAGAAAGAGATTCCCTGTGGGGCAAGGACAGCACGTCTGCCCCGTTGGCTCCCGTTCCGGAATGTGTCAACATGGAGGGCTTTATGGGTTCTCACACCGACATCGGCGAGAACGATACGGTGACCACTACGCTTGAATACCGTGAATTTAAGGATGTGAAGGAGATGTGTCAATACACCCCTCTGCAACTGAATGGCGCGCGTCTGAAATCGAATGCCAATCTTGAGAAGCATTTCCGCTGGTTCTACACGGAATACACCTACACGGAGACTTTCTATACCGTGGCTGACACCTTCAAGCTTTCACCCACCGACTATGCCGACAAGGATGTGGTCAGCTACTGGTTCACTGGTCAGCCCAACCTGATTGAGGGGCTCAGCGGGGGACAGGCTTCGGAGAAAATCAGCAAGATGGAACCGTTCGTGACACGATGGATCAATGACAATCTCTTCAAGATGTGCTTTGACTACATGGTGCAGCACTATGACTCCATCCAGAATCCTCCTGTGAGCAAGGAACAGTTCGTGGCATTGCACGATTCGCTCCCCATCGCGCTCTTGAAGGATGGACAGGATATTGCCAATGTGGATCCTAAAGAAGAGTTCGAGAAATTCTTCCATTCCAACGCCTATGCGCCTTTCTTCGATGAAGAACATCCCCTCGGGAAAGGACTGAGCGAGGAGCTTGCCCACCAACTGAACATATTCTGGTTCTCGGTGTCATACTCGCTATCAATGCCCGGCGAAGTGGTGAATCCAGGTACAGGCGTTCTTAAGGATGGCATCATCTATTATCCCCTCACAGGCGAACGTCTCATTCCTGGTGACTACACCATCAGCGCCACCTCCCGTGTCACGAATATTTGGGCTTATGTTGTCACGCTCCTCATACTTCTCATAGCCATCGGTACTTTTGTGTATAGGGGGAGAAAGAAGAATCAAAATTAGGAATTAGGAATTAAAGGAGTTAAGGAGTTATCGCTCCGCTAAGGAGTTAAGCCGATACCTTGTACATGAGGAGTTCCCACCAAGATAACATTTGGCTTTAACTCCTTAACTCCTAAATATAAAATCATTAAATCTTTCATGACTACCATTTTCACAAAACTCATATCAAAGGCGACTGGCATCAGTGAACGTCAGGTTGCAGGTACCATTGGACTATTGGAAGAGGGGTGTACCATCCCGTTCATCAGTCGATACAGAAAAGAAGTGACAGGCGCGCTTGACGAGGTGCAAGTGGCAAGTGTAAGCGACCAGCTGGAGAAACTGAACGAACTGGCAAAACGCAAGGAAACCATTCTGAACACCATCGAGGAACAAGGAAAACTGACTGCTGAGTTGAAGACTCGCATCGAAGCATCATGGGACAGCACTGAACTGGAAGATATATACCTGCCGTTCAAACCCAAACGCAAGACTCGTGCTGAGGTGGCTCGTCAAAAGGGATTGGAACCATTGGCAACTTTCCTGATGATGCAGAACCCTTCTGCCGATGTCGACAAGAAAGCCAAAGAGTTTGTCAGCAAGGAGAAAGGTGTGGCAAGCGTCGAGGAAGCCATACAAGGTGCACAGGACATCATCGCCGAACAAGTGAGTGAAAGTGAAGAAGCAAGAAACATCGTGCGTTTCAATTTTAGGAAAGATGCTGTCATCACCTCTGTTAAGGTGAAGCCCAAGACAAAGAATAAGGAGGAAGAAGAGGAATGGGAACAGAAAGCGCAGAAATTCCGTGACTATTTCGACTTCTCAGAGAAACTTGCCAAGTGTGCCTCCCACCGTCTGCTGGCCATGCGGCGTGGTGAGGCTGAAGGCATTCTAAGGGTGAGTATCAGTGGTGACGATGAGCGATGCCTTGACCGGTTGGACAGACAATTCCTGCGCAACTCCAGCAAGAGTGCCGAACTCGTCTGGAATGCCATCGAAGACGGCTTCAAACGCCTGCTCAAGCCCAGTATCGAAACGGAATTTGCCAACCTCTCCAAAGAGCGTGCTGACCAAGAAGCCATTCGCATCTTTGTCAAGAACCTTGAACAGTTGCTCATGTCGCCCCCATTAGGCCAGAAACGTGTTTTGGCACTTGATCCGGGCTTCCGCACAGGTTGTAAGGTGGTGTGTCTTGATGCTGAAGGCAACCTGCTCCACAACGAAGCCATCTACCCTCATCCTCCCAAGAACGAACGCCGTGCCGCTGCCGACAAACTGTGGACACTCACCAAACAATATAAGGTCGAAGCCATCTCCATCGGCAATGGAACCGCCAGTCGCGAAACAGAAGAGTTTGTGCGTGGTTTAGGCCTGCCCAAGGAGATTCAGATATTTGTGGTGAGCGAAGATGGTGCCAGCATCTACTCAGCCTCGAAGGTGGCACGCGAAGAATTCCCCGACTACGATGTGACTGTGCGTGGTGCTGTCAGCATAGGTCGTCGTCTGATGGACCCATTGGCAGAATTGGTAAAGATAGATCCCAGCAGCATCGGAGTGGGGCAGTACCAGAAAGATGTGGACCAGAAAGAGCTGAAACACTCGCTCGACCAGACCGTGGAACTCTGTGTGAACAAAGTGGGTGTCAACGTGAACACCGCCAGCAAGCACCTGCTCACATACATTTCAGGTCTAGGTCCTGCCATTGCCCAGAACATTGTCACCTACCGAGCAGAGAACGGTGCTTTCGCCTCTCGAAAGGAATTGCTGAAAGTGCCGAAATTAGGTCCAAAGGCATATGAACAAGCTGCAGGATTCTTGCGTGTGAGTGGAGGAAAACAACCTTTGGACAATAGTGCCGTGCATCCTGAAAGCTATCCCATTGTGGAGCGGATGGCAAAAGACCAGCATTGTTCGGTGGCAGAACTGATGGCAAACAAAGACGTGCGCAGCCACATCGACATTCATAAATATGTGACAGACAAAGTCGGTCTTCCTACCCTTGAAGACATCATGCAGGAACTTGATAAACCCGGTCGTGACCCCCGTCAGCAACTGACCGTATTCGAATTCTCCAAAGATGTGAAAGAATTGGAAGATGTTCGGGTTGGCATGATTCTCCCCGGCATCATCACCAACATCACCAACTTCGGATGCTTCGTCGATGTAGGTGTCCACACCAAAGGTCTTGTCCACATCAGCGAATTGGCAGACCATTTCGTGAAAGACCCCTCAGAAGAAGTTCAACTGCATCAGCATGTTACTGTGCGTGTGATTGGAGTCGACTTGCAGCGCGGCAGAATGCAACTCAGCATGAAATAAAAAATCCCCTGCCGTTTTGGTGGCAGGGGAGGGTATAAAGTACTGTGGGAGATTTCTTTTATTCTGCCAGATAGTCTTTCATGCCCTTTTTCCAATCGTCCAATTCGTCCACCTTCCATTCACCGTCTTCATAGACGAGGCCAACCTTAACAGGAATGACATTGAAGTTGTGGAGATTGAGTGTAACGGTGGCACGCCAAGGGTAGTCTTCAATATTGATGTCTTGGAGTTTGACATCGGTGGCGTGAAGATCGTCTGACCAGTCTTGTCCCATCACCCAGTAGTCGGCATCGAAGAAACCCATCTCTTCGGAATTCTTGTTGTCTTTTTCGATGACAGCCTTCACCGTGGTGTTCCAGTCTTTTGAGCAGAATTGTTCGTCCAACTTCGAGGTGGCAGTTTTCCAGTCCTTGCTGGTGTAAGCTTCGCTGACCGTTTCGTACACTTCCTGAACAGTCTCGACAGCGTTTGCCCCCACTTCTTCCTCTGTTGGGACATACACGGAACCTGGACCATCGAGCATGAATACGGAGTCTGCATTGTCTGAGCCGTCAGCGCTGCCTGACTTGTTGCCGTTGCAGCTGCTCAGTGCCATGAGTGCGCCTAACATACAGAAGATTGTCTTTTTCATTTGATTCCTTCTTTATGAGTTCTTTTCCACATACTTGGACATCTCTTCGAAGAGGTCGTTGTTGTCATCTCCCACCTCGTTCCAGGAGCGGATTTTCCACTGGCTGTCTTCCCAATCTAGGGTGAGTTTCGTGTACATCCACTGTTCGCCTGAATGGAGTTCAAAAGTGGCTTCGGCTATGTTGCCCGTCAAGAGCTCCACTTTGATGTTCTTGGGAATGACGGGTGTGTCCATACCGTATGTCCAGCGTATTTGCTCATTTTCAAAACGTCTGCTGCCGGCTTGCTTTTTGGCATTGATGACGCGTATCTGACGCTGCAATTCGTTGAATGATTGGGTGCAGAACATTCCGTCAAGGTCGGTATTGTTCTCCATGCTGTCTTTGCTGGGTGCATAGGTTTGGCTCACCTCTGCATAGATGGTCTTGATTTGCTGTGCCACCGCCTCTTCTGTCCATTGGTCGGCAGGTGCCACATCCACACCGTCTGCCACCAGTTCGTCAGCGTCGGATGCTGTCAACGATGTGGTTTTAGCCATGGTGGAATCGGTTGCTGTGGAGTCGGTGCTGTCACTGTTGCCATTGGTCTTGTTGACACAAGCAGCAAGTCCAATAGCGGCGATGATGATAAATGTCAGTTTTTTCATCCTGCTGGATCGTCAAGATTGATTCCTAAAAATGATTCCATATCTCTGCGGAAACCTACGCCGTCGAGGTCATAGTCGGCAAAGTCGTCGATTTTCCATTGTCCGTCTTCCACGGTGAGACGAAGGCGCACTTGCCCCTTCTGTCCGTTCCATGAGAGGGTGAGGAAGGCTTCGACTCGGTCTTGTTCGGGGTCGGTGATGTCATCGAACTGCACTTTGATGGGAGTGCCAAGTCCTTGATACCAGCGGTAGCCTTCATCTTCAAAGTATTCGTCACTGCCTTGTGCAATGGCTTTCATGCTTTTTTCTTCCACTTGCTCCATGAGAGCGAGGAGGCTCTTGGTGCATGCGATGGAGTCGAGGGTGGTCATGTCCAGACCTCCGTCATTCACATTGTTCAGCTCGTTGTAATAGGCTGTGATTTGGTCTCTGATGGCTTCTTCCGTGTGGATGTCGGCAACAGGTGCTGCAGCCACGGTGGTGTCGGCTGTCAGCGAGTCGGTGTCTGTTTCGACACCATTGGTCTTGTTTCCACAAGAGGTGAAACTCAATGCTGCGAGAGCCATGAGAATCAAGATGTTATTCTTCTTCATCTTTTTGTTTTGTATTGATGGGTTAGTTTCGAAAAAGGTCTGGATAACCTTAGGCTACCCAGACCTTCTATGTTAGATTGTTTGTTGCTTACTCTGCTGGTGCCTCTGCTGCTGCAGCCTTGCCCTTGTTGGCAAGTTCAGCGAGCTTCTTTTTGCCATTGAAAGCGAATACCCATACGAGGAAGCCTGCAATGAGCAAGAGAATGATGCCGAGCACAGGACGGTAGAAAATCCATGCGAGAGCAATGACGATGAGTGAGTAAACAAGACCCACGATTGTGCAGATGATGCCCACACCGAATGCGAAGATGCTGGAGAGGAATGGAACCACCTTGAGGATTGTCTCGAGGAATGAGAAGAGGCTCTTGAAACCAGAGATAACCAAAAGGATACCAACGATACGGAGAATCCAAGTCCACATGGTGTTGCTCTCGTTCTCCTCTTCGAAGATTTCCTCGATGCTCTTCTTACCCATTCTCAAAGTCTGGAACTTCTTCTTGTTGGAAGCAGTGAAAGGCTTGAATGTGTTGCCCTCAACCTGAGATACGACAGTCACCTTGGCTGGAACAGTCTTCTCGAAAGTGATGCGTACGTCACCAATCTCAGGAGCGTTCATGCTGCGACCATAGTAGAGCACGTTGCCTGCCTGGTGTACATATTCGAGGTCAACCTTGTTGTCCTGCTTGATAGAGTCGGGGAGTGCTGTCTTCACGCTGTCAGCTGTAGTTGCTGCTGGTTCAGTCTGAGCGGCAGTGGTTGACACGCCCTTGATTCTTGCGTAAGTGTCAGCGATGCTCTGGTTCTGAGATGCCAAGATGTTTTCGTTGATGTTCAGCTCAACAGCCTCAGAAGAACTGATAGAGTGGATGAGAGACTCGTTCAGCACATAAGCACCGAAGGTAACCTTCTCTGCCCAAAGGTCCTGATCCTCTACAGTTGTCCAAGTGTAGTTCTTGCCCTGATAAGCAGGATCCTTGAACTCGCCACTGTTGACGGGGCTGCTTACCCACTCCTGAGAGTAAGTGTAAGTGGTTGTAGTCTCTTCTTTGCCACCGAGCTTGTCTTCACTCTTTGATTCAGAGTGCTCAACCCACTGGAAGTATTCCACCTTGCGGCTGAGGCTGATAGCGTTCTCGCTGATGCCGAACTGTGCATCAGTCAAAACCTCGTCAGTGTTAGCCATAGCGGTAGCACATACGAGTTCACCTTCAAACTCGGCACTCTTCTTGTCGGGATTAGGCATCTCGACACATGCACCCTGTGCATCTTCCAGCATGTCTGCTGTCTTCACAGCGCGACCTTCGTTCCACCAAAGCAGAATAGTTGCACCAATGATGATGACAAAGCCCATGAGGGTGGCCTTGATTGAATTGCCCACACGGGTACCGTAACCCGTAGTTGTTTTCTCTGTGTAAGCCATAATCTTTTGCTTTTAAAGAATGATTAGTAAATTAGTAAATAGAAATTATAATAACAATAGAATCAGTAATCTGCTGCAAAGGTAGTCTTTTTTGTTAATATATCAAAAAAATATAGGATTTTTGTCTTTTTGAATGGACTTTTTGTCAAAATGTAGGTAGGTGCTCCCCGTTTTGGAGAAAAAGAACGCAAAACTGATGTAAAGACCTTTGAAAAACCGAAGAAAAGCAGTAACTTTGCACATCTTTTTACGACTAAAAAACTATTATGACACTCAAAGCATTGAACGCTCGCACGGCTCCGAAGAGCCATGCACCAGAGAGAATCATCCAGTTTGGTGAAGGCAATTTCCTCCGTTGTTTTGTGGACTGGATTGTTTACAACATGAATCAGAAGACTGACTTCAACTCCAGTGTGGTGGTGGTTCAACCTATCGAACACGGTATGGTGGATTGGCTCAATGGGCAGGATTGCCTCTACCACGTTAATCTGCAAGGTCGTCTGAACGGAGAGAAGGTGAATTCTCTCACACGCATCGACTGCATTAGCCGTGCTCTTAATCCTTACAGCCAAAATCAGGCATTCATGGCATTGGCAGACCAGCCGGAGATTCGTTTTGTCATTTCCAACACCACTGAGGCCGGTATCGCTTTTGACCCTGCGTGCAAGTTGACCGATGCACCTGCTTCTTCTTATCCTGGCAAGCTGACGCAATTGCTCTATCGCCGTTTCAAGACATTCAACGGTGCTGCTGACAAGGGACTGATCATCATGCCTTGTGAATTGATTTTCCTGAATGGACATCACTTGAAGGAGTGTATTTACCAATACATTGAATTGTGGAAGAAGGACTTTGGTGCCGACTATGCAGCTTTCAAGGAGTGGTTCACTAATTATAATTATGTGTGTGCAACGCTTGTTGACCGCATTGTGCCAGGTTTCCCACGAAAGGAGATTGCTGAGATTCAGGAGAAGGTTTGTTATGCGGACAATCTTGTTGTCCAGGGTGAAGCTTTCCACCTTTGGGTGATTGAGAAGCCTGAGAACATGGACATCAATGCCCTCAAGGCTGAGTTCCCCGCAGAGAAAGCCGGACTCAATGTCCTTATTGCTCCCAGCGAGAAACCCTACCACGAAAGGAAAGTGACTTTGCTGAATGGTCCTCACACCGTGCTTTCACCAGTGGCATATCTCAGTGGTATCAACATTGTGCGTGATGCTTGCAACCATGAAGTGGTGGGTAAGTACATTCATAAGGTGCAGTTCGATGAACTGATGCAGACGCTGAATCTCCCTATGGAGGAACTGCAGAAGTTTGCCACTGACGTGCTGGAGCGTTTTAACAATCCATATGTTGACCATCAGGTGACGAGCATCATGCTCAACTCTTTCCCGAAATATGAAACCCGCGACCTTCCTGGCGTGAAAGTGTATCTTGGGCGTAAGGGTGAACTTCCACAAGGGCTTGTCTTCGGACTTGCCGCCATCATCACCTACTACAAGGGAGGCACACGCGCTGACGGCGCACCTATCGAACCCAATGATGCACCTGAAATTATGCAACTGCTCAAAGACCTTTGGGCAACAGGTGACACACAGAAAGTGGCTGAAGGGGTTCTTGCTGCTGAAAACATCTGGAAGGAGAACCTCAACCAAACGGTTCCTGGCTTGACGGAACTTGTCAAGAAAGACCTTGACTTGATTCAAGAGAAGGGTATGTTGGAGGCTGTTAAGACCATTCTGTAAGACTGCGGTTAAAGAGGAATCATTGTGTGCCTGTAATTTTTCAATTGCAGGCACTTTTTCTTTTTTATCATGCCATTGGCTTCAATGATATTGTTTTCGTTCGGAAAAACCAATAAAAAATGCCTTTTTTCTTGTTTTTATGCTCACTTAGTCGTACCTTTGCATCCGATTTCTGGCATGTTTCATGAAATCAACAGAAAAGAGAGTATAAACTAATAGTGACAACTATGGACGATTATCCGGCGAATAGTATGAATTGCCTGGGATAAGACTCACCTCTCACGCGGAGTTGAATGAGTCTTTGCCCCGATTTTACTGTTCTTACATCAACAAGCAAAGATTCAGAAACAACAATGCGAACATTCTGGAATTTTAATGGCGGCATCAAGCATATTGATGCGTGGGAGCCAAACTGCTGGGTGCAGGTGACTTGCCCAGTGGATGACGATAGAGAGTTCTTGGAACAGGAACTCGGTATGCCCGACTACTTCATGGATGACGTTTCGGATGCTGATGAGCGTGCACGTTATGACATGGACGAGGGATGGCTGATGATCATCTTGCGTATTCCTCACCTGAAGAGCGTCTCTTCAAGAAGTCCTTACACCACCATCCCTCTGGGTATTGTCGTGAAGGGAGACAAGATTATCACCATTTGCAATCAGGAGACACGGATGATGCTCGATTTTGTGAACCATCAGATGCGACGCGCGGAGGGATTCACCGATGCGGCGGATTTGGTGTTCCGTCTCTTCTTGAGCGCTTCGGTGTGGTATCTGAAATATCTGAAACAGGTGAATAGCATCATTGAGAAGGCGAAACGTGACCTCGACAAGCATATCGACAACAAGGATTTGGTCAATCTTTCCCGTCTGCAAGATTCGCTCACATACTTCGGCACGTCCATTCGTGGTAACGAATCGCTGTTGAGTAAACTGAAATTCCGTCTGCCGGTCGATGAACTGGATGCTGAACTCATCGAGGATGTGAACATCGAGATGAATCAGGCACGTGAGACGACTGCCATCTATATCAACATCTTGGATTCGACGATGGACACCTACGCGAACATTATAAATAATAATATGAACACGGTGATGCGACTTTTGACGTCGCTGAACATGATTATCCTCTTCCCGACATTCATCACGTCCATGTTCGGCATGAACCTCATCAACGGCATGGAAAACTGGAAGATGGGCTTCCCGATTGCCATCATTGCCTGTGTGGTCAGCACAGCGGTGTCATTGTGGTGGTTCAGAAGGAAAAAATGGCTCTGACATCTCTCCGAATTGCAATATGGGTGTACCAATTTATATTGGCTTACACCCATTTTCATTTTTTTTGAAATAAAATGAAAACAAGTTGCCATTCGTTTGATGATTTATTAGTATCTTTGCAAAGATTTTGGTAAAAAGAAGGAAACATCATTATATCTAATAATCACAACAAACAATGAAAAAGTACAATTTCAATGCAGGACCTTCCATCCTTCCTCGCGAGGTGATTGAACAGACTGCACAGGCTTGTCTTGATTTCAATGGTTCAGGACTCTCTCTTATGGAGATTAGCCACCGCGCAAAGGATTTTCAGCCAGTAGTTGACGAGGCAGTAGCTCTCTTCAAGGAACTTCTCAACATTCCAGAGGGTTACTCCGTGCTCTTCCTTGGTGGTGGTGCAAGCCTTGAGTTCTGTATGGTTCCCTACAACTTCCTCGAGAAGAAGGCTGCCTACCTGAACACTGGTGTTTGGGCTACAAAGGCAGAGAAGGAAGCAAAGGCATTCGGTGAAGTGGTGGAAGTGGCATCTTCTGCCGACAAGAACTTCACTTACATTCCACGCAACTTCGAGATTCCAACAGATGCTGATTACCTGCACATCACCTCTAACAACACGATTTATGGTACAGAGCTTCGCAAAGACATCGATTCTCCAATCCCTCTGATTGCCGACATGTCTTCAGACATCTTCAGTCGTCCTGTTGATGTGAGCAAGTATGCCATGATTTATGGTGGTGCACAAAAGAACCTTGCTATGGCAGGTCTCACCTTCGTCATCGTGAAGGAGGATGCTCTCGGTAAGGTGTCTCGTCACATCCCAACCATGCTCGACTACCGCACTCACGTGAAGAAGGGTTCTATGTTCAACACTCCTCCTGTGGTGCCTATCTACTCAGCATTGATGAACCTCCGCTACATGAAGGCTCATGGTGGTGTGGAAGCAATGGAGAAGTTGGCAAAGCAGCGTGCTGAAATTGTATATGCTGAAATCGACCGCAACAAACTCTTTGTGGGTACTGCTGAGGAAGACAGCCGCTCTCTCATGAACATTACTTTCGTCTTGAAGCCAGAGTATCAGGATTTGCAGGACGAGTTCCTCAAGTTCGCTACATCTCAGGGTATGGTTGGCGTGAAGGGTCACCGCGATGTTGGTGGCTTCCGTGCTTCTTGCTACAACGCCATGTCTATCGAAGGCGTTCAGGCTCTTGTGAAGTGCATGCAGGAGTTTGAAGGTGCTCATTAAAGTTAATCCTAACTCCCAACTTAATTAAAAATGGCAAAAGTTTTAATTGCAACTGAGAAGCCTTTTGCTGCTCCTGCGGTTGCTGGTATCAAAGAGATTATTGAAGGTGCAGGTTTTGAGCTTGCTCTTTTGGAGAAATATACAGAGAAGGCTCAACTGTTGAACGCTGTGGCTGACGTAGATGCCATCATCATCCGTTCTGACAAAATCGATGCAGAAGTGCTCGATGCTGCCAAGAACTTGAAGATTGTGGTTCGTGCAGGTGCAGGTTACGACAATGTTGACCTCGAAGCTGCCACTGCTCACAAGGTGGTGGTGATGAACACTCCTGGTCAGAACGCAAATGCTGTGGCTGAGTTGGTGCTCGGTCTGCTTGTGTTCACTGTTCGTAACTTTTACAACGGCAAGGCTGGTTCTGAGCTGCTCGGTAAGAAATTGGGTATCCTCGCATTTGGTAATGTAGGTCGCAACGTGGCTCGCATCGCCAAGGGCTTCGGTATGGAAGTGTCTGCATACGATGCTTACTGCCCAGCAGAGGCTATCGAGGCTGCAGGTGTGCACGCAGCAGCTTCTCAGGCTGAACTCTTCGAGACTTGTGATATCGTTTCTCTCCACATCCCTGCCACTGCAGAGACCAAGCAGAGCATCAACAAGGCACTCGTTGGCAGCATGAAGAAGGGTGGTATCCTCATCAACACAGCCCGCAAGGAAGTCATCAATGAGCCAGAACTCATCGAACTCCTCGCTGAGCGCACTGATCTCAAGTACATCACCGACATCAAGCCAGATGCAGATGCTGAGTTCGCTAAGTTCGAGGGCCGTTACTTCTCTACACCTAAGAAGATGGGTGCCCAAACTGCTGAGGCAAATACCAACGCAGGTCTTGCTGCAGCTAACCAGATTGTCGGCTATATCAAGGATGGCATCACGAAGTTCCAGGTGAACAAGTAATTCCACGAACAATACAACAACGAATTACACGAATAATAAAGAGGCTGAGGAAATCAATCCCCAGCCTCTTTATTATGCGTTGTTATTATTCTGATGGGAAAGTGAAGTCCACTTTCTCCACATCAGGACCATAGATGGTCTTGAAGTCATTCTTCATCGAGATGACGTGGTAGCCATTCTCGCGCCATTGCTCACCCAGCTTCAGGGCTTTCGTGGGGTTAGCGTGGTCGCGGGCATCATCGTCAGCAATCAGCATGAAGGTAGCCGTGCGGTACTTCGTGTTACTCAGGCAGTAGTTGTGCATGGAGCAGTCACCACCGCTATTGCCGAACGACAGTACGGGCACCTTGCCAATCTCTTGGGATATTTGAAGGACTTTGTTGGTCTTCAGGTTTTTGATAATCAACTCGTCGGTGCGGACGATGTCCTCTTCCCGTCCCATGGTATAGTTAACACCAGCTTCTTCACCTTGGCTACTGGACACGAGTTTCACATCCATGCCAATCACCCTGTTTGGCGCGATGCCGATAGGTTCAACGAGAGCGCGGCAGATGAAGCGGTCGGAGCCTGAAACGACATAAAAGGTGAAGCCTTTGTCTTTCAAATACTCGAACACCTCCAGCATGGGCTTGTAAAAGCTTTGGCCGTAAGACATTCCTTTGAATCCGTTAGCTGTCTGTTTGGCATATTCTTTTACGTAATCATCAAACTCGGCGATGGTCATTCCTGCGTAAGCCTTGGCTGCCGCACGGGCGTGCTTCATGTCGAACTGCGAGGGCAAGGCAGTGCCGTTGCGTACAAAATCCCTGATTTCCTGTGCCGCCTCGCGTACATCCTCTGGAGCCTTGTCCTTGTAATCAGCATCGTCCAGCGCACGGTATTCGAGCAGGTTGTACTCAAAATAGGTGGGGTAGAGTTCACCGACGAACGTACCGTCCATGTCGAAGGTGGCAATGCGGTCCTCTGGAATGATGTAGTTGTCAGACTTCTGATTTGTCACATCTTCGACATATTCCTGCAAAGCCGTCAGTGCCTCGCACTGGTTCCAAGATGGGAAGTAATTCTTTGCCTTTGTTCCATCATCATCCTTGCTGCAACTGGTAAGAATCGCAATCAGTGCAAGAGTGAAAATCAATAAATGTTTCTTCATGTCTGTTTTATTTTATAATAAATGTATAGAGTGTTTATTTCTTCGTTAATCGTAGCACACCCACCGAATTCTCTGGCATTACAAAGTTGAATGAGCCTTTCACGTTTCCAATGGTTTGGGTTTGTGGGGTGATGGCTTCATGGTAACCGAACGAACTGTCCACATCGGGATGACTTGAATAGTAGTTTTGGTCGCCTTGATTCTTGATGCTGGTGTCGTGTGAGGTCATGTATTCCATCTCGGCAGTATAGGTGTCGTCCGAGTTGAGCGTGACACTTATCTGTTTGTCCTTCGCCTCGGCATTGACAAACTTCACATATACCATACCCGTTTTCGTGTCAATGGTTGCAGAAGTATAGACCTTTCCGTCGGCATCATTGCTGTTCATCACATCGTGATACTTCAACGCCCTGTTACCTGCTAATGAGAAGAGTTGCTGGTAGTAGTAGTTCGTGGTGCGCCACAAACCTCTGTTGTCGAACCAGATAAGATTGGAATTCCACTTGTTGTAACCCTTCTTGCAGAAGAGTGGGGCATAGGCAGCCATGACCACCATGTCGGAATTGCGTTCCAGACTCAACCAGTAGGCAGCCTCTGCCAAGGTGGATTGGTAGGCGTTGTTGGTGCCGTTGTTGGCAAACTCTCCCACAAACACGCGTGTAGGTCTGCTGCGGTCGTAAGTCAGCCCTTGACCGCCACGTTTGGCATTGGGAGCATATCGGTTGCCTTGACTGAAGAACCAGTCATCCCCCTTGTAGTAGTGCTCGTCAACGTATGTATCAGCATACTTTGTGTCAATTTCAGCATAGTTAGCGTCAAACTCACGTCCTGCATCGCGAGCACCTGCAGTAGAGACGATGATGATGTCGGGGTATTGTGCCTTGACAGCCTTATACATGATGTCGAAACGCTCCCAGAACTCCTTGCCTTGGTTCTCGTTACCGATACCCAGATACTTCAAGTTGAATGGGGCAGGGTGTCCCATCTGCGCACGTACCTTTCCCCATTGTGAGGAGGTCGGTCCATTGCAGAACTCGATAAGGTCAAGGGCATCCTTCACAAAGATGTCGTGGAATCGCTGGCGGTCAGCTTCCGTTTCAAGTGGAGCGATATATTGATGTCCAGCAAACTGACAGGTCACGCCATTGTTGAGGACGGGCAATGGACTTGCACCTAACGATTCTGCCATCAGGAAATACTCATAGAATCCTACATACTGTGATGTCCAGTAACCCCAGTGGTTGCGGAATCCAATGCGCTCCTCAGGTTTTCCGATGGAGTTCTTCCAGAACACCTGCCCAAAGTAGTTCGGTCCTTCTGATGCACATCCACCAGGGAATCGCATGAATTGAGGATGCAGATTTGCCAGTGCCTCCATCAAGTCTTTACGCAAAGGTCCTGCTTTACCACCTTTCCACAGGTGTGATGCCTCTGGTAACAATGTGACGAAATCGAGATAGAAAGTGCCTGCAGCATCACCCGTAATGACCAGACGGCTGTCTTTCGAACGCAATGCCTTCAGTGAGCCTTTGAACTTCTTCCAGTCATTTGGCAACTTCGAAATCTTCACAATGTTGGAGTTGAGTTTCCCGTCAATGTCTTCCAGCCAGACACAGACCTTACCCTTGTATTGCTCACCTTGCAGATAGAGTCCGAGGTCGTATTTCACATTCGTCTCAACCGCCAGAGAGGGGCGTTGGGTATTGTTGGAGTATGTGGCATTGCGATCGCGCGTAGTTGGTGTGATGCCGTAACCGTTGGCAGCAATGCCAAAGCCTTTCCCTGCCGACTGGATGTCAAACCGCACACAATACTGCACATAGCGGAGTTCGTCATCATATTTGTCATTAGGGTCATAGCCATACTTGCGCTCCAAGGTCTTGATGAGCGGATGGTCACTCACGGCATGCGCCTCACCTACAGCACCGCCTTTGTTTACGACCGTCCATCCGAAGAAAATGGTGTCGCTCTGCGAGAACTCGTTGGCAGGACCGTCTGGCACATTGTATGCCTGAAAAGAATTGTTCTGAATCATCTGGGCACAAATGCCACCATCGAGCGACTGGTTGATGTCCTCGAAGAAGATGCCACTGAGGGTGGGGCTGATTTCGATGCCCAAGTCCTTCACGTCAAGGGTCAGTTGGCGCTGTTCTGTCTGAGCCATGCTGTGCGTCAGCGCACCGAACATCAGAGCAGAAACTATCCAGGTTTTTCTGTTCATAAAGTTTGTGTTTATTATATAATAAGTGAATAGTAAGGTATCTTAGTAAAAAAGTGCGTACAAAAGTACAGCTTTTTCTTCATATAGCCAATTATCTGAAAGAATTTATTTTCTGACCACTTCACGTTCAAAAAAGTCCAAGAAGAAAGGCCAGTTAGGTCCAGCTTCATGACCACCGTGGTGCTGACGGTAGGTGAGGCGCCCTTCCATCAACCCATTGTCCATTCCAGGGAAGAGGTCTGTTCCTACACCTTTGTAACCAAACAGCTCATATACGGGTGATGCCTTTGAAGCCGAGATGAACGAGCCTACTACATCTTGCCATTTGTCACCATTCCAACTGCCTGTGGAGATGAAGCAGGCTCGTGGTGCGCAGAGTGCAATGAGTTCATGCTGATCAACAGGTATGTCGTTCTCCGTCAACGGGTCAGTACCGTACTTGATCAAGTTACCGCATACCCAGTGGTATTCCTCACTGGAAACGATGTTTCCGATGCTCTCGCCACAGTCACGACGCCATCCTGCTGCACCAGCCTTACCTGAAGAAGCGATGAATCCAGCTGCAATGCGTTCTTCGAAAGCCATAGCCACGAGTGATGCTTTGCCGTATCGTGACACACCTTCGATGGCGCACTTTGTCGCATCGAAAGTTGCGTCGGTCTCCAAGTAATCAAGGAGGCGCGACAATCCCCATCCCCATGCACGGAGTGCTCCCCAATCGGTAGGCTTGCGGAATTGCCCCTTGTTGCACAGACCAATAATGCCGTTGGTAAGACCATGACCTGCATCTGCCTGTATGGATGAAGGATTGATGGTGGCAGCAGCCCAACCACGTTCAATCACCATCTGTTGCCATGACACAGAACCGGCACGAGTGCGGGTGGGGTCGCCACCTCCGAAGCCGAACTCTATGATGACGGGAATGTTTCGCTTTCCATTGTCAGGATATACCACATTGGCTTGAATCTCCACCTTGATGGATGGATAGTTGGAGTTGTCCACCACGCCTTTGAGATAGCGGACGACTACGGGTGTTCCTGCGAAATCCTTCTTCTCCTCATTCGTGACTTCCCATTTCACATTGGGTACATTGTCAGGGATACGTCCATAGACATTGTCCTCAAACAATTTCACCAATTCAGGACGTCGCACCTTATACCACATCTTTGCGTTGGTCACTCTCTTGCCACTTTCTGTTACCAATGCGTCTGGATAGAAAGGGTAGGGGTTGGCCGTCAACTCATCATAATTGGGATGTTTACTCTCGTCCTGACTATTAGGTTGCCGACCCTCACGGGGTTGTCCAACTCCTACTTTGGTCAGCATGTCGGCATAATCGGTTGCTGTGATTCTGCGGAGACTGTCCATGTTTACACGATTTCCGCCTCCGAACATAAACTGTGCGTTTGCTGCTAATGGGATGCAAGTCATCACCATGATTCCGATAAAATGACTAAAAGCTTTCATACTTATGCTTTGTAAAGATGTCTGTATTTTATAGATTTCAAGTTTCTGAAATAGTTAAGTAGTTAAGCTGGCACTCTATAAAATGAGAGAATGAAAGAATGAGACAATGAAAAGTTGCCTACCAACTCTCAACTCTCAACTGTCAACTCTCAACTAATCAAACGGATGTCATTCGTGATTCTTCAGGAATGTGCTTAGATAGTTTGCAATGGTCGTGCAACCACGAGGAGGACTCATTTGTTCACCGCTGGTGCTCACTTTGCCGCCTTCCAGCTCACACGTGAAATGCCATGATGGAGGACCACCTGTGACAGGTGGAACACCCGTAAGTATGGGACGGTAGAAACTGGAAGGTTCCTGGTAGATTTTGTGCTCTTCCATCATTTGTCTGATGGTGTTGAGCACGTCTTCCGAGAGTGTGGTTTGTGGACGCTTCTCTGCTTCGTCAAGGTGACGGTTTTCGGGACCATACAACATGACCTTGCCCGTGGATGGATCTATCTTTATCTCATAATACACAGGGTTGGGGCGTGAAGAACCATACTCTTCATAGATGAGATGCTTGATTTTTCCTGTGGGCATTGTCTGTGCGGCTGCCTGTCGGCGCATAGCATAGATCTTGTCGCAGAATTGGGTGACTTCCTTGAAACGGTTGTTGGTGATGCTCATCTCTCTTTCTGCCTTGTCCATCAGCATGGGAAACCATTCCAGATGGTATTTCGCCACTTCTTTTTCGGTGAGTGTATGACACATGCTCATTATCCAGTCATTCTGGCGGTAAGTTTCTCGAACAGCTGAGGTGTCTTTGGCATACTGTTCCTCCGAACGGTAGTAGGCATCCATGCAGTAGTCGAAACATTGGTCGCCATCTTGCAAGAGCGCTATCATCGGATTATGCACGGGATGGTCTCTCATGTCTATGAGCCGTTGAATGTCTGCTTTCCGTTGTTTCTTGTTGGGTTTGGGAAGGTTGTTGGCGTGAAGGATGCCAACAGTCATCGCTAATGCGATGCTTATTGTAATGATTCTGTTCATGATGGTTTGAAACATTCTTTTCAGATTGATGTGTGCAAAGATAGAGAAAAGTTAGGACATCTCCCAACTTTTTATTATTTTTGCATCCAATTATGAAATATTCAAAAGAACAATGAGACAGAAAACATTGGGGATAATAGCCGCCATCTTGTTTTTGTGCGGTATCGTGAGCGTGAATGCTCAGACAGAAAATAAGAAGAAGGATTCTGCTTATTTCAACATATTTGGATTGCCTAATCCATGCGTCTATCTGCCGGCACCGCCCGATACGGCAAGTTTGCTGTTTGTGGATGATTTCCAGCAGTTTCTGTGGGGCAAGTCTATCCGCAACACACCTCGTGGACAGCAGGCAAGTTGGGAGTCGCTGTATGGTGCTGATCGTTTGGCGACGGTGTTCAGCGAGGCGATGGGCATGACCATCAGTAAGACGGCAACTCCTGCCATCTACCGGTTTATCAAACGTACGGGCGAGACAAGTAACCAAGCCACCAGTATGGCGAAAAGACGTTATATGCGTGTACGTCCTTTTGCCCGCATGAACGAGCATGTGTCCAGTCAGTTTGATAACGAGAGAGACTTGCGCCGCAATGGTTCCTACCCATCTGGTCATACGGCATTTGGATGGGGCTCTGCATTAGCTATGGCGGAGGTCGCTCCTGAATTACAGGACACCATTCTGCGCAGAGGTTATGAATATGGACAGAGTCGAATCATTGTAGGTGCTCATTGGCAGAGTGATGTGGATGCTGGACGTTTGGCAGCTTCAGCCGCTTTTGCACGGATGCACACTTCGCCCGAATATCAAGAAGATTTGGAGGAGGCACGTGAGGAGTACCGACGCATCAAGGGCATCAAGTCAAAGAAGATGGAAGTGGGCTATCCCAAAGGCGAGAAGGTGTTGGATGCACCCATTGATACGGCTTCTTACCGCTACTTTGGCGATGTGATTTATTATTGGCAAGCCAAGCAGGAGCGTGGCACAAGTCGTGGGAAACAGGCGTTGACGGATGCTGCATGTGAGGTGAAGGATTTTCTCGACTGCTATACAACATGTGTGGGTTTGACATTGAGTGAGAAGGAAACTCCTGCCATTGCTGCATTGGTGAAGAAAACCTTTGATGAATTGTGTAATACAGCCACGCAAGTGAAATCGACAGGTTTCCGAACACGTCCTTTTGTCAGATTTGCTGAAAGTTCTGCCATACCCGAACAGAATGAACATTATTCCACATCATCCAGTTATCCGTCTGCTCATTCCATCTTAGGGTGGGGTGTTGCTCTCACTTTGGTGGAGGTGATGCCGAATTGCCAGAATGCCATCTTGGAACGTGGTTTTGAATATGGACGAAGCCGTGCCATCTTGGGTTTTCATCATGCCAGCGATGTGCAGGCAGGACGTATGGCTGCTGCTTACACGTATGCACGTTTGCACAACGATGCAGAGTTTCAGAAACTGATGCTTGCGGCCAAGAAGGAATATGACAAGATGAAGGACAAGGCGTCTGCACCTGTGATGAATGTGTCGCCCAATTCCTCGGAAGGTTTTGTCAATCTGACGGATGCAGTGCCTGATGCTATTCTCGATATTCGCTATTACAGCACTTACAACTTTGTTGGCACTCGTATTGATGGCTACGAAGAACCCACCGCATTGCTCACCCGACGTGCAGCAGATAGTCTTCGTGCGGTGAGTGATGACCTCAAGGAACTGGGTTACCGACTGAAAATCTACGATGCTTACCGCCCACAATGTGCCGTTGACCACTTCATGCGATGGGGTGCCGATGTGAACGACACACTGATGAAGCCTTACTTCTATCCTGACCTCGACAAGCATGTGCTATTCCCACAGGGCTATATTGCAGAGCGGAGTGGTCACACTCGTGGCTCAACTGTCGATTTGACCCTCTTCGACATGAAGACGGAGAAGGAACTCGATATGGGTGGTACCTTCGATTGGTTCGGTCACGAGAGCCATCCAGACTTCTGTGGCAATCCGGCTACGCTTGATTATACGCCCAGTGACAGCCTCACATCCGTACAGTTCTACAATCGCATGGTGCTCCGTCAGGCAATGCTCCGTCACGGCTTCAAGCCACTGTCCACCGAATGGTGGCACTTCACCCTTGAGAACGAGCCTTATCCTGACACCTACTTCACCTTCCCTGTGAAACGTCTCAAGTAATTGTTTTCTTTATTTCAGAAGTAGTACCCTTTAAATATATAATGTGCCCGACACAAGAGAAACTTGTCGGGCACATTTTTTTTGATAAAGAAATTCACATCCTTGCTTTTCCGTATCTCAGTTCCACCTCTTCCCAATTGACGATGCTCCAAAGAGCAGCGAGGTGGTCGGGACGGCGATTCTGATAGTCGAGATAGTAGGCGTGTTCCCACACATCGAAAGTGAGTAGAGGAGTCAAGCCCTTTTGTACAGGGTTGGCAGCATTTGCCTCCTGCGTGATGAAGAGTTGACCTGCTCTGTCTGCTGAGAGCCATACCCAGCCGCTTCCGAAGAGTGTGGCACCTTTCTTCTGAAACTCATCCTTGAATGCCTCGAACGAGCCAAAAGCATTGGCAATGGCATTTGCCAAAGGTCCTGTTGGTGCTGCCTTTGCAGGCTTTCCACAGAATTGTCCGAAGTACAGTTCGTGGTTGAGAATCTGTCCGGCATTGTTCAGAATACCTCCTGTAGCCTTGCAAACAATCTCTTCGAGTGTTGCGTCTTCAAACCCACTCCCATCCAACAGACCATTGAGGTTATTCACGTAAGCCGCCAGATGCTTTCCATGATGAAACTCCAGCGTCTGCTTGCTAATCACGGGCTCCAACGCATCCATTTCATACGGCAGAGTCATCAAAGCAAATTTTCCCATATTTTCTTGTGTTGATGAATGAAACTTACAACTAATAATTCTCGGCATTGATTTCGAAGTATGCCTGAGGATGGAAACAAACGGGGCATACATCGGGAGCAGAGGTGCCGACAACGATGTGACCGCAGTTGCGGCATTCCCACACACTTACACCGCTCTTCTTGAACACTTCGGCTGCCTCGACATTGTGTAACAGGGCACGATAGCGTTCCTCGTGATGCTTCTCGATGGCTGCCACACCTCGGAACTGCTCTGCCAACTCATGGAAGCCTTCTTCATCAGCTTCACGGGCAAAGGTGTCGTACATGTCTGTCCATTCGTAGTTTTCGCCTTCTGCTGCATGGAGCAGATTCTCTGCAGTGGTGCCAACCCCACCCAGATGTTTGTACCACAGTTTTGCATGTTCTTTCTCATTCTCAGCGGTCTTGAGGAAGAGGGCGGCTATCTGCTCATAGCCATTCTTCTTGGCGACAGAGGCGAAGTAGGTGTATTTGTTTCGTGCCATTGACTCGCCAGCAAAAGCCGCTTCCAGATTCTTCTCGGTCTTAGTGCCGGCATATTTGTTGGAGGCAGGCGCTTCAGCCTTCTCTGCGGCCACCTTCACAAAGTCGGAAGCGGGATGTTTGCAGATGGGGCAAATGAAGTCTTCTGGCAATTCTTCTCCCACATATTCGTAGCCACAGATGCTGCAACGCCAAATGGTCTTGCCATCTTCCGTCTTTCCTGCTGGTTGAGGCTTGGGTTTGATGTTGGCTTGGTAATAGTTGTAGGTGGCAGAAGGTGTGTCGGAGAGTGTTTCCATCTCGGTGACAAGTCCGATGAACAGCATGTGTGTGCCGAGGTCAATGGCTTGTTCCACATCAGCAGAGATGAATGCGTTAGTGCCACGCGTGATGGCGAAGGTGCCATTGCTGACACGGCGACAATCTGTAAAGTCGGCGAACTTGTTCACGGTGCGTCCACTTTGGAAACCAAAATGCTTGAAGATCTCAAAGTCGGCAGCTTCGCTAAGGATGGAAGCCGTAAAGCGTCCTGACTTTTGGATAAGTTCTGTGGTGAAATTGCTCTTGTTGAGGGCGACAGAGATGCGGTTCGGCTGTGCCGTCACTTGTGCTACCGTGTTGCTGATGCAACCATTGTCACGGTCATCATCTTTGGTCGTGATGACAAACAATCCATATTGGATGTTGAAAAGAGGATTACTCATAGGCTGATTAGTTTTTAGGTTGATGATTGTGTTCATGCTAATCTCGCCACAAAGATAGTCATGATATTTCATATAAAAAATAGCTTCAACCACTATTAAGATAGTTTAACGAAAAGTGTAAACAAAAAGCGGCGCATCCAATTGGGTGCACCGCTTTCTTGGCGTATATTTTAATTTACTCTTCGTTCAAGATCTTCATGATTTCACAGCAAGCCTTTGCCACGTTGGTGCCAGGACCGAAGATGGCTGCAACACCTGCCTTGTAGAGGAAGTCGTAGTCCTGTGCAGGGATGACTCCGCCGGCAATGACGAGGATGTCTTCACGTCCAAGTTTCTTCAGTTCTTCGATTACCTGTGGCACAAGTGTCTTGTGACCTGCAGCAAGAGAAGAAACACCAAGTACATCGACGTCGTTCTCCACTGCCTGACGAGCAGACTCGGCTGGTGTCTGGAAGAGAGGACCCATATCCACGTCCATACCGCAGTCGGCATAACCTGTTGCCACTACCTTGGCACCACGGTCGTGACCGTCCTGTCCCATCTTGGCAATCATGATGCGAGGACGACGACCATTGGCCTGTGCAAATTTCTCGGTGGCAGCACAAGCATCCTTGAATGCCTGGTCGCCTTTAGATTCTGAACTATACACGTTGCTGATGGTTCTAATGATTGCTTTATAACGACCCACGACTGCTTCGCAAGCGTCGGAGATTTCGCCGAGTGTACAACGCAGACCTGCTGCCTTCACAGCGAGGTCGAGGAGGTTGTTCTCGCTCTTCTTGCCATCCTTGAACTCCTGCACACACTTGGTGATTTCTGCAAGAGCAGCCTGACAAGCGGCTTCGTCACGGTTGGCTTTGAGTTCCTTGAGGGCAGCCTCCTGTTGCAGACGTACAGCGGTGTTGTCCACTTCGAGGATGTCGAGTGGGTCTTCGTGGTCAAGACGATACTTGTTGGTACCGACGATAGTCTGAGTGCCAGAGTCGATACGTGCCTGAGTACGTGCTGCTGCTTCCTCAATACGCATCTTTGGAAGACCTGTCTCGATTGCCTTCGCCATACCACCGAGCTTCTCGATTTCCTGAATGTGTTCCCAAGCCTTATGAACCAACTCGTTGGTTAGCGTCTCTACGTAGTAAGAACCTGCCCATGGGTCAATCTGCTTGCACACCTTCGTCTCGTTCTGAATGTAGATCTGTGTGTTACGGGCGATACGGGCTGAGAAGTCTGTTGGCAGAGCGATAGCCTCGTCAAGAGCGTTGGTGTGGAGTGACTGAGTGTGACCCAGCACAGCTGCCATTGCCTCGATACAAGTACGGCCCACGTTGTTGAATGGGTCTTGCTCAGTGAGTGACCAACCTGAAGTCTGAGAGTGAGTACGGAGGGCGAGTGACTTCGGATTCTTGGCACCAAAGCTCTTCACAATCTTAGCCCACAGCAGACGACCTGCACGCATCTTGGCGATTTCCATGAAGTGGTTCATGCCGATAGCCCAGAAGAATGAGAGGCGAGGAGCGAAGGCATCCACGTCGATGCCAGCGTTCACACCTGTGCGGAGGTAGTCCATACCGTCGGCAAGCGTGTAAGCCAATTCGATGTCGGCTGTAGCACCTGCTTCCTGCATGTGGTAGCCAGAAATGGAGATGGAGTTGAACTTAGGCATCTTCTGAGAAGTGTATTCGAAGATGTCGGCGATAATCTTCATGGAGAATGCTGGTGGGTAAATATAAGTGTTACGCACCATGAACTCCTTCAAGATGTCGTTCTGGATTGTACCTGCCATCTCTTCGAGCTTCGCACCCTGTTCCAGACCCGCGTTGATGTAGAAGGCGAGGATAGGGAGCACGCCACCGTTCATGGTCATGGAGACAGACATCTTGTTCAATGGAATGCCAGCGAAGAGCACCTTCATGTTCTCCAGAGAACAGATGCTCACACCAGCCTTACCTACATCACCGACTACACGAGCATTGTCTGGGTCGTAACCACGGTGAGTTGGGAGGTCAAATGCCACTGAAAGTCCCTTCTGGCCAGAAGCGAGGTTGCGGCGATAGAAGGCATTAGACTCTTCTGCCGTAGAGAAACCTGCATACTGACGGATGGTCCAAGGACGGAAGGGATACATCATGGAGTAAGGACCACGGAGATAAGGAGGAATACCGGCAGTGAAGTCGAGGTGCTCCATGCCTTCGAGGTCTTCCTTTGTATAAACGGGCTGAATGTCAATCTGCTCAGGAGTTCTCCAACTTGCGCTGATGCCATTCTCTTTCTGCCACTGCTGACCATTTTTCTCCTGAATGCCAGCATAAATGTCTATGTTGTTAAAATTTTTTCTCATGACAAAAATTTTTAAGTGAATAGTGAAAAGTGAATAATGAAAAATCTAAGTATCTTAAACAAACAGGACGCTAACATCCCGAATTGATGGGTAATTTAGATTTTTCACTTTTCACTATTCACTTTTAATTTTTCATTGTACTCCTTGAGCGTTTCGAGTTGATTCACACGTACATGGATAAAGTTCTCGATGCCAGCGGCCTTGAGGTCTTCCGAGCATGCTGGAGCACCGGCAACGACGTACATGGCACGACCGTTGAGGTACTTGAATGCTGGGATAGCATATTCTGCATACTCATCGTCAGAAGAACAGATGACCACGATGTCAGCATTTGCCTTGAGGGCAGCATCCACACCTTCTTCCACGGTCTTGAAACCAAGGTTGTCAATCACCTTGTAGCCAGCAGCAGCGAGGAAGTTGCAAGAGAACTGTGCACGAGCCTGACGCATGGCGAGGTTACCGATGGTGAGCATAAAGGCGATTGGCTGCTTCTTGGCTTTTTCGGTAGCAAGACGGAGAGTCTCGAACTCAGAAGCCAGACGGCTCTTGTTGAGAGCGGGCAGTTCGCCAGCCTCGTGACCGCCGCACTTGCAGCAACCCTCCTGTGGAGTCTTGCCTTCAGAAGTCTCGGTGAAGTTCGGGAACTGGTTGGTTCCGAGGATGAACTCCTTACGCTTGGCAGCATCAGCATGACGCTTGTCGTTCGATGCGTTCACGGCATTCACGATGTTGCCCTTCAATGCCTCTGCCAAGAAACCACCTGCGTTCTCCACTTCGAGGAAGAGTTTCCAACCTTCCTTGGCGATGGCGTCGGTGAGGTGCTCTATGGTGTAAGAACCGCCAGCCACATCGACGAGTTTGTCGAAGTGAGCCTCTTCCTTCAGCAGGAGCTGCTGGTTGCGGGCAATGCGCTCGGCAAAGTCTGTTGGAGTCTCGTAGGGTTTGTCGAATGGAGTAACGACGATGGAATCGACGTTCGCAATGGCTGCCGACATCGTCTCTGTCTGAGAGCGGAGCAGATTCACATAAGAGTCGAACAACGTCTGGTTGTACTCCGAAGTGAAGGCGCACACGTGCATCTGGCAAGCGCAGTCGCACTTAGGCTCATACTGCTTCACAATCTGTGCCCAAAGCATACGGGCAGCACGGAATTTTGCAATCTCCATGAAGTAGTTGTCGCTCACGCCCATGTTGAACTTGATGCGCTTGGCTGCCTCTGTTGCATCCACACCAGCCTCGGTGAGGATGTTCATGTATTCAGCACCCCAAGCCAAAGCATAACCCAACTCCTGATAGATGTAGGCACCTGCATTGTTCAGTGCTACAGAGTTGACGTTGATGCACTTGTAGCCTGGCAGTTCAGCCAATGCTTCAATGAGGGTCTTTGCACTCTCAAGCACAGCAGATACATCCTTGCCCTTGCAGAGAATCTTCGAGATAGGGTCAAAATTGATGGAACCCTTCAGGTCTGCCAATGGGTAGTTCTTCTCCTTGAAGTACTCCACGAGAATCTGAGCGAGTTCCACACAGTGACGCTGACAAGTCTTGAAGTTCAGCTCCACATACTGAGGCAGGATGCCGTCGAGCAGGGTAGCGATGAATTCCTTGCTGATGTCCTTGCCTGAAATCTTGAAACCAAGAGAATCCACACCCTTGTTCAGAATGTCGAGTGCCTTTTCGTTGGCAGCCTTAGCATCAGCAACATCAATGTCCTGACGCACGAACCAAAGGTTGTTGTCTTTTTTGTTGCCACGGATGAATGGGAATTCACCTGGCAGAGAATCGACAGCCTTGAGGTCCTTCAAGTCCTCGCGGCGGTAGAAAGGCTGTACGTTGAAGCCTTCGTTGGTTCTCCAAACCAACTTCTTCTGGAAGTCCGCACCCTTGAGGTCCACCTCAATCTTGTCCAACCACTCCTGCGTGGTGGGTGCCTGAAACTCCGAGAAGAGTTTTTCTTTCATGTTAGCCATAAAATATCAATTAAAAAGTGTTGTTAGTGTTTTCACATCAATACTCCTCAACACGCACATATAGGTGTGTGCGTGAAAAAGTGCACAAAGTTACACATTTTTTATGTATGCCACAAAGGAAAAAGGGAATTTTTGTTTTTTCCTTGTAAGAAACGAAAGAATTGTACTTTTCTTATTCTTGCTTCCACACAATTCTCTCTGCCAATTGCAAGAAATATTCATTAGACCAGATGGTCAGTTCTTGGGGATTCTTGATATATGGCATGACATCTAATTCTTCATCATAATTTGTCACTACTGTCCCGTTAAAGTGGACTAATCGTTCTTTGAAATCGCTGAAATTAAGTCATTTACGAGTAGTTTTAAGGGTGCACGGATTTGAATTTGTACCTTTGCAGCCAAATTGAATGGCTGCAAGATGAACAAAGACAA
>JAILDV010000055.1 GCA_024688885.1 Bacteroidaceae bacterium | reverse complement strand
AAAAATCAGTAAGCAGCTAATAAATCTTGTAAACATATCCTTTAATTCCTTCCGGTAATACATTCTTGTAATTCACATTATTCGGGTATTTTGAATCAAAATACAAACTAACACATTCATTTTTTGAGTTAGAGTATAGTCCTGGTAAAATGCAAGAGAGAGGTGACAGTGACCTGTCCCAACTGTCACTTGAACCAGCAGGCACGATGTACCCGTTCCTCCAGTTGTAACGAGAGAACTTGTTGTTGTGATAGACAAAATCACCGATATAATCTGTAGAGTCCTTTGACATGATATAGTAGAATATTTACTCATCACACTTGGCACATATACATACAATAAATGAAGATTAAACAGACCATCTACTCGGAGAACTCCCCCTTCCATAGATTCACATTAGGGTCTGTTTCACTATAATAGACCTCTATAGAATCCCCCTCCCTTGGATATGGTGGATTCAAGTGAGAATATCGGGATGTCCCAGAATACTCGACACCATGTATCGTAAAAGTATAATAAAAAGTATTCGTATTATTCGTCACGTGATAAATATGTGCCTTAGTCACACTATGAGTCGTGGTTAATTGTTCTCTATATTCTTTTATCATTCTACGTTCTGGATATAAAACATATATTAAAAGAATCATGAATAATAATCCCAAGACGCATCGTATAAAATTACTAAATAAAACTTTCTTGGTCTTCATTTCTATCTTGTTTTTTCTTCATCATATTTATGAGTCCCATAAGTCCAATCAAAGAATTTATTCTTAACAGCATTCTCCCTTTCAATCTTATTATTTATCTTATGTGCATTCTTACGGGTAGTCGCGTTTTCCTTTCTTATGGCATTCTTCTGATCCACACTTAATCGTTTTCCATTACTTCTTACTTTCTCCGTTGCCGCCTTTACCGCTTTATTGTTAGATAAGGATGAGATATTTTTTTGATCAAAAATACCCCTAAACGCCTTTCCTGCAACGTAATCTTTTGTTGCCTGTTCGAAGTCACCTTTAGCAGCCACGACATTTGCAACAAAATTCGTTCCTTCTGCAACAACTTTTCCTGCAATCTTTCCTGCGATACGACTTCCCGTATTCACCGTAACAGACCTAGCGACAGATACACCAATTGCAGACGCACCACTTGTTATGGCTCCTGCACCTGCGGCAAGTAATATAGAGGTCTCATCAACATCCGTAATGCAATTCGTAGAGAATCTTCCATTCTCTATAACATTAGCCGTAACTTGACACACATAATCCGTAGCAGCACCGACTGCAGCACCAATAACAAAGTTCCAAATACGACCATCCTTGTCTATTCTGTTAACTGGATCCCCAGCACAATATGAATAAGGGGAAACATGATAATCCACTTCACACAACGGGTCTATGCTGATGAATTGTCCGATGGTGGGGTCGTACTCCCTGGCACCGTAGTCATACCAGTCCAACCCGTGCATCCAGTCAAGCTCCTTGCCGTTGTACTTGTACACCTGCTCGCCCTGACCCGTGCTCTTGTCGTGCGTCACACCGTCAGGATAATAGTGCGTGGTCTGCTTGACCGTGCCTGTGCTGGTCGTCACAACGCGGTTGTTGCCCTGATGGTCCTTGAAATAGAAGCGGTAGGTGTAGGAATTGCCCAAGGGGGCAACGTACCCGTTCCCCCAGTTGTATCTGGAGAATCTGTTGTTGTGATAGACAAAATCACCGATATAGTCTGTAGAATCCTTTGACATGATGTAATTGGTGCTTGACGAGGAAGAGCCCGTTCCCTGAGGAATTGCCGTGATGTGGCGTGCCTTCAACTTGACACCGTCTGCAAAGGTACTAAAACAGAACAGTACTGTATTCGTCTAAAATAGGGAAAAATTGATGAATTATGCATAAAATACGATTCCCAAGTGAAATCGGTTATTAAATATTATATTTTGAACTATATTGGCTCGACGATGGTCCTTGGGGTGGTTGTCGAGTGCCCGACAGTTGGAAACTTTATTATAAGGATGCCTCCGGCAATTGGACGGAAGTGCAGCACCCCACAGGCTATGGCACTGTCAAAGGTGCTGCCAACATCGTCAATTTCGACCCTGTCAAGACCACAGCTATGAAACTCGAAATCGTACAGGGAGAGTACAGTGCCGGTGTCTTTGAGTGGAGTGTGAAGTAGCCACATTACCAGATTGGGACATATCACAACTTTGCAGATCTCCTCGAAACCAACGATATCTGGGAAGTGAAATAAGAAATAACAAACCAAAACAATGAAGGAGGGCATGTCGGTTGGACATACCCTCCTTCATTTATTGATTGAGATTACAGTTTCACCGTCACTTTCTTGCCCTTATAGACGACATCCACTTCCTTACCATCCTTGATAACAGTGAAGGTTCTAGTGAGCGGCATTCCGTCGAAAGCACCCTTGCGCTTGTCAATGGTCAGGCGTTTGGCAGCATCGTTCCAAGTGAAGGTGATGCGGCTGCATTTGCCCTGCTCGTATTCGTTGGTGTGACCATCATCTTCATAGAGCGTGAAGGTGGCGTCAGCACCTGGATAGATGTGCAGCTTGATGGGTTCAGCAGCCTTGTCAGCAGCATACTGCTTGTCGGGACCAATGGGGAGGATGCTTCCACCCTTCACGTACACAGGAATATTGGTACGATTGACTGCTGCGTCGATGGTCTGTCCACCAGCATAATACTTGCCCGTACGGAAGTCATACCAGCCAGCCTTGTTGACAGGGAGATAGGTGCGCCAAGTGGTCACGCCAGCTTCCGTGATAGGATTGACGAGCAACGTCTTGCCAAACATATACTCATGCTTCTGTGCCAAAGCCTCTGTGTCGTTGGGGAAATCGAAGATGAGCGGACGCATGAGGGTGCTGCCCTCGAAAGCGACAGCAGCGGCATTGCTATAGATGTAAGGCAGCAGACGATAGCGGTCTTTCAGCGCACCTGCAATGATGCCCTGAGCCTCGCTGCCATAGTTCCAAGGTTCTGTGTTGCTCATGTAACCATGCACACGCATCAGCGGCAGATAGACAGATGTCTCTATCCAACGCAGCATACGCTCGATGTATGCCTGATCCTGATATTGGTTGCCCGGACGGAAGAAACCACCTGCATCGTATGTCCACCAAGGAATACCTGCTGCCTGCATGCCCAAGCCTGCTGTGATTTGGCGACGGAAAGTTTCCCAGTCATTGCCTACATCGCCCGACCACATGGCAGAGCCATAACGCTGAATGCCGGGGAAGCCGCAACGGGTGAGAATCATAGGACGCTTCTCAGCATCATCCTTTCTCAAACCCTCATACACCGTCTTGTTCACCAACAATGGATATACATTGCGGAACAGTTCGCCAGGATATTTGCCATCCACCACACGACGTCCCACCAAGTCATCATTCTCAGGCTCTGTAGCATCCTGCCACCATGCATCGATGCCCAGTGGCACCAAACGCTTGCTGAAGTTGCTCCAATAGGCATTGGCTGCTGCAGGGTTGAAGAAGTCAATCCAATCAGTGCCAGGAATATAAAAACCCTCACGAAGCAGCTGTTTGCCCACTTCTGAGTTCTTGTCAATCTTCGACCACACCGACACCATCAGACGCATGTTCATAGCATGCAGATCATCTGTCAGTTGCTTAGGATTGGGATAGTTTGCCTCATCAAAGCGCATGGCATTCCAACCATACTTGCCCCAATACTGCCAATCCTGCACAATCAAATCGGCAGGCAGGTTCTCGCTACGGAAACGCTTGGCTGTGTTGATGATTTCGTCTTGAGAATGGAAACGCTCACGGCAATGAATATAACCCAATGCCCACTGAGGCATCAGCGGTGAATCACCCGTCAGTTTGCGGTAAGAAGCGATGATTTCGTCAGCATTGCCCACAAACACCGTGTAATCGACAGCCTGCGCCACTGGCGAGCTGAACACTGTCTCGTTCTTCACCTTGCCATAATACACCACAGGCTTGTCACCGTTGGAGAGTTCTGCCGTCAAGGTGTGAGAACCCTGAGAGAGATGAATAATCGTGGAAGCTGTAGGAGGCAGCCATGTGTTCTGCAACTCAATGACTGTCTTGCCGTCAATGACAAGGTTGTGACGACGAGCCATCTTCTGACCTACATCGAGCAAGAGCGAATAGTCACCCGCTTCAGCTACATTGATGGTAGCCGCAAACTGATTGCTGCGTCTCACCTCCTGCTTGCCACCTTCAGTGGAAGTCACGTTCACCACTTCTGTGCTGCCTACACCACCACCCTTCGTCATCTCCACCTTCGAATCCATAGGATTGAAATCGGTAAGTCCGTAGTTGTTCCACAAAATGCCATAGCCACGGCTTGACAGCATCATGGGGATAGAGATTTGCGTGTTCACCTGCGTGAGTCTTCTGGAGAGACCACGCACATTGGTGTAGCCATCTTGGAACTGTCCCAAACCATAGAGGAACTCACCTTCTGGTGAAGCAAAAGCCAAGCGAGCCTCATAAGTCTGCAAGCCAGCCACCGTGTTGCTCTTCAGCTGATGTGCTGTGGCAGTGAAGACCACCTTACCGCTCTTGTTCAGCACCTCCACCTGCTGCTTGGCAGCATCTACGCGCACAGCAACATCACCCGTCTTCACCTCCTGGTCTTTCACATACAACCAACTGGGCAGTTCCTCTGCAGGAGCCTGCTCCACATACTGGATACGCACGGCATTGGCAGCCAGTTTCTTTACAATCAATTTGCCGTTGCCAAACTGAAACTCTTCAGCCAACAAGGCCTGGCAGCACAACACTGCACACAACATAATCAATAATTTCCTCATTGTCATTCTATTTTGTCATTTATCATTTATCATTTATCATTTGTCATTTGTCATTTATCATTTGTCATTTATCATTTAGCGTCAGCGCTATCGCTTAATCACGTACAGGAAACCACCACGAGGTTGGCAATCCACCTTGGCGGGAAGAGCCGATTCTGTAGTGATGTTCCACGGAGCAGACGTGTTGCCACTATCCAGGAACGACAGGATGCTGCACTTTGCCGTCTTGATGAAACTGGTGTTGATGGCAATGGTGCGAGGTTCGTCAGAACCATTAATGCCAGCCACATACCACGTGTTGCCCTTACGACGTGCCAGCACAGCATATTCGCCCGGTTCACCAGCCACCAAACGGGTTTCATCCCAAGCGGCAGGAAGTTCGCTGAGGAACTGCTGCACCTCTTGTGGCTGAGCCAAGAAACTCTGTGGACGGTCTGCCAAATGCTGCAAACCTGACTCGAAGAGCACCGTCAATGCCAATTCATGAGCATGAGAAGTGATGTGCGGATGCTGCGAATCAGAGAAAGCACAAGGCGTGTAGTCCATCGGACCTACCACGTTACGCGTGAATGGCAATGTGGCATTGTGAGCAGCTGCACGTTGGGTGAAAGTGGGCACATTGTTGTACCACTCAGCACCATACACACCCTCTGTGGCAAGCAGATTGGGATAAGTGCGCTGCCAACCACGTGGAATGGGAGCACCATGGAAATTCACCAGCAAATGGTGACGGGCAGCACATTCGAGCAAGTCGATGCAGTAGTCCATATTCATCTGGTTGTCTCCAGAGAAAAAGTCTATCTTCACACCTGCCACACCAATCTCCTCACACCATGCAAACTCCTTCTCGCGGTCTTCAGGTTTGTTCAAGCGGTATTTAGGACCAGGAGCACCATTCACCCATCCCACAGAAGAGTTATACCAAATCAGTGGCTTTACCCCTTTCGACTTGGCATAGTTGACAGCATCCACCACCGTCTTTCCATCTTTCATCTCATCCCACTCTGCATCAATCAGCACATATGGAAGATGCAATGTTGCCGCAAAATCCACATACATCTTGATGATGTTATAATCGTTGGAACCATGATTATATGCCCAATACACCCAAGACACCACACCTGGTTGAATCCAGCTGGTATCAGTCAGTTTGCAAGGTTCAGACACATCCGTGACCAACGTGGATTGCACCACATCTGCCAACGAGCCAATCATGGCAACACGCCAAGGAGTGTGCCAGTCACCATCAAGAGCCACCTCGTTCTGATCGGGGCAAACACGATAGTCTTCCGGCTTGCCATCATTGTAGAGGGAAGCAGCACTTTGGCGACGCTCAAGGTTCGCCTCGGTAAGCAACACAAACACATTCTTTACAGGCTGAATCAGCACAGGGAAACCCCAACGGGTGTTGAAGGTATTCATGACTTGAGAACCACCAAAGCCACCCAATGTCTTCACTTGACCCGTCGTCGTCATTGGGAAGAAGCCCTCATAGCCGTCACTCCACTGCTGTATCCAACGGCGTGTACCTTCCGGAATAGTGTACACCGTCTGCTCACCCTTCAGTTGTTCGCCTTTCAACCCCGACAGTTCATAGCGGAATGCCACACCATCGTTATAAAGACGGAACACCAACTGCACAGGCTTGCCATTCTGGTCGGCATACTCACACACATACTCATTCGCCACATTCTGCGGATGGAGTCGCTTACCCTCCTTCATCAAGTAGTCAGCCTTCACCTTTCCACGCTTCACAATACGCTGAAAAGTAAGATTCTGCCCCACCGTGGAAGTAGTGATGCCCACTTGTGAAATATTCAACACTTGCTGCCCATTGCAACTGATGACATAACCATTGCCCTGCTGCTGCAAGGACAACTTACCATTTGGCGACACAGCACGCATAGGTTTTGCCATTGCCATAACCGTACACAGCAACAGGAATGCCACCAACACAGATCTCTTCATATTCTTCATATTAAGTTTCGTATGTTTTATTTCGTTGGAGCGAAAGGAGTAATAGAAGTTATACATATTATATATATAGGTTTATATATAGGTCTTGCAAAAAGTTGTAACTGCAAAGGTAGCACTATTCCAAATGATAGTATCGGACAATAGAAATGGATAATAGGACAAAATTATCTATTGTGCTTACCCACAAGCGAACGAAAGTGTTGCCAACAAACAAGCTTCGTAATCACATAACCATGAGTGAAATCATCTCTGTGATGCGTTGCCGTATATCACTGAATCATTTAGCCTGAATACACGTTTCACTTTAGCGTGAATACTCATTTCACTTTAGCGTGAATACAACTTTCAGTTTGGCTTGAATACAACATTCGATTTGGCTTGAATACAAAACTCAATTTGGCTTGAATACAAATTGGTGTATTCAAGCCAAATGAAAAGTACTATACAAGGCAAATGATTATGTGTAATCAGAACAAATGGGTTTGCCTTATACCGCAAGGGATTGTTGAGATATGCTCGCACAGTCGGGTGTGGAGACTCAACAGAAAGAGCTGTGGAGAAATCAGGGAGATAATAAAAAAAGAGGGCGTGTCACAAGACACACCCCCTCTTCTTACAAAATAGTATATTTAACCAAAAACTTATATTACGTTTCGATTACTTGTTGATGAACACTTTCTTCACCTGTCCACCTTTGTGCTTAGCGTCTGCTGATACGGGCTTCCTTCGTTGCCCTAACACCAGCCGAGCACTGCACCCCAGGTGGGCGAAAGTTTTACTTAATAAAAACTTTCTTCACCTGTCCATTAGCGTACTTCACGATGTTGATGCCTTGCTGAGGAGCATTGAGCTTCACACCGTTAACAGAGTAGTACTCTACTGCACCCTGAGCTTCAGCAGCACCTGCAACCTCGTCGATAGCAGTTGGAGCTTCCTTACCGAGGTAGTAGAGCTCGAAGTCGTCCATGATTACCCAGTCATTGCCAATAGCAGCATCCTTGCGGATACCCAACTCTACGTTACCTGCCTCTGAGAGATAGAAAGTCACAGAGTTAGCGTATGCTGTAGGATCCTTCTTGCAAGCCTGATAGAAGCCCTGCATAGAAGATGGGTAGTAGTAAATGGTTTCTACCAAAGTCTCCTCGTCCATACCGAGAGAAACCTTCACATCAAATGGGTAATCACCTTCGTTATGACCAGTGTATTTGAACTCTTCCTTCTGTTCCGACTCATCAAGAGTTCCATTCATGAAGTGGAATTCAATTGGGTACTTTGAACCATCCAGTTCATTAGTTTCCCAATTAGTTCCGCACTGAGTGAAGGAGTTTTCTGTAGCCTTGAGTGACTCAATAGCCTTGATGTAAGAATCCCACTCATTGTCGCTGCTCTTAGCGAAGAGCACCGCATTGTGCTTTGCCCATTCTTCTTCGCCACCAGCAGCGTTGTAAGCGTCAACCATATTCTTGTCCACACCGCCACCATCGCGATAGAGTGCTCGTACACGGAATTCGTAAGTACCAGCTGGCAGACCATTCACTGTCTGAGAGAAGGTGAATTCTGGACGATTCCAAAGTTCAGCGTTTGTACGGTTACCTTCATCATCGAAAGAATATTCGTTGTTGTTAGCTGCACCTGTGCCAACAACTGTCCAACCCTTCTCACATCCTTCATCAAATGATGGGTTAATCAGCAAGAAGGTAGCATCCTTAGCGTTATCCAAAGTAGCCTTGTCAATACCGTCAGCAGCAAACTTAGCCTGGTTGTATGGAACACCTATTGCCTTCTTGAACTCATCCAACTTCTCAGGAGTTGCAAAAGTCTGAGTCAAGTAAGCATTCTGTTCCTCAACCACAGGAGCTACAAGAGGATCCTTGATGAATTCGCCAATAGCCTCACGGTAACCCATATAAGATACGTATGCGTTGTACTGCTCGTTGTTAGCGATAGCAGCTTCATAAACATCGTTTTCACCTTCACCCAATTCCATTGTAGCATCCAAAGCGGTGGCAATGATAGAGGCTTCTACAGAACCCTCGTCATACTTAGTAGACAACTGACTGAAGTTTTCGATACCCTTCCAGTTGTTAACAGCAGCATTTGCCTTGTTGATGTAATCGTTAGCCTGATTGATAATTTCAACAGCAGCAACGAATGCCTCATTGTTTTCGATGTTTGCAGGAACCTTCTTAAGAATGTCTTCTGCAATCTTCTGGTCACCTTCCCATGCCAAAGCTGCAGCAGCTTCCTGGGCATTGCTGAGCATTGGACGAAGCAAAGCATTGAAATCAGGAGTCTCGCCATAGTAGAAGAGACGGAAGTTTGTCCAAGCAATGAAACCATTATCGTGACCAGCAATAATCAACTCGTTGTTCTTAACCTCAACAAAGTCAGTTTCGAGTTCTTTCCACTGGTTGATGTCCTTACCCCACCAGCCACCAGGCTCGAGATATGGAGACTCAGAAACCATGTCGCCAGACTTAGCATAGATGCGGCACTTACAAAGCTTCTCACCCTGATCCCAGTCATTACTCCATGTCTGACCCAAAGCCTTCAGCTTATAGAAACCATTAGGAATACCTACGATTTTCTGAGCCACTTCGCGTACATCATCTTCTGGATGAGGCATATCCCACTTCTTAACACATGGGAGGTTATCGTTCCAATAAACCTCAACACCTGTGTTCACTCTGTACCACTCACCGATAACAGTCTGGTCTGTTCCAAGCTTCACCATGCTTGCAATATCTGCAGCTGTACCATTCACATCATCCTTTTCGCTCCAACCCAGATCAAGAGCAGCCTGATTTGGAACCCATGAATTAGTTTCTGCATCCCATGATGGTTCATACTCTGGGTTGCAGAACCAGTGGTAGTTGATGAAAGCTGTGAAGTCCCAAGAACCATCCTCACCCTTTGGAGAAGACTTCAGATAGTCAAGGCGTGCAGCATACAGAGCGTCGCGCAAAACCTGATAAGTATCCCAGTCTTCCTCGCCTTCATAAACATAATTTTCAGAGATGCTTGATTTTGCAGCCTCAAGAGCTGTTGTCAAATCAGCCTTACCAGAATAGTCAGTTGTAGAAATCAAAGCTTCAATACTGCTGATTGCACCTTGCAAAGAAGCCAAATCGCCCTTCGCTGTAGTAGCGCCTACAAGAAGTTCGCTCAACTTAGCCTTTGCGTCTGTTGCCTCTTCCTTATCCAAAGAATAAGCATCTGCACTATAAGCCATTTCATAAAGCATGATTTCATCTTCCAGTTTACCCTTCAAGAAACCAACACCATTATCTCTAAGGTCAACCAACTGCTCATAAAGAGCCTCGACGTCGTCTTGCAAAGCCAACAAAGCGGCAGCCTCACCGGCCTCGCCCATATAATACATCTTGAAGTTTGTTGCAAAGAATGAATCTTGATTAATCTTCGCATTCTTGACAACGCCAACCTTCACATAACCATCCTCAGTAAGGAAGAATGTAACGGTGTTGTATTTTGCATCATCATCTTCATATGGCATATACTTACCTGCTTGGAACCAAGCACAAGAGCCTGGGAAAGAAGTAGGACCATAGCAACCCAAATCAGTATAAAAATAGTCTGATTTGTTCCAACCATCAGGATGCTCACTGCCTTCATCAAAAATCTGTGCTGTCTGTCCTTCGAAAAGACGAGGCATCAAAGGAGTCTTGAACTGGTGGTTAGGGATGAAAGTACCCTTATCTTCGTTGTACACACCATTGTACACAGAAAGGAATGCATTGTCAACCCAATTATCCCTGTTAGACCAATTGTAAGCGCACTGTCCTTCTTGCAGTGCAGCTGTTGGATCGTCACTACCAGAGCTACCGCCACGATAGTAACCTTGGCACACCACCTTGTACATACCAGCAGGGAGTTTTACATACTGATAGAGATCCACCTTGTCATTGTCATAAGCTTCGAAAGCGCCACCTGTTGTAGTAGGAGAACCTGAAGCCTCTACTTTCCAGAAATCCATTGGAGAATTCTCAAAACTGAGGTTACCCCAACCAATTTCATTGGTAATCTCTTGACCTACTTCCCAATTCTGGGCAAAGGTTGCAACAACACCCATCATGAGCATTGATGCCGTAAGTAGAAATTTCTTCATAACGGAAAAAATTTGAAATTAATAAAAGATTTAGAAATTAGTTATAAGTTATTTTCTCTTTTTCGTCTTTCTTTCGAAAACGTGCCGCAAAAGTAGAGAATTTTCAATTACGAAACAATAGCTGTTTTCAAATGCTGTAAATCTTGTTACATTTTTAATAATAATAATATGTGTATGTTTCATATCCTAAAATTTATGTTTCAAGCATCAATGTTAAAAAAAAATTCATGAAAATGTTTCCATGTAACAAAAATGTTGTAACTTTGCCACCAAATAATAGAAGAAGACTAACTAAAAGTACAAAAAGACCATGAAGTATCGTTTCATTGGTTGCCTGTTATTAGCCTATCTATGTGTGTTACCACAGAGGCTCACTGCACAAGTCATTCGACTTTACACAACGCAACACGGATTGAAAACAAACAATTGTCACAGTGTGGATCTTGACTCACGAGGGTTTGTATGGGTGTCAGGATCAAACACATTGGGATTATTTGATGGTACCAAATTTCAATATTTGCCCACCACCACAGAGGATGGCAGGCAACTGTTCCAGATGTCTCATGGCGTAAGCGAAGCTGGAGACAGCAAGTTCTGGGTTTACACCACACACGGACTCTTCCTGTTAGATGCTCGCACCATGCACTTCGAGCACATTTACCTCTCAACACAAGAGGACAGCATTTACGGTTTCTCCAGTAATAGTATCATAGATTATCCAAAGAAGGATTATAAACTGGTGACCACCGACGGCTTTGACTCCTATCTGCTGAACACGAAAACATTGAAAGTGGATCAGGCAATGTCGGACAAGCTGAACAAGGCTCTTCATGAGTCGTTCATCTCCCTCCCTGTAATCGATAAGCAACAACGATTATGGGCTATTGGGCGCAACATTAAGCTGGTGTGTATCAATCTGAAGAACTTCCAGCCACACGCACTCAACTACACCCCACAAGCTGCTGCCATCATGGAGAAAAGCACCATTACCTGCCTGATGGAAACAGAAGATGGCATGTTGCTTGGAACGAATCACGGATTGCTCATCTATAATGCCAAGGAAAATCTTGTGCATGAACCAGAAGCAAGCACAGGTAATCTGCTAATCAGTTCCATCTTACGTACGCACGATAACCGCATCCTTGTGGGTACGGATGGTCGTGGCATCTGGGAATATAAGAAGACGGGAGAGGTGTATTCCATCGCTGCCCTCTACGATAAGACCACAGATTTTAGCATTGCCTATGGTAAGGTGATGGACATGAAGGAGGATAAGAAGGGTAACATCATCGCTGCTTTCCTGCAGAAAGGTTTGGTGGTCATTCCTCCACAGAACGACTATTTCCATTACCATGCCATCTCGCCGCTTGACAACCAGACAAATGCCACTTGCATCACATCCATGACCATTGATGCACAAGAAAACTATTGGGTGGCGACGGATGGATGTGGCGTGTTCACAACAGATGGCATGCGATTGGCTACTGCACGCCCCATTAACAATGGCTTGAATTCTTTGTTAGTGCAAGACATCAAGATTGACCAGCATGGCACCGTGTGGGCTGGTACTTATGGGGGTGGTGTGCAATGGCTGGAAAACGGGAAATGGGTGAACAGAGGGTTGGAGGATATCAGTCAAGAGCAGGTGATGACGATGTGTTACAATGCTGATGAGGACAAGATGCTGATTGGCACGAACGGACATGGCATCATCTGTGTGAACGTGAGGGAGAAGACTTTCAACCGCTTCACTTTCCCCTTCTCCTACAACCAATGGATTAGCAGTTTGCTACAAGACTCGCAGGGCACCTTGTGGGTAGGCTCGAGCACGGGTGTGTTCTCTTATAACGCCCAAAACGGAACACATGAGGACATCACGCTGAACGGTAACCGCATCAGCAATTCATGTGCCATTCAGCAGGATGGGGACAATATTCTCATTGCCAGTGAGGAGGGACTCATTATTTATAATTTGAAGACAAAGGAGCAGGAACTGATTGGTAAGGAGCAAGGTCTTTCATGCCCCTACATCAACACCATCACCACGACTGATGCGCACATCTGGCTTGCCACACGCATCAACATCGCTTCCATCAACAAGAAGACGCATGAGGTGCGTAACTACTCTTCGTTCAGTGGCTACGATGTGGGTGAGTTCCACCGCAACTCGTTCGTGAGACCTGGACATGGATACATCCTGTTTGGCGGTGACAATGGCATCATCTGCTTCACGCCACGATTGATTGCCAACCGTCCCACAAAACTGAAGCCTGTGTATTTCACCAGTTTCAGCACACCTTTGAACACAGAGAGGATGGATGCCAGCATCTTCTATGCGAAGGATATATGGCTGGAGCATGACAATGGCACGTTCAACATTGAGTTTTCTTCGCTGGAACTGGGTGACCCCGAACGCATCCACTACGAATACATCTTGGAGGGTCTGGAAAGCCAATGGCACACGGAGGTAACAAAGCCTAACGCCCATTTCTCTTCGTTGCCACCAGGCACCTATACGTTCCGTGTTCGTGCATACTTAGAAGACCTCCCTTCTGAGAGCACGGAGAACTGCATCACCATCCATGTGGCGGCTCCGTGGTATGCCACCACTTGGGCTATCATCATCTATGTACTCATCGCCCTTGCCCTTGCCTATCTCATCTACCATCAGTTCAGATTGCGCAAGGAACAGAAGGAGCAGCTGCGTAAGACGGATGAACAAAACCGCATGAAGGAAGAGAAGCTGAACCTCTTTACGTCCATCACCCACGAGTTGCGGTCGCCTCTGACCATGATTGAGTCGCCTCTGAAGCAACTGATGACGGAGGATGAAGACCCTGACCACCAGACGCTCTACGAGGTGATGCAACACAACTGTGACCGTCTGTTGGACATTGTGAAGCAAATTACAGATATACGCAAGATTGATTCGGGACAGATGGTGCTGCATCTGGAGGAACATGACTATGTGGCTTACGCCAACCATGTGTTTGAGCAGTTCCAAGGGATTGCGAAGGTGAAGGAAATCACTTTCGACATTGAGCATGGCGAAGAGGAATTGCCGATGATGATGGACAATACGCATTTTGAGAAAATCATCACCAACTTGCTGAGCAATGCCTTCAAGTTCACCCCACAGGGTGGCAAGGTGATTGCGAAGAGTGGATTGGAAGACAACAAGGTGGTGCTGCACTTCTTCAATAGCGGTCCTCAACTCTCGGAGGAGGATCTGAAGCACCTGTGGGAGCGTTTCTATCAGGGCAGTGCGGGTGTGGACTCGAACGGTTCGGGCATTGGTTTGAACCTTGTACATAACTTGGTGAAACTGCATCATGGCAGCATCGAAGCCAAGAATGTGGATCCTGTGGGTGTGGAGTTCACTTTGTCCTTCCCTTATTTCAATGCACCTCAGACGACCAACACCATCCAAACGCGTGCCACCATCCTGATTGTGGACGATGATTTGGAACTCTCGAAGTTCATGAGTGACCAGTTGGGCAAGGACTATAACATCATCACTGCTTATTCGGGCAACAGTGCATGGAAGAAGGTGCTGGCTCACCGTCCTGATGTGGTGATTACCGACTATCGAATGCCTGACGGCAACGGTATGGAGCTTTGCCAACAAATCAAATCAAATCCAGAAACGAACAACACCCCTGTCATCTTGCTGACGGGTGAGGGCGATGAGGTGCTGCGTCTGCAAAGCCTCAACATGCAAGTGGACCACTATTTGGAAAAGCCTGTCAACATCGTGGTGCTACGCTCTGCCATCAGTCAGGTGCTGCGTGTGAGAGAGACGCTGCGTAACAAGGCAAACCGTGCTGAGACCGTGAACGACATGCCAAAGCCCAAACTGGAAAATGCACAGGAGAAGTTCTTCCAGCGAGTGAATGAGGTCATCAAGGAGCATCTGGATGAATCGGACTTCACCGTGCAGCAGTTGTGCGAGGAGGTGGCTATCAGCCGTGTACACCTGAACCGCAAGATGAAAAAGCGCTATGGGGTGTCGCCTAACATCTTCATCCGTTCGTTCCGTCTGAAACAAGCGGCTTACTTGCTGGCATACAACAAGGCTAACATCAGCGAGGTGGCATACGCTGTCGGCTTCTCCAGCCATTCCTACTTCACCACTTCGTTCCGTGAATACTTTGGCATGTCACCAAAAGAGTTCGCCCTCTTCTACTCTGAGGAAGAAAACAAGGAGGCTTTGCAAAAGTTATTGGAGCTCGATTGAGCCTCGCCTCTGGAGTTTGCCCCATTGGTACAATAAGAAACCCCTGAAGCGAAATCGTTTCAGGGGTTCCTTGTATCATGCTATATCCAACGCTTATTTCATCAACACCTTTTTATGATCGGTGCTGCGAATATAGATGCCATTCGTGGGATTCTCCACCACTTTTCCTGTCAGGTCGTAATAGATGACCTTGGCATCTGCTTGTGGAGCCTGCAAGGACTCTACGCCCGTAGCAGGAGTTTCACCATCATCGCTCAAGAAAACATTCTCGATGTAGAGGGAATTGGAGGTATCTGTAGTGAAACCAACCATATAGATATGGGAAGGATTTACCTTCTTGCCCTCTTCTGTTTTCATCTCATCCAAAGAAATGACAACCTTCTTTTCTGAGGCAGGGATGGCAACACTGAAGCATGGGTTCAAGTAGTCGTCTGTGTCAAAAATCTTCACTACAGGCTTGCAGGTAGCCTTACGCTTCAACTCCACCACAAGATACTTATGGTTAGAGAAATCTGCGCCTTTGCTGTAACGCCATCCACCAAAACCTCCCTCGTCGTTATATTTCTCCTTTCCGGTATAATACTTGGCAGCGCCCACCGAAGCAAACTGTCCCTCCAGATAGAGCGAAGGATTGAAAGCCTCAGGCTTCAAAGGGAAATAAGTTTCTGATGTATCAAAATCTATCTCTTTCTTCTTGTCCAACAGTTCCAACATCTTCTCTGCATAACGCTTACCAATCATGCGGTAGCCCTCTGCTGTGAAGTGCAAGCCATCAGACGCACCTGGACAGTCTTTAGAGGATATGACATAGGAATTGGGGATGACAGAGGCTGTCTTGGCAATCACACTGTTGTGTCCCCAACATACACCACCCTGATTCTGTGAGAGCAGTTCACCAATGAGCAGAGGAGTCTCTTCTTCGTTCAATCCAAGGTCATTGAGCAGACGTGTATAAACGCGCTTCACCTTGAGAGGCCAGTCTTTCTGGGTGTTGTTAGAACATCCCTGATGGAGCAGGATGCCCTTGATGACACCCTTCTGCTGAGCCTTCTTCGCCATAGTGACGAGTACCTTGTAGGGATTGTTGCCATATTCTGCACAATAGTTCTTGAACCACTGTTCGGCATTCTTGATTTGACTGGCACATTTGTCCTCGTCGAAGAGTTCGATGGCACAGCCACCCACTGCCACGTTGATGACACCCACCTTGATGTTCTCTGGCAGGTTTTCCACCATCGTACGACCAAAGTAGTCAGCAGGAGTCAAGCCTGTGTAATCACGGCACAAAGGAGGGTAGGCAGTGTACCAATTCCCCTTCGTTCTGCCAGAAGAAGACATATCCACAGCAGCCATCATCATGAATCGAGGATCCACTCCCACACGGTCTTTCCCTTCTATCTTGGCATTTCCCTCCATGTTCGATTGTCCGAAACAGAGATAGATGTGGAAGTTGGGGTCGAAACCTTCGGGTTGTGTTATTATGCCACCATTGATAACTTTCTTCTTGCTGGCTGACACTTGCTCGAACAACTCAATGCGTTGTGACAACTTTTCAATCGCTTTGGTTTTCAGCGCATCCGTTTCGGTATTTTCCGGAGAATAGGTTTCAAGTGCCTTTTCCATATTTATATAGTAGTTGGTTGAAGCCATGTCGGGAGTGTCTTTCCAATCGAAGATGAGGTCTTGTGCTTTCTCATAGACAGCCTGATACTCATCCTCTAATGTCTGGAGGCTGAACTGCTTGCAGAAGTTCCAAATCTCCTGAGAATTACCCGTCGAGGGGTTGTGCCAATTAGCATTGTACGAAAAGAGCTCTACTGTAGTTCCGTTCTCTCCATTGCTCCACACTTCCTTGTCACCCGTATTTCCCCCAGGTGTCCTGTAGTTAGCGGTTTTCTTGTAATCCTTACATTTGTCCAAATCTTTTGCCAGAGACGTGACATAATCGCGTATGTTCCAGTCGTTATACTTGAATACATCGTCTCCATAAGCATGGCAATGAATCACATTGACAGGTTTCTTGCATTTCATAAACTCTTTGCCACCAAAAGCAATGCCACTGGTTGGTGCAAATGCTGCAATCTTGTCAACCATATCAGCCATGCTACTGTATATAAGTGCAGAACCCATGGAGAATCCTGACCAATAAACCCTGTTCTTGTTGATGGCGTACTTCGTGTACATCTCCTCAATGGTCTGGCTCACGAAGTTGCGATCCCTCGTGCCACCAGTATCCCAAGTCTTGTCTATACCATTGAGATAGGCGATAATGAACTTCTCCCTATCAATCAGTTCATACATGTGGTCACAACTTGCCTGGTAACCTGCATCTTGATTCATACCATGAGTAACAATCATCAAAGGCATGTTCTTGGCGACAGTGTTAGGTGTATAGACAATCATTGTACGGTTTGTACCATTCACCTTAATGGTCAGATTAACTTTCTTGTAGGCATGCATGGAGAACACACACGCCATTGCACAAATAAGGATAGTAAAAAGACGTTTCATATTGGATAGAATTTATGGAATAAACACTTTTTTCCTGTCACTGCGACGAATGTAGAATCCACGAGTCGGATTATCCACAGGTCTGCCCATGAGGTCGAAGTAACCCTCGTCATCAGCAGCACCTGCCTGCACAGCAGTGATGGCAGTCTCATCATTCGTCAAGGTCAGCTCTTTCAGGTAGAGCGTCTGTCCTCCTGAAGCTGTGGTGGTGAAGCCAGCGATACGGATATGGCTCAAATCAACCTCCTTGCCCGATTTTGTTTTCAAACCTTGGAGGTTAATCACTATGTCACGCTCATTCTTAGGCAAAGTCAACTCATACGCATCACCCCAGTAATTGCTTGAATCATAAAGACGGAACACGACATTCTCTGCAGTCAGCTTTCTTGCCAAACTGATGGTCAATGTATTGTATTTGGTGAGGTCCAAGCCCTCTTCCTCCTCATAACGCCATCCAGCGAAGCCTGCATTCTTCAAGTTCACACTGATAGAAGAACCTACGGCACTTGCTGTTCCCTCACCACAGATGGTTGGGATGAACCAATCATCTGTCGTGGCAAACGGATTCTCTGGCACTTCTTGCTTAGGCTGGTAACGAGTGAGAGAAGCATAATTCTCCTGGAAAAACTTCTCATACCAATCGAAGCATGCCACGCCACAAGCCTCATAAGGGTCAAGACCATTTTTCTCCATTGCGGTCTTGAAAGCAGGAACCACCGTTTTCGACTTTAAGTATTCATTGATGTCAATGTAATCAGCAGTACCAGTCAAGGTCATGGAGATATTGCCATAATAATCAAGGATTGCCCTATAAGCTTTACCCCATTTGCTCGTTGAAGCAGTAGCCCACGTGCCGTAGTTACCATATACAGGCTGTCCCATCTCGTTGTATTTCTCGATGTTACTCGAATTCTTGGGACTCCAATCCACCTCAGTAATCACGATAGGATTGGTACGAAGAACAGGCACAGCCTCGCCAAACTTCTTGATGGCATTGTTCACGTCGCAATGTTCGTCGCTATTATCATACCAGCCTGCATAGTTGTGCACCGCATAGCCGATGTTGTCACCCGTGATAGGATATTTGATATAATCACGGTAGTTGCTCTGGTAGCCTGTACCAGGCACCCAGATAACTCCCTTAAAGCCATTCTCACGAATCTTATCCACAATAGGCTGGAAGAAATCATGCAATGCCTTCTCGGAACTCTGTCCGTTGGCAAGTTTTACATTGATAGGCTCGTTGGCAAGTTCCAAACTGATTTGTCCGCAATACTTCTGAATCAAGTTGTTCTTGCTCACACGATCCCACACATCCAAAAGGAACTTTTGATAACTTCCACCCACATAGATAGTGCCAGGACATACGCCTGGTGGGCGCATGATGACATACATCTTATTCTTCATCGCCTTTTGGGCAAGAGGGATATACAACGTAGTCAAATAATTTGTCAGACGAGACCCTGTGTATTTGCTGATGTCTGCCTCGCTTTCACCCTTCTCTCTGCTGTCCACAGACCATGCGCCATCATTCCCATTCGTCCATGCAGGGTCAAGATGCAAACGGAAAATGTTACAATATGCGCCTTGATCATAGTCAGTAATTGCGGTAAAAATTTTGTCAAAATAGTTGATGCAGTTGCTGGCACCCGTTGCGTTATATCCACCCTCCCAATAGGAATGGTGGTCATTCCAAGACCCATAGCCATTGAACCACATACTCGGAGTGTCCATCACACCATGCAACACCACTTTATTACCCTGTTCATCCTTCAGGAATCTGCCATCCACATGCAAAGGAGGCAATCCAGCCACAGTCTGTTGTGCATCAGCAGGCACTGCTACAGCACCCACAGCACACATCACACAAAATTGAATCAGTTTTTTTAGTTTCATATACGGAAAAGATTTAGTTATTAGTTACTTGTCATTTGTTATTTATCATTTATCATTTGTCATTTAGCGAAGCGCATTATTGCTGCAAAGTTACAACGAATTTCACACCTTCACTTACAAAAATGGAACATCTTCTTTAAGTTGTGTAACCTTATCACGGGAAAAGGACTTTCTTGCCATCTTTAGCCCTGATAAACAGACCTTGAGTGGGTTCGCTCACACTTCTTCCCTGCAAATCAAAATAAAGCCCATCGTCTGGCAGTTTCCTCTCCTCCTTCACCTGCTCAATGCCCGAAGGACCTTGAATGCCATACGCCTCCTCACTGAAGTTTCTTTCGGTGGTAAACCAATCAAAATCTACATATCCACCCACCTTCTTCGTGGCATAGTTGAAGAGATAGTAGCGCTGACCAACGAAATAATCCAACGTGTAGCGCATCGTCATCGTTGCACCCCATGTCTTCCACTTCACATTGTCATAACTATAATAGAACCGACATAAATTCGTGCCAAAATTGACATATGCCAACAGATAGATGACATCATCAGTCACTTCATCACCCTTCAACGACTCTTCCTTCTTCAACTTCTGGCTATCGAAGGTGCAGCGTTCGCTATACAGGTACTTCTTGCCATCCTCCATCTTCACGCCAATGAACGAATAGGGATTCTGGAACACGGCCAAACCAGCCACATCCCCGTCCTGCATACCCGACAAGTCCACCTTCACCGTGCCGAAGTTTGTCTTGTAGTTCTGCGAAGAGGTGCCATTCGGAGAATATCCTATGATGCGCTGAGTCAACGAGTTGCGGGCATAGTTCAAGTCGGTTGTCACATTCACGGTGTGTAACCTCAGATAGCCCGGACGTTCCGTCAATGACCATGCAGAGTTGTCAGGGTTATGGTTCCATTGCCATTGCATCCCCAATTCCGTATCCACAAAAGCATCGTTTGTCGGCAGGTATTTCTTCTCATAGGTTTTACCCACATCGGGCTTCTTGTATGATGCTAAATTGGCACACACATCCTTGCCATTTTTGCCAATCACAGGCCATCCATCCACCCATTTCACAGGCTCCAAAAATGGCACACGTCCAATGGGACCTGCATCCTTGAAAATCATCGTCCACCACTCACCCGTCTGCGTTTCAATCAGTGCGCCCTGATGAATGGCACTGTCATAAAACACACGATACGGACACTCCTCATAGGGACCCATCGGACTCTTTGAGCGGAAGATGGTTTGCGAACTTGTAAAATAATTCACATAGTCACCATGATTGTAGGTGGCATAGAGATAATAATAGTCGCCAATGTGGTACATGTGGGTGCCTTCCAATCCCTTGTCACCCACGCTGAGCACTTTCTTGCTGCTGAGTTTCACCATTGACTTGGGATGGAGCTTGTTCACCCAAATATCGTTGATGCCACAAGCCACATAGAGACCTCCATCTCCATTCTCACCATCATCGAACAGCCATCCCGGGTCATGATATCCCTCGGAAAGTCTCTTCAGTTTCCATTCACCCTCAGGGTCTTCTGCTGTCAGCAAGATGCTTTGCGAATCTTCCGACCATGTGGAGCAAGGAAAATAGAGGTAGAACTTGCCATCGTGGTAGCTGAGCGAGGATGCCCACATGCCTTGTGAATAGTGGTGTTTGCCCTTGAGGAGATTGTAAGCATCGTTGTTGAGCACCTTCTCCAATGGGTTCGCACAATACTCCCAGTTCACCAAGTCTTTCGACTTCAAGATGGTGGCACCAGGAAAATGATACATCGTCGTGCTCACCATATAATAAGTATCGTCCACCCTCACCACATCAATGTCAGGGAAATCGCCATTGATGACAGGGTTGACATAGGTGCCATTCCCCTTGTCAGCACACCACACATTTTGGTATTCAAGAGGTTGTGCCATCATCTTCATCGACGACACCAACACACCCACCAACAAAAACAAACGCTGTCTTTTCATCTTCTTGCTATTATTATATCCTCCTTATCTCACTGTAAGCGACAATTTCTTCAAATCCTTGTCTTGCGAACTGTTGCCATAGAGCACCTCGAAGTTGCCCTCTTTCGCATGCACCGTATTGGTTTCAGGATCAAAGAACTCAAATGCCTTCGGTGTCAGTTCCAAAGTAGCCTTGGCAGTTTGTCCAGCCTTCACATCCACACGTTGGAATGCACGGAGCGACTTCAGAGGACCATCAGGGTCGGAGAGGTCACGGATATACACCTGCACCACCTCTGTACCATCACGCTTGCCCGTGTTGGCCACATCTACAGACAGTTCATAATTCTTTCCCTTCTTGTCAATCTTGCCATTCTTCACCTCGAAAGTGGTGTAGCTCAAACCATAACCGAAGGCGAAAAGTGGGTCGTTGAAGTAGCGGTAAGTGCGTCCCTTCATCGAATAGTCCTCAAAGTCAGGCAATTGCGCTGATGTCTTATAGAAAGTGACAGGCAATTTGCCACAAGGGTTGTAGTCGCCAAACAGCACGTCAGCCACGGCAAAACCACCCTCTTGACCAGGATACCACACCTGCAGGATGGCATCGCATGATGCTGTTTCGGGTTGGAAAGCAATGGCAGAACCCGAGCAGTTCACGAAGATGACTGTCTTGCCGGCATCTTTCAGTGCCTTCAGGAAGTCGCGCTGCACCTTAGGCAGTTCGATGTGGGTACGGTCACCACCCTTGAAGCCATCGATTTCCACAGGCATTTCCTCACCTTCGAGGGCTGCAGCGATACCACCTACGAAGACCACCTTGTCAATGCCCTTCAATTGCTCAATCACCTTTGCATAGTCAATGGGCAGTTCCTTCGCCACATTGATTTTCATGTTGGCTCCCCATGTCTTCACATGCTTGAAACGCACCTCAATCTTGTAGGGCTTGCCCGCTTCCGCTTGAATGGCAGTACGGGTAGGCGTGGTGCGCCATGTGTGCTGTCTCACCTTGCGCTCACCGTTAACATATACTTCGAAGTCGCTGATGGATTCCACATTCACCACATATTCACCTGCCTCCTTAGGCGTGAACACCGTCTCATATTTGGCAGAGAAATCCTCCAAATTCACGCCAGGAGCGAAGTTGTGCATACCAGCAGTGGTCACTGCCAATGGAGTCGTGTAATATTCAGTGGTCACAGGCTTGCCCGACATCTCTGTGTTGTTCCAGAACGTGCCCTTCAAACCTTTCTTGCCATCCATCTGGCAATTGGTCGCCATGAGGCAATCCATCACCTTGTCGTAAGTGCGGTCACAACCCGCCAGATACAGCAGATTCTTCTGCTTGGTCTTGATGCCGTCGAGGATGGTCACGGTGCGGTTAGGCGTACCATTGTAGTTACCCCACATGAGAGGTTCATCGTCGGCATTAGGACCTATCACGGCAATCTTCTCCTTGTTCTTCTGAAGAGGGAGCACATTGCCCTTGTTTTGCAGAAGCACCAATGTCTGACGTGCCATGTCGAGCGAAATCTGACGATGTTCTTTGGAATCCATGGCTGAATAAGGAATCTTTGACCATTCCACCAGCGATGGGTCATCCATCTCACCCAAGTCGAAACGTCCTTCCAGCAGGCGAATCACATGCTTGTCCACCTCTGCCTCGGTGATGAAACCACGCTTCACAGCCTCAGGGATGCTTCTGTAGGCATAGCCATAACCACATTCCACATCTGTGCCTGCTACAGTAGCCTTTGCCGATGCGTGGGTGGCATCAGAAGATGTCTTGTGAGACTCGTAGAAGTCGCTGATGGCACCGCAGTCGCTCACCACCAAATATTGGAATCCCCATTCATCGCGCAAAATCTGCTGCAACAGACGGGTGCTGCCGCAACATGGATCATCGTCAAGACGCTGATAGGCACACATCACCTCCCTCACCTTCGCATCCTGCACCAAAGTCTTGAAGGCTGGCATGTAGGTTTCCCACATATCGCGTGGCGACACGTCTGCCAAGTTGGCAGTATGACGGGTGTATTCGGGACCACTATGAACGGCATAATGCTTGGCACATGCCCACAATTTCCTGTACTTTGCCGTTTCAGGACCCTGCAAACCCTTCACCACTTGTGTGCCCATCACACTGGTCAGATAAGGGTCTTCACCATAAGTTTCCTGACCACGCCCCCATCGAGGGTCACGGAAGATGTTCACATTGGGAGTCCAGACAGAAAGGCTGTGGAACTTCTCATCCTCACCCCCTTCCTGAATCATACGTTTATTATACTGTGCACGAAACTCCGTGCTTGTCGCGTCAAACACCTTGAAGAGCAAGTCGGGGTTCCACGATGCAGCCATGCCAATAGGCTCAGGGAACACCGTCACATTGCCCTGGTTGGCAGCACCATGCAGGGCTTCGCTCCACCAGAAGAATTTCTTGATGCCCAGTCTTGGAATGGCAGGACTTTCGTCGAGCATCAACTTGGACTTCTCTTCCAGCGTCAAGCGGCTGCAAAGGTCTTTTGCACGTTCATTCGCACTCAAATTTGGATTTTGATAAGGAAGTGTCTGCGCACTTGCTCCCACTGCCAGCATACAGCACAACAGGAGACTTGATATAGGCTTTTTCATATCGTTAGTAAATTTTAATTCCCTTTAATGGAAAAGATTAGTTATTTATCATATAGCGATAGCGCCAGCGCCTTTTATCATTTGTCATTTGTCATTTATCATTTAGCGAAGCGCTTAATCGGTGCAAAGTTACAAATAATTCCCAAAAACCTTTTCAAATCGTGAGACACAAACTTTCACTTATGTTACCTTATCCAACCAAGACATACGAAATTGCCCAAAAAGAAGGCTCTAAACGATTGAATCGCCTAAAGCCTTCCATCTTGTATGCCTAATCAATTACAATGTGTGCCCTTCATGCTTTTTGCCCTGTTTGCCTAAAGCATGATGTTCTGTATGCCTATCGCAATATTTTTTCAAAGTTTCAAAAAAATTTTTGCAAGTTTCAAATTATTTTTTCAAACTTTGAAAAATATTTTTGAAACTTGCAAAACATAATGGCAGCGACGGTCACTTTGAAGTGTTTGTTACACTCCCAATCTTTTCCAGCTTGAAGTCGGTGGCAGAGAACCAACCTGTCGTGGCAGGTTTGCCCGTGATGTTCTCATCGGTGGTCACGCCATAGAAGATGGTGTTGTGAGGATTGTCCACCCTGATGCTGTCAATGTAGATATAACTCCAGCCATACCCCTGTCCGTTATTGGCACCAAGAATTCTGCGCTTGGTTCTGTCAGACATACTATTCACATAATCCAGCAGAACAGAGTCATCCACCAGTTCGGAATTCTGCACAACCACCTTACTGCTCAGAGGAACGGTAACGGCACCTAATGTCAATGAGCTGGACTCCTTCGTGACCACCTTACTTTCTGGCTCACCCTTTAAGGCTCTCCAAATATTGCCACCTTCCAAACCGCAATTAGGAATCTCCAGCACTTGGTCAGTAAATACCGTAGAGTCACCTGTCTGCTCGTCGATGTTCACGCCATAAAGATAGATGAACTTGTTCTCGTTGTTCGCCTTCACCACAGCGCTGAGACGGTAGATGCCAGGTTCCAAGTCGTCCTCATGCTTGCGAGCCGTATATACCAATGGAGTGTAGTCGTTGCAGTCGTCCAGATAGCGCACATTCTTGTCACCCGTCATGTATTCGCCAATATAGGTGTAGCGGTCCACATTTTCCGCAGTGACCATCTCCCAACCGTTCTGCTGGAAGAAATCCCATTCCTCCTTGCTGAACACATTGCCCAACGCATCCGTCAAAGACTCATCTATCACCCTTACAGAACGAGCATCCCAACGTGCCGACTGCACCTTGGCAAGCCTACTTGCACCCCACACCCAACATCCGACTAAAGCAACTGATGATGCCACCCAAAGGAGGAACCAGATGACACGCTGCGTGGCGCTCATCGACTTCGTCTTGCCAAAGGAACTCACCGCCGCATGGATGGAGCAATAGAGCAGGATGCCGATGGATGTCAACAACAGGACACCGCAGCAGATGACAGGAATGTAGATGGCCTGGAAATCCTCTGCCTCATACACGTTCCACCATTGGTCGGCCATCTTTTCACTTGCCACCATGAAAGCCACGAAGAAACACAGCGCCACGATGAAGGCGATGGTGAAGAATGTGCTCAGGCCTACGGAGATGATACCCACGAAAATGTCCCAACCAGACTTGCCGTTCTTTTTCCTCTCCTTTGCAAGAGTCGCCTCCTGCACCTCAGCCACCAAGTTCTGCGGATTCACCTCCTTGCCCTTCATCTTCAACGTATCCTCAGCTGTTTTCGTCAGGGGGGCAAAGATGACCACCAGCAGATAGGCACATACGGGAAGTGCAGAGAACAGGATACTCAAAATGACCAGTGGCACGGCTATGATTCCGAAAACTGGATAAGCGGCAAAGGGGACGGTGAATGTAAGAGGCCAGAAACCGATGATGCAGAACCACAGCACACTGAGAATCACAAAAGCCCAACGCCAAGCGTCTGCACTGCCACCAAAATACTGCGCACAGCCAGCCAGCACACCAGCCAACAGCTTGTTCTGCGAATCACGGAAGAACTTCTTGTTGTTCTGAGGCTTCTTAGGCTGCTGCGATTGGGCATTATTGCTGGATTTTTCCGAAGACTCAGCATCACCAGCACCTGCAATCTCCTCCACCTCACCAATCTGGTGGATGATGTCCTGCACTTGCTCAATGTTGATGGCCTCAACGCCCTGTGCCTTCAAGTCGTCAAACAACTCTGCGATACGCTCCTCAATGTCGTCCGCAGTTTCTTCGCCACCCTCCTGCTTCCTGAAGTAGTCACGCAGGGTGTCAGTGTAGTGGCTCAGCAATTCGTAAGCATCCTCATCAATTTGGTAGAGTCTGCCACAAAGATTGATGGTAATATTCTTTTTCATAAGGCTATATCTTTCTATTACAATTTATCATTTGTCATTTAGCATTTATCATTTAGCGCCAGCGCTTTATAAGCAGCAATCAAGGCAAACAATTTGATAGCTGCAGCAAAATACACACCGATACAACAGCAACACAAACCCACCAGCATAATACCTTTGACGATGAGACCTAAGCCCAACAAGGATAAAGTATTGCCTGATGACATGTTCCACGATGCACTGAGTGACTCAAAGATACCTGCCTCTGGATGCTCCACTTGATAGACTGGTGCAAAAATGATACGAGGAGCTACAAAAAACACAGGAATAATACAGCACAAAAAGGAAACAAGAATAATGATGTTGGTAATGATGTCCACAGCAATTACCTTAAGATAGGTTACAAAAGGAAGTTTGAAAGCATCGAAAGTCACCTCCGAGAAACGTCCCGCCATCAAGCCAAGGGCGAGATTGAACAGACCGACACTGACAATGGTTTTCAAAATGTAGCCCAACCAGCCGCCCAACCCGATAAAACGATTTCCTGAAGTGACTGTTGGTGCAATATGTCTCATTGTTTCCCAGTCACCCCTTCCGATAGCCTCAGCAAGAGATTGAGCAGATTCATAATTATAACTGAAGGTAGGAGCCGAGAAGTGTCCCAAACCGCCGGCAAGCATGCCTACCAACAGATAAATCACTGCAATGAGCAGACCATATTTTTTGGCATATTCCCAAGCTGTGTTGAGTGCATTACCGATGTTTAATGAATAATTTTCCATGAGTCTTATTAATTAAATGAATGAATCCTTTTTTGAGTTGTTGAATTATGTGTTCGAACTGTACGTGGGTTGGTCAATGAGCAGACGCCGTTCCTTTAGGTTGTGCACGGTGCTCTCCAATTCACCCCAAGCAGCATCTAACTGTTCCAAGGTTTGTTTACCCTCGTCGGTGAGCACGTAATACTTTCGTGGAGGACCCTGTGTGCTCTCTTGCCATTCGTAACCCAGCAAACCATCATTTTTCAACCGGGTGAGCAACGGATATAACGTCCCTTCAACCACCAGCAGGTTTGCTTCCTTCAGTCTCTTGATGATGTCAGAAGTGTAGTATGCCTTCTCTGCCAGCAACAGCATGATGCAGTACTCCAGCATTCCCTTCCTCATCTGTGATTTCGCGTTATCTACATTCATCTTCCTAAAGAATTAGTTATTTATCATTTAGCGTCAGCGCCATTTATCATTTGTCATTTATCATTTATCATTTAGCGTAGCGCCATTATGTCATTTAGCGAAGCGCTTTTTTGTTCTTTTCCGATTTCCGCTGCAAAGATAGGTAAAACATAAATACCTTGCAATACATAGTACTGTATTTTAACAGTAATTAACGAAGTAAGAGGGAAAAGAAACATTTTCGTAGAGGAATTTGGAACAATAAGGAAAAAGTTCTAACTTTGCAAACAGAAGCAAAATTTCGAAAGGAAACAGAAACAACACATTGAATATGAATAAGACTCAGCGGACAAAGAACTTTGCCTTGTGCTGCATGGTTCTTCTTTTGTCCACACTCTCACAAGCACAGGAACACGTGAACGGTCAGTTGTGGATGGACACCGATGGCAAGCACATCAATGCTCATGGCGGCAACATTCTCAAATATGGAAATACCTACTATTGGTATGGGGAGAATCGTCCCTACAACGGTGGAAGCACAGAGGCGGGCATTGCTGTCTATTCGTCTGCCAACCTGAAGAGTTGGAAAAATGAAGGGGTAGCTCTGGCAACAAGCATGAAGGCTGGACACGACATTGAGCGTGGATGCATCATGGAACGCCCAAAGGTGTTGTATAACAAAAAGACAAAAAAGTTTGTGATGCTTTTCCATCTGGAACTGAAAGGGCGCGGCTATGAAGCTGCCCGTGTGGGCTTTGCGGTGAGCGATTCTCCTACTGGTCCGTTCCAGTTCTTGCGTAGCCAGCGCATCCATGCTAACCAATGGCCTTTCGACATGGATGAGGAGGACATCAAGGCGGCTAAGCAGACAGATGCTTCGCAGTGGAAGGAGTGGTGGAATGATGCATGGCGAAAAGAAGTGAACAAAGGCATGTATCTATGGCGCGACATGAAGGGAGGACAGATGAGCCGCGACATGACGGTATATGTGGATGATGACGGCAAGGCATACCACATCACCTCATCGCAGGAAAACCTGACGCTGCTGGTGAGCGAATTGACAGATGACTATCTTGATTTCACAGGAAAATACAACATGGTGGCACCTGGTGGACAGAATGAGGCTCCGTGCATCTTCAAGCATAAAGGCACCTATTGGCTCATCTGTTCGGGATGTACAGGGTGGTCACCCAACGAGGCTCGCATGTTCAGTGCCAAAAGCATTTGGGGACCTTGGAAACAACACCCCACTCCTTTTGTCGGCACTGCCACCGGTTATAACAATATGCCTGCCAACAAGACTTTTGGAGCTCAAGGCACCTTTATCTATCAAATGAATGGCAAACCCGTCTTCATGGCAGACATCTGGAATCCCCGCCACCTTTCACAAAGTCTCCATCTCTGGTTACCCATTGAGTTTGACAAGGAGGGAACACCCGTGATTCGCTGGGTGGACAAGTGGTGAAAGGCAACATTCATTTTTGACAAATTCCTATCACCATAGTAGAGGAAAACATGCTTTGCTGCTTGTCAGTTTTTCTGAAAGGTTTCTATGACTTGGAAACCATAGTCGAGCAAGGTGGCTGAATCAGAGAAGCGGGAGGCGTAGCTTTTACTCTTAAGCAAAATGAGATAGAGTGTGAAGCCGTCGCGTGTGGCGGCTGAAGCAAGACAATTGCCTGCCTGACGAGTAAAACCTGTCTTGATGCCGATGCAACCTTCGTAGCGTCCGAGCAGGGCGTTGGTGTTCTGGCAAGGCAAGTGGCGACCATCCAACAGGGGGATGTCTGCCGATGCCGTGCAGACAATCTCCGCAAAGGCAGGGTTGCGCATACAGTAACGCGATAGTCGTAACAAGTCGTAGGCTGTACTATAGTTGCTATCATTAGGCAAGCCATTGGGATTGGCAAAGTGGGTGCCGTTCATACCCAGATAGGCTGCTTTCTCGTTCATCATCCGGTAAAAAGTAAGGGTGTCACCACCCACATATTTCGCCAAGGCATAGGCAGCATTATTGTCGCTCAGCATCATCATCTCCCGAATCATGTTGCCCACGGTATATCCGTCTCCGACTTTCACCCGTGCATCGCTGGTCGTATAAACATCTGGTGTGATCTTGATGGAATCATCCAAGTTGCCGTTCTCCAATGCCAGCAAGCAGGTCATCATCTTCGTGATGCTCGCCATATACATCCGTTGGTCAGCATTCTTTGCACTAATGATCAAACCCGTTGAATCTTCCACCAGCAACCATGCTTCAGCAGAGAGGGAATCCGTCCTTTCGTTCCATCGTGCTAAACTATCCGCTATCCATCCTTGCATGCCTTCTGCATGAGACTGCACCCACAAAAACGTGCTATCCATCCGCTCTATCGCCTCCAGCCTCTGCTCCTCCGGTGTCAATTGTCGCGTATTCTCCGTCTTTTCATTACTGCAACTACCGCCAACCATCAATATGAACACCATCAACACGATGCCCCAACAAGTATGTGATACGTATTTGACTGTCTTATTCATGCGTCCAAGATTTGCTCGGCATGCTCCTTGGTCTTTACTTGCTTACCCGCAAAGATGTTTTCGATGATTCCTTCCTCGTTGATGATAAAGGTGGTGCGGATGGTACCCATCGTCTTTTTTCCGTACATATTTTTCTCGCCCCATGCTCCCATCGCTTCCAGCAGCGTGTGGTCCACATCGGCAATCAGCGGGAAGGGAAGTTGGTGTTTTTCCTTGAACTTCACATGAGAGGCAGCCGAGTCTTTGCTCACACCCACCACCTCATAGCCAGCCCCCTGCAACTCATCATAGCGGTCTCTCAAGCTGCAAGCCTCAGCCGTACATCCGCTCGTATTGTCCTTCGGATAGAAGTACAGCACCAGTTTTCTTCCCTTGTAATCACTCAGACGGATATCCCGTCCCTGTTCGTCTTTGCCTAAAATCTCAGGCGCCTTATCTCCAATGTTCATAGTGTTCGCGTTTAATGTTTGTTCAGTTACAAAGGTACGACTTTTTTTTGAGAAAAACAAAAAAAGACGCTGTTTTTTCGGGGATAATCTGATACTTTTTTCTTCTTTCCAATAAGAGAAAAACACCACCTCCACCACCGTAATTACGTTATGCCCTTCATCGTAATTACGTCAGCGAGTGTGACGTAATTGCGATGAAGGAACAAGCATATTGTTTTTGCCAGCCCCATAGAACAAGCAGAAGAAGGTGCGCCAAAAACGCCAAATGCCAAATAAGAAATAAGAAATAAGAAAAAAATGCACCCCTATATTATATATATATAATAATTAATAGGGATAGAAGTAAATGGATAGGAACTATATAATATATAATGACCACCCCTTCACGCTTATTTGGCATTTGGCGTTTGGCAAAAAAAGAGTGCCACAGATTTTCGTCTGCAGCACTCTTTCCATAAATATAATGTGTAAACTTTAGTCAGCAAGCTTTGCCTTGATGAACTCGCGGTTGAGGCGAGCGATGTTGGCGATGGTTTCGCACTTAGGACATACGGCCTCGCAGGCACGAGTGTTGGTGCAGTTACCGAAGCCGAGTTCGTCCATCTTGGCTACCATAGCCTTGGCACGGCGGGCTGCCTCCACGCGACCTTGTGGAAGAAGGGCGAGCTGCGATACCTTCGAGCTGACGAAGAGCATGGCAGAGCCGTTCTTACAAGCTGCTACGCAGGCACCGCAACCGATGCAGGAAGCGCAATCCATTGCCTCGTCGGCATCCTCCTTAGGAATGAGGATGGCGTTGGCGTCCTGTGGAGCACCTGTGCGGACGGTGGTGTAGCCACCAGCCTGGATAATCTTGTCGAAGGCAGTACGGTCAACCATGCAGTCCTTGATGACTGGGAAACCGGCAGAACGCCAAGGCTCGATAGTGATGGTGTCACCCTCGTTGAACTTACGCATGTAGAGCTGGCAAGTGGTGGCTCCACGCTCGGTCTTGCCGTGAGGCGTACCGTTGATGTAGAGTGAGCACATGCCGCAGATGCCCTCGCGGCAGTCGTGGTCAAACACGAAAGGCTCCTTGCCTTCCTCAATCAACTGCTCGTTGAGGATGTCGAGCATCTCCAGGAATGAAGTGTCACCAGGGATGTCCTTCATTACCTTCTCTTCAAAATGACCCGCATCTTTCGGACCATTCTGCTTCCAGTATTTTACTGTGAATGATTTTAATACTTTTTCAGCCATAGTTCCTTAGTTCTTGTAGTTACGGGTTTGTACTTTGATTGCTTCGTATTCGAGAGGCTCCTTGATGAGCTCTGGTGCTGTAGCGTCGTTGCCCTGATACTTCCAGCAGCCCACGTAGAAGAAGTTCTTGTCGTCGCGCTTGGCTTCGCCTTCTTCGGTCTGGTGCTCCTCGCGGAAGTGTCCGCCGCAAGACTCCTCACGAGAGAGTGCGTCGTAGGCGATGAGTTTACCCATCGTGATGAAGTCATCGAGGTGGATAGCCTTGTCAAGCTCCACGTTGAGACCTTCGCGGTTGCCAGGGATAAAGAGGTTGGTGTCGAATTCCTTGCGAAGTTCGTCGATGAGCTTGATGCCCTTTTCGAGGCCTTCCTTGGTGCGACCCATGCCGATGTACTCCCAGCAGATATGGCCGAGTTCCTTGTGGATAGAGTCCACAGAACGCTTACCCTTGATGTTCATGAGCTTCTGGATGCGCTCCTCTGTTGCCTTCTCCACTTCTGCGAACTCAGGTGCATCGGTAGAGATGCGTGGCCAGATAGACTGGTCGGCGAGGTAATTCTGGATGGTGTAAGGCAGCACGAAGTAACCGTCGGCAAGACCCTGCATGAGGGCTGATGCACCGAGGCGGTTAGCACCGTGGTCGGAGAAGTTACATTCACCGATGGCGAAGAGGCCAGGGATGGAAGTCTGGAGTTCGTAGTCAACCCAGATGCCGCCCATGGTGTAGTGGATGGCTGGGAAGATCATCATGGGGTTATAGTAATCCATTCCGTTCACGGTGGCGCGCTTTTCGCCAGGGTTCACGTCAGTGATTTCCTCATACATGTCGAAGAGGTTGCCGTAACGCTGACGAATCACATCGATGCCGAGACGCTGGATAGACTCTGAGAAGTCAAGATATACAGCAAGACCTGTGTTGTTCACGCCGAAGCCCTTGTCGCAACGCTCCTTGGCAGCACGTGAAGCCACGTCGCGGGGAACGAGGTTACCGAAGGCTGGATAGCGGCGCTCCAGATAGTAGTCGCGGTCTTCCTCTGGAATCTCCCAACCTTCCTTAGTGCCAGCCTGCAGAGCCTTAGCGTCTTCAAGCTTCTTGGGCACCCAGATGCGGCCGTCGTTACGCAGTGACTCAGACATCAGTGTGAGCTTAGACTGCTTGTCGCCGTGCACAGGGATACATGTTGGGTGAATCTGCACGTAGCATGGGTTTGCGAAATAAGCGCCCTTGCGGTAGCAAGACATGGCAGCTGTACAGTTACAACCCATTGCATTGGTAGAGAGGAAGTATGTGTTGCCGTAACCGCCTGTAGCGATAACTACAGCATTGGCAGAGAAGCGCTCCAGCTTACCTGTCACGAGGTTCTTGGCGATGATGCCGCGAGCCTTGCCGTCGATGATGACTACGTCGAGCATCTCGTAGCGGGTGTAGAGTTTCACCTTGCCAGCATTCACCTGTGCAGAGAGTGCAGAATAAGCACCGAGCAGAAGCTGCTGACCAGTCTGACCCTTAGCGTAGAAGGTACGAGACACCTGCGCACCACCGAAAGAACGGTTGGCCAATGTGCCACCATACTCACGGGCGAAAGGAACGCCCTGAGCCACGCACTGGTCGATGATGGAGTTAGACACCTCAGCCAGACGATACACGTTGGCCTCGCGAGCACGGTAGTCACCACCCTTCACGGTGTCGTAGAACAGACGGTAAACAGAGTCACCATCGTTCTGATAATTTTTGGCTGCATTGATACCGCCTTGTGCAGCGATGGAGTGTGCACGACGGGGAGAATCCTGAATGCAGAAATTGAGCACGTTGAAGCCCATCTCACCGAGAGATGCGGCAGCCGAAGCACCTGCCAAACCCGTACCAACGACGATGACATCGAGCTTCAGCTTATTCTTTGGGTTCACCAGACGCTGGTGTGCTTTGTAGTTCGACCACTTCTCAGCAACTGGTCCCTCAGGAATTTTAGAATCTATATTGATTGCCATAATGAAATTTGAGTGAAAAGTGAAAAGTGAAAAGTGAAGAATCTAAAATACTTTGACCAACACTTACCTTTCACTATATTTTACTTATTCTTTTGATTATGCAGTGAAGAGTGTCAAGTGGAACAAGTGTAGAATCGGTATCTCAAATTTTTCACTTTTCACTTTTCACTTAAAATGAGATTACATCCAGAAAGGAACGACTTTGCCTCCTGCACCACCGAGAATGTCAGGGCATACAGCAAAAGCAATCACTACGATAGCGAACATGGCCATCACTACAGTTGACCAAATGTAACCGATGCACTTCCAACGGAGGAACCAAGTGTGACCGCTCATACCGAGTGTCTGCAAGGCTGACCAGAAACCGTGAGTGAGGTGGAACCAGATGGCCACAATCCAAACAAGGTAGAGAGCCGCGAAGATAGGATTAGAGAAAGTGTACTTAATCCAACCGAAACCGTCTGTTGGAGCGATGTCGTGCTCCACACCAGCAATTTCTGCCCACATCATGTTAGCCCAGAAATCGTGGAGGTGAAGAATAAGACCCAAGCACACGATGATGCCGAGTACCAGCATGTTCTGGCTTGCCCATTCCACAGCCTTTGGCTTATCTGTGATGGCATACTTGTTGTTGCCACGTGCCTTACGATTCTGGAATGTGAGGATGAAAGCGTAGATGATGTGAATGGCCATCAAGGCAGCCAAAGCACAAGTAGCCGCAATGGCATACCAGTTGGAGCCGAGCAATTCACAAATCTGGTTGTACGCCTCCGCACTGAACAGTGCCACTACGTTCATGCATCCATGGAACGTTAGGAAAAGGATAAGCGCCAAGCCAGATACCGACATGATCACTTTCCTTCCGATTGAAGAGTTACATAACCACATAAAATGTTTAAGAATTTAAGTTATTAATTATAGTATTTTTTGTTTTTTCGCAAAATCCGTGTAAGCATAAAACACTATACAAAGCATTGTACAAAGTACCGACGCATAAGCGGATTTATCAAAGATAAATGCAAAAATACCTTTAATTTTCCAAACACCCAAGTTTTTTGTGGAAAATATTTCATTCAGCACCACATTTTTTGCTGACACCACACTTTTCCTCCCTAAAATAGCCACTACACTTGATGTACACGTTGGACAAAAGGCGCATGACGCCAACTGGATTCCCCCAAAAGGTGATGAACCTGGCTTTGAACACCTATAGCGCACAAAAGGAACCGTATCAAAAAAAGTAAAACGTATTGAAGGTTACCCCTCTCTCGCTACCCAAAAAACAATCTGCGGCGATGTGATTCACACCGCTTTTAACCTCTTGAGAGTGCCGTATTTTGATACAGCCTCAATATGTTGCCAGTACCTTAGTGGTACATCGTAGGCTCATAGGCAAAACAGAATGGTTTAGAATGCGAGGCAAGCATGGACGAAACAAGACGAAAGGTCTTGCACATAGTTCGGGGTAGCGCCGCAACAAACAATGTAAGCCATCTACTTTGCAAACTTTACTCCGTCTTTGATGTAAATGCCTTTGGATGTAGGTTCACCATTGAGGACTCGGCCCTGCATGTCGTAAATAGGTGTTTTTGCCTTGGCTTCATTGGCTGTGAGTGCTTTTGCTGAGGAGGAATCGCCGCCCTTGATCTTCAGATACTCGGCACGGGCTTTCTTCAGTTGCGCCTGATAGCCTTCCGACACCACTACCTGAGGAAAAACACCAGCGACAAGCATCAGCGATGCATCGATGTCACTCTTCCAGTGATGTCCACAGACAACACGGTGTATGGCATAAATGCGAGCACGAGCCATCAACTCTTCAGTGCACTCTGGGGCTACGGTAGCAAGAACCATTGCATACATCCAGCCGCGTGACGAGTGTCCCGAAGGATAACTGAAAGTCTTTGCTTCCTCTTGGTCTTCCTCTGGCTTCAACGATGGCTCATTAAAGGTGGCGAAGGGGCGTTTGCGCTGGAAGTGGTTTTTCACGATAAAATTGGCCTGATGAGCGTCGCTAGTGGCAGCCTCTGCCAGCAACAGTATTTCGGGCGTAGTTTCATGCGTCAATTCTATGGCCAGACAAGGACCGAACACACGGGAAAGGTCAATGCCTTCATCCCAAAGTGCCCAATCAGCCACCCACTCTTCTTCGCGCTGCTCCTTACCCCACTGGTAGTAGTAGAAGTCATTGGCAAAGTCTCCGCCAGTCAATGATGGTGGTTGGGGAATCCAGTTGATGCCGTTAGAACGTTTATCGTCTGGTATGAAAGGATCTGGGAATTGTGCCCATACACTTGTCATGGACATTATGGCGACCACTGCCAGTAATAATTTCTTGGTTTTCATTGTTTCAGTTGTTATTTAATATGGTTTCTTTTTAATGTGTCAAATTAAAGTTTCTTATTTTCTGCAATATTCCCGCCCGGGTGAATCGAACTTTGTCCACGCCCACCATCATACAGGTGTAGTTTGCCGCATTGTAAGTGAAGTCGTCAGAACGGACCTCCAGGGTCTGTCAAAAATGTGTCTTACCTGTGTCCATTCTTTTAAGACAAAAGAAACTTTAAATTGGTCAAAGGTACAATGTTTCTATCAATTATCCAACTTTTGGGGGACTAATGTGTAAAAAAACAAATAAAGAGTGTTTCTGTCCATCAATAAATCTTAAAATGCAAATAGGACACTAAAATTCGATATGTTATGTGCCACTTTTGAGTGAAGAAAAGGATCATCGAAAAAACTCAAGCAGAATCGAAGTTGTGTCGTTTATTTCAAAAAGACTGTATCGAAGAGCCTCTGTCTTTGGGGATAGTTTTTTAGGAGTCGAGGAAGAGATGAGGAAGCCCATGCTCAGCGCAATAAAAAAACCTTTGACTTCTAAAGTTTGACTTTCTATATATTATATAATGTGTAAAAAGGATTAGGGCACTTTTCTCTTCTTTTTTGGAGTAGCCTCCTAAACCGTGTGCGCACACAGTTTTTGAATCTTTTTGACGTGTGTGCGTACACAATTATTGATATACATCAACAAAATGCCACTTTTTAGAGCAAAATTCATTGTTTTTGTTGGTCACAAGTTGAAAAGCCCGTAACTTTGCATCGTCAAAAGGAAACAAGGTGGTCACAAGCGAGTGACAAACACTCCTTTAAGACAGACTTAAACTAAGAACAAACAGGTTAGTTTTCTATCATATAGGTTTTGGTAAAGGTATTAGATTTAGGTTAGTAAAAGATTGTTATTTAGGAGTTAGGTCTTTGTGAAAAGCCCTCCTCCAATTTTTTGAACTTCCAGCCGCAAGGCTACAACATATAAAGGTAAAAAGATTTTGTTAATAGAATTTGGTTTAGTTAAACATTAAACAGTAATTATTAATTGAATTAAAGAAAGGAGATTGTTTTATGGAAACTATGACTATTATCGCAGTAGCTATCGTAGCTGTAGCAGCTATCGCAAGCAATGTCTCAATCTTCAAATAATTTGATTAGACATCACACTGCAAAATTTTCCGTAAAAACTCAGTGCAATTCGGCACTTGAGTTTCCACCGGAGGAGAGAGAAACAAACAAAAGGAATCAACCAATATAAGGGCGGTGAATCCATTCTGGGTTCACCGCTCACTTTTTTCAAACCCTTCTTTTCTTTCAAAACCACACATGATTATACAAAAAACATTTAAAAAAAGCAATTTTTAGACCGTTGGGACAGGAAATCAGCAAAATAAACACTAACTTTGCATGATTTTGTGCCTGCCCGCATAGGGTTTTTCACATTCCCCTATCCCCATGCACATCACCAAATAAAAAACAATATCACTAAATAAAAAAGAACACAATGAAAAAAATTCTCTTGATGGCAGCTGCTGTTTCTATGACTGCCATGACTATGATTTCTTGCGATGGTAACAACAGTGCTGACCTCAAAGACAGTGCTGACTCGTTGGCGTATGACTTCGGTGTGGCTCAGTCAGCTGGATTGAAGCAGGTGATGACAATGCAAATGGGCATCGACTCCACCTACATGGACGAGTTTATTAAGGGTATGCGCGAGGGTGCAGTGAATCAAGTGGACCCCAAGAAGGATGCCTACCTGAAGGGTCTGGAAATCGGACAGCAGGTGCAACAGATGGCGAAGGCTATCGGACAGCAGGTGTATGGCGAGGACACTACGAAGACTATCAATGCCAAAAACATCATCGCAGGTCTGGTGGCAGGACTGAAGAATAAGGATGCTCGCACTCCCGAACAGGCGTATAACGACTATGAGGAGAGGATGAAGCCTATCCGTGAGGAACAACTGATGAAGGAGTTTGGCGACAACAAAAAGGCTGGCGAGAAATATCTGGTCGAGAACAAGAAGAAGGAAGGCGTGAAGACCACGGAGAGCGGTCTGCAGTATAAGGTGCTGGTAGAGGGCACAGGGGCACTGCCAACAGACTCTTCGACGATACAAGTGAACTATGAAGGCAAGCTCATTGACGGCACAGTGTTTGACAGCAGCTATGAGCGTAACATGCCGTTCACCATCAACATGCGCATGCCAGGTGTGATTGAAGGTTGGGTGGAAGCCCTGAAGATGATGCCTGCAGGTTCAAAGTGGGAAGTAACCATTCCACAAGAATTGGCTTATGGTGCCCAGAATCAGGGTCCTATCAAGCCTTTCTCTACACTTATCTTTACGATTGAGGTGTTGAAATAATTGAAAGTTGTATAGTTTAATCAGAAATGAAGAAGATTCTCACATTGACTATAGCAGCGTTTGCAATAGCAAACGCTGTTTTCGCACAAACAGAGAAAGAGATGGCTGCGTTGGAAACAAAGGCTAATGCAGCGGTTGACAAGGTGGCTGCCAAGGTTAAGAAGGCTGAAGATGCTGCCGCTTTGAAAGCATTCAAGGATAAGCAGAAAGCAGATTTGGCTGCTTTCATTGAGGCTCAGAAGACTGGCAAGACAGCAGGATCTGCAAGCGAGTTAAAAATTGAGAAGCCTGTGCTCGCCAATGTTGACGAGGAGACAGCTTATTTCTTTGGTATCGCTCAGTCAAACGGTCTGAAGGATTATGCAACAGGACAATTGGGTGTGGACGAGGAGCATCTCAGCAAGTTTGCCGAGGGCATCTTGAGCCGCACGAATGCCGACCCGAACGACAAGGAGGCTGCAGCTTTTCAGGCTGGTGCCGAGATTGGCGAAAGGATTGTGGGCATTGCAAAGCAGCTGTCCAATGATTACTATACGCCCGACGAGGGAAAGAGCGTCAATCCTTCCATTGTGGGGAGTGGCATCGTAGCTGGTTTGATGGGGCTGAACGATGTGCCACTGGACAGTGCTGCTCAGGTGTTCCAGACACGTATGACAGAGCGTCAGGCTGCCAACAATGAAAAATTCCGCGTGGCAGGTGAGAAGTTCCTTGAGGAGAACCGCACCAAACCTGGTGTAGTCAGTACAGCCAGCGGTCTTCAGTACAAGATTATCACACAAGGCACTGGCGACAAACCTAAAGCCGATCAAAAGGTAACGGTTGACTACGAGGGACGCCTTATCGATGGCACCGTGTTTGACAGCAGTTATAAGCGAGGAACACCAGCCACCTTCGGGGTTAATCAAGTAATTCCAGGTTGGACAGAAGCCCTGCAACTGATGCCTATGGGCTCGAAGTGGGAAATTTACATCCCTTATCAATTGGGATACGGTGAGCGTGGGGCAGGCGACAACATCAAGCCTTACTCAGCCCTCATCTTCACTGTCGAATTGAAAGGAATTGAATAACCAGCCCATGCGCTGGGCGAATTTCATCATAAACGTCCATATATGAAAAAGTACAATATCATCAACAACGTGGTCGGTTGGGTAGTGTTCGCCATTGCAGCATTCACCTACTGTTCCACCATTGAACCCACGGCAAGTTTCTGGGACTGCCCTGAGTTCATCACCACTGCTTACAAGCTGGAAGTGGGTCACCCCCCTGGCGCACCTTTCTTCATGCTGGTGGGCAATTTCTTTTCTCTCTTTGCCAGCGATGCATCGCAAGTGGCAAAGATGATCAATGTCATGAGTGCCTTGCTTAGTGCCGGATGTATCCTGTTCCTGTTCTGGAGCGTGACGCATTTGGCTAAGAAGCTCTTGGTGAAGAATGACGAGGAACCTTCTGTGGGGCAGTTGCTCGCTGTTATGGGCAGCGGCATCGCTGGTGCTCTTATTTACACGTGGAGCGACACCTTCTGGTTCTCTGCTGTGGAGGGTGAAGTGTATGCTTTCTCCAGCTTCTTCACCGCACTGGTGTTCTGGCTCATCTTGAAATGGGAGGACAATGCCGACCAACCTCATTCTGACCGCTGGTTGGTGTTCATCGCCTATCTGGTGGGACTGTCCATTGGTGTCCACCTGCTCAACTTGCTTTGTATCCCTGCCATTGTGCTGGTCTATTACTACAAGATGAGCAAGAACCCGACTGGTAAGGGCTCGCTCATCGTACTGGGTGTGTCAGTGGTCATCGTGGCTGCTGTGCTATATGGTATCGTGCCTGGCATCGTGAAGATTGGCGGATGGTTTGAACTGCTGTTTGTGAACACATTGGGTATGCCTTACAACATTGGTCTTTACATCTACCTCACCCTGCTTGTCATTGCATTGGTGTGGGCATTGTGGGAAACCACCAAGGGGCAGAGCGAGAAACGCATGTACACCTCGTTCATTGTTTGCACGGGACTGCTCGGCATCCCATTCTATGGGCACGGCGTGGCATCTGTCGTCATCGGCATCATCGTGCTGGGCATCATTGCAGGTGTGCTGTTCTTTACGAAGAAAGCCACTCCTCGCATCCTCAACACTGCCATTCTCTGCATGACCCTGATGACGGTGGGTTACAGCTCCTATGCCGTCATCGTCATCCGTTCCACTGCCAACCCTCCGATGGACCAGAACTCTCCTGAGGATGTGTTCACGCTGGGTGAATATTTAGGTCGCGAGCAATATGGCGAACGCCCCCTCTTCTTTGGTCAGACCTACAAGTCACAGCCAGAGATTAAGGACAATGGCGATGGCTACCTCGCTTATGCCACTGTGCAGGGAGCACCTGTCTATCAGCGCAAGGATAAGGAGAATGAGAACGAGAAGGATGAGTATGTGAAGATTCGTGACAAGTTCTCCCTCAAATATGCTGCCAACCAATGCATGCTCTTCCCTCGCATCTATAGCGACGAACCTATCCACGTGCAAGCTTATGAGTCGTGGTTAGGCACAGTGTCTTATCATTCTGTGGAATATAAGATACCAGGACGGGAAGCACAAACCCTTGAGATTCCAGGACAGATGGACAACATCCGCTTCTTCCTCTCTTACCAGATGAACTGGATGTACTGGCGCTACTTCATGTGGAACTTCGCTGGTCGCCAGAACGACATTCAGGGTAATGGCGAACTGGAACATGGCAACTGGCTCTCCGGATTCGACTGGCTCGACAATATGCGGTTGGGAAATCAGGACATGCTCCCATCTGACTTGAAGAACAATAAGGGACACAACGTCTTCTACTGCCTCCCGCTCATCTTAGGTCTGCTGGGATTCTTCTGGCAAGCCTTCCGCGACAAGAAGGGCATCCAGCAGTTCTGGGTAGTGTTCTTCCTCTTCTTCATGACTGGTATCGCCATTGTCATTTATCTGAATCAGACACCGTTGCAGCCACGTGAACGCGACTATGCCTATGCTGGTTCGTTCTATGCGTTCGCCATGTGGTGCGGTCTTGGCATTGCCGCCATCTATGAGTTGCTCGGCAAATGGCTCGGCAAGAAGATGGAGAAACGCATGGCTGGCATTATTGCCGGTGTCATAGGTCTTGTTCCTGCTGTGGCTGTGCCTGCACAGATGGTCAGCCAGACATGGGATGACCACGACCGCAGCGACCGATATGTGTGCCGCGACTTTGGCTTGAACTATCTGGAAACCATTCCTCACGATGGCGTCATCTATACGAATGGTGACAACGACACCTTCCCGCTTTGGTACAATGAGGATACGGAAGGGAACCGCACCGATGTGCGTGTCTGCAACCTCTCCTACCTGCAAACCGATTGGTACATTGACCAAATGAAGCGTCCTGCCTTCTCGGGCGAAGGGCAGTCAAGTCCGCTCCCCATCTCTTGGAAGCGCTACCAATACACCAGCGGCAAACATGAGATGACAGACATCAACCCCGAAGTGACGATTGGCGGTGGTGCCTTGACCATGAAAGACCTCATCAGGGAAGTAACGGCACAAGACTCTGCACTTGCCAAACGTCTGTGGGGAGACAATCCTTTTGAACTGAAGACAGCCCTCCAGAAGTTCCTCCTGAAGGACTACGAAGGACTTTCTGAGAGCGACAAGGAATTGGTGGAAGCACTTCCAGCCTGTCTGCCCAGCGACACCCTTTTTGTCACCATCGACAAGGATGCGGTGAAGCGTTCAGGCATGAAGATACCAACCGACACGTTAGGAAACGAAATCATCCCTGACCAGATGGTCATCAGCCTGAAGGGGCAAGGACGTGTGTCAAAGAGTTTCATCATGATGCTTGAAATGATTGCACAAAGCAATTTCTCACGTCCACTCTATATGTCAACGACAGTCGGTTCAAGCAACTACGGCAATCTGTGGAGACACTTCATCCTGGAAGGAATGGCGTGGCGCATCACCCCATTTGTTTTCCCAGAGAATGAAATCATTCGTGGTGTCGTGCAATCAGTTGCTGATACAGAAAAGATGTACGATAACATGATGAACAAGTTCCATTATGGCAATTTGAAACATCCTGGCCTCTACATTGACGAGACCACCATGCGCATGTGCTACACCCATCGCCGCTGGTTTGCCACCCTTATCACCAATCTGGTGAAGGAGGGCAAAAAAGACCAGGCACTCAAGGCATTGGAAAAGTGTGAGACTGAGATACCTGCTTACAATGTACCACACGATTTCTCCAGTTCCTCACTCGAACTTGCTGAGGCATACATCGCATGCAATAAAGCAGAAAAGGCACAGTCCATTCTGGATGTCATGATACAACATTCCGTAGAATACATCAAGTGGTATCTGTCGTTGAGCAATGTGTATTTTGCCAACAGTGCACGTGATTGCCATCAGGAAATCTACATCATGGCAACCATTCAGGACATTTATAACAAACTGGCAGAAGCCAACCCAGCCAAGAAGGCTGAGTATGAGCAGAAGTCACAACAAATCGAGGACAACTTACAAAGATTGTACAGTGCCTTTATCTCAAAATGTGACGGCGCTGGCATTCAATTGCAATGATTATTGAACAACCCACCAAATGGTTGAGATGGCTATATCCAAGTGCCATCTGGAGAATGGATCCGACGGAGAAGGCAGTCTATCTGACCTTCGACGACGGACCCATCCCCGAATCAACCCCTTGGCTGATAGAAACGCTTGACCGCTACAATGTGAAGGCAACTTTCTTCATGGTGGGTGACAATGTCAGAAAGTACCCTGAATTGCTGGAACTTATCCGTTCTCATGGCCATCGTTTAGGCAATCACACCTACAACCATATCGGTGGCATCACGGTGGCAAGTAAACGCTATCTGCGCAATGCCAACGAAGCCGACAAGCTGATTCGTTCCAACTTGTTCCGCCCACCAAGAGGATGGATGCGTAATGCCCAGTACATCAGGCTTCGCCGCCATTACACCATCGTGATGTGGGATTTGGTTACACGCGACTACTCCAAACGACTCACTGCCGAAGAGGTGTTCGAGAATGTGAAGAACTACACGCGCAATGGTTCCATCATCACTTTCCACGATTCCCTGCGAAGCATTGACAAACTCAAGAAGATACTCCCTAAATGTATCGAATGGCTCCGCGATGAAGGGTATGAGTTCAAAGTGTTTGACGAGAATCTGCATCATTCACGTCACATGAAATGACATCCAAATATATGAATGACATGCGCATCATGGATTATCATTCATATATATAATAATGTAAAGGATACAATAACTGAAAAAGGCTAAAGAGAAGCAACACTCTTCAGCCTTTTTCATTCTTATTCATTTATAGGGATAAACCTCATGATTCGGCAGCATCCCCATTATTAGTCACATTCCTCGTAACAATATGCATCATGATTATTCATCATCATCAAGGATAATCTTCGCTTTGCCTCCCTTCTGCACCTTCTCTTCGGGCTTATCTGTCACACAGATGGGCACTTCTTTCTTGATGCTTTGGTCAAGAGAGATGAGGGTTTCGGTGGAATCGACACCTGTGATGCCCTGAATCTTTCGGTTGAGAAGATCCATAAGTTGCTCATTGTCACGAGCATAGAGTTTTACGAGCATGGTATAAGGCCCTGTAGTGTAGTGGCATTCCACAATTTCGGGAATCTTGTTGAGTTCACTCACCACACGCTCATACATCGAACCCTTTTCCAGACGAATGCCCACATAGGTGCAAGTCTTATAACCAAGGCTCTTAGGATTGATGACATAGCCAGAACCCACGATGACATTGGTGTCAATCAGTCGCTGAACACGCTGATGGATAGCAGCACGCGACACACCGCACACAGCAGCAACATCCTTGAAGGGTATGCGTGCATTAGCGGAGATAATCTCCATGATTTGTTTATCAAGCTTATCTATCTTTTCCATTTCTTAAGGAAGTTTTTATTGTCTTTTTTCTTTGGTTTATCTATATATAAAGAACAAACTGTAAACAAAAGTAGGTCTTTTTTTTCTATTTGTCAAACTTTTTTCAAAAAAAACGCAATAATTTGCTAAAAAAGTAGAAAAGTGCTATCAAAGACAAAATAAAAGTGCTACTTTTGTTGAACAATTCAAGCATAAAAGAAGGATGATAAAGACATTGGTATTTGCAAGCAATAACGCACACAAGCTGGAAGAGATTCGTGCCATTCTTGGCAATCAGTATGAAGTGAAAAGTCTGAAAGACATTGGCTGTGAAGTGGATATTCCAGAGACAGGTTCCACGTTTCAGGAAAATGCCCTACAGAAAGCGACCTATGTAAAGGAGCATTTCGGTTTCGACTGCTTTGCCGATGATTCCGGTCTTCAAGTGGAAGCATTGGGTGGGGAACCAGGCGTATATTCTGCCCGTTATGCCATGAAGAACGGGGTGCAGTTTGAAAGCAACAAGGATGATGCCAATATGAATGTGCTACTCGGCAAAATGGCGAATGAAGAAAACCGAAAAGCCTGTTTCCGTACATGTGTCGCTCTGATTTATGAGGGTGAGACTCACTTCTTCGATGGAACGGTAGAAGGGCGCATCATCCGTGAGAAACGAGGGGATGGCGGTTTTGGTTACGACCCGCTCTTCATACCCGATGGTTACGACAAAACCTTTGCCGAATTGGGAAATGAAGTGAAGAATGGCATCAGTCATCGCGCCCGTGCAGTAGCAAAGCTGGCAGCGTTTCTGAAGAAATGAAAAGCAGATTTTTCACCTTTCACTCTTCACTTTTCACTGAAAATGCCTACCTTTGCACTCATAAATTATCGGAAATGAAGAAAATACTATATCTTTCGCTTTTTTCATTGCTCCTGATAGGGTGCAAGGAAAAGAAGGTGGAGGTGGCAGATTATGTATCACCAGCACCTGTCTTTTGTGAAGATTCCGCCTATGCTTATGTGGCTGAGCAATGTGCGTTTGGTCCCCGTGTGATGAATTCTGCAGCACACGATTCATGTGGTGAATATATTGCCCGGAAATTCAAGAGTTTCGGTACTGTGGTATACGACCAATATGCTGATTCGAAACTCTATGATGGCACCCCCATCAAGATGCGCAACATCATAGCCTCCTACAATCCTGAGGCATCTGTACGCATTCTGATTACTGGTCATTGGGACAGTCGTCAATGGGCTGACAATGATGCTGATGAGGCTAATCACAACACCCCGATTGATGGTGCCAATGACGGTGGCAGTTCCATTGGTGTGATGCTGGAGATAGCCCGTCAGTTGCAGTTGGCAAACGATTCCAACCAGGTGAAGATTGGTGTGGATTTCATTTGTTGGGATGCTGAGGATAGTGGTGACAGTGGCGGTGGCAATGCAAGCAGTTGGTGCTTAGGCAGTCAGTATTGGTCAGGCAAGCGTCATGTGGAGGGTTACACCGCCCGTTATGGCATCAATCTTGACATGGTGGGAGGCAACAACACCGTATTCTACCGTGAGCAGTATTCCATGAGTTATGCCCCCTCTATTGTGGACAAGGTGTGGGGAGCAGCACAGCGTATCGGATATGGAAAATATTTCAGTTATGACCAAGAAGGTGGGTATATCACCGACGACCACCTGCAAGTGAATCAAGGCGGCATTCCCTGCATCGACGTGATTGGCTCTGACACAAAGAGCGGAGGTTTCCCGAGCACATGGCACACCTTGGATGATAACATCAAGAATATCGACAAAGAAACACTGAAGGCAGTGGGGCAAACCATGCTGGATGTGATATGGACAGAACAATGACTATAGAAGAAATACAGCAAGAGGTCATCGAAGAGTTTGATGGTTTCGATGATTGGATGGACAAGTATCAGATGCTCATCGACTTAGGCAGCGAACAAGAACCACTGCCCGAACAGTATAAGGTGGAGAGTAATCTCATTGACGGTTGCCAGAGCCGTGTATGGTTGCAGGCAGACCTCACACCAGAGGGGAAGATTCATTTTCAGGCAGAGAGTGATGCGCTCATTGTGAAAGGCATCGTCACCTTGCTCATTCGTGTGTTGGACAACCAGACACCCGAAGACATCCTGAATGCCGACCTCCATTTCATCGAGGACATCGGCTTGAAGGAGCACCTTTCTCCCACTCGCAGCAATGGTCTCTTGGCCATGATGAAGCAGATGAAACTCTATGCGATGGCATTCAAGGCCAAGCAGGGTTCATGACACGAAACTCCGAGTAAACTAAAAATGTAGAGTGTGAAAGAATTCTACCAACAAATGGGCAAGTATTTTGCCCGCTACAAGGGATACATCGTCAGCACGTTCGGCATGAATGTGTTGGCAGCCATCTTCAATGTCTTTTCATTCTCCATTCTGATTCCTATCTTACAGATTCTCTTCAAGGTGAACACCGAGCGGTATGAGTTGATGCCTTGGAGTGCAGGGAGCATTGACGAATGGGTTGAAGTGGCAAAGAACAATGGCTACTACTACTCCCAGATGTTGGTCGACACACAAGGTCCTGCCACCACCCTGCTGATTCTGGGCATCCTGCTGGCATTCCTCACCTTGCTGAAAACAGCAGCCTATTTCGGAGGTTCAGCCTGTTTGATGCCCCTTCGCACAGGCATCATCCGCGACATCCGCATAGACATCTACAAGAAGATACTCTCCCTGCCCCTTTCATTTTTCTCCGAAGAGCGGAAAGGTGACATTCTGGCACGTGTCAGCACCGATGTGAACGAGATAGATGCGAGCATCTCGTCATCGCTCGACATGATCATCAAGAACCCCATCTTCATCATCGTCTATATAGGCATCCTCTTCGGCATGTCTTGGCAACTCACCCTGTTCACCCTGCTGGTGGTGCCGCTGTTGGCAGGAGGTATCGGACGCATCGGAAAGAAGTTGAAATCAAGTTCGCTCTATGCCCAATCCAAATGGAGCGACGGCATCAGTCAGATAGAAGAGACACTGGGAGGGCTTCGCATCATCAAGGCATTCATCGCTGAACGGAAGATGGAGGAGCGTTTCACGAAAGTCAACAACGAATACCGCAATGCCGCCATGAAAGTGGCAATCCGACAGTCAGCCGCCCACCCCGTGAGCGAGTTCCTCGGCACCTGCATGATTGTGGTGGTGCTGTGGTTTGGCGGTTATCTCATCTTCCAAGGCAATTCGTCCATTCAGGCAAGCGACTTCATCTTTTATCTGGTCATGCTCTACTCTACCCTTCAACCCATCAAGGACCTTTCCAAAGCAGGTTACAGCATTCAGAAAGGTCTTGCATCCATGGAGCGCATCAACAAGATTCTTCATGCCGAAAACAACATCAAGGAAGTGGCAGAACCCAAGAATATAGAGGCACTCAACGATTCAATACAACTGGAACATGTGCATTTCTCCTACGTTGAAGGGCATGAGATTCTGCACGACATCAATCTCACCATCAAGAAAGGTCAAACCATTGCCTTGGTGGGGCAGTCAGGTTCAGGAAAGAGCACGCTCGTCGACCTCATTCCACGCTATCATGATGTCTCCTCTGGTGCCATCAAGATTGACGGGGAAGATGTGCGCAACCTCTCCCTCCACTCGTTGCGCGGCTTGATTGGAAATGTCAATCAGGAAGCCATCCTGTTCAACGACACCATCTTCAACAACATCGCATTCGGTGTGGAAAATGCCACACAGGAAGAGGTGGAAGCTGCGGCAAAGATTGCCAATGCCCATGACTTCATCATGGAGATGGAACAAGGTTATCAAACCAATGTAGGCGACAGGGGCGGCAGACTTTCAGGAGGTCAGCGTCAGCGCATTTCCATTGCGCGAGCCATCCTGAAGAATCCCCCCATCCTGATTCTCGACGAAGCCACCTCTGCGCTCGACACCGAGAGTGAACGCCTCGTGCAGGACGCGTTGGAGAAACTCATGAAGTCACGCACCACCATCGCCATTGCCCACCGTCTTTCCACCATCAAGAATGCCAACGAGATATATGTGCTCCACGAAGGAAAGATTGTGGAACGTGGCACCCACGAAGAATTGATTGAGCAGAATGGCTACTACAAGAAGCTCAACGACATGCAGGCGTTGTGAGGAAGGGAAAAGGGATAAATCCTATGGAAGTGAAAAGTGAAGAGTGAAAAGTGAAAAATCTAAGTTACTTTGTTCATATGGAACACCCCGCATAGCAACTCCTAACTCCTAATTCCTAACTCTTAATTCTTAATGCACCAGCCTATACCTCGCTCCTCCCAGCGCTTTTACAATTCCCTTCATTTCCAAGTCGAAAAGAATCATGCTGGCGCGTGAATAAGGAATGTTGGCATCGATGGCTATCTGATTGATGTGTTTATCATCCACATCCTTGAGCGTGTTCACCAACACACGTTCCTCGTCAGTAAGGTCGGGGAAAAGTTCCTGCTGCACCACTTTCCGTTTCGAATCTTTTTTCAGTGGATTATCCCACCCCATCGCGTCAAGAAGGTCGGCAGCACAGGTGAGCAACGTGGCTTGCTGACGACGGATGAGGTTATTGCATCCCCTGCTGTATTCGTCATACACCCGTCCCGGAAAAGCAAACACATCACGGTTGTATTCCATTGCCAATTCGGCAGTGATGAGAGAACCGCCACGTTCCGAACTCTCCACCACGATGCAGGCATCGCACATGCCAGCCACGATGCGGTTGCGGCGCACAAAGTTTCCCTTCTCAGGAGTGGTGCCAACACCATATTCCGTCAACAGCCCTCCTTGCCGATGCACCATGTCAGCAGCTGTCTGCCGATGCATCGAAGGGTAGATGGTGTCCAATCCATGAGCCAGCACACCCACCGTCTGCATGCCATTATCGAGTGCAGCACGATGGGCACAAACATCTATTCCGTATGCCAGACCGCTCACAATCAGCATGTCGGGACAGTATCGTTTCAAGTCGGCAATGAAATTATTGCACACCTCACGCCCATACTCCGAACACTTCCTTGTGCCCACGATGCTGACGACATGTTGGCTATTCAGGTTAGCAGAACCACAATAATAGAGCACCAGCGGCGCATCCTCACACTCCCTCAGCCGCTGCGGATAATCCTCGTCATTCAGCGTGAGCACCCTCAGCCTCTTCTGCTCCACAAACTTCATCTCCTCCTCTGCCAGCCTCAACGCCTCGTCAGTATGGTCAAAAGCAGCCACCAACCGCTTGCTCGCATCAGGGATGATGTCCACAATGTCCTTCCGATGGGCAAACACCTCACTTGCCGACCCCAACGAATCCAGCAGAGTACGGGCATTCAGCAGACTCAAACCATTCAGTTTGGTCAGCGCGATGGAAGAGACTATTTCCTGCGTGTTCATGAAAACCCTTAGCCCTAAACTCTAATCCCTAAACTCTAAACTATTGAAGAAAGGGAGCAAACTTCTCATTCAGTTCAGGGCTTTCAGCCAGTGTGCCATTCACGAGGCACACCGAATCCACCTGTGCACGGATGCACAGCTTCATGTCGGGCAGACGGAAAATGTCCTGCATAAAAATATAGCGTACGCCTTCCTTCTTGATCCAGAGCTTCGTCACATACTCATCACGACTCTTCAGTGGCACCTTAAACTGCATAGTCAGCCGAGCCACCACGGCATCCGTCCCTTTCTCATGCAATTCTGCGAAACTGATGTTGTGTGCCAACAGAAACTCATGTCGGCAATGCTCCAAATAGTGCTGATAATTCGCATTATTCACAATGCCCTGCAGGTCGCACTCATAGTCGCGCACCTTGTCCTTCAGTTCAAAAATATAATTTGCCATAATAATTGTTTTTTACAAAGGGAAAGCTTATATGGAGGGGAATTCCAATGGCTATTTCACTGGGCAATAGAAGAATTTACTTACGCTTCTTTTTCCCGAAAAGATCGGAATGAGTGCCAGTATTAATCATGACACGCAGAGTTTCAAATTTTGTTTGAACTCACCAGTGATGTGCAGTTCGTATTTCGTTTTCATCCCTCGATTTCTTTGATTAAGTCATCCAAACTATCATACTTATACACACGTCCCTTATCAAGATCACGTAAGGAGCGCTCATAAGAAGAAAGTTGACGAGAGCGAGGAATTGTGATTTTTGTCACGCCACGCATCATACTGATTGCCTTTTTGAGACTTTTCAACATAGATATATCTTCTACATTTACTATCAGTTGCCCCTCGGTGGGCGCAGTTGCCACGAATGCCATATTTTACTTTTTTGATATTACAAATGCAAAGGTACATAAAAAAGGCAATGCCACCAAACATCCATCCTCAAAAAATTCTCTATCTCATAAAAATTGCCATAATCTTATAAAGCACTTACTCGTATTCATAAGATGTAAATAAGTGGAATAGCATGACCATGTTTTTCAGAGAATAATTGATTCAACAAAATTTTTTGTGCAATTTGTTGTTGGGTATATAAAAGTTTTGTACTTTTGCAGGCAAAGAAATAATGAAATAATTTTAAAACTTAAAAACTTATGCCTATGGGATAAGAAAAAACATAAAAAAGACATATAGGATGAATATCCACTTTTAGATTCTTGTTCTCTCTAATTCGCCAAAATTGAAATTTATCAAGAACGAAAGTAGATTGTTCACGCTGTTAGGCGTGGGCATTTACACGTTTAGGAAAAATGGGCGTTTGGCGATGCCTGAGAGAACGTAGACGAAGTAAAATGTCCACGTTTTCTTTGTATGTATTCAAATAGTATTAATCTAAAAACAAAAACAATTATGAAAAAACAATTACTTTTTGGAGCCATGTTCGCAAGCGTGGTGATGGCTGTCAATGCACAGGTGAGTGCGCCAGCCTTCAGTTTTGATTGCAAGGACGGCGAGACGAAGGTGACCCTTGCGAATGCTGACGGAGCAGAAATTTGGTATAACTTCACGGGCAGCAATTCCACGGACGATTCACAGAAATATTTCGCTCCTTTCTTTTTGACGGCTCCTGCCGATGTCACCGCTTTTGCCATCAGTGGCGAGAGCAAGTCGGAAATCGCCACCAAACGAGTAGTGGTGAATAATGCTCGTGTATACATTGATGCCATGAGCACTTTTGACCCTTCCAAAGCCCATGAGCAATTCGTTGCCAACGACGGCTATTGTTTTGATTGGAAAGATGTCCCTACGAGTGGAGTGACTGAAACAGTGGATTTGACAGGAGGGGATTGGAAATTAACCTCTATGGGGCAGGTGATGCAAGTGGTGCCGCTGAAGAACAATGCTGTCGTGAACACCACCTCCCACGATGAAGGTCATCCAGAGTCTCTCATGGATGGGCTACTGTTCGCACAGTCTTATCAAAAGCTTTACGATGACGCTCTTCTTTTCGGGAAGACTGCCGATGCTGACAGTTATGCCAGAATTGTTTCACTATGTAAATTCATGTCACCTCTTGATGTCGTTGTGCTCGCCAGCAAGCAGGGGTCGACGAAGGAACTCACTTGCTTGAAGGTGGAATATTCTGTTGATGGTGAGAGTTGGATCCAGATGGGCGATGTAATCCCAGTGGGGCTTGCGAATTCATGGACATTCGGTCGCCGCATGTATTCAGATACAAATGAAATATTCATCCGCGTCAGCTCTGCTGGCGTCCAGATTCATGGCATCTACATTTTGTCCGAGGGTGAGCTTTCGCGGACAAAGAAAGCAGAATACAATGCCGAATACGAAGCATGGCTGGCAACAAGCATCAACAGCATTCCAATTGATTCAGCTGTCAATGAGGTTTACTACACCTTAGACGGCAGACAACTGGAAGGCAAGCCAACCGAAAAGGGTGTTTATCTCTTTAATGGCAAGAAAGTGTATGTGAAGTAATCCTTATACAATACAACGAAATGAAGGTGGGCACAACTCGTGTTCACCTTCGTTTATGTTATTCCCCAGCAGAAACATGTTATTGGGAAATAAGGTATCCTTATTGGATAATAACATTGGGTTATAGAGAAAGACCTTATAGAGAAGAAATCATTGAACAGTCTCAAATCTCAAATCTCAGTTAGAAATAAAGGTACCTTCTATGTCGGAACTTGCTCCTATTGTATAATATGTATAAATATATAATAATAAGAGGATGTGAGAAAGGAATATGGCTTAAAAAACAACTGAGATTCTGAGATTTGAGATTGTGGTGGAAGGAGGGAAGAAATATTTGTCCATCTAACGGAGTGCGCACCACGCACCACGTGCCATTTTCCGTTTTCTATTGGTACGCAACAGGGCGTCATGAATGTGTGTATTAATTTTTATATTATAAATATAATATAAACTTACTTGAAACATGCGTGGTGTGGAAATGAAAAATTGAAAATGGTGCGTGGTGCGTGGTGCGCTCCGCTAAATGACAGTTGACAGTCACACCCGCATGGCAATTCCTCATTGGCTTCGCCGAAGATGCTCACGCTCGGCATAGTCCAAACAAGCTTGACCTCTGCACTCGCTCAACCGCATCTTTCCTCATTCCTCATTCAAAACAATAAGTCTCCCTCACAAGCGCATGCAAGTGTCCCCCACAAACGAACGTAAGTCTTGCCCGTAAACGAACGTAAGTGTCCCTCACAAACGAGTTGCAAAACGTAGAAAAGTCTACAATTTAGGACAAAACATTAGAAAAGTCTAACTTTTTCCGAATTATTTAGACTATTTTGATAACGTCATTTATGTGCCGTAACTTTGCTTATTGATAGGATTATATCTTATCCCTTTTTGCTACCCATCGTTTGAAGAATGGGTCTTCTATTTCGTAATGATCAGTTTTGATAACATAGCCCTGCTTCATCAATTTCTTGAGGACACTGAAAGTGGTACTGGTGGGAATGGTTTTGTCTGCAAAAGGAGGCAAAGTTTTGAATGCTAGTCACACTCTGCATATTGATGACAATGTGCTTGCGTTCTGTCAGTAAAATACTTGCCATCAACGATAGTTCCGAATTTGAAAGGGTTTCCCATATTGCGATTTTTTTCATTGCGAAAATTTTCGCAACGAAAAGAAAAGGGTGAAAAATCACACAGTAAGGAAAAAATCGCACTATTTTATTGCAAACACTCTTTTTTGAGGAAAAATTGTATTGAAAGATGCGAAAAAGTGTTCGCAAATTTGTGAATACATTTAATTTGAGGTATCTTTGCAAACAATAGCACATTTGCACCTATGATTATTGTTTTTGAAGAGGAATATCTACGGGACTTGTATGAGGGTAAAAAGCCGAAAGACAAGAAACGCCGCTATCAGCCACAAATCGTGAAGAAATATGTCCGAACGATTGATTTGATGATGGCTCAAACAAATGTGCAGGGGCTGACTCATTATGGTGGTCTTCATTATGAAAAGTTGCATGGTGATAAGGAGGGACTTTCCTCTGTCAGAATAAATGACCAGTACCGCATTGAATTCAGAGAAATTCTGCAAGGTGATGAAACCTTTGCAGAAGTTTGTAGCATAGTGGATTTGTCAAACCATTACAAGTAACGGAACATGGGAATGGATAATAAAATGATTGCAAACAATTTGGAGCCTGCCTATCTGACACATCCAGGCGAAGTGATTAAGGATGAAATAGAGTATCGCGGCATTTCTCAGCGAAAATTGGCTGAGGAGATAGGGGTAGCGTATTCGCAGTTGAACGAGGTGCTGAACGGCAAACGTCCGCTGAACACAGAATTGGCATTGCTGCTTGAGGCAGCTCTTGATCTTCCCGCCTCTCCCTTGCTAGCCATGCAGACTCGCTACAACCTATTGGCAGCCAAACGCAACCAGTCTTTTCTTTCTCGGCTGCGTAGTATCCGCAAGATTGCTGCTGTCTTCTGAGCAAGATTGCTCGGTTCGCTTCTTTGTTTTGTATGTCATTCTTCCACATATTTTAGGCAGGGCATAACGAGGTCACTTTTAGAGGTAAAAGAGCACGCTCGCTGCCGTAATTACGTTACGCCCTTCATCGTAATTACCTTAGCGGGTAAGAGGTAATTACGATGAAGGGTGCTGCATATATGCACCTTCTTGCCGACGCCCATTAAGCTCACGAGGGTTGTGGGGGAAACCTCATGAGCCTTATGGGTGTAGGCTCAACGTGGCTGTGAGTGTGGGGGGTGAAGGAGATAAGTGGAACAAACAGGCATGTTTGGAGGGCGCATTTTTCTTATACAAACGTGGTTTGATGTGAGTTTTTTCGATTTTGTTGTGGCGTGCCGCAATCTCTTATGCCAAACTCACATTGAGAGTGTAGCACATTCAGTGTAGTCAATGAGGGAATGAAATGATGATGACTGGAAGAATCATTGATGGATGAGTGGGTATAACAATTATATGCGACTGGAATAAACGAAATGTTTTGTAAGTTTCAAAAATAATTTTGCAAGTTTGAAAAAAATTTTTGAAACTTTCAAATTATTTTTTGAAACTTTGAAAATATTTTGGATGTGGAAGTCATGGTATAATGAATACGGCACTCATCATATAATGGATACGTCAGTCATGATAAAATGGATGTGCCATACATGCAGTTGGGAAAACGGGTGACCTGACATGAAGGTTGCGAAACCATGAAGCATTCGGAGGACTACAAGACGGCTTCAACTTCATTTTGTCACCCATTATGCCACTTTGTCACCCTCTGTCATACATTGGCAAGGGTGGCATCGTCTTTGTGGAGTGTAATTTGTGGAATAGAAATTCTATACATTAATAAATAACAATTAAAACAAGAAAATCATGAACATTCAACCATTGGCAGACAGGGTGCTGGTGCTCCCTAAGCCTGCGGAAGAAAAGACGGTGGGCGGAATCATCATCCCAGACACCGCAAAGGAAAAGCCCCTGCAGGGCGAAGTTGTTGCTTGTGGCAACGGAACGAAGGACGAGGAAATGGTGGTCAAAGTGGGCGACCAGGTTCTCTATGGCAAGTACTCAGGCACTGAACTCGAATATGAGGGCGTGAAGTACCTCATGATGCGTCAGAGCGATGTGCTGGCAATCTTGAAATAATCTCATTTACGATTTGACAATTTACAATGTACAATTTATTTGGCAATATAGTTACTTGCCATGATAGTTATGAAATTGTAGAATGGTCAAATCGAAAAATAAATGGTAAATTGTAAATAGTTAAATAGTAAATACAATTATGGCTAAAGAATTGAAATTCAATATTGAGGCTCGTGAGCAGCTGAAGAAGGGTGTGGACGAACTGGCTAATGCCGTGAAGGTCACCCTCGGTCCTAAGGGACGTAATGTCATCATTGAGAAGAAATTTGGTGCTCCTCACATCACCAAGGATGGTGTGACAGTGGCCAAGGAAATTGAACTGGCTGACGCTTTCCAGAACACGGGCGCACAGCTGGTGAAGAGTGTGGCATCGAAGACTGGCGATGATGCTGGTGATGGCACAACAACCGCTACTGTATTGGCACAAAGCATCGTGGCTACAGGCTTGAAGAATGTGGCTGCCGGTGCTAACCCAATGGATTTGAAGCGCGGTATCGACAAGGCTGTGGCTAAGGTGGTGGAACACATCAAGAGCCAGAGCGAGCAAGTGGGTGACAACTACGATAAGATTGAGCAGGTGGCTACCGTTTCTGCCAACAACGACAGCGAAATCGGTAAGCTCATCGCCGATGCCATGAAAAAGGTCTCAAAGGACGGTGTCATCACCATCGAAGAGGCTAAGAGCCGTGAAACCACTATCGGTGTGGTGGAAGGCATGCAGTTCGACCGTGGCTATCTGTCTCCTTACTTCGTGACTAACACCGAGAAGATGGAGTGTGAGATGGAGAATCCACTCATCCTCATCTACGACAAGAAAATCAGCAACTTGCAGGAGTTCCTGCCTATCTTGAACCCTGCAGCACAGACAGGTCGTCCTATCCTCGTGATTGCTGAGGATGTGGAGAGCGAGGCACTCACTACTTTGGTGGTGAACCGTCTGCGCGCTCAGTTGAAGATTTGCGCTGTGAAGGCTCCTGGTTTTGGCGACCGCCGCAAGGCTATGTTGGAAGACATCGCCGTACTGACAGGTGGTGTGGTTATCTCTGAGGAGAAGGGTCTGAAGCTCGAGCAGGCTACCATCGAGATGTTGGGTTCTGCCGAGAAGGTGACCATCACGAAGGACAACACCACTATCGTGGGCGGTAAGGGTGACAAGCAGAACATCCAAGACCGTGTGAACCAGATTAAGAACGAAATCAAGAATACCACTTCCGACTACGACAAGGAGAAGCTGCAGGAGCGTCTGGCTAAGCTCTCAGGCGGTGTGGCTGTGCTCTATGTAGGTGCCGCATCAGAGGTGGAAATGAAGGAGAAGAAAGACCGTGTGGACGACGCTTTGTGCGCCACTCGTGCAGCCATAGAAGAGGGTATCGTGCCTGGTGGCGGTGTAGCCTTCATCCGTTCGCTCGAAAGTCTCGAGAACCTCGAAGGCGAGAACGCTGACGAGACCACGGGTATCAAGATTGTGAAGCGCGCCATCGAGGAGCCTCTCCGTCAGATTGTGGAGAATGCAGGTTTGGAAGGCTCTGTCGTAGTGGAGAAGGTTCGCAACGCCAAGGGCGACTTCGGCTACAACGCTCGTAAGGACACTTATGAGAACCTCCGCGAGTCGGGCATCATCGACCCAGCCAAGGTTTGCCGTGTAGCTCTTGAGAACGCCGCTTCCATCGCCGGCATGTTCCTCACCACTGAGTGTGTCATCTGCGACGCCAAGGAGGACAAGCCAGAAATGCCAATGGGCGCACCAGGCATGGGCGGCATGATGTAGTGGCTCACGCGTTTGGCGATTTTCTCCATGCGGTGAGAAAGACGTGAGAAGTCGCTTTGCGAGAGATCTTACAAATCTTGCCCAATTTGACAAATGAAACATGGAGATTTGAGAGGATTTGTTTGATTTAAGCCTCGCAGAAGCACTTAAAAATAGCAAAGAAAGAGGCTCTGATACGTTTGCAATTGTTTCGGAGCCTCTTTTTTTATAAAAAAACTGAAAATAATCTTCTTTTCTTTGTATTATTCTCATTTAATCGTATCTTTGCAACTCTAATTCGAAAGGAGAGATAGAAGGGTGTCTGACACCCTGTGAATGAAGAAGAGCGTTAACTAAAAATATTACTAATTTTAAAACTCTAACATTTATGGCAAAAAAATGGGTATGCCCCGTGTGTGGCTATGTGTATGAGGGAGAGAACCCTCCAGAGAAGTGTCCACAGTGTAAGGTTCCTGGCTCAAAGTTCAAGGAGAAGGAAGAAACTGAAGGACTGATTTTCGCTTGTGAACATGAATTGGGTGTGGCTAAGGCTATCCCAGAAGGTGAAGAGGGCGCATTCGTGCTGCAAGGTCTGAAAGACCACTTTATGGGTGAATGCACCGAAGTGGGCATGTATTTGGCAATGGCTCGTCAGGCTGACCGCGAAGGCTACCCAGAGGTTTCTGAAGCTTTCCGCCGCTATGCCTACGAGGAGGCTGACCACGCTTCACGCTTTGCTGAACTGCTCGGCGAGGTGGTTTGGGACACCAAGACCAACCTGAAGAAGCGCATGGAAGCAGAGGAAGGTGCTTGCGCCGGCAAACTGGAAATTGCAAAGGTGGCTAAGAAGCTGAACCTCGACGCCATTCACGACACCGTTCACGAGATGGCGAAGGACGAAGCACGTCACGGTGCTGGTTTCCAAGGATTGTATAACAGATTTTTCAAGTAGTGATGATGAAAAAGTATGTATGTGACACCTGCGGTTGGGAGTATGACCCAGAAGTAGGCTATCCGGAAGGCGGCATAGAGCCTGGTACGGCTTTTGAAGACCTGCCCGATGATTTCGAATGCCCTCTCTGCGGTGTGGGCAAGAGTGATTTTTCGGAGGCATAACGTGAAGATAAGTAACATCAGTCTTGGAGAAAAGCCTGTTCTGTTGGCGCCCATGGAGGACGTGACAGATCAGGCTTTCAGGCTTCTGTGTAAGGAGTTCGGGGCAAGCATGGTGTATTCGGAGTTTGTCAGTGCCGATGCGCTCATTCGCAATGTGAACCGCTCGCTGGAAAAGATTCGGGTGGATGACCGTGAACGCCCTGTCGCCATACAGATTTACGGACGCGACGTGCCGAGCATGGTGGAGGCCGCCAAGATGGTGGAAAGCGAGGCGCATCCCGACATGCTCGACATCAATTTTGGTTGCCCCGTGAAGAAGGTGGCGGGCAAGGGTGCTGGTGCCGGCATGCTGAGAAATGTGCCGCTGATGCTCGACATCACACGTGAGGTGGTGAAGGCGGTGAGCATTCCTGTCACGGTGAAAACCCGCTTGGGATGGGACCATCAGAACAAAATCATCGTGGAATTGGCAGAGCAACTGCAGGATTGCGGCATTGAGGCGCTGACCATTCACGGCAGAACGCGTAGCCAGATGTATCAAGGAGAGGCTGACTGGACACTCATCGGTGAGGTGAAACGGAATCCACGCATGCACATCCCCATCATCGGCAATGGCGACATCTGCACGGCTGAACAGGCTGCTGATGCTTTCAGCCGCTATGGTGTGGATGCCGTGATGATTGGGCGTGCCACATTCGGTCAACCTTGGCTCTTCAAGGATGTACGCACCTATCTTGACACTGGGCTTCACGATGAGAGCATGACGCTCGATTGGAAGATGGACGTGCTGAAACGGCAAGTGAAAAAGAGTGTGGAGTATTCCCTTCGTGAGGACAATGCACTGAAGGAGCGCAAGCGCACAGAACTCGGCGGCATCATGCACGTGAGACGACACCTTGCCAACAGTCCCCTTTTCAAGGGCATTCCAGACTTCCGTCAGACACGCGTCAAGATTCTGCGTGCTGAGACGCAGGAGGAACTCTTTGCCTTGCTCGACGAGGCTAAGGAGCGGATTTTGGGCATTGCTGAAAATCGGTGATGCCTTAATTTCATTTAAATGCTATATTTGTGATGGGAATGTCGAAAAAAAGGGCTATCTTTGCACACATAATTGTATTAAGAACATGAAGAAGATTCTAATTCTGAATGGCCCCAACTTGAACTTGTTGGGCAAACGAGAGCCTGGCATCTACGGTTCGAAGGGCTTCGAGGTGTATTTTGAGGAATTGAAGCGGATGTTTCCCGATGTGGAACTGGCTTATTACCAGTCGAATGTGGAGGGCGAACTGATTAACAAGATTCATGAGGTGGGCTTCTCGTGGGACGGCATCGTGCTGAATGCAGGGGCTTACACGCACACGAGCATCGCTTTGCAGGATGCCATCCGTGGAGTGAAAACACCTGTGGTGGAGGTGCACATCTCGAACGTGCATCAACGTGAAGATTTCCGTCACAAGTCGATGATCAGCTGTGCCTGTCTGGGTGTGATTTGCGGGTTTGGATTGGACAGCTACCGACTGGGCGTGGAGGCACTGAAGAACCATGACGGAAAGTGAGCGAATAGACGACTACATCCTCTCCCACATAGACAAGGAGAGTGACTACCTGCACCGTCTATGGAGGGCAACTCAGTTGCACTTGCTCTATGGACGCATGGCGAGTGGTCACTTGCAAGGAAGATTGCTGAAGATGCTGGTGGGGATGGTGCAACCGAAGATGGTGCTGGAAATCGGCACATATAGCGGCTATTCGGGTTTGTGCATTGCGGAGGGATTGCCTGAGGGTGGACATCTTCACACGGTGGAGATTAACGATGAGCAGGAGGACTTCACGTTGCCGTGGTTTCAAGGTTCTCCTTACAAGGACAAGATTACGATGCACATCGGTGATGCGTTGGAGGTGGTGCCGAAGTTAGGACTGATGTTTGACATGGCATTTATCGATGGTGACAAGCGCAAGTATGTGGAATATTATGAGATGGTGATGAAGCACCTGAATGTGGGAGGATATATCCTCGCCGACAACACGCTATGGGATGGACATGTGGTGGAAGAGGAGGCAAAGGATGCCCAAACAGAAGGCATCCGTGCTTTCAATGACTGGGTGGCAAAGGATGACAGAGTGGAGAAGGTGATATTGCCTCTGAGAGACGGATTGACAATCATTAAAAAAAATGAAAAATGAGGAATGAGGAATGAGGAGTTAGGAATGAGGAATTGAATCTCTAAACTCTAAACCCTAAACTCTAAACCCTAAACCCTAAACCCTAAACCCTAAACCCTAAACCCTAAACTGTCAACTGTCAGCATGACAAACACTTCAAAATATTAAAACTTGCGAAACTTTAGCTTTTAATTTTCAAAGATATGGAAACAACAAGACAGAATAAGATTGCACGGCTGATTCAAAAGGATTTGGCGGGCATTTTTCAGGCACAGACAAGGCAGACAAGGAATCTGCTGGTGAGCGTGAGTGTGGTGAGGATTAGTCCTGACCTGAGCGTGGCGAAAGCATATCTGAGCATCTTCCCTTCGGAGAAAGCACAGGAGGTGCTGCAGAACGTGAACGAACATGCTAGCGAGATTCGCTATGAGTTGGGCAAGCTGGAACGTCACCAATTGCGCATCATCCCTGAATTGAAGTTTTTTCTGGACGATTCGCTGGATTATGTGGAGAATATTGACAAGTTGCTGAAGACTCCTTCTCATACCCCCTCTTCTGAGGGTGAGGGTGCATGAATGTTTCATTCTACATAGCTAAGCGATACTTGCTGTCAAAGAAGTCGCACAGCGCCATCAACATCATTTCGGGTGTGTCGGTGTGTGGTGTGGCAATTGCGACGGCTGCGCTGGTATGCATCCTGTCGGTGTTCAACGGGTTTCAGGACATGGTGGCTGGGTTGTTCACGGCGATGGATCCACAGCTGAAGGTGGTGCCTGCGGTGGGTAAGTTCATGGCTGCCGACGTGAAGGAACTGAGGGCGTTGAAGACTGACAAAGATATAGCCGTATGTACGGAGACACTGGAAGACCAAGCGCTGCTGATGCTCAACAATCGTCAGGTGATGGCGACGGTGAAGGGTGTGGAGGACAATTTTGAGGAGTTGACGGGCATTGACCGTATCTTGATTGGCGAGGGGGTGTTTGAACTCCATGCCGACGTGATTGATTATGGCATTTTGGGGGCAAACCTGCTGATGCAGTTGGGACAATCCACCGATTTCGGTGACCCCATTCAGGTGTATGCCCCACGGAAGGGTGAGCGCATTGACCTGAATGACCCGCGTGAGAGCCTGAATCAGGAGGAACTATACTCGCCGAGAGTGGGCTTCATGGTGAAGCAGAACAAGTATGATTCGCAGTATGTCATCACAAACATAGCCTTCACCCGTCGGTTGTTTGAACGTGAGGGCGAGGTGTCGGCTGTGGAGATGAAGGTGCGTGAGGGTGCCGATGTGCAGAAGGTGAAGGCTCGTCTGCAACAGATGTTGGGAGAGAAATATGTGGTGAAAGACCGCTATGAGCAGCAGGAGGACACATTCAAAATCATGCAGATTGAGAAGCTCATCTCCTACATCTTCCTGACGTTTATCCTGGTGATTGCCTGCTTCAACATCATCGGTTCGCTCTCGATGCTCATCATTGACAAGAAGCAGGATGCCATCACGTTGCGGAATCTGGGTGCGAACGAGCATCAAATCAGCAGCATCTTCATGATGGAGGGCAGGATGATTTCGTTGTTGGGAGCGGTCATCGGCATTGCTGTCGGATTGCTGCTTTGCTGGCTGCAACAGGAGTTCGGAATCATTCGTTTCGGCAACAGCGAAGGGAGCTACATCATCAACGCCTATCCCGTCAGTGTGCATGCCACAGATGTCGTGCTGGTGCTGGTGACGGTCATTGCTGTCGGGTTCCTCTCGGTGTGGTATCCCGTGCGGCATTTGAGCAGAAAATATACAAGACAAACAAGAAACTAAACAAATACAAAAACAATATGAAGAAGATTATTTGGCTGTCGGCAGCGAGCGCAATGGTACTGCTGTCAGGTTGCAGCAAACAGAAAGCATTTGTGTCGGACAATTTCGCAGTGTCGCCCACTCCACTGGAGTATGTGGCGGGTGAGGTGCCTGCCACCATCAGCATCAACGTGCCTGCCAAGGCAATGAACAAGAAGGCTGTGGTGGAGTGTACGCCTGTACTGAAATGGGATGGCGGAGCATCGGCAGGAGACCCGTTCACCTTGCAGGGTGAGAAGGTGGAGGCTAACAACACCATCATCTCTTTCAAGAATGGCGGTCATGCCACCATGCGTTTTTCAGTGCCTTTCGTTGACGGCATGGAAAAGAGCGACCTGATGATGCAGTTCAATGCCAAAGTGGGCAAGAAGACGGTGAAGATGCCGACAGTGAAGATTGGCTACGGTACACAATGCACCGCATCGCTCATCACGAAGACTGCCAAGACAGCGAACTTCGGTGTGGCTCCCGACAATTTCCAGCGTATCATCAGCCAGAAGCAGGAAGCAGCCGTAAAGTTCCTCATTGGTCAAGCAAATCTGCGTGGCAGCGAACTGAACACGCAAACCGTGCAGGACTTTATCAAGACACTCAAGAACATCAAGAGCGATGAACAAAGCCTTGTGTTGAACAATATTGAAGTGAGTGCCTATGCCTCTCCAGATGGTGCCTATGCCATCAACGAGCGTCTGGCAGAAAAGCGTGGAGCAGTGTCGGAAGGCTATGTGAACCAGCAGTTGAAGCAGAATCAGCTTGCCACCAATGTGGACACAAAATACACGGCTGAGGACTGGGAAGGTTTCCAGGCATTGGTGTCACAGTCAAATTTGCAAGACAAGGAAATCATCTTGCGAGTGCTCTCCATGTATCAAGACCCTGAACAGCGTGAGCGTGAAATCCGCAATGTGGCAGTGGTGTATAAGGAACTGGCTGATGCAGTGCTGCCAGAGTTGCGCCGTGCCCGTATGGTCATTAACTACGATGTGATTGGTCGCAGCGACGAAGCCATCATGCAGTTGGTGAATGGTGATGCCTCCAAGTTGAGCGTGGAAGAACTCGTCTATGCCGCAAACATCCTTTCCACCAGCGATGCACAAAAGGAGACTATCCTGAAGAAGACCGTGTCGCTCTTCCCCAACGACTACCGTGCCTACAACAACCTCGGTGAACTCGCCATGCGTCGTGGTGACACAGAAACTGCACAATCTTATCTGCGTCAGGCACTTGGCATCAATGCCAATGCAGCCGAACCTAATGTCAATTTGGGCATGCTCGCCATTCAGAACGGACAGTTCCAGGATGCTGAGACATTCATTGCCAAGGGTGTGAGTGCCAACAACTTTGACGAGGCACTCGGACACCTCTATGTGGCACAGAGCCGCTATCCACAGGCTGCTGCCAAGTTTGCCAAGTCTGCCAACAACAGTGCAGCCCTCTCCCATATCCTCTCGCAAGACTATGCCGATGCGCTCCAGATTTTGGGCAACATCAAGAATCCTGATGCTATGACCTACTATCTGCGTGCCATTCTTGCAGCACGTATGGAGGACAAAGCGGAGGTGAAGGACAACCTTGCCAAGGCGATTGCTATGGATGCTTCGCTGGCAAAGCGTGCTGCCAACGATGCCGAATTCTCCGACTACAATCAGTAGAAATGCTATAGTGACAAGAGACATGAGATGTAAGTTGAGACGAATGAAAATGAAAGTGTTGATAGGTGGGGCTATCATGACGCTGTTGGCGGCATGTGGTTCCGATGGCAACTCCTTCCGAATCAGGGGGAGCTTCCGTGACATGCAGGCAGGTGAACTCTACATCTACAATCTCAGTGGCGACAATGCCCGTCTCGACACCCTGACCATCCAAGGCGGCAAGTTCCGCTACAGAGGAGAGACTGACGAGGTGACTCCCTTCATGCTCGTCTTTCCCAACGGTGTGGAGCAGGTCATCTTTGCAGGTCCTGGCGACGACATCGAGTATGAGGCAACAGCCAACGACCTGAAGAACTACGTGGTGAGCGGCAGTGAAGAGAATGAACTGATGAACAGATTCAGGGAAGAGACATATACGAAGAACCCTTCCCTGACTACCAACACCGCACGCACCTACATCAAGGACAACCCCGTTTCGCCCGTCGCCCTCTATCTCTTCGACCAGTATTTTGCCCAAAACGAAGAAGTGGGCAATGCCGAATTGAAAGAGCTTCTGAAAGTGCTGAAGGCAAAGCACCCCCATCACCATGCCTTGCTCGACATCGAAAGCAAACTCGCCAATGCCGACCGACGTGAGGTGGGAAAGAAACTTCCAGATGCTCCCCTCACCAGAAAAGACCGAAAGACCGTCAAGCTTTGGCAGTCAACGAAAGACTACAACCTGATTGCTTTCTGGGCAACGTGGATGCCCAACGGGACAGACTTCCTGTGGCGGCTCCGCAACACCCTGCGTGACAATCAGCTGGATGGCGGAAAACTGCGGGTGGTGGCTGTCTCGCTCGATGTGGAACCCTTCCGTTGGGAAGATGCCATTCGTCCTGACACCACTCTCACCACCATTGAGCATTACTGTGACGGGCAGGGTTTCGAATCGAAAGCTATCAAACTCATCGGCATCAACACCGTGCCCTACTACATCCTGACAGACCGAAAGCATCAAGTGGTGGATTGTGGTGACAATGTGGACAAACTGGCCGAGATGTTGAAGAAACACATACGATAAAAGTCAGGCAGGCAGATGGTTTCAAAAGTGTACAGTGCGGCATTGCAGGGATTGGATGCCATGGTGGTCACCGTCGAGGTGGACAACTTTGAAGGGGGTGGCAATGCCAAGTTCACCATAGTGGGGTTACCCGACAATGCCGTGAAAGAAAGTCAGGAACGTGTGCAGTCAGCACTCCGTGTGAATGGCTACAAGATGCCCAACAAGTCGGTGGTGGTCAATCTTGCCCCTGCCGATATGCGCAAGGAAGGTTCGGGTTTCGACCTGCCTATGGCCATCAGCGTGATGCTCTCCTGCGAATTTCTCATGATAGAATGCCCCGAACGCTTCATGTTTGTAGGTGAATTGGGGCTCGATGGAACCATCCTTCCCGTCAAGGGAGTCTTGCCCATCTCCATCAAGGCACGAGAATTGGGCTACGAAGCACTCTTCGTCCCTGCTGAAAATGCCCGTGAGGCAGCGGTGGTGAACAGATTGAAAGTGTATGGAGTGAGCCATCTGAACGACATTGTGGCGTTTTTCAGTGGCATGAGCACACTCGAACCCACAGTGGTCAATGCCCGTGAAGAATTCTATTCGCAGATGTTCACCTTCCCCTACGACTTTGACGAAGTGAAAGGGCAGGAGAACGTGAAACGGGCTTTTGAGGTGGCAGCGGCAGGTGGTCACAACATCATCCTCGTGGGCAGCCCTGGATGCGGAAAGTCCATGATGGCAAAACGCCTTCCCTCCATCCTTCCACCCCTCACCCTCAGCGAAAGTCTCGAAACAACCCAAATCCATTCCATCGCCGGAAAACTGCAACGAGACACCTCGCTCATCAGCCAACGCCCTTTCCGTTCCCCTCATCACACCATTTCTGATGTGGCACTTGTAGGAGGTGGCAACCTTTTCATGCCTGGAGAAATATGTCTGGCACACAATGGGGTGCTCTTCATGGACGAATTGCCAGAATTCAACCGTTCAGTTCTGGAGACACTCCGACAACCGCTCGAAGACCGCATCATCACCATCTCTCGTGCACGCTACAACCTCACCCTTCCATGCTCCTTCATGCTCGTGGCATCTATGAACCCCTGTCCTTGCGGCTACCATCACCACCCCACCCGCCGATGTGTCTGCACACCTGCACAGATTCAGCGCTACATGAACAAGATAAGCGGTCCGCTCATGGACAGGATAGACATACAGGTGGAGGTGGAAAGTGTTCCTTTTGAAGACATCGCCAAAGCTCCGAAAGGAGAATCATCCTCAGCCATCCGAGAACGGGTGCTGAAGGCTCGGCAGATTCAGGAGCATCGATTCCAAGGGCAAAAGGGTATCCATTGCAATGCCCAGATGACCACCTCACAGCTCCAGAAATACGTGCAACTCGACGACCAGGCACTCAATCTCCTTCGCACAGCCATGAGGAAGTTCAACCTCTCCGCCCGTGCCTACGACCGCATTCTGAAAGTGTCACGCACCATTGCCGACCTCGAAGGTACAGCAGACGTGCAGAGCCACCACATTGCCGAAGCCATTGGTTACCGTAATCTCGACCGAGACAACTGGGTGGAATAGAAGGAAGACGAATGGTTGACAGTTGACAGTTGACAGCGTTTCTCATTGACAGAGTATCGTCGCTAACTTCGATAACTTCTTTAACTTCGATAACTTCTTTAACTTCGATAACTCCCCCCCAAATTAAGTTACTTAGATTTTTCACTTTTCACTCTTCACTTTTCACTTGCCCTACAGGGCGTGTTAAATTGTAATTATAATTATGAACACAACAGCCCGTGTATTCAGCATCTTCCATGAACTGAACAAGATACCCCGTCCCTCTCATCATGAGGAACGGGTGGCAGACTATCTTTGCCAATTTGCAGAACGTCTCCATTTGGAGTATGAGCGTGATCAGGAAAACTGTGTGGTGATACGCAAACCTGCCACCCCAGGTCATGAGGATGCAGAACCCATCGTGTTGCTCAACCACATGGACATGGTGTGTGTGGACATGAACGACCCGCTGAACGACCCCATCGAGGCTTATGAGGAAGACGGGTGGATGAAAGCCCGTGGCACCTCGTTGGGTGCTGACAATGGCATTGGCTTGTCGATGGCGCTTGCTGTGCTCGAAGACGACAGCATCGTACACCCAGCCCTTGAGGTCATCACCACCACCAACGAGGAGGACGGAATGTCTGGTGCCTCGCAGCTGGGCAAGGATTTTCTGAAAGGTCGCAAGGTCATCAATCTCGACTCCGAAGACTACGACACCATCACAACGGGTGCCGCAGGAGCCTGCTTGCAGTTCCACCGCATACCGATGAAGCGGCAACCAGCATCTGCTGACATCAGCAAATGGTGTCGCATCCGTATCGAAGGGGGATTGGGAGGGCACTCTGGCGTAGACATCAATAAAGGGCGTTGCAGTGCAGTGATTCCTGCCCGCATCATCCTGTCAGCCATCTGTCATAAAAGTGGCATGGTCGTATCAGACATACAGATAGGTGAAGCCAATGCTTCCATAGCCTCGAAAGGGGAGATGGTGATTGGCTGCCCATCCGACAATGCCACCGAGTTCATGGTCAAGCAAGTGGAGAGCCTCAACCAGTGGCTGCACAGTGAATATGGGAGCACCGACCCTCGCATCACCTGCCGCATCGAGCCATGTGAAAGACCTGAAACTATCCTCCCCATCGAGGCAGTGCAGGCATTGGTCACTTGTCTTGAGAAAGTGCCTCAAGGAGTGGTGAAGATGAGTGAGACGATGGTTGGCACGGTGGAGACCTCCAACAATATAGGTCGCATCTCAGCAGCAGAAGACCACCTTTTCGTGTCCACCCACACACGTAGTTTTATCGACGGCGACATGGAAACACTCAGCAAGGACATTGCCCACACCTTCACATCTGCCAACAGCCAATCCGAATTGGTGATGTCGGCACCCGCATGGCAGGAAGACCAGCAGTCACCCTTCCTGCAACTGGTCAGCAACACCTTCCAAGACGTGTTAGGTTGGCGTCCTCGCATGGTTGCTATGCACTTTGTTCTCGAGGCAGGCTTTTTCGTGCAGCACTATCCAGGCATTCAGATAGCCAGCATAGGACCCCGCATCGTCGAGCCCCATTCCGCCAGCGAACGGGTGGAACTCTCCACCATCGGTGACATCTGGCAAGTGCTGCTCGAATTGTTGAAGCGGCTTCACTCCTAACTGATTGTCAAATTGTACATAAATTTTTTTTCTTCTTTCATATTTTTTCTCTATCTTTGCCCATTATTTTTACTAAACCTATCAAAATAAACGTAGCAAGAAAATGAAAAGAATTCTGACTGCAATGATGCTTCTGGCTTTCTTCGTTGGAATGAAGGCACAGAACGAAGGGCCACAACTGGAGTATGTGGTGGAACTGAAAGTGAAATGTGAAGGTGCCTATCAGGTGGGGCAGACCTCTCACGGCAACCGTTTTGTCATCCCGATTGTGGGAGGCACATTCGAAGGTCCCAAGATGAAGGGCACCATTCTCCCTGGCGGTGCTGACTATCAGTTACAGGACAATGCGCATGGTCGCACCGAAGTGGAGGCTATCTACAGCATCAAAACCGATGATGGCGTGAACATCCATGTGCGCAACCGTGGATTGATTTACACGGGCAAGGACGAGAACGGCAACAACCAGTTCTATTTCCGCACAGCACCACAATTTGAGGCTCCTCTTGACAGCAAATACGCATGGCTCAACAATGCCATCTTCGTATGCCAACCCAGCATGGGTGGTGAGCAGGGCTTCATCTGCCTCAAGATTTGGAAAGTGAAATAATGTACAATGTACGATTTATTGAGCCATTTGAATAATAATCAATTAACGCAATATGAAAGTAAAAAGTTTTCTTAGTTCGGCATTTGCTGCAACAGCTCTGGTGGCTGTAGGTGCCATCAGCATGAGTTTCACCACCATGGACGAGCCCCCCACTCCTGCTTCACGTGTAGTGGAAGAAGGCGGCACAGGTCCTTACAAAGCAATCATGAAGGAAGAGCTTTCACTGGATGCACACACCATTTTCGTGCCTCAGGATTTGTCTGTCTTCAACGAGAAGAATCCCCTGCCCGTGCTGGTATGGGGCAATGGTGCCTGCACCAACTCTCCTTGGGAGCACTACCTCTTCCTCAACGAGATTGCTTCCCACGGCTACATCGTGGTGGCTACAGGTTATTTCCCTCACGAGAACGGCTATCGCGGCCCTATGAGCACCACAGAACAGCAGATTGAGTCGATGGATTGGGTGGAGAAGGTGAATGCTGACAAAAACTCCCCTTACTACAAGAAGATTGACCTGAAGAACATCTGTGTGGCAGGTATGTCATGCGGTGGTCTGCAGACACTCTTCAACTGTGCCGACAAGCGCATCAAGCTGCTCATGATTTGCAACAGCGGTTTGTTCAACCAGCAGAATGCCAATCAGGCTGTAGGCGGCATGCCCATGCCTCCAAAGGAGAAGCTGAAGGAGATTCATTCCCCCATCATGTATCTGTTGGGCGGTGAGACTGACATCGCTTATGGCAACGGCATGGACGACTTCCATCGCATCGACCACGTGCCCGCTTGTGCAACCAACTTCCCAGTGGGTCACGGTGGCACCTACAGCAAGCCTCATGGCGGTGAATTCTCCATCGTGGCACTGGCATGGCTGAACTGGCAGCTGAAGGGCGACAAAGAGGCAGCCAAGATGTTCCAAGGTGCCGATTGCGGCATCTCCAAGCGTGAGGGATGGACAATTGAGAAAAATGACAAACTCGAAAAGCTGAAGTAAAAAGAAAAAAAGACATTGAAGACATCTCTTTCTGTCATAGCATTTACTCTGATGTCCCTGCTGGCAAATCCAGCAGGGGCACAGACTCCTGACTCGCTGGGGCGCATTCGCTACAAGTATGATTTCGTGGTGCCCGACAACGGCAACTTCATTGCTGCTGTCCATGCCGCCAACAATCGTGCCGACAAGTCGAAGCGCTTCCGCATTTTCGTGAAATCGTCCATGTACCGCATCAAAGGCGAGGGCAATCCCATCAAGATTACGGAGAACGGCAAGGAACTCACCATCCCCTCTCCCATGACCATCCTGACGGCTCCCAACACCAGCATTTGCGGCGAAGGCATGAAGAACACGCAGATTGAGTCGATGCCCATGCACGAAGGCATCAGCTGCACCTCCACGCTTTTCCTCAACGGGGCTGACAGCACCTATCTGCAAGACTTCGAGCTGTGGTCAAACTACCGTGACGACATGACGGCATTTGCCAGCCGTGCCGTGGCGCTCAACGAGAAGAACTGCCGAGGCAACATCTTCAAGCGGCTCTCCCTGATGAGCAATCAGGACACCTACTACACCAACGATGGCGGCTCAACCTATCTCGAAGACTGCACCGTCAAGGGCACTGTCGATTTCATCTGCGGCGGCGGCACCATCTACTTCAACCGCTGCGACATCGAACTGCGTGAGCGGGGCAACAAGGCAAATGTGATTTGTGCCCCAGCCACCGAGGCAAACCGTGCCTACGGCTATGTGTTCAACTCCTGCCGCATCTACGGCGACAAGGCACAGGAAGGCAAATACATGTTGGGACGTCCATGGAAGAATGCCCCTCGGGCAGTCTTCATCGGTACACTCATGGAACTGCTGCCCGACTCGCTCGGATGGACAGAAATGCACGGCACACTGCCACGCCTTTTCTCCGAATATGAAAGCCTCGACAACGAGTTCCAGTTCGCACCCACAGCCTTGCGCCGCAAGCAGTTCAAGGATGCCAACAACGTGGTGACAAACGTGCGCTTCAACACCAATCTCACCACCGCAGAAGCTGAAAAATACGACATTCACGATGTCTTCCCCAACTGGCATCCCGAACAGAAGGCAGCACAAATTCCACCGCCAGAGATACACATCAAGGACACAGGCAGCATCTACTGGGATGACGTGCACGATGCCTGCCTCTATGCCGTGTGCCGCAACCGTGACGTGGTGGCATTCACCACCCAGCCCTATTACAACGTACCCAAAGGCTCCCCGCAGAATGTGAGTTACTCCATCCGTTGCGCCAACTACTACGGCGGTTTGGGCGATCGGAGCAACGAAGTGACCTACCCCAACCGATGATGAAACGCCATTTCATACTGATTCTTGCCTGCCTGTTCACCGTATTACTGCACGCCGCAGAACGAGTGACCGTCACCGTGACAAACCCCATCGCCACCGCCCGTATGGAGATGGTGGAAGTGGACATGACCACCCTCACCAAGAAACTGCAGACACAGACAGACATCGTGGTGACAGACGCCGATGGCAAGGAGATACCCTCGCAAATCACCTGGGACGGCAAGCTCATCTTTCAGGCAGGAGTGGCAGCCAAAGGCAAGTCCACCTATTATGTGCAGCAGGGCACACCACAGCAGTATGAAGTGCGAGCCAAAGGCAGACTCTTCACCGAGCGTCAAGACGAATTTGGCTGGGAAAACGACTGTGTGGCATACCGAGTCTATGGACATGGCGCTGCCGTTGGCTATGACTTCTTCAACAAAAGCACCCCCGAACTCATGCTCGACCATTGGTACGCCAGCGAGCAGAATCAGGAAATGCGCTCCGTCAGCCGTCAACTCACCGAGCGAGGCTACCGTGACCTCGCTGACCAGCTCTACAATGCCTACAGTTACCATGTTGACCACGGTAAGGGCATGGACTGCTACACCGTAGGTCCCACCCTCGGAGGTGGTGCCAACGCCCTCCTCCATCCCGACGGCAGCCTCTTCATGCCCCAGTGCTACAAGACCTTCGAGATTCTCGACAAGGGTCCACTCCGCTTCACCGTCCGCTTCACCTATCCCACCCAACAATTCGGTGGGCAGCCACTGACCGAAACACGCACCATCACCCTCGATGCAGGCAGTCAGTTCAACCGTGTCAGCGTCACCTACGACGGACTCACCACCCCTACACAAATGGCAGCAGGCATCGTCATTCATCAAAGCAACCCCACCGCCTATGTCCTCTCCTCCGAAAGTGGCTACATGGGCTATGAAGACCTTGGCGACCCCTCCGTCTATTCCGCAAAATACCGTGACCAGCTCGCCACCCAAATGGGCAAAATCTACGTGGGCATGCTCTTCCCCACCCCCATCACCACGGCATACCAGCAGCGTCCCAACGGCATCGCTACAGGTCATATCCTCGCCACTGCCACCATTCGTCCCTCCACCCCCTACACCTACTACTTCGGCAGTGGATGGGACAAAAACCCCAACACCGATTTTCACTCCCTCACCCAATGGGAAGCACACCTCAGCCATGCAGCCCTATGCGTGAGACACCCATTGAAAATTGCGCTGCGCTAAATGAAAAATGACATACAAAGGTAAAAAGATTGTAACCAAATAAACAGGCTTGCACGGAAAGATGCTGCCCTAATTTACTGATATTTCCCTTCTATCATTTTCCCTACTACGAGTTTGTCGCCCGAGAGGTCGACTTCGAAGAGGTGGGGGATGCGGATGTAGCGGCCGTTGACGCTTTTGTGACTATGGACGGACATGAGCCACTTGCCATCGAGGGTGCGGAAAAGCATGCCATGACCGAAGTTGGGGGGTGTGATGGGTTTGGCTTCTTGGAGCCAAGGACCATCAAGGGTGCCGCTCTGGGAGTAAGCAACACCTTGGGTGTAGATGTCATCAACCCAACTTGTCCATATCATGCCGAGACGCCCTGTGGCAGTGCGGAAGAGGTAGGGACCGTCAGTGACTTTGTTGGGGCGCACCTTGCCGTTCTCCACTTCACGACTCCAAGGGGATGCGGAAGCACGGAAGAGGATGGTGCCTTGTCCGATGGAGCCGCTGAGGTCGGGCTTGAGCTGTATCTTCTCGATGGTGCCATCCCAGTTTTGCAACCATTCGCCACAATAGACCATGTAAGGCTTGCCGTCGGTGTCCACCCAGAAGGTGCCATCGAGGGTGGGTTGATTTGCGGGCAGGTAGGTGGAGTCAGCCATAGGGCGATAAGGACCCGTGGGCTTGTCGCTGACGAGGATGTGGGAGGCACGTCGGGGAATGACATTGCCACGCACGGTGTCTATCTTCACGGCATCGTTGGTGAAAGTGGCAAAATAGTAGTACTTGCCTTTGTAGTGGTGAAGTTCTGCCGCCCATATCTGAGGTCGGAAACCCATCCATGAATTGGGGTCAGTCTCTGCAACAGGATAGGGACCTGTCCATGTGTTAAGGTCTTTGCTGGTGTAGAGCCTGCCATCCGTTCCGGTCATGTAGTAAGTTTGGGTGGCGGAATCAGCAAGGATGCAAGGGTCGCTGAGGTTAATGCTATCGCGCATGAAGGTGCGCGGCACAAATTTGGGAGTGATCCTGTTAGGAATTGTCTGTGCCGTTAGTGGCATCGCCAACAGGAAGGTGATGATAAGAAAAAATGTATGCATATGAGTTAATAATTAAAGTTTGACTCCGTCGAGCTCTAAGGTTTCGCATATCGCGTAGCGCTTTGTTCGCAAAGAACATCAACTTCTTTGGAAGTCGCCTCCAAATCCACTTCCTTGTTGTTGATAATGAGATAAGTCTTCATGGGCGCAAAGATACATCTTTTTTCTTTCATTTATTTACTTGCAAGCAAAAAAACAAAAATTTAACAATTTAACACCGAAAACAGAAGGTGTCATCTCACACTCTCAAAGTTACCTCATTTTCGGAGTATGGTACCTCATTTTTGCCCTCTTGAAGGTCATTTTGGGGGGTATGAACCCCTATTTTCACACGGAAAGCACAGAACCTTCAGCTCGACGGAATCAAATTCACTGAAAAGAACGCCTCGGCGGCGTGTTGGAATGGGAGAAACGAATGTGAATAATACCCATAATTTTACCGCTTTCCTTCATCACAAGGACATCGGAGGGTATATCGTTAGTGAACTACAACAAAGCGTACTCACGCTTCATCGAAACAATAGAAGAGGGCAAGACAGTGTCTTTAGGTTATTTTTTTAGATTTCGTTTGCAAATATAGATAAAAGTCTTAAGAAAAAAGAAAAAGAATGAGAACTTTTCATTTTTCATTTTGTTTTGTGCTCACTTAATCGTACCTTTGTCCCCAAGTTGAATCTAAATTAAAAACTTATTTATGAGAAAAGTATTTTTGCTTTTTCTGATGGCAGTGGCAATGACTGCATCGGCACAGACGAAGAAGGTGTCCGTTTTGGGCGACTCGTATTCCACTTTCCAGGGTACTATGCCTGCTAACTATGCGATTTTCTACCCGAACAATCAGAATGATGTGAAGGAGGTGGAGCAGATGTGGTGGAACCTCTACATCAAGGCAAAAGGCTATGCGCTGGAGAAGAATGACTCGTGGAGCGGCTCGACCATCTGTGGTACAGGATATGGTCGTATGGATTCTAGTCGTAATAACTTTATTGCACGTGTGGACAGCCTCGGAAATCCTGACATCATCTTTGTGTTTGGCGGTACGAACGATGCTTGGGCAAACTCTCCTATTGGTGAGTATCAATATGCAGATTGGACCAAGGATGATTGCAAGAATTTCCGTCCTGCATTGGCATGTCTGCTGGATATGCTGCAGAAGCGTTATCCGAAGGCAAAACTGGTTTCCCTCCTGAACTCGGAATTGCGGGAGCCTATCAACGAATCAATGCGTGAGGTGTGCAAGCACTACAAGGTGCAGCTTGTCGAACTGCACGACATTGAGAAGCAAAATGGTCATCCATCCATCAGTGGCATGAAGAGCATCTGCGAACAGTTGCTGGAAGCAGGACTGTAGCGCTGCGCTAAATGATAAATGATAATTGATAATTGATAAATGATAATTGATAAATGATAATTGATAAATGATAAATATAAGTTATTGAAGTAAATGAGGGTTGCGCTGTGCCGCAACCTTCTTTTTTCTCATTCTTTTCATTTCTTCATTTTTATTTTGTACCTTTGCACTCAAATTTGAAAATTGAACTAAAACAATGGAATACAATTTTAGAGAGATTGAGCAGAAATGGCAACAGAAGTGGGTGGAGGAGAAGACCTATCAGGTTGCTGAAGATAAGAGCAAACCCAAGTTTTACGTGCTGAACATGTTCCCTTATCCGAGCGGGGCGGGATTGCATGTTGGACACCCGCTGGGCTATATTGCAAGTGACATCTATGCTCGTTTCAAGCGTCTGCAGGGATATAACGTGCTGAACCCGATGGGTTATGACGCTTATGGTCTGCCTGCTGAGCAGTATGCCATTCAGACAGGTCAGCACCCTGAGAAGACCACCTTCCAGAATATTGACCGCTATCGTGAACAGCTGGACAAGATTGGCTTCTGCTTCGATTGGGACAGGGAGGTGAGGACGTGTGCTCCTGGCTATTACAAGTGGACGCAATGGGCTTTCCAGAAGATGTTTGGCTCGTTCTTTAGTAAAAGCCCCCTCCCAACCTCCCCCAAGGGGGAGGAGAGCCATGCGGCTGGAAAGGCTCGTCCTATCGAGGAGCTGGTGGATTTTTTTGAGCAGAAGGGTACGGAAGGACTGGAGGATTTTGGTGTGGCTCAGACGGAAAATCTCATGTTCACTGCAGAGGAGTGGAACTCGTGGGACGAGAAGAAGAAGAGCGACGTGCTGATGAACTACCGCATCGCCTTCATGGGCGAGACGATGGTGAACTGGTGTGCAGGACTGGGCACTGTGCTGGCGAATGACGAGGTAGTTGACGGCGTGAGTGTGCGCGGCGGCTTCCCTGTGGAGCAGAAGAAGATGAGGCAGTGGTGCCTGAGGGTGAGTGCCTATGCACAGCGACTCTTGGACGGACTGGACACGATAGAGTGGAGCGACAGCATCAAGGAAACACAGAAGAACTGGATAGGTCGTTCGGAGGGTACGGAAGTGCAATTCAAGATTGCAAGCCCCCTCCCAACCTCCCCCAAGGGGGAGGAGTCCCATGCGGCTTGCTCCTCAACAGAAAATCTAACGGCTAACAACCCGGATGGCAATCACTCCCCCTTGGGGGAGACGGAGGGGGCTTCCTTCACTATCTTCACGACTCGTGCCGACACGATGTTTGGTGTGACGTTCATGGTACTGGCTCCTGAGAGTGAACTGGTGGAGAAAGTGACCACAGCGGAGCAGAAGGCTGCCGTAGAGGAATATATCAAGTATGTGAAGGGACGTACGGAGCGTGAACGCATGATTGACCACAAGGTGACAGGTGTGTTCTCAGGTTCGTATGCCATCAATCCTTTCACAGGCGAGAAGAACCCTATCTGGATTTCAGAGTATGTGTTGGCTGGTTATGGTACGGGTGCCATCATGGCAGTGCCTGCGCATGACAGCCGTGACTATGCGTTTGCAAAGCACTTCGGTCTGCCCATCATCCCACTGATTGAGGGGGCTGATGTGAGCGAGGAGAGCTACGATGCCAAGGAGGGAATTGTATGCAACTCACCACGAAAGGATGTGAAGCCTTACATTGATTTCAGCCTCAACGGACTGACCGTGAAGGAAGCGATTGCTGCCACGAAGAAGTATGTGAAGGAGGCGGGCATTGGTCGTGTGAAGGTGAACTACCGTCTGAGAGATGCCATCTTCTCCCGTCAGCGCTATTGGGGTGAGCCATTCCCTGTATATTACAAGAACGGCATCCCGACGATGATTCCTGAGGAATGCCTGCCTATCGAATTGCCTGAAGTGGATAAGTTCCTGCCTACAGAGACAGGTGAGCCACCACTGGGCAACGCTACCGTGTGGGCATGGGATGAGGTGAACAAGAAGATTGTGGAGAATAAGAAGATAGACAACAAGACAGTGTTCCCTATTGAACTCTACACGATGCCAGGCTTTGCGGGCAGTTCTGCTTACTACCTGCGCTATATGGACCCACACAATGACCAAGCGCTGGTGAGCAAGGATGCTGACGAGTATTGGCAGAATGTGGACTTGTATGTGGGTGGTAGTGAGCATGCTACAGGTCACCTGATTTACAGCCGTTTCTGGAACAAGTTCCTGTTTGACTTGGGTGTATCTTGCAAGGAAGAACCCTTCCAGAAGCTCATCAATCAGGGCATGATTCAAGGAAGGAGCAATTTCGTGTATCGCATCAAAGACACGAATACGTTTGTGACCTTGGAGAAGAAAGACCAGTATGATGTTACACCCATCCATGTGGATGTGAACATCGTGAGTGCTGATGTGCTGGATGTTGAGGCGTTCAAGGCTTGGCGTCCAGAATACAACACCGCCGAATTCATTCTCAACGACGAAGGAAAGTATGTGTGCGGATGGGCTGTGGAGAAGATGTCGAAGAGCATGTTCAACGTGGTGAACCCCGACATGATCGTGGAGAAGTTCGGTGCTGACACATTGCGTCTCTACGAAATGTTCCTCGGTCCTGTGGAGCAGAGCAAGCCTTGGGACACCAATGGCATTGACGGCTGCCACAGATTCCTGAAGAAATTGTGGAAGTTCATGACAAGCCCCCTCCCAACCTCCCCCAAGGGGGAGGAGTCCCATGCGGCTTGCTCCTCAACAGACAATCAAACGGCTAACAACCCGGATGGCAATCACTCCCCCTTGGGGGAGACGGTGGGGGCTTCTAAGGAGGAACTCAAGGCACTGCACACCCTCATCAAGAAAGAGACTGCTGACATTGAGGCATTCTCATACAACACAACCATTGCAGCGTTCATGGTCTGCCTGAACGAACTGACGAAGTTGAAGAGTGAGAGCCGTGAAGTGAAGGAGACACTTGCCATCTTGTTGGCTCCATTCTGTCCTCACTTGGCAGAAGAGTTCTGGCACCTGCTCGGTCACACGACCACGGTATGTGACGCTCCTTGGCCAGCTTTCAACGAGGATTATCTGAAGGAAGACTCGGTGAAGATGATGGTGGCATTCAACGGTAAGGCACGCTTCCCACTGGAGTTTCCTGCTGATGTGACGAAGGAGGATGCCGAAAAAGCTGCCCTTGAAAACCCACAGTCAGCCAAGTGGATGGAAGGATTCACCGTGGCGAAAGTCATCGTGGTGCCAGGTAAGATGATCAATGTAGTTTTGAAGAAATAACTGATGGAAAAGAAAACCCATCTTTACACAGAGCAGGAGGCTTATCAGAAGCTTTCTGCTCTGTGTGCTATGAGCGAACAGTGCTGCCACGACATGATGACAAAAATGAAGCGGTGGGAAATGGCTGATGATGTGTCTGAAAGAGTGGTGGCTCGGTTGGTGAAGGAGAAGTTTATTGATGAGGAACGCTATGCCAAAGCGTTTGTCAGGGACAAGTTCCGCTACAACCATTGGGGAAGAGTGCGGATTGAACAGGAACTGAAAAGAAGGAAGATAGCACAGCGACATATCGATGAGGCTCTGGAGGAAATAGACGAGAAGGACAATCTGGATGCGCTGAAAGAAATGATAGAGAAGAAGCGCCCCTCTGTGAAAGGAAGGAACGAGTATGAAATCAGAGGTAAACTGATTCGTTTCGCTTTAGGAAGAGGTTTTGCGATGGATGATATTGTTAAGGTGATGGGGGATTAAGAGTTTAGAGATAAGAGATAAGAGGTGAGGATTAAGGACATACTGAGAGATATACTTGAGTTTTTGATGCCGAGGAAGTGCGTCATGTGTGGGGAAAGATTGAGGGGTGGTGAGTCATTCATTTGTGGGCATTGTTTCGTACACTTGCCTTTTACTTACTATCATTTGGTGGAGCAAAGCCAGTTGGAAAAGCAATTTTGGGCACTTTTCCCGATAGAGAGGGCAACCAGCATGTTTTATCATGATGGAAAGAATACGAGAAACATTATTTATCAAATCAAATACAATGGTAACCCGGAAGTGGGGCGTCACATGGCATATCTATATGCAGAAGAACTGGAGAAATGTCACTATTTCGATGATATTGACATGCTCATCCCCTTACCACTCCATTGGAAAAGGCAGCTGAAACGACATTACAACCAATCTCATTACATCTGTCAGGGTATTCATGAAAAGACAGGCATTCCTGTAGAAAAAGGGGTGGTGAAACGCATCAAGAACAACATTTCACAAACACATCTTAACGCTACTCAGCGTCTTAGTAATGTGGAGGGTATCTTTCAAGTAACACATCCTGAAAAAATCAAGGGCAAACATGTGCTGCTTGTTGACGATGTGGTGACTACAGGCGCCACCCTTTCCTCCTGCGCAAAAGAACTGGCAAAAGTGCCTGATGTGAAGGTGTCCATCCTCACGCTTTCAGTGGCTTCACGCACAGCCGCTCCTGTCCTTGAGGAAGACAATATAGATGTGTCAATATATGGTATACCTCTGATGGAATGAGCACCTATTTTAAAAATTCACATATTCCTCTATCCGCTGTCCAAAATCAGCGTTCACACCTTTCAAGACACCACTTAAAAGAACGGGAGCTTTGACCTCACCACAAAGAGTCAAGGCTCCTTTCTCTATGTAACATTCATCCCACTTGCCACTATCGATGAATGACTGCAAAAGTTCAGCACCTCCTTCCACCAACACGGTTTGAATGCCATCTTCATACAATCTCTTCAAGATGCCTTCCACACTGGTTGTCTGAATGAGATGAAAACCATCTGGCAAGGTCAATGACTGAGAAGATACCACATAGCGTTTTGGGGATGAACCATACCATTCACGCACAGTGAGTGAGGGCTTGTCCACTTCATATGTCTTTCTTCCCACTAAAATAGCTTGATGTTCAGCTCTGCGTTTGTGGCAAACCATCTGGGTGTATGTATTCGATATGTGACCATCTATAAAGCCATCTTCCGACTCTGCCCATTTCAACGTAACAAAAGGACGTTGTTTGCCATGAAAAGTCATAAAGCGTTTATTCAGAGCCTTGCACTCTTCTTCCAACACCCCAACAGTCACTTCAATGCCAGCTTCCTTCAATTTCTGAATACCTCTTCCTTGCACGTTTGCAAAAGGATCTTGACAACCAATCACACAACGCTTGAATCTCTTGCTTATCAAAAGATCGGCACATGGAGGTGTCTTGCCATAATGACTGCAAGGTTCCAGGCTTACATAGATGGTGCTCTCCTTCAAAAGATGTTCATCCTCCTTCTTCACCGATGCACAAGCATTCACTTCAGCATGCCCCTCTCCACAGCGCACATGGTAGCCCTCACCAATGATGCGGTCATCATGTACAATCACTGCACCCACCATCGGGTTGGGTTGTGCATTCATCCTACCATCACGTGCCAATTGAATGCATCTTCTCATATACTTTTCATCAGTTGTCAACACATCTTTCATAACTTTTCAACATACTTATTAACACGTGCAAAATTACTCATTCCTCTCCAAAAACAAAAATTATAAATCATTTTAATTCTCAAATATTTGCAATGTCACATAAAACTTGTAAATTTGCCACTTGTTCACACCTTGTCAACAGGGTTATCAACACCTTATCAACAAGAAATATCAACATACTTATCAACAGAAAACATGAGTGACGGAAACTTCAACAGACAACTACTTCCAAAGACAGAACTCTCTTCTGGCTTACGAGCTGGTAAAGCTCAGATGCGCCAGAAGGCAGAACGTGCGTTCGATGAAGTAATTAATGACTTTATCCTTGACGAAGGAGAACTGAAACAAGCCATGAAGAAACGCTTCATGGAACTCCTGAGAAAATAAAACCTGTTGATAAAACTGTTCATAACCCTATTGATAACTTTTTAATAACTTTCAATAACTTTTCTTGCTTTTTTCAAGACTATTTATATACCACCATTCATTTCTAATCACCAAAAAAAGTTATTCATTTTTTTCAAAAAAATATCAATAGGTTGTAAGGCATATTTTAACATCATAAACTATTGATTTACATAGCACTGAAAAAGTTATTAACATTATCGACACGCTATATACATCAACATAAGAGTTCTTTAAAATTTAAAAGAAAAAAAGAAATATATTATATGATATGAATGAAGCGATATGTTTCCTTTGTCGGGAGCATATCGCTTCATTTATTTTATTTTGTAAAGAAGAAACTATTGCTTTCTGATCATCTTTTTCCTATTCATATAAGTGATGCCTTTTGTAGCAGCTGGTGCTTTAGCCATCTTAATAAGAAATTCATCACCTGACTCATCAAAAGGAGTGGTGTACAACATATACATCTTGTCAGCATTCAGTTCCTCAAACTTGCCTTCCTTATTCTTTATGCCGTATGTAATGGCATAGTAGCTACCATAGTCAAGGTTGGTGAAATTGAATGAACCCTTTTCTTCATTCAAGCTGGCAGTGGAGAAATGAATCTTCTGATAGAGTTTAGGATTTTGGAATAAGGAATCCACTTTAAAGTCAAAGGTCATCATGTCTATACCCACCAGCATAACATAGATATCTTTTGTAAACACTTGGTCATCATAGTTTTTTACTATGAATGTTCCCTTCAAGGCATTTTCATCAAGAATATACTCTATATCATCAGCAATGTTGTCCACGGTGAAGTCATAAGTTTGACCTTTTGTGATGATGCTGAATTGGGTGATAGGTTCATCGCTGATAGGAGAAATGATGTAGTAAGTTTGATTGCCAATTTGATTGGGTGCATAAGAGAAAGTGATGGTGCCTTCTCCCTGCTCGTCAGGAGTCCATGTTTCACCAGTCAGTTTCTTGTAGCCATTATTTTCATCCTTTTGTGCCAGAAAGATAGGGATGGACTTGTAGGTTTTGTTGCCAAAAAGGCTTACAGTGACTTTAAAAGGTTCATTCATCGCCACTTGAGTCTTATCGTAAGATATGTTCTTAAACCTGATGATGTCCTTGAAAGCTTCTTTCAATTGTGCCTCAGTACCATCGATGTTGATGGTCAAAGCAAAATCATTAGCTAATTTCATCTCCTTCCAATCCTTCTCATCCTTACCCTTACAGATAGGCTTCAACAGATAGATGCCATTCGAAAGATCTTTTGATAAAAGAATCTTATCATCCATCTTGAAAGACTTGCCATATGTAATAGCTACATCCTCATAGAGCGGGAATGTGCTGACCAATCGGTTATTTGCTGTGTAAAGTGCCACACCTATATCGTATGTGACATCTAATTTAGGTTCTGCATTATTTTGGAAATAAACAAGAAACTTCAAACTGTCAGGAAAGTCCACTCCTGTATTAGGACGTGTGATAGAGGCATTCATACCATCCAGCACAAAGTTTTCAACCATCAGAGGATTTACCGAAGATTCATTGTTAGAACCCTCATCATCATCCTTGCTACAAGAGATAAAAGCACTTGAAAAAGCCATTAAAGCCACAAAAGGTAAAAAGAATTTAAGTTTCATCATTATGTGTATTTTTGGGTTAGTAGTTGCAAAGGTACAATAAATTTTTAATCAGTACAATAATAAAGGAAAATAATGATTTATCATGAGGCATAGCCAATACACTTAATGGGGTAAAAGGGCACACTCGTAGCCGTAATTACGTTACACCCTTCATCGTAATTACCTTGACGGGTAAGAGGTAATTATGATGCTGAGTGTGGATTTTTCATGGAATGTGGTATTAAATAAAGTTGTCGTTGAGAGGATGGAAAATAACGGATGGTGAACGTTTTCTATATAAATAATGTAAGTTGATGATGTTTTGTGGTGAGGGTTCGGGAAAAAAGTCGTACCTTTGTACCCAAATTTTCAGACACACAACTTTATGATTTACTTTTTCAGAACACCAGCGCAGAGTGTGATTGCCACTCAGGTGAATCACGAGCTTTCCGCTGATGAAACCAATGAGCTTTGCTGGCTGTATGGTGAAGCTCGCCCAGAAAACGAGAATAATTTGCAGGGTTTCTTTGTAGGCCCACGCCGAGAGATGATAACGCCTTGGAGCACCAATGCTGTGGAAATCACACAGAATATGGCTATCCAAGGTGTTCAGCGCATAGAGGAATACTTCCCTGTGGAGAGTGAGGATGCTGAACATGATCCTATGCTTCAGCGTATGTATAAGGGACTGAATCAGGACATCTTCACGGTGAACATTGAGCCTGCACCCATCCTGCACATCGAGAATCTGGAAGAATATAACGAACAGGAAGGTCTTGCACTTTCTCCTGAAGAGATAGAATATCTGCACAAGGTGGAAGGTCAGTTGGGCAGAAAGTTGACTGACTCGGAGGTCTTCGGTTTTGCACAAATCAACTCTGAGCATTGCCGCCACAAGATTTTCGGTGGCACTTTCATCATCGATGGCAAGGAGAAGGAAAGTTCGCTCTTCCAGATGATTAAGAAGACCACGCAGGAGAATCCCAACAAGATTCTTTCTGCTTACAAAGATAACGTGGCTTTCAGTCAAGGTCCCGTGGTGGAGCAGTTTGCACCTGCCGACCACTCGACGAGCGACTATTTCGAGGTGAAGGACATCGAGTCGGTCATCTCGCTGAAGGCTGAAACGCACAACTTCCCAACCACCGTGGAGCCGTTCAATGGTGCCGCTACAGGCACGGGCGGTGAAATCCGTGACCGTATGGGCGGTGGTGTAGGTTCATGGCCTATCGCAGGTACTGCCGTGTATATGACCAGCTATCCACGCAATGGTGTGGCTCCCAGTCAACCTCACAGTTATGCGAAGTGGACCAAGTCGGACAAGGAAGGTGATATTCGTCCTTGGGAAGAAATTCTGCCTGTGAGAAAATGGCTCTATCAGACTCCTGAGCAGATTCTCATCAAGGCATCGAATGGTGCTTCTGACTTCGGTAATAAGTTTGGACAGCCACTCATCTGCGGTTCTGTGCTCACGTTCGAGCATGCCGAACAGCAGGGCGACACGACGGAGGAATATGGCTACGACAAGGTCATCATGCTGGCAGGTGGTGTGGGTTACGGTACCAAGCGTGACTGTCTGAAGGGCACTCCCGAGAAGGGTAACAAGATTGTGGTGGTCGGTGGTGATAACTACCGCATCGGTCTCGGTGGTGGTTCCGTATCTTCTGTGGATACAGGTCGCTATTCATCAGGCATCGAACTGAACGCTGTGCAGCGCGCCAACCCTGAGATGCAGAAGCGTGCGAACAACTTGGTGCGCGCCCTCTGTGAGGAAGAGGTGAACCCTGTGGTGAGCATTCACGACCACGGTTCTGCAGGTCATGTGAACTGCCTGTCTGAACTGGTGGAAGAGTGCGGTGGTCTTATCGACATGACCAAACTGCCTATCGGTGACCAGACCCTTTCAAGCAAGGAAATCATCGCCAACGAGAGTCAGGAGCGTATGGGATTGCTCATTGACGAAAAGCATATCGAACACGTGCGCCAGATTGCTGAGCGTGAACGTGCACCGCTGTATGTGGTGGGCGAAACGACGGGCGATGCACACTTTGCCTTCCAGCAGGGTGACGGGGTGCGTCCGTTCGACTTGGATGTGGCACAGATGTTCGGTCATTCGCCAAAGACTTACATGAGGGATGAGACGGTGGTGAGGAAGTATGAGGATGTGTCTTATTCCTACAACGAGATAGAGACTTATCTGGAGAATGTGTTGCAGCTGGAGGCTGTGGCTTGCAAGGATTGGTTGACCAACAAGGTGGACCGTTCCGTGACAGGTAAGATTGCCCGTCAGCAATGTCAGGGCGAGATTCAGTTGCCTTTGAGCGACTGCGGTGTGGTGGCTTTGGATTATCGTGGCGAGAAGGGTATTGCCACCGCCATCGGTCATGCACCACAGGCAGGTCTGGCTGACCCGAAAGCGGGCAGTGTGCTCTCGGTGGCAGAGTCACTCACCAACCTCGTATGGGCACCCTTGGCAGAAGGCCTTGATTCTGTGAGCCTCTCCGCCAACTGGATGTGGCCTTGCCGTTCGCAGAAGGGTGAGGATGCACGTCTCTATGAGGGTGTGCAGGCATTGAGCGACTTCTGCTGTGCTTTGCAAGTGAATGTGCCGACAGGTAAGGATTCACTCTCTATGACTCAGAAATATCCTGACGGCAGTAAGATTATTTCTCCGGGAACGGTGATTGTTTCATCGGGCGGTGAGGTAAGCGACGTGAAGAAGGTGGTGAGTCCTGTGCTGGTGAACGATGCCGACACGACGCTCTATCATATCGACTTCTCGTTCGACACCTTGAAACTCGGTGGCTCTGCCTTTGCACAGAGTCTTGGAAAGGTGGGCAGCGATGTACCTACGGTGAAGAATCCTGAGTATTTCCGCGATGCCTTCTTGGGTGTGCAGGAACTGGTGAAGGAAGGACTCATCTTGGCTGGTCACGACATCAGCGCAGGTGGTCTCATCACCACGCTTTTGGAGATGACTTTCGCCAATCAGAAGGGCGGTATCAAGGCAAACCTCAACGGCATCGTGGAGAAAGACCCCGTGAAGCTGCTCTTTGCAGAGAACCCCGGTGTGGTCATTCAGGTGAAGAATGCTGACAAGAAAGAGGTGGAGTTCCTGTTGAACAAGGCTGGAGTGGGTTTCGTGGAAATCGGTCAACCCATCGAGGAGCGTCAGATTGTGGTGAAGAAAGGTGGTCGTAACCGCTATTTCGACATCGACAAGCTGCGTGACATCTGGTACAGCACTTCTTACCGCCTCGACACCAAGCAGTCGTTCAACGGTATGGCGAAGGAGCGTTTCGAGAACTATAAGAAGCAACCCATCGAACATAAGTTCCCCGCCTCATTCACGGGCACATTGGCACAGTACGGCATCAGTGCCGACCGTCGTGAGCGCACAGGTATCAAGGCTGCCATCATCCGTGAGAAGGGTACGAACGGTGAGCGTGAAATGGCTTACTCGCTCTATCTGGCGGGCTTCGATGTGAAGGACGTGATGATGACCGACCTTGTGAGCGGTCGTGAGACATTGGAAGACATCAACATGATTGTGTTCTGTGGCGGTTTCTCCAACTCCGACGTGCTGGGCAGTGCGAAGGGCTGGGCTGGTGCCTTCCTCTTCAATCCCAAGGCGAAGGCGGCTCTCGATGCGTTCTATGCCCGTGAGGACACGCTCTCGCTCGGCATCTGCAACGGCTGTCAGCTAATGGTGGAACTGGGTCTTATCAACAACAACCACGCTGTGACCGATGCGAAGGACTATGCACAGATGTTGCACAACGTCAGCCATAAGTTCGAGAGTGAGTTTGTGACCTTGCAGATTCCAGAGAACAAGAGCGTGATGTTTGGCTCGTTGAGCGGCAGCAAGCTCGGTTTGTGGGTGGCTCACGGAGAGGGCAACTTCCGTCTGCCAAAGGCTGAAAAAGACTATAACATCGTGGCGAAATATAACTACTCTGGCTATCCAGGCAATCCGAACGGCTCCACTTACGACGTGGCTGGTATCGCTTCGGCTGATGGCCGCCACTTGGCGATGATGCCTCACTTGGAACGTGCCATCTTCCCTTGGCAGCAAGCCCACTATCCTGCTGACCGCAAGGCTGACGAGGTCACTCCTTGGATAGAAGCCTTCGTGAATGCAAGGAAGTGGGTGGAAAAGCATAAAAAATGAGTCTATGAGCACCTACACACAAATCTTTCTCACCTTTGCCAAGATTGGTAGCTTCACCATTGGGGGAGGCTTTGCCATGGTGCAGATGATGGAGAAAGAGGTGGTGGATAACAAGCACTGGCTGAGCAAAGAGGAATTTATGGACACGCTGGTGGTGGCACAAAGCACCCCTGGACTCTTCGCTATCGATATGGCTTCGCATATCGGGTTGAAACTGAAGGGGGTTGCAGGTGGCATCGTGGGAGCGCTTGCCACTGCCCTACCCTCCATCGTGGCGATTCTTCTCATAGCCATTTTCTTCCAGACTTTCAAGGACAACATCTATGTGGAAAAAATATTCATGGGTGTACGTCCTTGTGTGGTGGCGCTGATTCTGGCTCCTTGCTTCGGCATGGCGAAAAGGGCGAAACTGAACAGGTTCAACTGGTGGATTCCTGTGGTGACGGCTGTGTTGATTTCTGCTTTTGGCGTGTCACCCATCTGGTGCATTCTGGCTGCAGGTGTGGGTGGATTTATATGGGGAAAGGTAGTTGATAGTTGACAGTTGACAGTTGAGAGATTCAATTCCTAATTCCTAATTCCTAATTCCTAATTCAGAATAACTTCTAACAAAGCAAATGATATTCTTGGAATTGTTTTACGTCTTCTCAAAGATAGGCATCTTCAACTTTGGAGGTGGCTATGCGATGTTGTCACTCATTCAGGATGAAGTGGTCAACAAGCATCATTGGATGACCATCAACGAATTCACGGATATTGTGGCTATCAGTCAATCGACACCTGGACCTATTGGCATCAACTGTGCCACCTACACGGGTTATACGGCGGTGATTCATGCAGGCTATCCTGCTTGGGCAGCCGTGCTGGGTGCTGTGTTGGCTTCGCTGAGTGTGATTTGGTTGCCATTCATCTTGATGGTGACCATTAGCAAATACCTCATCAAGCACCACGACTCGAAGACGGTGACCAGTGTGTTCAGTGCGTTGCGACCAGTCATTGTGGGTTTGATAGCGGCGGCTGCGCTGATGCTGATGTCGAAGGAGAACTTTGGCAGCCCATCCGAATCGCCCTTTGTGTTTGTGCTGAGCATCATCATCTTCCTGTTCGCTTTTGTGGGCACGAGACTCTATAAGGTGCATCCTATCATCATGATTCTGATGTGTGGATTGGCGGGGTTGTTGATTTATTAACCCCCTCCAACTTCCCTAAATCAAGTAACTTATATTTATCATTTATCGTTTATCATTTATCATTTAGCGCAGCGCATAGTAATGGCTGAAGGGGTGAGGACATATAGGTTTGAGAACGGTTTGCGACTGATTCAGATACCATCGCCAACGAATGTGGCGTATTGTGGCATCAGCATCGATGCAGGCACACGTGACGAGGAAGCTGGCGAGGAGGGCATGGCGCATTTCTGCGAACACATGATGTTCAAGGGTACGGAGAAGCGGAAGGCATGGCACATCATCAACAGGATGGAATCGGTGGGTGGCGACCTGAATGCCTACACGAACAAGGAGGAGACGGTGGTGTATGCCGCTTTCATGAAGGAGCATCTGGAACGTGCTGCAGAACTGATTTTCGACATCGTGTTTCACAGCACCTACCCGCAGCATGAGATGGACAAGGAATGTGAGGTGATTGTAGATGAGATAGAGAGTTACAACGATTCGCCTGCCGACCTTATCTTCGACCGCTTCGAAGATCTCATCTACGAGGGGAACTGCCTTGGGCATGACATCCTCGGCACAGCGGAGAACGTGAGACGCTTCAAGACGGAGGATGCGCTGAGGTTTGTGAAGAGGCTCTATCGCCCCGAAAAGATGGTGTTCTTTGTGTTTGGCGATGTGAAGTTTGAACGGGTGCAGAAGATGGTGGAGCGGCTGGTGAAGAGGCTGGAAAAGGGAAGGACTGACTTTCCGAGGAAACAGGAGAGTGCCGCCAAGACTGAATGGCTGAGAACGCCCCGTGCAGGCATGTTCACCGAGAACCGAAGTACGCATCAGGCGCATGTGATGATAGGCAGGGCTGGGTATGGCTCGAAGGATGACAGGCGCATTGCGCTCTATTTTCTGAACAACATCCTCGGTGGTCCCGGCATGAACTCCCGTCTGAACATTGCGCTGAGGGAGCACAAGGGGCTTGTCTATACGGTGGAGAGTTCACTGACCAACTATACCGACACCTCCACCTGGGCGATATACTTCGGATGTGACGAGGAGGATGTGGAGAAGTGTCTGAAGATTGTGCGTGGAGAACTGGACAGGCTGATGAACGAGCCACTGAGCGAAAGGCAGTTCGGGGCGGCTCTGAAACAGATAAAAGGACAGATAGGGGTGGCTTGCGACAATTTCGAGAACTATGTGCTCGACGTGGCGAAGGCTTACCTGCACTATAACAAATTTGAGGGAATGAAGGACACCATCGAGCATCTGGAGAAGGTGACACCGCAGCGCTTGCAGGAGGTGGCACGTGAGATGTTTGATGAGGAAGGATTAACAACATTGATTTTTAACTCATGAGAAAAGTAATAGGAATAGGAGAGACGATTCTTGACATCATTTTCAAGAACGAGCAGCCCACGGCTGCCGTGCCGGGCGGTTCCACGTTCAACGGACTCATCTCGTTGGGTAGGATGGGACTGCCTGTCACCATGATTACGGAGACAGGAAACGACCGTGTGGGGCAGACCATCAAGCGGTTTATGGAGGAGAACGGGGTGAACAGCAACCATGTGTGCATGTATGAAGACGGGCGCACCGCCATCTCCTTGGCATATCTGAACGAACGCAACGATGCCGACTACACCTTCTACAAGGACTATCCCAATGCACGTTTGGACGTGGAGTGGCCCGTGGTGAACAAGGACGACATCGTGATGATGGGCTCGTATTTCGTGCTCAACCCCATCTTGCGGGAGAAGGTGACGGAGTTTCTCGATTATGCCTCAAAGCAGGAGGCGCTGATCTATTACGACATCAACTTCCGCTCGTCTCATGCCTCCGAAGCCATCAAGCTGCGTTCCTCCATTTTGGAGAATTTCGACTATGCCAGCATCGTGCGTGGCTCTACGGAAGACTTCCAGAACATGTTCCAGCTCTCCGACCCTGAAAAGGTGTACAAACAGGAGGTGATGTTCCATTGCAAGCAGATGCTCTGCACCGATGCCGAAGGTGACATTTGCCTCTTCTCTCCCAACGTGACCAAGACATACAAAGTAAATAAAATAGAAACAGTATCAACCATTGGGGCTGGCGATAACTTCAATGCAGGTATCGTCTTCGGATTGCTGAAGGAAGGCATTAGTCGTGACGACGTAGCCTCCATCACCGAAGAGCAGTGGAACCGCATCATTGCACACGGCATGGCATTTGCAGCCGAGGTGTGCCAGAGCCTCAACAACTCAATCAGTAAAGAATTTGCAAAAAATTATGGAAGAAATTAAGGAAAGTATGGAGACTCAAGAGAGTCAGGCTATGCAAGAAAACGGAATGCCTAAAGTGGAATCGACGTTTGAAGAACTGGGTGTTTCGGGAGAGATTCTCCGAGCCATTCAGGAGATGGGCTATGTCAGCCCCATGCCAGTGCAGGAGAAGGTGATACCCTACCTGCTCGGTCACAACAACGACGTGGTGGCACTGGCACAGACAGGCACAGGCAAGACAGCTGCATACGGTCTGCCTGTGTTGCAGAAGATAGACACCACTCGCAACGAGGTGCAGGCGGTCATCATGGCACCCACCCGTGAGCTGTGTCTGCAGATTACCGACGATTTGAAAGACTACTCCAAATACATCAATGGGCTGCACGTGCTGGCTGTCTATGGCGGTGCCAGCATCGAACCCCAGATTCGCGCCCTGAAGAAGGGGGTGCAGGTCATCGTAGCCACTCCTGGCCGTCTGGTCGATTTGATGGAGCGCAAGGTGGCAAACCTGAGCACCGTGGAGAACGTGGTGCTGGATGAGGCTGACGAGATGCTCAACATGGGTTTCTCAGAAAGCATCGACACCATTCTTGCAGGGGTGCCTGCCGAGCGCAACACCCTGCTCTTCTCTGCCACTATGAGCAAGGAGATTGAACGCATCTCGAAAAACTACCTCCACGATGCCAAGGAGATTGTGGTGGGCAGCCGCAACGAGGGTGCAGAGCATGTCAACCACATCTACTACATGGTCAGTGCCCGCGACAAGTACAATGCCCTCAAGCGAGTGGCAGACTACTACCCCGAAATCTACGCTATCATCTTCTGCCGCACCCGTATGGAGACACAGGAGATAGCCGATAAGCTCATCAAGGACGGCTACAATGCCGAGTCCCTGCATGGCGAACTCTCACAGGCACAACGTGACCTCACCATGCAGAAGTTCCGTCAGCACCGTGTGCAGCTGCTCGTGGCTACCGATGTGGCAGCACGAGGACTCGATGTGGACGAACTCACCCACGTCATCAACTATGGCTTGCCCGACGACATCGAGAGCTACACCCACCGTTCCGGTCGTACCGGTCGTGCCGGACGTTCTGGCACCTCCATCTCCATCATCCATGTCAAGGAGAAAGGCAAGGTGCGAGCCATCGAACAGCAGATACAGAAGAAGTTTGTGCCGGGCATCCTGCCTTCTGGTCAGGAAATCTGTGCCAAGCAGCTCTTGAAGGTGATTGACGACATCGAGAAGGTGGAGGTGGACGAAGAAGAGATTGCCCCCTTCCTCCCCGAAGTCTTTCGCAAGTTCGACCTCATGGAGAAGGAAGACCTCATCAAGCGCATGGTGTCCATGCAGTTCAACACCTTCCTCAACTACTATAAGAATGCGCCCGAAATACTCCAGCCCTCCGAGAAGGGTGACCGCCGTGGCGATAAAGACGGTTTCGGCGACAAGCGCAGCCGTGGTGAGCGTCGTGGTCGTGGAGGCGAGCGCAGTCGCACAGCCGAGGCAGGCTATACCCGTCTCTTCATCAATCTGGGCAAGAAAGACGGTATCAACCCCAAAGTCTTCATGGGCTTCATCAACCGAGTGGCACAAGGCGCACGCATTGACCTCGGACGCATCGACCTCATGCAGAACTTCTCCTTCTTCGAAGTGCCCGAGCAGCAGACCAAGACCGTGCTCAACGTGCTCAGCGGCACCGACTTCGACGGCAGGAAAGTGAATGTGGAGGTGACCGACCAACCCGAAGGACAGCGCGGTGGCGACAAGAAACGTGGTGGCAAGGAAGGCGGCAGTTTCCGTTCTTCAAGAGGAAGCGACCGCAACAGCCGTTCCGACAAACGTGGTGAACGTGGTGACCGCCGCTACGAAGAAAAGAAGAGCAAGAAAGGCAGTGGAGTCATCCGTGGAGCAGCCGCCAAACCCTCCCGAGAGGAACGAGGCTACACCGCCGCACGTGGTCCCAAAGGAGCCGCCGAATGGGCAAAGTTCTTCGAAGGACAAGTGGAATCCCAACCCTTCTACGAAAACTTCAAGAAAAAGAAAAAAAAGTAAGTTGACAATTGACAATTGACAGTTGACAGTTGACAGTTGAGAGTTTAGAGATTCAATTGACTCCGTCGAGCTAAAGGTTCCTCATTCCTCATTCCTAATTCTGAAAGATTCATCGTACATGGCTTCACTCCTAACTCCTAACTTAAAATTTGTACATTAACTTCACAAAAATATGAAAGTATTCCAACACGTATCCGACATTGGCGACCTGCGCAAAGCACTCGATGAGGCTTTCGAAATCAAGGCCGACCGCTATAAGTACCAATCGCTTGGCAAGAACAAGACTGCCATGCTCATCTTCTTCAACAACTCCCTGCGCACCCGCCTCTCCACCCAGAAGGCAGCCCTCAACCTCGGCATGAACGTCATCGTGCTTGACGTCAATCAGGGTGCATGGAAACTGGAGACCGAACGGGGTGTCATCATGGAGAGTGACAAGAGCGAACACCTCCTCGAAGCCATCCCCGTCATGGGCTGCTACTGCGACCTCATCGGTGTGCGCTCCTTTGCCCGTTTCGAGTCTCGCAAGGACGACTATGAAGAGAAGATACTCCAGCAGTTCATCCAGTACAGCGGTCGCCCCGTCTTCTTCATGGAGAGTGCCACCGTACACCCTCTGCAAGCATTTGCCGACCTCATCACCATCGAGGAGTACAAGGACAAGACACTCATCCAGCCCAACCCCCTCTTTGGTGGTCAAGCCATCCAGCGCACACCCAACCGTCGTCCCAAGGTGGTGCTCTCATGGGCACCCCATCCCAAGGCGCTTCCACAGGCAGTGCCCAACTCCTTTGCCGAATGGATGAACGCAGCCGACGTTGACTTCGTGGTCACCCATCCCGAAGGCTATGAGCTCGACCCCCAGTTCGTAGGCAATGCCCCTGTCGAATACGACCAGATGCGTGCCTTCGAAGGAGCCGATTTCATCTATGCCAAAAACTGGAGTTGTCCCGGTGTCACCCGTCCCGAAGACTACGGCAAGGTGCTCGGCGACTACCACGACTACGCAGCATGGACAGTGTCCGACCGTCAGATGGCAGTCACCAACCATGCCTTCTTCATGCACTGCCTCCCCGTGCGCCGCAACATGATTGTCACCGACGATGTCATCGAGGCACCCACCTCCATCGTCATCCCCGAGGCAGCCAACCGCGAAATCTCCGCCACCGTTGTCCTCAAGCGCATGCTCGAAAGCCTCTAAACAAGGCACCACGCTATATGATAAATAAAAAAGAGAGTGTCCCACCACGAGGATACTCTCCTTGTTTTTATGTTAAGCTATGAAAGTTGGCAGTTGACAATTGATAATTGAAAATTAATTATTTCACTGTTGGCTTCTAAAAGCAGAGTAACTTAGATTTTTGGCTTCGCCGAAGATGCTCACGCTCGGCATAGTTCAAACAAGTTTGACTCTACACTCGCTCAACCGCATCTTTCACTTTTCCCTCTTCACTTCCACACTCCGCATGGCTCTCCCTCCCCCTTGGGGGTAGCGAGCGGTGAAATAGGGCAACTAAATGTTGCGCTGTCGGGAGCGACCGAAGAAAGTGCCCTTTCTGAGGACGGCAAGGGGAGGGGGCTTAACTCCTCCCTTTCCTTCCCATGCACCACACTCCCAACACCACAAACGGGATGCTCAACAGCTGTCCCATATCCAACAGCATTCCCTCTTCAAAACTCACCTGTTCCTTCTTCAGGAACTCGATGAAGAAGCGGAAAGTGAAGATGGTGGCGAGGCAGAAACCGAAATAAAAGCCCGTACCGACCGCTATACGCGATTTTTCCGCCATACCCTGTACCTTGTACCACCGCCAATAAATCATCGCTCCTACGACGAAAATGATGAGGTAGGCAATTGCCTCATACAGCTGGGCAGGATGACGCGGTGCCAATTGTCCGTCCACCAGTGCCTCCCTGCTATGGAAAATGAAGCCCCAAGCCACATCGGTGGGGTTACCGATAATCTCCGAATTCATCAAGTTGCCCAGACGGATGCAGCAAGCCGTGGCAGGCACCGAAATCGCGATGTTGTCCATCACCACCCAAGGCTTCAGCTTCATCTTGCGCCAATACAGCATCATCGCCACAATCAGACCGATGGTGCCGCCATGCGATGCCAGTCCCTCATACCCCGTGAACTTCCACGCCCCGTCAGGCATCTGATGGAACGGAATCAGCATCTCGATGAAACCCTTCATGCTCGTCAGGTAATACCCTGGCTCATAAAAGATGCAATGTCCCAATCGGGCACCCACCAGCACCCCCACAAAGCAATAGAAGAACAGTGGCTCAAACTTCTCCTCCCCAATCTTCTGATGCTTATACAGACGCTGCACAATCAGGTAGGCACACAACAGTCCCACACACCACAGCAGCGAATACCAGCGCACGCTATACGAACCCAATGAAAATGCCTCCACCGAAGGCTGCCAATCAATATAACCTAACATTCTTTGAAAAATTAGACAGTTGATAGTTTAGAGTTTAGGGTTTAGAGTTTAGAGTTTAGGGTTTAGAGGTTAGAGATTAGGGTTTAGAGTTTAGAGATTAGGGTTTAGAGATTCAATTCCTAATTCCTCATTCCTAATTCCTCATTCCTAATTCCCCATTATGCATTAAACATTAAACCTAAAGTGCATAATATCACCGTCCTGCACCACATAATCCTTACCTTCCACACCCAGTTTGCCAGCCTCTCTCACCGCTGCCTCACTGCCATACTTGATGTAGTCCTCATACTTAATCACCTCCGCACGGATAAAGCCCTTCTCGAAGTCCGTATGGATGACACCCGCACACTGTGGAGCCTTCCAACCCCTGCGGAATGTCCATGCCTTCACTTCCATCTCACCAGCCGTGATGAACGTCTGCAGGTTCAGCAGCGAATAGATGGCTTTGATAAGGCGGTTACATCCGCTCTCTTCCAAACCCATATCCTCCAAAAACATCTGCTTCTCCTCGTAGCTCTCCAGTTCAGCGATGTCCGCTTCCGTCTGGGCACTGATGATGATCAGTTCCGCATTCTCACCCTTGATGGCTTCACGCACCTGCTCCACATAGGCATTGCCCGTCTTCGCGCTCGCATCGTCCACGTTACACACATACAGCACCGGCTTCGTGGTCAGCAGGAACATGTTCTTCGCAGCAGCCACCTCCTCGTCGTTCTCAGGTTCCACCGTACGGGCAGACAAACCCTTCTCCAGCGCCTCCTTATAGCGCAGCAGCAGGTCATACTCCACCTTCGCTGCCTTGTCGTGCCCCACATTCGCCAGCTTCTCCGTCTTCTTCAGACGCATCTCCACCGTCTCCAAATCCTTCAACTGCAGCTCCGTGTCGATGATTTCCTTATCCCTCACAGGGTTCACCGAACCATCCACATGCACGATGTTGCCGTTGTCGAAGCAGCGCAGCACATGGATGATGGCGTCACACTCACGAATGTTGCCAAGGAACTGGTTGCCCAGACCTTCGCCCTTGCTCGCACCCTTCACCAATCCTGCTATGTCCACTATGTCGCACACAGCCGGCACAATCCTGCCCGGATGCACCAGCTCCGCCAACTTCGTCAACCGCTCGTCAGGCACACTCACCTGACCTAACTGCGCGTCAATCGTACAAAAGGGGAAATTCGCCGCCTGCGCCTTCGCGCTCGACAGACAATTAAACAGCGTTGACTTGCCCACATTTGGCAAACCCACTATTCCTGCTTTCAATGCCATATCCTGTAGTTTTTCTGATAATCCTTATTGAATTGAGTGCAAAGTTAGGGAAAATAAATGAGGAATGAGGAGTGAGGAATGAGGAATTGTCACTTTTTCTACGAAAAACACCCTGAACAGCAAATAATTCCCAATTCCTAATTCCCAATTCCTAATTCTTCACTAACTTTGCAGCCGATTTTGAAACATCGTCCTTTCAAATCATAATTATCAAGTATTAATTATCAATTATCAAATAAAAAAAATGGACAAATTAAGCTATGCACTTGGCCTCGGAATTGGTCAGCAACTCAAACAGATGGGACTCAAGGGAACCCTCAAGATAGAAGACTTCGCAGCATCCATTACAGATGTGCTCAACGACAACCCTCTCAAAGTCAGTCATCAGGAAGGACAGCAGATTGTCAACACTTTCTTCCAGCAACTCGAACAGCAGCAGAATGCAGCCAAAGCAGCTGCTGGTAAGGCAGCCAAGGAAGAGGGCGCCAAGTTCCTTGCCGAAAATGCCAAGAAGGCAGGCATCACTGTCACCAAGAGCGGTCTCCAGTACGAAGTGCTCACCCAAGGCACAGGCAAGCAGCCCAAAGCCACCGACACCGTACGTTGTCATTACGAAGGACGTCTTCTCGACGGCACCATCTTCGACTCCAGCTACAAGCGCAACGAACCCGCTGACTTCGGCTTACAGCAAGTCATTGCAGGTTGGACAGAAGGTGTGCAGCTCATGTCCGAAGGTTCCAAATTCCGTTTCTACATCCCCTATATGCTCGCCTACGGCGAGGGAGGAGCAGGTGCTTCCATCCCACCATTCGCCACACTTATCTTCGATGTGGAATTGATTAAGGTGTTGTAAAAACAAAAATTTAAGAGAAAACCCCAAATATTAAATAATTCTCAGATGAAAAAAATGAAAAAAATGATTACTCCCATTTTGATGATGGGAGTAATAGTGTGGTGCCTCATGGCATGCGAGAAAATGACACTCCCTGAACATGAAGGAAAGGCAAACTCATCACTTCAAGTACGCACAAGAATAGGAGAAGGCAGCGAAGGTGCTGTCATCAGTTATCCTGTTTATGTATATGTATTCCAAAGCGAGAAATGTGTGGCACTACAAACTATCAGCAATGAAACGCAATCTCTCAACATTCGATTGACAGAGGGGACATACTCCGTTTATGCTATCGGAGGTGCTTCTGAGAATTATGCATTGCCAACACAAGAGACAGCCACACCATCAATGGCTATCACTCTTAAAGAAGGGAAAACACATGGTGATTTGATGATGGCTAAAAGTAATGTAACATTAGTGGATGGGGGAACGAATACACTGACGCTGGGATTGGAACGAAAGATTATGGAACTGAAAAACGTGGTGCTCAACAAGATTCCTTCAGCAGCCACTGCCGTATCAGTGACCATTTCTCCTCTATGGCAACAATTGGAAGGAATCACCTACGCTGAGCAAGAAGGTGAGGCAACCATAACGCTGACGAAACAGGAAAATGAACGCACATGGACACTCACTAACACACAATACTTGTTACCTCCTTCGGGCAATACCCTCACAATTGCAGTTAATATTGTGACCCCTAACGGCACCAACACCTATACTTATAATAGCGCAGAAGTACTGGAAGCAGCAGGTAAGTTTAATATCCAAGGCACCTACACCGAGGCAGTTGGTGTGACATTGACTGGCACTATTACAGGAGCCACTTGGAAGAGCGAGAAAACCATTTCTTTCGAGTTCAATGAAAGCGGCAGCCAAACAGTTGACACCAACACTGGAAATGAAAGCGGAAATGATAACAACACTTGCAACGACAATAACAATAATAACGATGACGACATCATCACAGGAACTATCCCGACAGTGGGCAGCACCTACCAAACTTGTTATGTTTTGGCAGTAACAGACAAGGGCAGTTATTCGGAAGTTTTATTGCTGTCACCAACTCAGATTACACCACTTGCTGGTGGGGAGACTGACACAGAAGCATTGGAGAAAATACAAACAGCTTTGTCTTTATGGGAAGATGAAAACTTTAGTGGTTGGCGACTCATGACAGATACAGAGGCGACAATTGCGATTAATGCGACCACACCTAAAATTCCCAATATTGGTTCAATTTCTAATGGTAATACTTATTTCTATTTAAGAAGTAGTGATGGAAAAGTGAGAATGACAAAATTAACAAACACTTCGTTAGGTATTGGCTACACATTTAAGAGCACAGACCTCCTCCGTCCTGTCACCATCATCAAAATGAAAGCAGCTGAATAAGAAAAAGGGAGCATCAAGATTTTTTATACATATTTAGGACAAGGTTTACAGCACCCATGAAGACTTACATCATTATCAACAACAAGGAGATAGATTTGGAGGCGAATTTGTCGCGTGCTCGTACCATCATCACGTTGGGTAGGGAGTCGGAGGAGGCATGGAATGTGATTGCTGTGGAGGATGAGCGCGTAGATCTGTTTCAGTGTCAGTTCACACGCACCAGTGAGGGGGTGTGGATGGTGCATAACGGACAATGGCGCACGGAGTGCCCGAAGGGGATTCGCTCACGCCTGCAGCATGCCTGCAATCTTTGTATGGGTAGATGTGTGAACCCACGTCCTGCTCACCCTACATATAGTTGGAGAAGTCCCGAAATACCTACGCTGCTGAACGGGACAGAACTGAACCATGAGGGCGTGGAGTTGAAAGATGGAGATGTGATAGAAGTGGGAGAGCTGAAAGTTTTGGTGAAAACTTGAGTGAAGCCCCCTCCAACTCCCCCAAGGGGGAGGGAGAGCCATGCGGGGTGTAACTCTCAACTCTAAACCCTAAACCCTAAACTCTAAACCCTAAACTCTTCATTATTTCATCCCGTTTTTGTACTTGCTGCATGATGCGCAGGAAGTTGCCACCCCATATCATTTGAATTTGTTCTTCGGTGTAGCGTTCGCGGAGCAGACGGCGTGTGAAGTTGATGAGCTCGCTGGCTGATGCACAACCGCGTATGCCGCCGTCACCGTCGAAGTCGGTGCCGATGCCCACGTGGTCAATGCCCATGATGTTGACCATGTGGTTGAGATGGTCTATGGCATCAAGGATGGTGGCTTCAAGTTGACAGTTGACAGTTGACAATTGACAGTTGGGGTTGAAATCGACAGAGTCTTTAACAAGGAAGCCGTGGTAGAGGGTGACTTGGGCTACACCGCCTGCCTTGGCGAGGGCTCGCAACTGGTCGTCAGTGAGGTTGCGAGGGTGGTCGCAGAGGGCACGTGCGGAGGAGTGGCTGCACACGATGGGGGTTTGGCTGAGCTGGAGGGCATCGTAGAAACTTGCCTCGGCTGCATGGCTGAGGTCAACCATCATGCCGACACGGTTCATTTCGGCAATGACCTGTTTGCCGAACTCGCTCACTCCGCCGTGTTCGTGGTTGCCACGCGCAGAGTCGCAGATGTCGTTGTCGCCGTTGTGGCAGAGTGTCATATAGACCACACCCCGTCGGCGGAAGGCTTCGACATTGTGGATGTCGTTGCCGATGGCGTAGCCGTTTTCGATGCCGAGCATGATGGCGCGTTTGCCAGCGCGTTTGAGTCGCCAGAGGTCGTCGGGGGTGTAGGCGATATCGACAGCTGTGCAGTTCTTTGCCACCATTTCCTCGATTTGGGTGAGGATTTGGTTTGCCTTGGCGGTGGCATTCTGAAGAGATGCCTCGTCACGCTCCTGTTGTTCGAGATAGGCGACCATGATGCTGGCATCGAGGTGTCCCTCGGTCATCTTGTGGAGGTCAACGAGTATCTTGGGGTCGCGTGAGGCGAAGTTGATGCCTTGCGGGAAGAACATGGGGGTGTCGCAATGGCTGTCGAGGGAGAGAATTTTGGAGTGCAGTTTCTTTGCCTGCTTGAATTCAGCACTCTCACCAATGAGCCATTCGAAGATGGGGAGCATGTCGGTGCTGTTGCGGAGGATGTAGGTCTCGGGGTGCCATTGTACACCCAGAATGGACTTGAACTCGTTGGATTCGACTGCTTCGATGACTCCGTCGGTGCTCATGGCGGTGACGGTGAGGCAGGGGGCAGCGGTCTTGCAAGCCTGATGGTGGAAGGAGTTGACTGCCAATTCGGTGCCGAAGAGTTTGGCAAGGATGGAGCCATCGGTGATGGAGACCTGATGGGATGGATAGCGGCGGTCTTGGTCTTGGCTGTGCTTGATGCGTATGCCTTCCATCTGTGTGTGGATGTCCTGATAGTTGGTGCCACCAAGGGCGGCATTGATGATTTGGATGCCCTTGCAGATGCCCAGCATGGGGATTTGGCGGTCGTAGGCAAGACGTGCCAGCAGCAACTCCTGCAGGTCACGCTCGGGGGTGATGCTGTGGAGTTCCTTGATAGGCTCCTCGCCCAACAGCAGGGGGTTGATGTCGCCACCACCGCTGAAGATGATGCCGTCGAGGCGGTCGAGGAGTTCGCCGAGGCGGTCAGTCTCGTAGAAGGGAGGAATGATGAAGGGGATGCCACCTGCCTTGAGCACTGACTGATAGTAACCTTCTGCCAGTGTGCAGGTCTCCTGATTGTAGTTGCCCGTGATGCCAATCACAGGACGTGCCTCCTTAGTGCTGAAAGTGCTGTTGAGGTCTTTGTATATGTCTTGCCAATTCATGTTTTTTTTTAAGTGAAAAGTGAAGAGTGAAAAGTGAAAAATCTAAGTTACCGAAGCAAAATGAGGAGTTCCCACCAGCATAACATTTGGCTTTAACTCCTTAACTCCTTTAACTCCTTAACTACCGAAATATAAACTGTCAACTCTAACCCCTAACCCCTAAACTCTAAACCCTCAACCCTCAACTCTCAACTTTAGTGCTTTGTTCTCGGCTGCTTCCATGATTTCACGTTCTCCGGGACCTTTGTCGTTGATGCCGCAGAGGTGGAGGATGCCGTGGATGATGACGCGGTGGAGTTCTTCCTCGTAGGTGGTGCCTTGCTGCTGGGCATTGGAGCGCACGGTGTCGAGGCTGATGAAGAGGTCGCCTGCGATGGTGTCTTTCTTGCCGGTGAGGAGGGCATCGTCACAGTAGTCGAAGGTGATGATGTCGGTGTAGTAGTCGTGCTGCAGATACTGACGGTTCACCTCAAGTATTTTTTCGTCGTTGCAGAAGATGTAGCCAATGTCCCCCACCCTCTTTCCGTAGGTGGCTGCCACGGCTTTAACCCATGCACTGATTTGGCGGCGACGGATGGGTGGCATCTTCACGCCATCGACTTGGTATGTGATCATGATGATATTTTTAGAGTTTAGAGTTTAGAGTTTAGGGTTTAGAGTTTAGAGTTTAGAGTTTAGAGATTCAATTGCTAACTTTGTTATTTTGTCTTGATGTTCTCAAAGATTTTCTCGTCCTTGATGGCTTCGAGTCCACGCTGGTAGATTTCGCTGGTGGGGTTGATAATCTCAAAGTATTCGGACATGTCGAAGAGGTCGCGTGCAATGTATGCCTTGAGCTGGAGGGTGAGCATGGGCAGGGATGCCTGGAAGGCGGAGTCGGTGACTTCTATCTTGGCTTCGAGTGCCTTTGCCCTAAGCATGTCGAGCATCTCCTGAGGTACGGTGAAGTTTGCCTTGAAGCGTTCGAACCCTTCGCGATAGTCTTCGTAGTTGACACTCTTGCCTTCGAGCATGCGAGCACGCTGCTTGCGGAAGGCATTGGCGTTGTATTCCTTGGTGAGGCGTTTGCGGTTGGTGTCTGTCCATTTGAGTGCGGTGGTGTTGATGCAGCTCTTGGCGGACATCTCACGGTGGAGACGGGTGAAGCGTGTGGTGTCGAGCGGCACGTAGATGTCGGGCATGATGCCTCCACCTCCATAGACGGTGCGCCCACCCATGGTGGTGTATTTGAGCGAGTCGGGGAAGTGGATGCTGTCGGCACTCATGAGTTCGCCGCTGTTGAGGCGGTCGAGCATGTCGTTTTCGTATTTCTTGAGGTCTCCTTTCACGTAGGGTTTCTGGAAGCAGCGCCCGATGGGGCTGTAGTAGTGGGCGATGGTGAGACGTATCTCGGAGCCGTCGGGCAGGTTGATGGGGCGCTGCACCAGTCCTTTGGCGAAGGTGCGGCGACCGACGATGATGCCTCGGTCATGGTCCTGAATGGCTCCGGAGAATATCTCGGCTGCGGAGGCGGTGTAGCCATCGACGAGCACCACGACTTTTCCGAGCGCCATCTTGTCGGAGGTGGCACGGTATTCCTGTCTGCCGCTTACGCGCCCTTCGGTATAGACAATCATCTCGTTGTGGCTGAAGAAGTGGTCGGTGAGGTCAACAGCTGCCTGCAAGAGACCGCCACCGTTGCTCTGCAGGTCGATGACGAGGTCTTTCATGCCACGTGCCATGAGGAAATCGACGGCATTGCGGAATTCCTTGTCGGTGGTGGAACCGAAGCTGCTGATGCGGATGTAGCCCGTTGTGGGGTCAATCATGTAGTAGGCGTCGAGGGTATAGACGGGTATCTTGTCGCGTGTGACGGTGAACTGCTGCACACCGTTCAATCCCCGACGGATGACGCCCAGCTGCACTTTGGTGCCTTTAGGGCCACGCAGGCGTTTCATGATTTCTTCGCGAGACATCTTCACACCAGCGATGGCGGTGTCGTTGACCGTCACAATCATGTCGCCGGCAATGATGCCCACCTTTTCGGAGGGACCGCCGCTGACGGGCTGAATGACGACGAGGGTGTCTTCGTTCATGTTGAACTGCACACCGATGCCCTCGAAAGAACCCGTGATGGGCTCGTTGAGCGCCTGCACATCCTTGGCGGAGGAGTAGGTGGAATGGGGGTCAAGTTCGGTGAGCATGCCACGGATGGCGTCTTCGGTCAGTTTGGGTATATTGACGGTGTCGACGTAGAGCTGCACGATGGCGCCCTGTGCGTAAACCAGTTTGCGAAGCTGTGTGTCAAGTTCGGAAGAGTTCCGTTGTGGCTGTTGTGCCATGAGTGGCATTGCCATGATGAGGAGGCATGCCAACAGGATGGATTTTATGTTGCTCAGTTTTGCGTTCATGTCTATGGTAGATAATCTTTTACGTCTTGATGATAGGAAATGAGTTCGCGCACCAGGCTGGAACTGATGCATGCATATTGTGCATCGGTGAAGAGGAGCACGGTCTCGATGCCTGTGAGGCGATGGTTCACCTCTGCCATGTCGCGCTCGAACTCGTAGTCTTTCACGCTCCTGACACCTCTGAGAAGGAAGCTCGCCCCTACCCTCTTGGCAAAGTCGGTGGTCAAGCCCTCATAGGTCTCCACACGCACCCGTGGCTCGTTTTCGAAAGCCTTTCGGATGGCTTGCAGGCGCTCTTCGAGCGAGAACATGTATTTCTTCTCGTAGTTGATGCCAATGGCAATGATGACCTCGTCAGCCACACTCTGCAAAGCGCGGTCGACGATGTTCTTGTGACCTATGGTGAAGGGGTCGAAACTCCCTGCAAATATGGCTGTCTTGCTCATTCCTCTTCCTCCAGTTCTGTGTCTTCTTCGGGCTTGTCCTCTTCGATGACCAGATTGTTGATGATGAAGTTCTGGCGCTGCATGGTGTTCTTGCCCATGTAATACTCCAAGAGTTCCTTCACTTGGTCGGTCTTGCGCAGGGTGACAGATTCCAAACGCATGTCGGCACCGATGAAGTTCTTGAACTCGTCGGGAGAAATTTCACCGAGTCCTTTGAATCGGGTGATTTCGGGTTCTGGCCCTAACATCTCGATGGCTTTCTGACGCTCTTCGTCGCTGTAGCAATAGATGGTGATGAAGTCGCCCTTGTTGTCGGGATGTTCCTCCATATACTGTTCCAACACCGCTTTCTTGATGCGTTTCTTACGGTTGCGCACACGGAAAAGGGGTGTCTGCAGGATATATACGTGTCCTGTCCTGACCAGTTCGGGGAAGAACTGCAGGAAGAAGGTGATCATCAGCAGACGGATGTGCATGCCATCGACATCGGCATCGGTCGCCACGATGACTTTGTTGTAGCGCAAACCATCAATGCCATCCTCGATGTTGAGGGCTGCCTGCAAGAGGTTGAACTCTTCGTTCTCATAGACCACCTTTTTGGTCAAACCATAGGAGTTCAGCGGTTTACCTCGCAAAGAGAACACGGCTTGTGTCATCACATCTCGGCTCTTCGTGATGCTTCCGCTGGCAGAGTCACCCTCGGTGATGAAGATGGAGCTCTCCTCTTTCAGTTCGCCCTTGGGGTCGTTGAGGTGTATCTTGCAGTCGCGCAGTTTGCGGTTGTGCAGATTGGCTTTCTTGGCACGTTCTCGAGCCAATTTTGTCACGCCTGCAATCGCTTTGCGGTCACGTTCATTGTCCTTGATTTTCTCTTCGATGACCTCTGCCACATCGAGGTTCTTGTGCAGGTAGTTATCGACTTCGGTCTTGATGAAGTCGCCCACAAACTTGTTCACGCTGATGCCACCATTCGGCTCCATGGTGAGTGAACCCAACTTAATCTTCGTCTGTGACTCGAATTGGGGTTCCTGCACATTGATGGCAATGGCTGCGATGATGCCCGAACGGATGTCGCTATATTCGTAGTTCTTGCCGTAGAACTCCTTGATGGTGCGTGCAATATGCTCTTTGAAGGCACTCTGATGGGTACCACCCTGAATGGTGTGCTGACCATTCACAAAGGAGTGGTATTCCTCGCCATACTGCTGGTTGGTATGTGTGAAGGCAATCTCGATGTCGTCGCCCTTCAAATGGATAATCTCATACAGGGGTGTGGCATCCATCGTGTCTTTCAGAAGGTCTTTCAAACCATTGCGGCTCACGATGCGACCGCCATTGTAGAATATCTCCAAACCTGTGTTCAGGTAGGTGTAGTTGCGCAGCATGTTGCTGACAAACTCATCCTGGAACTTGTAGTTGAGGAAGAGCGTGTCGTCGGGTGTGAAGGAGATGAACGTGCCATTCTCTTCTGAGGTCTTCGCCGTCTGGTCATCCACGAGCTTGCCCTTCTCAAACACCGCCGTGCGCACTACCCCATCGCGGTAGCTCCTCACCTCGAAACGATTGGACAAAGCGTTGACGGCTTTCGTACCCACACCATTCAGACCGATGGACTTCTGGAACGCCTTTGAGTCGTACTTACCACCCGTGTTGAGAATGCTCACCGCCTCAATCATCTTTCCCTGCGGAATGCCTCGGCCATAGTCGCGCACAGTCACCGACCGGTTCTCTATCACCTCCACTTCAATGCGCTTGCCGGCATTCATCTTGAACTCGTCGATGCTGTTGTCAATAATTTCTTTCAGCAACACATAGATGCCATCTTCTGCATGGCTACCGTCACCCAAACGTCCGATGTACATACCAGGGCGCAGACGGATGTGTTCCACACCTGTCAAGGTGATGATGTTGGCATCACCATAATTGGTTTCTGGGGTATTGTTCAGGTTTTGTTCTTCCATTATTTTATCTCCTTCTTGTAGCACCTTCTTCTCTTGTGCTGTCGTCTTTCAAAATAAATCCATTGCTGTTGCACCTTGTCGTTCAACTCCAGTTCGGGGTTGGTTTCCACATAATCATATCCTTCTGAGATGTAGATGGGCAGAAGGTCGTAGAAAAGAATGGAATTGACTCCCTTGCTCTGATATTCGGGAAGCACACCTACCAGCATCAAATCAAGCACCTTTGGCTTCTTGATTTTCAATGCCTTGAGCAGATGCCACCAACCGAAAGGAGTTAACTTTCCTTTGGCTTTCTGCAAGGCTTTCGACATCGAAGGCATGGAGATGCCCACAGCCACCAGTCGTCCGTTTGCTTCTGTCACCAGACTCACCAGTTTGAGGTCGAGCACAGGCAGATACATCTTTACATATTGGTCTATCTGCTTCTGACTCAGTTCGCTGTATCCAAACAACGGTTTGAAGGCTTCGTTGATGACCGAGAAGATCTCTTGTCCATACTCTTTCGCAATCTTCTTGGCTGAGGTATATTTCTTGATGCGTAAGTCATATTTCTTCATCACAATCTCGGCAATCTTCTTCAGTCGCTCAGGAAGTCCTTCCTTCTTCGGCACCGTCATAATCATCTCAATCCAGTCGGCATCTTTCTCAAAACCGAGTCGTTCGATGTGCTTCTGGTAATAAGGGTAATTATAGATGGTGGCCATCGTCGAAAGTTCCTCGAAGCCCTCGATGAGCATACCTTCAGCATCCATGTCCGTAAAGCCGAGAGGTCCCTGAATGGTTTCCATGCCACGCTCTCTACCCCACTCTTCCACCTTGTTGAGCAAGGCTTCACTCACTTCTTCATCATCCACAAAGTCAATCCATCCGAACCGCACATTCTTCAGATTCCACGTCTTGTTCGCCTTCTTGTTGATGATGGCAGCCACACGCCCTACCAACTTATCTTCCTTATATGCAAGAAAATACGCAGCCTCACAAAACTCCATGGCGGCATTTTTGTCAGAGAATGTGTTCAACATATCCTCATACAAATCTGGCACGGAATAGGGGTTGTTTTTGTAAAGTTCGTAATTAAAACGGATGAACTGCTTCAGTTCCTTTTTTGTCTCTACTTGTTTGATTGTAACCATTATAAAAAAGAAATTTGTGGCAAAGTTACAACTTTTTTTCTTGTTTATCTTATTTTGTAGCGAACTTTTTCAGTTGGAAGGTGCCGACTACGGGCAAATGGTCGCTGATGCCACCTTGATAAACAGTACCAAGATAGGTGCGATAGGGTTTGTCTCCTCCGTTTGTGGCATCATGCTCAAGAAGGAAGGGGAGTGTGAGGATGCGGGTTTGCTGATGGGAGAGAGTAGTGGTGTGGGTGAGGAGATGGTCGATGGTTGACCACTCACCTTGATATTTATAAGTGCCAGGTTGGAGTTTGGCGGTGCGGTCAATGAGATGATGACTGCGAGTGAGGAGTTTCAGTTGCTGGGAGTTGTTTTCTGCATTGAAATCACCCATGATGAGTAGGTTGGGGCGCTGTCTTTTTGTGCGCACAGAGTCAGTATGTGCCTTCAGTTGCTGGCAGATGCCCATACTTAATTTTTGAGCTTCTGCACCACCACGTTTGGAGGGCAGATGCACCACATACACATCGAGGGTGTCACCTCCTGCAATGATTCCTGCCACATGCAGAATATCGCGTGTTTTCTCTTTCTTGGAATTAGGTCGAATGGATTCATTTTCAATAGGATGAAATGTAAAGGGGGAGTAGAGTAGGGCGACGTCAATTCCACGCCCGTCTTGCGAGTTGGTCATGATGTAGCGATAGCCAAGATTCTTCAAAGAAGTGCACCGTGTGAGATACTGCATTACGGTGTCGTTCTCCACTTCGCAAAGTCCTATCAAGTCAACAGGACGCTTCTCATCAGCTGCCGCAATCACCTTGCTGATGCCCTTCAGTTTTTGAAAGAGTTTGTTTTGATTCCATTTCCGTTCGCCCCCATCGCAGTACTCATAATCGTTCTTACCCTCGTCGTGAATGGTGTCGAAAGCATTCTCGATGTTATAGGAAAGGATTGTAAAGGTCTGCTGTGCTCTCATCTGACAACACATTATAAATAGTAGGAGAATGACGAAACCTTTCCTCATGAAAATAGTGCAATCAGTTTTTTAGTGTGCTTCAAGCCAATTGGTGCCCCATCCGCAATCGGCAAAGAGCGGTACGGAGAGCTTGATGGCGTTCTGCATCTCGTTGATAACCAATGCTTGTAGTTGTTCCTTCTCTTCGGGTACGACTGAGAAGTTGAGTTCGTCGTGTACCTGCAAAATCATCTTGGAACGTAAGCCTTCTTCACGCATCCTTTTGTCGATGCGAATCATCGCCACTTTGATGATGTCGGCAGCTGTGCCCTGAATCGGGGCATTGATGGCGTTTCTCTCTGCATAACCACGCACCACAGCATTGCGTGAATTGATGTCAGGCAGTTGGCAACGACGACCTAAAAGTGTCTCCGTATAACCTAATTGACGCGCTTTCTCGATGCTCTTGTCCATGTATTCCTTCACACCTGGATAGGTGGCAAAGTAGTCATCGATGAGCTGACGTGCTTCCCCTCGACTCACCTCCATCCGCTCTGCCAAACCGAAGGCGGAGATGCCATAGATAATGCCGAAATTGGCAGTCTTGGCTTTTCTTCTCATGGTGGAAGTCACCTCCTCGATCGGCACCTTGAAGATTTTGGCTGCAGTGGCTTGATGAATGTCGTGTCCACTATTGAAGTCTTCAACCATGTTTTTATCTTGGCTGAGGTGTGCCATCAAGCGCAATTCTATCTGGCTATAATCGGCTGAGAAGAAGAGTTCGCCCTCGTCGGGAATGAAAGCCTTGCGCACCTCCTTGCCATTCTCATCACGGATGGGAATATTCTGCAAGTTTGGGTTGCTGGAGGAGAGTCTTCCTGTAGCCGTAACCGCCTGATTGTAAGATGTGTGGATATGTCCTGTACGTGGATTGACCAACTGTGGCAAGGCATCGATATAGGTGCTCAGCAACTTCTTGTAACCGCGATAATCGAGTATCTTCTCCACCACCGGATGCTTGCTCTTCAGAGCGAGTAGGGTAGCCTCGTCGGTGACATACTGCCCCGTCTTCGTCTTCTTGGGTTTGGAGTCAATTTTGAGTTGGTCGAAGAGGAGTTCCCCAATCTGTCTTGGTGAACTGATGTTCAGTTCCTGTCCTGCCACTTCACGTATTTCATGTTCGATGGCTTCCATTCGTTCCGTGAAGACTTTGGAAGTCTCTGCCAATGACGCTTCGTCAATTCTGGCACCGTTCATCTCCATCCTTGCCAACACGGGCACCAGTGGCATTTCCACCTCCTCGAAGAGCTGATAGAGCCCCTTCTCGTGCAACTCCTTCTCCAAGATGTTCTTCAACTTCAGTGTCACGTCGGCATCCTCGGCAGCATATTCATACACCTCTTTAGGATCAAGTTCGCTCATTGAACGTTGCTTCTTGCCCGAACCAATGAGCGCATCGATATGAATGGTCTTATACTTCAGATACACCTCTGCCAGATAATCCATGTTGTGACGCAACTCTGGTGCAAGTATATAATGTGCAATCATCGTGTCGAAAATCTTTCCCTCAAGATGGATGCCATAATTTGCCAATACCATCATGTCGTATTTGATGTTCTGTCCGATTTTCAGAATTTGGTCGTTCTCATACACCTTCTTGAAGATGTTAACAACTTTTAAGGTTTTTTCAAAATCCTCACCTGCCCATTCCTCATGTTGAGGCACTGGAACATAATATGCCTCTCCCTCCTTTACCGCAAAGTTCAATCCGACCAATTTTGCCGACATCGCATCGATGGAAGTGGTTTCCGTGTCTAAACTGACAAAACCGAAAGTCAAGATATTTGCAGCCAACTTTTCCATTTCCTCCGTAGAATCAACGAGTTGGTAAGTGTGGGGCGTGGTGGTTAAATCGCTGAGATTTGAAAAAAACAAGTCACCTTGCCCCGTTCCCGTAAATTTTGCACTCTCGGAGGCTTGAGAAGAGGGTGTTTGAGGACTTTCTGATGCTCCTCCAAACAAATCACCGCTGAAGAGGTCACCCATCTGTCCTTTGCCTTTATTCTTGTTGGAGGAAACAGTTGGAGTGGGGGAGGAAGCAGAGGTGGTGTCACTGCCACCTAATTTCTTTCTTAGTAATGTACGGAACTCCAATCGCTCAAATATTTCCTTGAGGGCAACATCATCGATAGGTTCGCGTTTGAGGCTGTCAAGATTGAGGGTGATGGGCACATCCGTCTTGATGGCTGCCAAGAACTTCGACATCTTGATGTCCTCCACATGCTCCTCCACCTTCTTCTTCATGGCACCCTTCAACTGCTCGGTATGGGCAAGCAGATTCTCAATGCTGCCAAACTCGTTGATGAGTTTCACGGCTGTCTTCTCGCCTACTCCTGGACACCCTGGGTAGTTGTCGGAGGAGTCACCCATCAAGCCTAAAAGGTCAATGACCTGTTTCACATCGCTGAGTCCATATTTTTCTTTCACCTCCTTCTCGCCCAAGATGTCAAAACCCCCGTCAAATCGTGGTTTATACATCTTCACGTTCTTCGCCACTAATTGCCCATAATCCTTGTCAGGAGTCATCATATAGGTGTCAAGTTCGCCGATGGATTCACTTTGTTTTGCCAATGTACCGATGACATCGTCCGCTTCGAAGCCTTGCACTTCCAGCACGGGGATGCGATATGCCTTCAACACGTCCTTGATGATGGGAACGGCAAAACGTATGCCTTCAGGTGTTTCTTCTCGTTGTGCCTTATAGTCAGGAAATGCCTCATGGCGAAACGTAGGACCATGGGGGTCGAAAGCTACACCGATGTATTCGGGGTTTTCCTTCGTGAGAATCTCTTCGAGCGTGTTCACAAAGCCCAATACTGCCGATGTGTTTTCACCTTTGCTGTTAATGCGTGGATTTCGGATGAACCCATAATAGGCTCTATAAATCAATGCATAAGCATCGAGAAGAAACAATTTTGCCATTTCTATTTTGATTTTGCCACAAAGGTACGATTTTTAATTAGGAATGAGGAATTAGGAATGAGGAATTGTTACTTTTCCAACGAAAAAACACTTCGAACAGCAAATAATTCCTAATTCCTAATTCCTAATTCCCAATTCTTTACTACCTTTGCAGATGTTTTTCAGTAATATGGACGCATTACAGCAAATAAGAAAGCCAATTGAAGCCGAGATGAGTCAATACAAACAAGTGTTTGACTCCTATCTTGTGCATGCCAATCCCATTCTGCAGAAGGTGCTTAGTGTCATTAGCAGCAGAAGTGGGAAAATGATGCGTCCTGCCCTTGTGCTTCTTGTCGCAAAACTGGTGGGAGAGGAAGCCAATGAGCGTTCTGTTTACACTGCAGCCACATTTGAGTTCTTCCATACAGCAAGTCTTATCCACGATGATATCGTCGATGAGAGTGAAGAACGTCGAGGACAGGAATCTGTCAACAATGCCTATGGTAATCAAGTGGCAGTGCTTGTGGGTGATTTCATTCTCGCCAACGCATTGCTTTGTGCCACGAAAACAGGGCAGATAGAGTTGGTGAGAATCGTTTCTGCAGCTGCTCAGAAACTGGCTGATGGAGAGCTGTTGCAACTGAACAATGTCAAGAATGAAACCATCACCGAGGATGTGTATTTTCACATTATCCGTAACAAGACGGCAGCTCTCTTTGCTGCTTGCGCTGAAGCAGGAGTTTTGTCGGTTTCATCGGATGAAAAGATGCGTCAGATTTTCCATGATTTTGGCAAATACATTGGCATTTGTTTCCAGATTCGCGATGACATCTTTGACTATCATCACGACACGCAGATAGGCAAACCCACTGGCAATGACATGAAAGAGGGTAAACTCACGCTTCCTGTCATCCATGCCCTTCTTGCCACCTGCAACGAGGAGATGCTGGCAATTGCCCGTAAGGTGAAGAGCCGTCAGGTTTCGCAGGATGAAATCGACATGTTGGTTGATTTCACGAAGAAGAACGGTGGTATTGACTATGCTGAGAAGATGATGAACGACTATGCACAGAAAGCAAAGGACTTGCTTGCATCTTTTCCTGATTCAGATGTCAAACAAGCCCTGATTGCTTATGTTGATTACGCGATAGATCGTTCTATTTAATCACCTTAATTAGAAGAATTTCACTTCCTTTCCTTCTATTTCTGAAAGAAGTTTGTTGGCAAGCGAACTTGTGCCTAGTCGTAACCATTGGTTTGTCAGCCATTTCTCTCCTAAAACTTCTTTGACAATGGTGTAGTAGGTGAGGGCGTCTTCCACTGTTTTCATGCCACCAGCAGGCTTAAAACCAATTTGATTGCCGGTTTTATCGTTGTATTCCTTGATGGCTTGGCACATCACGAAAGCTGCTTCAGGAGTCGCGGCTGGTTCCAATTTTCCTGTGGAGGTCTTGATGTAATCAGCACCTGCATACATCGCCAGGATACTTGCAGTCTTGATGTTGGAAGCAGTTTTCAGACATCCTGTTTCAAGGATGGTTTTCAGTTTCTTGTCTCCACAGACGGCTTTGATTTCAGCGATTTCATCACACATTCCTTCATAATCGCCTGCCAAGAATTTACCTACAGGAATCACGATGTCTATTTCTGTGGCGCCATCCTTAATGGCGAGGGCAGTTTCAGCAATCTTCACTTCCACAAACGTTTGTGCTGATGGGAAACTTCCTGAAACACAAGCAATTTCCACTTCTTCATTCTCTAATGTGTCGTGACAGATCTTTGCAAAGCAAGGATAGACGCATACGGTAGCCACGTGTCCCAATTCTGGATAGACATCGTCGAATTTATTCACTTTTTCCACAAACTTCAACACGCTGTCCTCACTGTCTGTAGTCTTGAGGGTGGTGAGTTCCACGCTGTTCAGCAGAAACTGCTTCACTTCCTTGGTGTTGTTCTCTTGCAGATGCTCATTCAGCAGCGTTTCCACTTGACGTTTCACTTTCTCATCGTCGAGGTCTAAATCATACTGTTTCAGTGCCTCAAAATACTTGTTTTCTTCCATATCTTATTCTTTGTTTTTTGTATCCATACAAATAGTTACAGGGCCATCGTTCAGCAGTTCCACCTTCATGTACGCTCCGAATTCTCCAGCTGCAACTGGTTTCCCCAGTTGTTCAGATAAAACCTCTAAAAACCTCTCATACAGCGGCACAGTCACTTCGTGACTTCCTGCTCTTAGATAGGATGGACGATTGCCTTTCTTATAACTTGCCCATAAGGTGAATTGGCTCACCACCAATATTTCGCCACCCACATCGAGAATGGATTTGTTCATCACTCCATTCTCATCATCAAACACGCGCAAGTTACAGATTTTCTTTGATAGCCAATCTATATCTTCCTCTGTGTCAGCATTTTCGCAACCGAGAAGAACCAAATATCCTTGACCAATTGACGATGTTCTTTCACCGTTAATCGTTACAGATGCGTGTGTAACTCTTTGTAGTACTGCTCTCATATTTATAATGATTTTTATTCGTTGAAATAGTCTTTGATGAGTTGTGCTTTTGAAACTCCGATAACTTCTGCAAGTGTTTCATAATCAGCCTCTTTAACACGTTTAAGACTTTTGAATTTATTGAGCAACAAGGTCTTAGTGGCTGTACCAATGCCTTTGATGTGGTCGAGTTCCGACTCTGTGTTATGCTTTGCCCGCTTCTCTTTGTGGAATGTGATGGCAAAACGGTGCACCTCATCCTGAATTTGTGTGAGCAACTTAAATAGAGGACTATCCATCTCAATGCCAACCACTTGTGCTGGAAATCCATACAATAGTTCGTTGGTACGGTGATGACTGTCCTTTGCCAATCCTGCTATGGGAATCTCTAAATGCAGTTGGTCTTCAATCACCTTTCTGACCACCTCCATCTGTCCCTTGCCACCATCGGTGATGATAAGGTCGGGTAGGGGAGTCTCTTCCTCGATGGCACGGCTATATTTGCGATACACGACTTCGCTCATGGATGCGTAATCGTCAGGGCCAATGACTGTCTTGATGTTGTATTTGCGATAGTCGTTCTTCGATTTTTTCCCTCCGATGAATACTACACACCCAGCCACAGCATCTTGTCCCATTGTATTTGAGTTGTCGAAACACTCAATGCGCATCGGAATTTTGGGCAATTTCAGCTTGCGTTGTAGTTCTTTCAGCAGATTTACATTCCTTTGATCAGGATTCAACCGTTCTGCTTGTTTCAAGGCATCTATGCGGTATTGACGTACATTCGCTTCAGAAAGGAAGAGCAGTTTCTTCTTGTCTCCTGCTTTTGGCACGATAAATTGTGCGTCTTTCAGCGTGAAATCCAATTCGAAGGGTACAACAATTTCCTTGGATTCATCTCCATACTGTTCGCGCATATCCACAATAGCCAACGAGATGATTTCTTCAGCAGTCTCATCCAGTCGTTTTTTGTATTCGTTGGTGAACACGCGTGTGATGCAACCGTTCACCACATGCATATAATTGACGTATGCCTTGTTTTCGTCATCTTCGATGCTGAACACATCGATATTTTGGTTCGTGCTGGTAATCACACGGCTCTTGCTGTCAAATTCTTTGGCGAGGAGATACTTCTTTTTCACGGATTCTGCTGCCAGAAACTCTTCCTTTTCTGCCAAATCCTGCATTTCCTTCAGAAGTTTTTGACACAGATTTCTGGTATTTCCACTTAATATCTCCTTGATTTCATCAATTTGTTGGAGATAATCCTCCCTTTTTTGAAGCCCAATACAAGGTGCCTTGCATTTCCCGATGTCGTAATAGAGGCATTTTCTCAGCTTCCCTTGTTCCATTCTTTCGGGAGTAATGCTGGTGTGGCAAAGACGAATCTGATAGAGTTTCCCTATCAGTTCCATCATGGCGTTCAATGTGCTTGTATGGCTGAAAGGACCATAATAAGTACCTGTCTTTTTATCAATAGTTCGAGTTTTGATGACACGTGGAAAATACTCATTCGTGATGCACACAGATGGGTAGGTCTTACCGTCTTTCAGCAGAATGTTGTAGAATGGTTGGTGTTCCTTGATGAGGTTGTTTTCTTGAATCAGTGCATCCTCATCTGTAGGTACCACGACATATTTGATGTCTTCGATTTTACTGACAAGAATGTGTGTCTTGCGATTTTTGTATGAGTTGTTGAAGTAAGAACTAACGCGTCGTTTCAGGTTCTTTGCCTTCCCCACATAAATCACCCTGCCATCTTTATCTAAATACTGATAGCATCCAGGTTCTTCAGTTAGGCTATTGACAATCACCTTGAGCCGTTGTAATCTTTCTTCGTCCTTCGTCATCTATCTTACTTCAAGTGTTACTTCATCTTTCTTGTTTGTTCCACGTGAAACAATTCGTTGCTAACTTATGCAAAATCAATGTTTAAACACGTTTACATTCAATGTCTGGTCAAAGATTTCATACCGCCAATTCCTATAGAGTCAAGAGGGTGGTGATTTCAATTCCGTCGCCAATTGCCTCCCTTCCTTGCAGCCCTTCGTCGCGAATCTCTATAAGGAAATTCATGTAGCACTTCTTGGGATTCAACTTTTGGACAAGTTTCCATGCTGCTTTGATAGTGCCACCTGTGGCAAGAAGGTCATCGTGCAAGAGCACCACATCGTTCTCGTCGATGGCATCTAAATGAATCTCGATGGCATCTGTGCCATATTCCTTTGTAAAGCTCTCTCTGATGGTGGTCGCTGGAAGTCTGCCAGGTTTGCGTGCCATCACGAAACCAGCATTGAGACGACGGGCAATAATGGAGCCCATGATATAGCCACGTGTTTCCATTCCCACCACCTTTGTGATGCCCTTGTCCTTGTAGAGCTCATACAGTTGTTCTTCCATCATTTCGAGCGCTTTGGCATCCTTGAAGAGTGTGGTGACGTCACGGAAGTTAATACCTTTCTTGGGAAAATCGGGGATGCTACGCAAGTGATCTAATAGGTATTGATTGTTAAGTTCCATAGTTTTTTTGTTATATGTTTAGTGTTAGTTGATTCTTATAAATGACTGATTTTGCACGTTCTACAAATAAATTGTTTCACGTGGAACAAAAGCGATGCTTTAACGTCCCATCAGCACCAACATGATGTTGATGTCGGAAGGTGAAACCCCAGGAATGCGCGAAGCCTGTGCCAGTGTGACGGGCTGTATGGCTTGCAGCTTCTGACGTGCTTCGATGGAGATTTGTGTCATGTTGGGGTAGTCGAATTTGCCTGCAATCTTGATGTTCTCCAAACGAATCATCTTGTCTGCCATCTGCTGTTCGCGATAGATGTAGCCCTTGTATTTGATTTGTATTTCTGCTGCTTCGATGATTTCCTCGCGTCGTATGTCATCACCGAGAATACGTTCCAGTTCCTTGCGGAAAGGTTCGATATGTGGGGCGATGCTGTTGATGTTGATTTGTGGGCGACCCAACAGTTCCTCCAACTTGCATCCTTGGCGGAGTGGGGTGGTGCCCAGTGTTTCCAAGGAAGGGTTGATGAGTGAAGGTTTTAAGGAGAAGTTTGATGCGAACGCAATGATGGCATCGATTTTCGCCTTCTTGGTTTGCATCAGCTGGTAGCGCTCTTCAGTTGCCAAGCCCAGCTTGTAACTGCGTTCCGTCAGACGCATGTCTGCATCGTCTTGACGCAACAGAATGCGGTATTCAGCACGTGAGGTGAACATGCGGTAAGGCTCATCCACTCCTTTCGTCACAAGGTCGTCGATAAGCACACCGATGTAGGCTTCGTTTCTGCCCAGCGTGAAAGGCTCCCCACCATTCAGTGTTTTGTTGCAGTTGATGGCAGCATTGATGCCCGCAATCACACCTTGTCCTGCTGCTTCCTCATAACCCGTTGTGCCGTTCACTTGTCCTGCAAAGAAGAGGTTTTTCACCACTTTCGATTCGAGGGAATGGGTCAGTTGAGTGGGGTCGAAGAAGTCGTACTCGATGGCATATCCGGGACGATAAACCTCCAAATGCTTAAAAGCAGGAATCTTGCGAAGGGCGGTCAACTGGATGTCTAAGGGGAGAGAGGACGAGAAGCCGTTCAAGTACATCTCGTTCGTGGTTTCTCCTTCAGGCTCCAAGAACAACATGTGCTCGTCCTTGTCGGGGAAGGTGTGGAGTTTGGTCTCGATGCTTGGGCAATAGCGAGGTCCGATGCTCTGGATTTGTCCATTATAAAGGGGAGAGTCGGGGAGGCCCGAACGTAGCACGTCGTGTACCTCGGTGTTGGTGTAGCAAATCCAGCAAGGGAGGTTGTTACGTTCCGACACTGACGTGCGCTCTGTGGGCAGGTAAGAGAACTTGTGAAAATCGTGGTCGCCATCCTGTTTCTCCATCAGCGAAAAATCCACGCTCCGCTTGTCAATGCGCACAGGGGTTCCTGTCTTCATTCTTCCAGCACGGATGCCATGCTTCGTGATGCTCTCTGTCAGTTCCAGTGCTGGCAGTTCGGCACATCTTCCACCAGGTATCATCACCCTGCCGATGTGCATCAACCCATTCAGAAACGTGCCTGCCGTGATGATGACACATTGGGCTCTGAACTCGGCTCCGTAATACGTCTTTACACCTTGAACTTCTTGATTTTCAACAACTAAATCTTTTGCTTGGTCTTGCCAAATCTGCAAGTTGGGTGTGTTCTCCAGTATCTCCCGCCATGTCCAGATGAACTTGGCACGGTCACACTGTGAACGTGGACTCCATACTGCAGGACCCTTTGAGAGATTTAACATCCTGAATTGCAGGCTACAACGGTCGGTCACGATACCCGTATATCCTCCCAACGCATCAATCTCCCTCACTATCTGTCCTTTGGCAATACCACCAATGGCAGGATTGCACGACATCTGTGCAATCTTGTTCATGTCCATCGTGATGAGACACGTCCGAGCACCCAAATTAGCAGCAGCGGCAGCAGCCTCACATCCAGCGTGACCCGCTCCCACCACCACAACATCATAGTTGAAAATCATCTTTTTACGCGTAATTGGAGTGCAAAGTTAGTGAAAGCCGCACACAATACAAAATAAAAACAAGTTTTTTTCTGAACACGAATGGTGCGAATGGTTACTCATGGGTTATTTATGTTCAGAAAAAGTAAATAGGGATTTTATGGTCATGATTAAGATTATTTAACCCTTTTTCAAATTAAGTTTTTGCTGAAGCCAACGTATCTAATTATAGAAATAATCATTTGGAAATAAAAGAAAGAATATGAACAAGCAATCACTAATGACTATACTATTGGCTTTTGTGGCTGTGGTGGGATGGGGTCAGAAGTCCTTTTTCTGTGCTGATTCCGCTTTGATTCGTGGGCGTATTGTGGATTATTCGAGTGCAATGGGATTCCAAACTTTGACTTCTCAGATTGGGGATTTACAGATGGGTGGTGTTCCTAATGTTTCTATAGAGATTCGCGAAGATGGAACTTTTGAGAAGCGGCTGTTGCTGTATCACCCCATTTTTAATTGGTTCTTCACATCGAGAGAAAAGATGGATAAGAAGGAGGTGCCGTTCTATCTGTGTCCAGGTGATACGCTTGACATCACGGTGACTTTCAACGGTAAGGATGTGCCTGAATGCACCTATGCTGGTGGTCATGCGGAGGATGTGGTTCGGCTGTTGCAGGTGCGGACGGAATATCTGGATACGTACCAACAGTGTTGTTTGTTTGCAGGAGATGTAGATGAGTTCAACCATTGGGCTGATTCTGTCTATACGGAACGGTTGCGCGAGGTGGAGGAGTGTGCAACAAAGAAGGGCTTTACCCCTTATGAGCGTCGTCTGATGCGATGTGATGTGTCTGCCAATTTTGGTCAGGCTTACCTTTCTTATTTCTTGGGAATCCGAAATACGACGAATCATGGCAACTCCATGATGGAACGTTTGAGCGATGGGGAGGTCTATCGGGTATTGCGTCGTCTGCCCTGCGATGATTCATTGATGATGGCTTCCATGTATGCTGCTTGGTTTCTGAACCGTTTGAATTCCACGATTCTGTATCCTTTGTCTGTCAAAAATATCCCAGAAACGTATGTGGAAGAGGGGGATTTGGATGAAGAATTGAGACAATTTAGGCAAGAAAAGGAGGATGAATTGAGTTTTTTCCGTGATTTTGGTCGTGAGATTTTTGCCACCCCTCATGATGTCCTGCCTGTTCAACTTCTTCAACTGCAGAGCATCAACGATGCAACGGGCTTTATAATGGATATGGCGGATGAGGCAAAGAGGAACTTCCATGTGTTCTTTCCTTATTTATCGCATCCCCAAGTCAAGGAAATGGCTCAGCAGTGTTTCCAAGATTTGTTACGTCAGGGAGTCGCCTATCCCCTTCCTGAAGGTGCTGCATCGGAGTTTGTCCATAAGTTGCTGGCTGAATTCCCTGGTCGTTATATCGTTTTGGATTTGTGGGCAATGTGGTGTGGTCCATGCAGGAGAACCATCATGGACACTAAGAATGCGCGTCGGCAAATCCGTGACCGCTCGGACATGAAGTTTATTTTTCTTGCCAACGAAAACAACCCCGAAGACAAAGATTACCAGGATTTTGTGCGCACAAATCTGGATGGAGAGTATCATCTGGCACTTGATGACAAGCAATTCCTTCAATTGCAGGAATTGTTCGGTTTTTCTGCCATCCCTTTCAACGTGACTATTACTCCAGATGGCCGCATCGTTCGGAATGGTTTGCTATTGCATGCCATCCATGAGATAGGTTATGATGCTTTCATCCAGCAGTTGGAAGAAATGAAGAGGATTTGTGAGTAAATTTTATTTACTTTTTGTGATTTGGGGTCATCATAGATGATTGAAGAACCAAAAATCTTTTATTTTTTTCTAAAAATCATTTGTTTGTGAAAAGAATGTCGTATATTTGTCAACGTGGACGTAAAATAAACACACTTAAGTTTCGCAAGTGCTCAACTTCTTTGGAGTTAAAGGAGTGAAAGCCAAATGTGATGGTTTAGAGTATAGGGCTGAGGGTATAGAGATGAGGGTCGCCCAGCGCATGGGCTGGCAGAGTATCGGCTTTTAACTCCTGAGCGGAGCGATAACTCCTTTAACTCCAATAAACTAAAACTTGCGAAAGTTGAATAAACACATCACTACTGTCCCGTTAAAGTGGACTAATCGTTCTTTGAAATCGCTGAAATTAAGTCATTTACGAGTAGTTTTAAGGGTGCACGGATTTGAATTTGTACCTTTGCAGCCAAATTGAATGGCTGCAAGATGAACAAAGACAA
>JAILDV010000042.1 GCA_024688885.1 Bacteroidaceae bacterium | reverse complement strand
CTTCAAATGTGTCGCAAATCTTCTCGGCAAACAACTCCGTTTTTGGCAGCACTACAGTGAGGCTCGCCTGCTTGTTCATTGCCGTCTCTGGTTTCACGACCTTCAATGACACCTCAACCTTTCTTATATCGTTGCAAAGCTTGTCCAGTTTTCCAACTTTCTTCTGGATGAATTCCTGCAACTTGTCCGTCGCGTCGAATTTGATTGTCTTTACGTTAATGTCCATAGTCACTGATAATTTAAGTTGAACAATATTTTACTTGCGCGGATGCGCATTCTTGTACTCACTTTTCAGTTCTTCGAATGAAACATGTGTGTAGATTTCCGTGGTGGCAACGCTTTCATGTCCAAGTAACTTCTGGATGGAAGTCAAGTCAGCATGGTTGTTCAGCATTGCAGTGGCAAATGAATGGCGAAGCACATGCGGGCTTCTTTTCTTGATGGTAGTCACCTTCGAGAGATTCTCTTTCACGATTTTCGAGACTTGGGTCTCATTCATCGGTGTTCCCTCATCAGTTACAAACAAGGTCGGGAAAGCCTGCCGCCCCATCGTCTCTTCACGAGCCGTCCAATAGGCATTGATTTCACTTTCCAATTCTTTGCCAAACGGGACAATACGCTGTTTGTTACGTTTTCCCGTCACTTTGATTTGCTTGGCAATCAAATCCACACTTGCATCAGTCATACCCAGCAACTCTGCTCGCCTGATTCCGGTTTCATAGAACATCATCAAGATGAGTCTATCTCTGACGCCCTTAAAACTCCTGTCCTCAGCGGTCAACTCAAGCAGCCTGTCCATTTCCGATTCCCTCACGAAATAAGGTAAAGGACGTTTCTTTTTCGGAGCGACTACTTTTTCCATCGGATTGATGCTCACCAGCCCCACTCTACGCAGATATTTGTAGAAAGAGCGTAACGCACTCAACCTTCTGTTGACCGAGGATGCTTCCATTTTCCGCTCATCAAGCAGATAAATGACCCATTCCCTCACATCCCCTGCCTCAACGGCAGTCCATGAAGAGTCCGGATTCTGCTCCTCGAGGAACTCCTGAAACATTGACAAGTCTTTCGCATAAGACTCGATAGTTGCTGACGAATAATTCCGCTCTGCACCCAGATATTCCAGGAAAGAATCAGTCCACAGTTCCATGTTTCATCGTTTTCTGCGACTAATTTATGACATTTTCGCCAAACGACCAAATTTTCGACCGAAAACTTTGTTAATCTGTCTTTTTTTTCGAATTCCTGAGAGTTTTATGCCCTCAAAGGCTTCTTACTCCTCTTCTTGATGGAGTTTGTTCACGTAGATGGCGTGCTGCATCTTCTCGCGCTTCACAACAGATGGCTTGTTAAACTGCTTACGGCTGCGAACCTCCTTGATGATGCCAGTTTTCTCGGCCTTTCTCTTGAACTTTTTGAGAGCTCTCTCAATGTTCTCGCCCTCTTTTACAGGTACAATAATCATTACAATTCTTTTTAGTAAATTAATTATAAAATAACATTAAAAACCGCTGGGATTTTCCCAACGGTCGGCAAAATTACGGCAAATTTCTTTAAACACAAAACTTTACGGCATTTTTTTCACAAAAACAGACAATTAAACCCACTTTCTTGCACGTTCTTGTAGCTTTTTGGCACGTTCAAAACCCATCTTTGCTGATTTCTCAATCAATTCACGAGCCACCTTGTTATGGTTGTCAGCCTCACCCAAAATACGGTGATAGATGCCTAACCAATAAGTCGCCTCTGCATTGCCATTGTTCGACTTCTCCTCCAACTGGTGATTGATATAATTAATGTAGTCCTCAATGTTGATGCGGGAGTTGCCGGACTGTTCCGCAATCATCTCCATCAGCCTGCTGCTCTCTTGCTCTGAAAACACCTCGTTCTTTCCCACGCAGAAGTTGCTCACATAATCCACTTGCCTTTTCGTGGCATACAGTCCAAACGTGCTGGTCAGCGAGTGCATCATGAAATGGTTGAGGGCAAAAACTGCGACTGTAAGCACCATTCCCACCCAGAACCATACATCGCTCTCAAAATAGCCATACAGCATCAATGGCACCGTTCCTATCAGGAAATAGGGCACGGGAGTACTAAAATACCGTTCGATGGCAATGCTATAATAGTTCTTCTTCATTACACATTATTATAATATGTGTGCATAAAAATCAAAATCAGCCCTCAAAACTCATCTTACGCACGAAAAACGATGCAAAGTTATCATATTTTTTTCATTCTTCCCACATTTTCCTTACTTTTGCATATCAAAAACAACTTCCATTATGAAAATTGGTGATAAAGTAAGATTTCTGAACGATGTGGGTGGCGGTAAAATCACAGGTTTCCGTCAAGGAGGCATTGTGCTGGTCGAAGACGAAGACGGCTTTGCTGTCCCTATGCCACAGAACGAAGTAGTGGTGATTGAAGAGGACACCACCAAGGTGGAGAAGAAGCCTGCTTCACCGAAGATGATGGCTGGTGCCCAATCTGGCCAACCAGAGCTGGCAACAGAGCGAAATGAGAAGAGCAAGAAGGGAGAAAGTCAAAGCCTCAACGGGAAAGAGTACCTTCAGTCGAAAACTGTTGTCCCTGCAGAGGAAGATGAGGTGGACGAACAACTGGAGGCTCGTGTGACACATCTCGAGATGACCATCCAAAAGCTTGAAGCCCGCATAGCCCTGCTGGAAGCTGAAAACAATCTGCGCAAGAACGAGCACATGATGTCGCACAAGGTAAAGTCTCAACCCAAGAAGAAACCAGACACCCCCAAGACAATTGGAGACCTACAAATCCTCTAACAACCAAAAAGAACCGATTGATGAAACGAGAAGCTTTCAAGATGTTCCTGAAGCCAGGATGCAAGGAAGAATACAAGCGGCGTCACGCCAACCTCTTTCCTGAACTCAAAGCATTACTCAACAAGAGCGGCGTACGCAACTACAGCATCTATCTTGATGAGGACACTAACATTCTTTTTGCCTACCAAGAACTGGAAGGCGAAAGTGGCAGCCAAGACCTTGGCAGCACTGAGATTTGTCAAAAGTGGTGGGCATATATGGCTGATATCATGGAGACAAATCCTGACAACAGTCCCGTGTCCATTCCACTCCCCGAGATGTTCCACATGCACTAAGTACCCTAAAAAAGCACCATTTTGGCAAAAGCAAAAACAAGAGTATTCAAGCCCACTGACACATCCATCATTGGTATGATGGAGAATACGCTCAAACAAAATTGGAATCGTCCATGTGTCACCAACTATGGCACAGACGACAGTTATACATATGGTGATGTGGCAAAAATGATTGCCCGTCTGCACCAGCTGTTCCATCAGTTGGGCATCGAACCTGGCAACAAGATTGCCATCTGCGACAAAAACAATGCCCATTGGGCCATCTCCTTTTTTGCCGCATTCAGCTACGGTGCCGTTGTCGTACCCATCCTTTCAGAATTCAACATTGAGCAGATTCAGCACATCTACGACCACTCTGAATCCTCACTTATCATCTGTGGAGAGAAATACGCCAAGGGACTCCAGGCACGCACTCTCAACATCGTCGATTTCACCATGTCAGACCAGTCACAGGGCATTGACATGAGCACCTTCACAGACCTTCATCCCGATGATGTGCACTATTTCCGTGAGCAGCCTGAGGATCTCGCCTTGCTCAGCTACACCAGCGGTTCCACAGGACGAAGCAAGGGAGTCATGCTGCCTTACCGCTCCATCTGGTCCAACTGTCACTTTGCTGACGAAGTGTTGGATTTCATGCCAGGAGACAACACCCTATCCATCCTGCCCTTGGCACACATGTATGGGTTTGCCTACGATTTCTTCTTCGCCTTCTGCATTGGCTGCCACATCCACTTCCTCACCAAAACCCCATCGCCCCACGTGGTCATCAAAGCCTTTCAAGACATCAAGCCCGTGGTGGTCATCGTGGTGCCCCTCATCTTGGAGAAAATCGTACAAAAGCAAATCTTCCCCATCTTACGCACCCGCCGCGTCCGTGCCCTCACCGCCATCCCCATCCTCAAACAGGTGGTGTACCGGCAAATCCGCAACAAACTCTATTCCTCTCTCGGTGGCAACTTCTACGAATGCATCATCGGAGGAGCAGCCTTCAACAAGGAGGTGGAAGATTTCTTGCATCAGATCCGTTTCCCCTACACAGTCGGTTATGGCATGACAGAGTGCGGACCTATCATTGGTTACGAAGACAAACACCTCTTTGTGCAAGGTTCCTGTGGCAAGGCAGCTCCACGCATGAAGGTAAGGATAGATTCCCCCGACCCGCAGAACCAACCGGGCGAAATCCTCACACAAGGCACCAACGTCATGTTAGGCTATTATAAAAACGAGGAAGAGACCCTCACTGCCATTGACGAGGAAGGATGGCTCCACACAGGTGACCTCGGCACCATGGACAGCAACGGCAACATCTTCATCCGTGGGCGCAAGAAAACCATGCTCCTTGGAGCCAACGGACAGAATGTCTATCCTGAGGAGGTGGAGGATGTCATTGCCACTCACACCATCTTTGAAGAGAGTATTGTCGTTCAGCGGGGTGAAAAACTCGTTGCCCTTGTCTATATCAGCGAGCCGGCATTGGAGCATCACGGACTCACCCGCGAAACGCTCCAGCAACATCTCGACACTTACAAGCGGCAAATCAATTCCTACCTTCCCGCCTTTGCCAATATTGCAGGCATTGAGGTACAGGAACAGGAATTCGAAAAGACCCCCAAGCGAAGCATTCGTCGCTACCTCTACACATAGCCCTGTACATTTACATTATAATATAAAGAGAGAGCCGAAACGCTTAAAAGGGAGTAGGCATTTACTAAAACCTAATTTGACATGAAAAAGTTATTAATTCCAATGGTGGCATTTGCCACATTCCTGTTTGTAGCATGCTCAAAGCCAAGTCCTGTGGATGAAGCCATCAGTCTGATAGAGGAAGCTACCGAGCAGGTGGAGAAAGCAAAGAACATCACAGAACTGGAAAGCATAAGTCAGGACTTCGAGGCCAAGTTCGACGCGCTGGATAAGAAATACCCGGATTTCAAGCCAACAGCAGAGGAAGAGAAAAAGGTGGAAGAGGTACAGAAGAAGTTTGAAGATGTCATGCAGAAGAAGGTAGAAGAATTTCTCGGTGACATTCTTGGTGACGGTGACAACCCCGGTGAACCAGAAGAATAAACATCATCAACTAAAAGCAAGAAAGGAAGGCTACACTGCCTTCCCTTTTTTTACTTCTTACTGCGTTCCGTTCTGCTTCTTCTCCATCGAGGTGAGCAGACTTGAGATATACTCTTTCTGGGTATAAACTGTACAAGAGGACTTCCAGTTCCCAAGGAATTTGACAACCCTATTGAAAGTGTTTTCACTCAGGCCTTTCTCCTGCTGGGCACGGATAAATTCAGCCATACGGTTAAGAATCTTCATATGCTCAACATAAACAGTTTCTTTCCTCCACTCCTGGAAATAGCTGTCCAAACGTTCCAGCACCAATCGTTCGTCCACTGCCCCCCCTTTCGGCGTCAACACACCTTTACAATAATCTATCATGCGCAAGTAACTGAGAGCTGCAGCCGAGACGGCTCTATCCCCTGCCATCTCATCAAGGATAGCACGCCCCACTGACCTCTCATTAGCTGTCAACTCGTCAGCACGGGCACGAACAAAGTTGAACATGTCCGTCATCAAGGCGCTGTTGCTTGGATTGTACATCAATGTGAAGTTGTCGCGATAGAAGGTCATGCGGGTAATAAAATCTATTCTGCCGACATCCTCCATATCCGCAGTCAGGGTGTCTACCTCCATCAAGTCTGCCTCCTCATCTGCGGCAGATGCTGTCGCCGTTCTCACGAAGTCGTTGGGACCTTCTATCTCGTAGAGCGAACCGACGACATTGTTCTGCGCATCCATCTTCCACTCTGTCGCCACCACAATGCGATGGTTGACACGACCCGACTTGCATCGCAACACCAGCACATTGTAGGTGGTGTTCGCCCCCAGCACAATGGGGTCATCCTTGGCGTTGTAGCGGACGATGGTCTTCTTGTACTTCGCTCTCTCCTCGTCGGTGGCACGTTCAGAGAGTCCCTTCATCTCGCCAAAGTAGGTCACGTCAGGGTCTTGGCTGTCCTGTTCGAAGGCCGCCTGCAGCTCCTTCATCATGAGCGATGCGCCATAAACCTTCGAAGCCTTGAACTCCACCACATTGCATCGCCAAGACAGAGCCTGGTTTTCGTCCTCCATACCTTGCTCGCGTGAGGAATTGGTGACGGTCACGCCTTTCGCGGTCTTCAGTTTCTCAAACTGCTTGAGCACGTTCTTCTGAGCTGACATATTCAGGCTCATGAGTGTTGCCAACAAGATGGCAGCATAACGGATGTTACTGGTTTTCATATTCTTGCTTGTTTTGGTTGATTATATTTCAATGCTATTTCTTGCTTCTGCGAGGTATGCCTCATATTTTTTGTTCAGAGCGGCAGTGGCGGCATCCAGTTCCACCTGCTCCACCAAAAAGGCTTGTTTAAGTTGCCACATCTGGAAGTCTCGCTCCACCTGCGCCAGTTCTTCTTCGCTCACCTCTGGTAATACAGGAAGTTCCTCTTGTTCCACCACTTCCGCTGCTGGACGGGCAGGACGACGATGTTTCTTCACACGTCTTGCAGGAGGGGTGTATGCCACTTGTTCTACAGCAGGTGAGGTGGAAGTCACTACTGGCGGCACTTCCTTTTCTTCAGGTACCTCAGGCTTCACCATTTGGGTGGGCTGTTTCACTATTTGAGGAGTCATATCCTGTTGAGGAGTCGGAGCACTGGACTTCCCCAGCACGAACCACAATGTCAGACAAGCTGCCACCGCTGCCACACTCCAACCGATATAACGATGCAGACGCACCCGCTTCCGTGTAGCCATCTCCTCGTCGTAGAGCGCTTCGCCCCATGTGAGTTCACCCAGCATCTCAGCGACAATCTTCCACTCCGCAGGAGCATCGGGACGATTCACCTCAATGGCAAGCTGGTGTTCCTCCTCGAGAGAGGTCTTACCATCCATATATTTGTCGATGAGTCGGTTCACTTCTTGCTGTGTCATAAGTTCATCCTCCTTTTCATTTCGTTAAACACTTTCTTTCTTGCCATTGCCACCATACTTTGTACAGAGGCTTTTGCGATGCCCGTCTGTTGGGCAATTTCTTCTGTCGAGAGTCCTTCCTGCTGTCGCATCTCGAAGAGTTGACGTTCACGGGGTTGCAACTGTACGATGGCTTCCTCCAGTGCGTTGACGCCCTCCTGCCGTTCCACCTCCTCATGTGGGGAGAGATGTGGCGACGGGCTTGTCTCGCCCATGTTGTCCACCCCTCTCACAATCGTCAGGTGTTGCCGTCGCTTCAGGTTCACACAGCAGTTCTTTGCCACCCTCACTGCCAGCGCCTCCACATTCCGGTTCTCGTCCAACTGCTGACAATACCGCCACAATTGCAGGAGCGTCTCCTGTGCCACGTCCTCTGCATCATCCGCTGAACCGAAGAAATCCCGTCCGATACGGAGAATCAGAGGACGCAATCGCGCTGCCGTCTGTTCAAAAGTAGCTTTGTCCATGCTGTTTCCGGGTTGCTTTTACCCTCTATACGTATGAATTTGGAAATACTTAAGTTGAAAAACGCACAAATTTACAAAAAAAAGAAAAATTTCCATTAACTTTGCCACACTATTGTTTACATACCTCATCTCAAAACCTATCCATCAATGAAAAAAGCCATTCTCATCCTCATTGCAGGAACAGCACTGACAGCTGGAATCCTTACCTCCTGTCGTGGCAAAGTCACTATCAGTAGCGACAAAGGCACCGACACCATCGAGTTCAACACTGATAGCATCCAGCAGATCAACATCAACGTGCAGACCAACAACATGCAGACGGACACCACGCCATCAGACACTTTGCAATAAAGACAGGCTGAAGACGATCGTCTCTTCATAACAAAAAATCACCTATTCTCTTTTTTGATGTCATGAATAAGATGAAACTATTACAATTATGGACATGGGTGCTACTAACAAGCAGCATCCTTTCTTGTACGGGCAATAAAAACAATGGAGTCGCAAACAATAACGACTCAATCGTGAGCGACAGCCTCAAGACAGACAGTCTTGCCGACATCCACTGGCAAGACGTAAGCGAAGAAGAAGCCATTGCCTTCATCGAGGAATTCTACAGCCATGCACCTAAAGAATCGAATGCATGGGACTGGGATGAAGCCATCCTGCGCAAATACCTTGCACCTGCTGTACTTGACACCCTCCATGCATTGGTGGCAACATCCTTCACTGATGCAGACGAGGGCACGAAATATGCCACCTGGCTACTCACCGGCATCGACAACTCCGAACAGATTTGTGTCAGTCGTGAAAACATCACAGCCATCCATGAAAAGGATGGACGCTATCGCAAACATTTCGAGGTCTATTATTGGGCTGACGGCATGCTGGACGGTGTACAGGAACTCTACTACACCGTGAAGAGCGATGGCAACAGGCTTTTTATCACTCGGATTGACAGCCTTAACGAAAGCGGAGCCCAGCAGGCATGGGACATGCTCGAAGAACGCAACCGTTGGCGTGAAGTGGAAATGAAAGCAGAGGAGATGGGAGGCTATGATAATCTGTCCGAAAGCACAATAGACAGTCTCTACGAGCACGCCTTCGACTGATTGTTCATTGTCCCCCTCAGGAACACTATCTTTTTTTCTTAAAGAAATCCTTCATCAGTTGGGCACACTCATCCTCCAGCACACCATTCACTACCTCCGTTTTGGGATGCAAAGCTTCAGGAGCGAACTTTTTGAAGCCACGTTTCTCGTCACCCGCCCCATAGACGAGCCGTCCCAATTGGCTCCATCCAATTGCCCCCGCACACATCACACACGGCTCCACTGTCACATACAATGTACATCCCGTCAAGTACTTGCCCCCTAATGTTTCAGCTGCAGCAGTGATGGCCTGCATCTCCGCATGTGCCGTCACGTCGTGCAATGTTTCGGTCAGGTTGTGCCCTTTTCCGACAACCTGTCCGTGTGCCACCACCACGGCACCCACTGGAATCTCATCCTGTGCAAATGCCACACGCGCCTCTTCCAACGCCATCTTCATGTATCGTTCGTCTGCTGTCATTCTGCTATCTTTTCTATTTTTAAAAGAATAATAGGGACAGATATGTCCTCAGCAAGGACGTTTCTTGGGCAAATTGAACACTTCCTGCACTTCCTTGATGGCAGCATCGGTCATGCCCTCGGGTTCATCACCCATGTTACGGGCACACATATAAATGTTAGCTGCCTTGCAAAGCACATCTGTCTGGTCGAAGGCATCCATGATGTCCTGTCCCACTGCCACCGTACCATGCTTCTCCCACAGCACCACATCATGCTTCTTAATCTGCTCCAGTGTCGCCTCAGCCAGTTGCACAGACGAGGGCAAGGCATAGGGTACAATGCCGATGCCAAGGGGAGCAAAGGCAAGCGTCTCTGGTATCATGCTCCAAAGTACTTGTGTCATCTCGCCCTCACGGAGAAACCGCGGGATGTGACTCATCGCCACCAATTCTATAGGATGAGTATGAAGGGTTGCCTTATAACAGGAACCTGTCTCCAGGAGGTAATTTTGGAGCGCCAAGTGGGTAGGCAGTTCCGAGGTGGGCACGACGGGCTCATCTGCAATGATCTCATAACTGGCACAATCCTCGCAGATGCGCACAATGGAGCCGTTCTTCATGGGCCAACGAGCCAAATCACGCATACGCTTGCCAGTTCCCTTACAATAAAAATACGTCCCTTTCAATTGAGGCAGCACCATACCAATTTGCTTCACGGGCGCAATGGCTGGCATAGCCTTGATTTCGTCATCCACAAACTCTGTGACATTCACCGTAATGTTGCCACCATTTCTTTCTGCCCAACCTTTCTGCCAGAGATAGGACGTCACTTCAGCTATCTGGTCAATCACTGCTTGGAGGGCAGGACGATTTGTTAATATACTTTTCATATTTCAACTCTATACTCTAAACCCTAAACTCTAAACTCTAAACTCTCAACCCTTAACTCTCAACTCTAAACCCTAAACTCTCAACCCTAAACCCTAAACTCTAAACCCTAAACTCTCAGCTCTAAACTCTCAGCCCTAAACCCTAAACCCTAAACTATCAACTCTAAACCCTAAACTCTCAACCCTAAACTCTCAGCCCTAAACTCTCAACTCTCAACCCTAAACATCACTGCCATACCGTTCCGTCGTTATTTGTTCCAATGATTTGCCACGTGTGTTGGGGGCACCAATCACACCCACCACAAGAGAGATGAGCAGCAAGGCTATCATACAATAGGCAGCAATGGAGAAGCCTTCGCCTTGCTCACCATAGATATAGGTGAAGACGAGACCCCAGATGGCAGAGAGTCCACGCACAATGAAGAACATAAGTCCTTGAGCACCAGCACGGAACTTGGCAGGGAACAACTCAGAACCCCACAAGGCATAGAAGATCTGCACAGAGAGTCCCCCGTTGATACCCCAAAGGATAGAGAATGCCCAAAGGCTACCTATACCATTCACTCCAGCAATGATGACGAGCCACGTGGCTAATGCTGCCACCAAACCAAGTATATAGAAAAGCTTATGCGGCAATTTGTCAATGAGGAATGACAGTCCGAAGGTGATGGCCACAACAATGGCCCAGCCCACACAACTGAGCATATTAGCCTGTTCATTGCTCACACCACCAGCTGTTTCATAAATGTGGGGCTGGAAGAAACCCATGACGGATGCTACGAGATTCCATGTAAGATAGATGGTGGCAAGGAAACAAACGGTCTTGACAGCCGTCTTGTTGGCGAACAGGACAGCGAACGCGTGCAGGAGCCCCGTGTCTTCACCCTTGGCCTTGACCGCATCCCTACTGGCCTTCCAGTCATGACTCTCTTCGAGCTTACGCTGCATATTCCATGCAATAAAGGCGACGATGAAGAGGGACAGGAACACCACTCTTGAACTGAATACGTTAAGAGCTTCTTCTGTCAATCCCGCACCTCCCACGGCATGACCTAACGCTTCCACCCAAGTAAACAGGTAGCCATCTGGGGCGAAAAACATACCCAAGAGAAGGATTATCATGGGTCCGAATCCCCACGACATCTGCGAAATGCATATGTTACGTCCTCTGCGGTCATTTTCCGAACTCTCGGAGATATAAGTCCAAGAGGCTGGCACACCAATGCCGACTGAGATGCCCGTCACCAAAAAACCGAACAGCAACATAGGGAAATTGACAGAGCACATAATGAGCAGCACACCCACCATATACACAATCAGGTTGTAGGTATAGATAAACTTGCGTCCATACTTATCGGCAAGAAATCCACCAATGATGGCACCAAGAGCGGCACCAAGACAGTTGGCACTGATAAAATTAAGCCACCCCAGATGCAACTCACTCAATCCGAGGTATTTTTGCCAGAGTGTCAATCCACTGGCACCTGCCACAATGGCTCCAGCATCAAGGTAGTTGGTGAGAGAGACGGCAATGGTGCTCTTCAAACTGCTTTTTTCCATACATTTTCTTTCTAATTGATTCCACACCATTTACCTCTTACTGGTCACAGCTTTCTCATATTGCTCTATCTCTGCAATGAAGCCATCACCCACTGGCACGTTGTTACGCAGACAGAACTCGTCATAGACAGCCTGCCATGGCATGGCTTTCTGCTCCTCAATAAGAGCCAGCACCTTGTAGCCCTCTCCTGCCAGTTCCAGCTTGGAAATGGTGTCGCGAGGTTCGAGCAGTGCACGGAGCATGCACTTCTGGGCTGAACGGGAACCGATGACATAAGCGCCAATGCGGTTGATGCTGCCATCGAAGAAATCGAGACCATAATGAACGCGGTCAAGAGCACCGGCACGGACAATCTCAAAGAAGAGGTCTTGAGTGGGGTCGTCCATGATGGTCACGTGGTCGCTGTCCCAACGCACTGGACGGCTTACATGGAGCATCAGTTCCTTGACAAACGGCAACACGGCACTCACCTTGTCACCCGGCATCTCTGTGGGATGATAGTGTCCCGTGTCGATGGTGAGAATCTTGTCGTATTTAGCCGCGTATGCCGTGTAAAAATCGTGGGACCCAACGGTGAAACTCTCCAAACCGATACCGAACACCTTGCCTTCAATACAGTCTTTCATATAGGGCTGCTTCTTCTCGAAAATCTCGTCCAACGACTGCTTGAGCAGGTTGCGGTACATGGCATGGTTCACACTCACGTCCTTACATCCGTCGTGCACCCATAGGTTCATGATGCAGGGGTCTCCCTGTGCCTCACCCATTGCATTGGCTATGTCGCGGCAACGCTTCGTGTGCTCAATCCAGAAATCGCGGATACCCTTATTCGGGTTTGCCAACGAAAGACTGCCGCTCTTGGGATGGGAGAAGGAGGACGAGTTGAAATCGAGCAGGGTTTCATGTTCCTTTGCCCAGTCAATCCACGACTGGAAATACTCCACAGTCACCTCGTCTCTATCCACGACCTTGCCTTTGAAGTCACCATATATCTCATGCAGGTTCAGACGGTGCTTGCCGGGAATCAAGCTCTTTGCCTTTAGGATGTCAGCACGGAGTTCATCGATGTTGCGGGCTGCACCAGGAAAGTCGCCCGTACTCTGGATGCCACCGCTCATGGCACCTGCCTGCACCTCGAATCCATGCACGTCATCAGCCTGCCAGCAGTGGAGCGACAGATGGAAATCTTGAAGTTGCTGCAACACAGCCTCTGTGTCCACTCCAATTTCAGCATAGCGTTCTTTCGCCACCTCATACGCTTTTTTGACCAATTCTTCTTTCATTGATTTGTTAGGTTTTTTTAGTTAGTTATTTAATTTATTTATATGAAGTTCATGAAGTTACCAAAGTGAGCGCTTCGCTCGAAGTGAGCGACATTTGCTTAGTTGACAATTGACAGTCACACCCCGCATGGCAATTCCTAATTCCTCATTCCTAATTCCTCATTCCTCATTCCTAATTCCTCATTCCTCATTCCTCATTCCTAATTCCTAATTCCTAATTCCTAATTCCTCATTCCTAATTCCTCATTGACCGGGTATCGTCGTTAACTCCTTTAACTCCCTATTCTTTCCACATATTTCTTATATGCCTCATCCCATGCCGCAGTGTCTTGTGGCAGATATGTCTTGGTCTCGATGTTCTCTGCTATCATCTTCCGCATCTCAAACAAATCGTTCACCAAACCCGCCGCCTTGGCTTGCAACATGATATTGCCGATGGCTGTTCCTTCCACAGGACCTGTCACTACGGGCATACCGATGCTGTTGGCTGTCATCTGCATCAGATAACCGTTGCGTGAACCACCTCCAATGACGTGCAGCTGCTCGATGGGGAACGGTGCCATGTCTTTCAGATAGCCCAACACCTGACGGTAACGCATGGCGAGGCTCTCGAAAATGCAGCGCGCCATCGTCTTATAATCATGCGGCACCGTCTGCCCTGTCTTTTTGCAATACTTCTGTATGGCCTCAACCATGCTGACAGGATTGGCGAAATCTGGGGCATCAGGGAAAATAAAGCTTTGGAATGGAGCCACATCCATGCTGTCTTGATTGATTTGGTTGACATCAGCAGGAGCATCTGTCCATTCTTTGCGGCAACGTTCCAGAAGCCACATGCCACAGATATTCTTCAGGAAACGGGTAGTTCCTTCCACTCCACCCTCGTTGGTGAAGTTATATCGATAGCTCTGCTCAGAGATGATGGCATCCTTCGTCTCAATGCCCAAGAGCGACCACGTACCGCAACTGAGATAGGCAAACCGCTCGTTCTTAGCAGGCACGGCTGCCACTGCAGCACCCGTGTCATGTCCAGCCACTGCCACCACTGGCACAGCGCCCAGACCAGTCATCCGCTGCACTTCAGGTGTCAGCACACCCACCTTGTCACATGGGTTCACATAGCGCCCAAACTGACTTTCCTTCAATCCTATCGCCTCAATCAACTCGGGAGCAATCCGTCTCGTACGGGGATCCAGCATCTGGCTCGTCGAGAGAATGGTGTATTCACACACTGCCTCTCCCGTCAGCATATACATCAATGCATCAGGCACAAACAAAATCTTGTCCGCAACCTCCAAAGCTGAATCATGATTCTTCCGCAAAGTCGCCAGTTGGAAAAGTGAGTTGAATGGCATGAACTGGATGCCGGTCTTTTCATAAAGTCGTTCTTGGGGCACCAATTTGAAATAGTCATCCATCGCCCCGTCAGTGTGGGGGTCACGGTAACAATAGGGATTACGTAGCACACCCCCGTCTTTGCCTATCATCACAAAATCCACGCCCCATGTATCTATACCGATGGAGGTGAGCACAATCCCCTCATCCGCCACAATTTTCAGTCCACGAATAATTTCATGATACAACGCAAAGATATCCCAGAAGAAATGTCCACCCGTCTCGATGATGTGATTGGGGAAACGGGTCAGTTCCCGCTGTTGGAGTGTTCCCCCAGCAATCGTTCCCAAGATAGTGCGTCCACTTGTCGCGCCCAAATCGACCGCAAAAAAGTTAGTATCTGCCATGTATGGTTAATCTTGTTAGCTTAGTCGGGCACAAAGGTAGTGAAAGCCGAACACAATACAAAATAAAATCGTTTTTATTTTTATTGTTGAGGCGCATCCTACCTTCGAGCGTAGCTCAACGACACGAATAAGTGAGCACAATACAAAAGAAAATACTTTATTTCTTTTTATTGTCGAACCGAAAGAGCAGCGAGAGCAGAATCAAATGTATTTGAATTATGCCGAGTCGTGACTGAGGAAGGCGAAGCCAGCATTCGAGAGTACCTTCGAGCACAGCTCAACGACACGAATAAGTGAGCACAATACACAAAGAAAGGGATGCGATTTGTCTTATCGCACCCCCTTCTTATTATCTCTCACCTCCTACCTCATCCTTCATCCTTCTTACATCATACCTCTTACATCTTACATCTTACTTCATCCTTCTTACATCATACCTCTTACATCTTACCTCTTACATCTTACTTCACACATCTCACTTCTCATCCAGCACCTCATACACCGAGTTGTTACTCTTGAACTCTGGCACCATTTCCTTCATCTTTCTCACCGTTTCCATTCCATCATAGCGTTTCGCTATCTCTATCAGCTCGTTAATGTCGTTGCACACCTGGTCAAAGTCATATTCACGAACTTCCGCTATGCGGATTTTCTCATGGAAGGTAGGTTTTGTACCCTCAAGTTCATTGAGCACCTCCTCATAGAGTTTCTCTCCGGGACGCAAACCCGTGAACTTAATCTGCACATTCTTGGCACCTGACAGTTTGATCATACGTTTAGCCAGGTCAGCAATCTTCACGGGTTTACCCATGTCAAACACGAATATCTCACCGCCATTACCCTTCGTACCAGCTTCAAGCACCAGCTTACATGCCTCCGGTATCAGCATAAAGAACCGCACGATTCGCTCATCGGTCACCGTCACCGGACCACCATTCTTAATCTGTTCACGGAACAGAGGGATGACCGAGCCATTACTACCCAACACATTGCCAAAACGGGTGGTGACAAACTGTGTCTTGGATGCACGCTTCTGCTTCAGATCCAAATCCAATGCCTGTACATAGATTTCGCAAATACGCTTCGAGCAACCCATCACGTTGGTCGGATTCACAGCCTTATCTGTGGATACCATCACAAATTTCTTTGCTCCGTACTTCACACTCATGTCAGCTATCACTTTGGTGCCATACACATTATTCAATACTGCCTCGCACGGATTATCCTCCATCATTGGTACATGCTTATACGCTGCAGCGTGGAACACGTAATCTGGACGGAATGCACCAAACACAGCATCCATTCTGTGGGAATGACTGATGCTCGTCACCAATGTCTCCGCTGGGATGTCGGGGAATTCGTTCTTCATCATCAACCGAATATCGTGCTGCGGAGTTTCTGCCTGGTCTATCAGCATCAAGGCGGCAGGTTTCAGTTTTGCCACTTGACGCACGATTTCCGAACCAATGGAACCTGCGCTACCTGTAATCAGCACACGCTGTCCTTCCAAGAACTCGCCTATGGATTTCATATCCACCCTAATTTCCGAACGAGGCAACAACTCTTCAACGCTCACCTCGCGCATCTGCACGTTACTGAAATCAGTGAGTATCCCATCATTTTCAGCTGTCATCTCAATGGCACTCTGAGCCATCAATATCTTTGCCCCCGCACCAAGAATTACATCTTGAATCTCCTGATTATAACGGAACTCTTTGGTTCTATAAGGCGCCACCAAGACTCCTTCAATCTTATTCTTACGGATGATGGTGGCGATGTCCTCATCTACCGAGTACACTTTCTCGCCCATAATCCGCTGATGCTTGGTGTGCTTATAGTGGGTGATGAATCCTTTCACTGCATATTTTCTGGGACGTGCCGTCATAATACTTTTTGCCAACCCCACACCTTCTGACATGGCACCATAAATCAACACACGCATCGCCCCCGTGTTCGAGAAAGCCACATCATACAAAGTCTTCACAAAAACTCTCAGAGCCCACATCATCATAGTGGCGATCAAATAGAGTAAAAGAATTTTCGTGGCATCGAAATGAACAAAATGGGCCTGTGGCAACAAATCCATTCCTTTCTGTGCTATCAGAGCCAACACTAACGCCAAGAAATTACTATACACCGTACGCATCAAGTCAACAAAACTTGAATAACGCATAAAGCCCGAATACGTATGGAATATCTTAAAGCCTGGAATACTCAGCACGATGAAACAAGCCACGGTGTTCAACAGAGGAATCATGTTTGCCACCAGCATGTCATCTTTATGGAAAGCCCAATACACCATCACACCACTCACCGCAATGGTGCCACAATCAATTAGAAAGATGCTCCAATATGGGAGCGAGTTCTTAGTAAAATACCAGTTTAATATCTTGTCAAATGGATTTTTCATACATCCTCCATTATTTTTATATTTCAAACCTCATACAATTAACACCACGCACAATCCCAAAGGTTAGACACCTCGCTCATTCAATTCTTCATCAACTCATAATGTCCGTTGGTATATACAAGCTTCTGTTTGATTGCCTCATACCTACCATCTTTCACCTCCATTATCACTGTGCCACTTTCCAACGCATGCACAGTATGCCACTGTCCTGCAGGAATGTTCAATGCCACTACTGGTCCATTTGGAGACAGTTCTATCGTCTCAACACAACGTTGATCCAATTCATCATAAAACTCTTCAACCAATCTTCCTCGCAAACACACAACCGTTTCCGAAGTCTTCTGATGTCGATGAATAGGCACCACGGATCCAGGCTCAATGGCATTCAACATTCTTTGTGACTGATCTCTGGCTGTATTGCGAAGATCATAACTCGCACGCAGTCTTGGCGAAGACTGAGCCTGTTCCGTAAGACGATTGAATAATGCCTTGGTGATTTTCATCTCGCTTGTATTCTGTTTCTGCCGTAACAAGTATACTTCATAAAGATAATAATATTTCTTCATGAAGAGTATGTAAGCCACACTCAGCACCAATGCCACAACAATCACATAGGTCCAATGCGCCTCCAATGTGTCAGGGATGAGATAAATCATGACCAGAGAAATAATCAATTGGATGGTCATGTAGATCACAGACACAACCACATGGTTCATTTCCAACTCATTTGCCATCAATTGGTACGCATGCTTACGGTGTGCCCGCCCTATACCCTTACGTTTGATAATCTGGTGAATGATGGTCAGACACCCATCAACACCATAGACTAAAAGGAATGCCAGCCATGTGACATCACCCGTCTTGATAACCAATTTGCCAAGGGCAAACAGCATGATAAAGGCAATCCCCACTGAACCCACAGAGCCTGCAAATGCTTTTGCTTTTCCGCCTGGTCTGAAATTATAGAAACCAAACACGACAACTCCCAATATTGACACTCCAAGGAGAGAGTCGAGCATAAAGGGCTCATCTAATTGGTTATTCAGTAAAAACAAGGGCAACAACACCGCAAAACTATACCCTGCCGTGATGCCATTAATACCATCCATGGCATTGACAACATTCATGACCCCAACAAACAAGATGAGAGCAATCAATAGTTTCCACCACAGATTCCAATAAACAATACCCATCCCCAAAAACATGAGCCCCATGGCAACAAAATGGATAGCCACGCGCACAGATTCTGGTACAGAACGGAACTCTTCAACGAAACTTATTCCCGCAACGAGCAATAATCCGCACAAAAACGGGATATAATCTAAAATCTCATTCCCCAACAGCAACATCATCAGACCCCATATAACGATAGATAGCAAAAAAATGACACCACCACCTCTACGTGTAGTCGTAGAAATGTGACCATTTTCTTTTTGCTTTTCTACAAGGTTGTACTTATCCGCAACGCGAAAATACACCAACTCAGCAACAACCAAGACAATCGCTATGATGATATACAGTACCCAAGTATTCATATAAAACTCCTATTTGGCAAATATTATCACGTCTCTCCGTCATCTCGTCATTCGGCGATTCTGTCCCATCCATGTGGATTCCACTGACTCGCCATGATTCAACACTCACTATTTGAATACAAAATTACAATCTTTTCTCCACACCAACACAAAAAACACCATTATTTTTAATTTTTTTCCAAGAAAATGGTCATCCCCTCTAAAAAATCGTCAAAATCAAGGATGATTTCATCATTTTCCACTACAGAGCCTTTTGCACATAGCAGAGCACGAAAAGAACGAAAAGCACCCACATGGTGGGGCTGATCTGACGGATGCCCACAGCCACACCTGCTGCGCTCTCCACATAGGTGGTAGTGGTGGAGGTGCCCAGACAGGCACCAACGGTGGTGGCCCGTATTTTCTCTTAACTAACCAAATAATTTTGGTTTTTTGTGGCATTTTACTTTTGCTTTTTGCGGCAATTCACTTTGGTTTTTTGCGCCACGCCCACCATTTTGGCGCAATTCCGTTCGGGAGTTTGGCGCAATTCCGTTCGGGAGTTTGGCCGATGTCCGTAAGCTACTCTTCACTCTTCAACAGGAACTCCCTTGCTGTACAAGCCACGATCCCCGAATCGTGAATCAGCCCTACATTCGGGTCCATCGTCACCACATATTTGGGATAGTTGTCCTTAATCAATTTCAAGTTGCCAAACTCACGTTCATAGGTTTCTTCACCTGTCACCTGCAGGGCCACCTGCACATAAATCACCTCGTCACCCCTACGAGCCACAAAGTCAATCTCCTTACCGTTCAACTGCCCCACATACACCTCATAGCCACTGCGCTTGAGTTTCAGATATACAGCACCCTCCAGCATCTTTTCAATATCCGGGGCGCGCTTGTCACGGCACAGGTAGTTCCGCAATCCCAAGTCCTCAAAATAGTACTTGTCCTGCTGCTCAAAAACGCTCTTGCACTTGATGTCATAACGCTTCACGCGGTCTATCATATACGTGTCGCACAATGCGTCCATATATTCACCCACCGTGTTGGCACTCACAGCCATCTCACTACCCTTTAAATATTTGGCAATGCTGTTAGCAGAGAACACCTTGCCGCTGTTGTCTGCCACAAACCGAGCCAGATTGTCCAGCAGCGATACGTTGCGCACGTTCTTCCTACGCACAATGTCCTTTACAAAGATGGTGTCGTAGATACTGCCCAGATACTCCGTCCTCGTTCGCTCATCCTCCATAGGGATGCGATACAGGAACGGCAGTCCGCCCCAGCGCAGATACTGTGAGAAAGCATTATCAGAGTCTTCCAGACCATAGAATGTCAGAAACTCTTTGTAATCCAGGCTGCTCACGTGAACGCGATGATAGCGTCCGGCAAACGAGTTGGCGATATCGCTCGACAGCATAGCCGCATTACTACCCGTCACCACCACGTCCACGCCATCCTGCTTCACCCAGTAGCGCAGGGCCTTCTCAAACTCCTGCACCTCCTGCACCTCATCTATCAGCACATAATTGCGGCCACCTTCTACCACGCCAGCCTTAATCTTCTCCGACAATTCACGGAACGACGTCAGGTCTGCATTCACGGGGTTCTCCATGTCAATGTAGATGACATTTCCTTTGTCAGACAGCTCTGCCGCCAGCAGTTCCAGGATGCAGCTCTTTCCGGCACGCCTGTGCCCGGTCAGCACCACAGCCTCTCCTTTGCCCAATAAGTTGGAAACTTGAGCTATGTAGTCATTGCGCCTAACTCTCTCCATAATTAGAACTTTTTGCAAAATTACAAAAACTTCTCAGCATACAGCAAACTTTATCCTATTATTTACACAATTCGACCAAAATTTCCAAGATTTTTCAAATTTTGGAGCAGCGAGCGCCATCAAAGCTTGCTTGGTAATGGCCGAGTCGTGACAAAAATCAACGCAGTTAATTTCAACTTCGTTTTTTCAAAAAAAACGGCCAATCTTCACATTAGCCGTAGCTTTTCATAATCCACCGCTTTCATTTAATATTTTTGCAATTCTTGCAATTTTATAAAACACCTGTCTTCCCTGATAATCCCTAATTATTGAGGTTATCTTAGATATTCAGCCATTATCGATTTTCTCAAAATTCTCAAATCTTATTTCTGGATGACCGACAACAAAGGGCCGATGCCTAAGCACCAGCCCTCATCTCACTTCACATAATATCCACCGGTTTTCTTACTTCCACGACGTTCAATTATTCCATTTTTCAGCAAGACACGGATATGCTTGTCAATGGTGCTGAAGGGCACACCTGTTTTATCTGAAATTTCCGTAGCATTACAACCCGCATTCTCTTTAATATAATTCAAGGTAGCTTTTGGGGCAGAGTTTAATTCGCCATTTAATTCGCCATTTAATTCGCCATTACCTGCATCTTTACCTGTAATTTTACCTGTTATATCACCATTTCCCCTATAATCCTTATCATCACCTATAATCACTCCTCCGGCAGTGCATCCATATCATCCACTGGTGGCAAGTAGTCCGCCGCCTTGGCAGAAGATATGACCGAGTGGCCTACTCGCTGCTCCAGTTGCTTACGAGCATCACCTGCTATCTTGCTGCCTTCACGTGCCACAGCGGCACTTTGACGGAAGCCCTTCGGATTCTTTGATTTGCTAATCTCAGTAACCGAAGCCTCTGCAAGTGTATTCAGCGCCAACTCAATGTTGGTCATGTTATCCCGCAGATTCTCCTTTTTCAATCCCTTATAGTGTTTGTACTGTCTGGTAGTCTTACCACTCCAGCCCTGTGTAATGATATCAGTAAGCGAAGCATACTGCTGGCCTTCCTTCACACCTGCTCTGTCCCATTCATCCGTCAGTTCCTTACGTACCTCGATGCTACGCAAACGCTGGTTAATCCATTTGTCACTATATCCCAGCCTTCGGTAATCAGCGTATGCCTGTTCAAAGTTCAGTTCCGGGTCTTGCATCTGGTCGATACGCTGTGCAGCAACTTCAGCCATCCACTGCTTGAACGGCTCAGCCTTCTTCGAAGGTATACCTTGAATTAAACGGAAAAGTTGCTCTGTATCAGCAACATCCGTCATGCGCATCTTGCCATCAGAGGCTAACATCTTCAAAGCGTTACAATTTGTAACGGTTTCATTTCCTTCTTTCTTTAAACGATTTTTAAGAACACGCCAATAGGTCTGTGGATTCTCGCTCTCTGTCAACACCGCACACACGTCTACAATGGAGAAATACCACTTCTCCTCTTGGTCATCCCACACGGTGCGCACCTTTTTCTCTTCAAATAACTGTATCTGATGTTTCTGAGTCATTGTTTAATAATCTTTCGCAATTAGTATTTGTATCTCCTCTATAGTCATATCTTATTCTCTTTCAATAGGGTATCACAATCTGCGACATCCATTTTGTCGCATCTTTCAGTCCGTAAGTATTCCTTACCACCTGCCTCAATCTCCGTTTAATTTATAATTGAATCATTCCCACAATTAATTCAGCCTTCATCCCTCAGACCTCTATATGTACTGATTTAGCCTTTTATACTTTTCAATCAATCCGAGAAGCTGCTTAAATGGCTCAACTCGTTCAGCCTTAAGTAAACCTGCGTTCATAACTTTACGGTTAGCTTTGAGCCAGTTGAGCATATCATGCTCCTCTAAACGGTGACGTGACGGATTCCTATGGTTCTTCTCCATAAAGTCCATCACCTCCTGATAGCGCACGTTCCACCTTTCTTCTTGCGTCATTGCTTAGAGATTATAAATTCTCCACTAAGATTCATTTACAACAATTCTTGGAAACACTTACAGGCTTTGCAATGCCCTTGACATTGCTTCCTGTCATCTGTATCTTTGTGAGCGTAAGCGAACAATAACAGCTAAATCAACTCTTTAGCCGGGACTGGCTTCTCACTGTCGAGCAGCAGTTATACCAGTGGAAGAGGTAAATTATGACACAGCTTAAGAATTTAGCTCATCGCTTAGTAATCAAGATCGTTTCAAACGTAATTGCTTTCGCTTACAATCCCAATCAAACAGGAATCTTTCAGCTCTTGTGGAATATCTACGATTTGTTTTCTACTGTTTTTAGATTGTAATAACAATCGTGGTTTTTCCTTCTGAGGTTTGGAATAACGATAGTTATGTGATAAGAGGTTTGGAATTGTCGTAAGAGCTTGTTCTTAAAGGCAGAGCCATAACACTTAGCACAAAGACTCAGTAAGAGTCACATACATCAAAAGGGGTTTTGACTATCGTCTTCCTCCTCCTTGCAAGGCATAGATTAAACAAGTTTAGCTCTGCACTTGCTTCGAGCGTCGGTTCAAGGGTTCAAGGTTCAAGATTATCTTGGCCTTGGGCCCGAGGGCCTTCACTTTGAACTTTGAACTGACCGTAAGGTCGTTGAACTTTGAACTATTAATTTTCGAATGAAATGAGAACAATTAAATATATCCTCATCAATGACACAGTTAGTAAAACCCCTTCTGGTGCTCCTGTTCGTTACGATGCTTCTAACCTCGGACACCACTATGTCATCAACAGCGCAGGCGCAGTCCTCAAACTCATTGACGTATGTCAGCCCTGCAGCTTCATGCCCAAGCCCACTTGTGGAGAAGAAGATCTCAACCGATGCTCAATTGGAATCAAGTACAATGGCTCCCTTAAACCTGGAACATTGAACCTTGAACTTAGAGCAAAGCTCATCGAGCTTCTCGCGGAGCTTCGCTCGCAATGGCCCTCTGCCAAGATCCTGGGCATATCCGAAATTGGATTTGGAACCTTGAACTTTGAACCTGGAACTCGCGGAGTTATCCGCCCCAGCGATGCCATGAACCAGATTCGCAGGGCACTTAGCGATCTGCCGTGAATTATGGAGGCTATTATCCGTTCTCCGTGAAAAGAGTTTCATCGTTCGATGGGGCTCTTTTTTTTGTTTCCTCTGTATCCAACATGACTTCTATTATGTCAATTTGTCACCACATAGTTAATTGGCAACGTTTTTGCCTCAGCCATAATGGATTAGTGTGGATTCCCCAATCCTTTTCTTACACTATCCACACTCCCAAAGGTAATGGCCCCAGCCGTGAAATGGACCAGGTTATGCTTCGAATACCAAAGCAGAAGAAAAACGACAAATCATTTTTGTATGAAGAAACAAATACACATTGTTCCAAATTCAGACAGAGGTGGTTGGGATGCCAAGCGTCCGAATGCAGAAAGAGCTTCTAAGCACTTTGAAAACAAACAAGAAGCTATAGACTGGAGTCGCGAACTGGCAAAGAAGGAAGGCCTTGAGATGATACCACATCGCAAAGACGGCCAAATCCAAAATCCTAACAGCTACGGCAATGATTCTTGTCCTCCAAAGGACACCAAGCATTAACATCTGACGGGTAGCAGGTCTCTCACACAGACCTGCTACTTTTTTTGTGCTATTCAGCCACGTTATCGTTGAAATCTCCCCGCCGCTCTCATCTCATCCTTCACGCCTTGGATATACACTTCCAAGCTTTGTTTCATTTGGCGCTTCTGTTCTTCTTTCTCTTGAAATGAGAGCTGGGAATGGTCTATTGTCGCTTCACAATAATGCGAGATATTCTCTTTTATAACATCTATCTGCCACTCATCCACAGGGCTATTAAAAAAGTTCGCCCCCAAATATGCAGCTAAGACACCTTTAAAATATTGCTCTCCCATATTAATTGTATTATTTCCATTTGCCATAAGTATTCCACCTTCTCTCCCTGCGCATCTTACAATTATCAAATGGAGCCTAATTCACTCCCTTCATCAACTCATGTTCCAGAATATCTGCCAGCTCTGCAAACTCATCATATAGTTTCTCTTGTGCCAGAAGATAGTCCTGACTCGAAGTCAATACAGGTTTCCCAGAATAATATGCATAGGCACTCCCTATCATCTTATTCTTCTTCCTTATATCCCCATCCGCCCCATGCTCATAGTCATGCCTATAATCTGTTCTCATAGCTTTAACCCTAAAGATACATTGGAATGCATCTTCTCCACGAACGACTGCATCAGTAACCAGCCCTTTTATTCGCTCCAGATTCTCGTAGAAAAACATATAAAGGCCATCTATTATAAATCCAAAATCATCCCTGCTTGCACAGGCCGTACCACCCATAGTGGCCGCCGCTCGCGTAGTAGTTGCTGTATATTTGAAGAGCTGCTCACGCCCTGTCCTTAAGCAAAGATTATTAATATCCACCACCTTGTTGATAAGCCGTTTTCCCTTCTCACTGAGTCTGAGAATAGTTGTTTTTTCTAGGGCTTCCTTGGGTTTGATATCCTCTTTCTTCTTTTTCTCTTCCTCTAATTCAATGGGCAGCCAGCTCAAGATATTAACGTTTGGCGATATACCATCCAAACCATCAATTTTCTCAAAAGGGCGCTCACCGTAAACAGAATGACAAAACTGCGATGTCCAGTCAACCTGCCTGTCCACTAAATATGAAGCGCTGTCCACAACCCCCAATTTCCACTCTGACAAACTACCTGCATCCACCATCGATTGATGCGCATCCAGGGCAATCTTGCTCAAGTTCGACAGCATCGTCGTAGGAGCAATCAGTTCTCTCACGGATTCTGACAACGGAGACACCATACCCGTTATTGATGAAATCTGATTGGCAACACTCGTTATTGGGTTTATCCCTAAGCTGCTCGCAAGCACACTCGTTTGTGCTTCAAGTGATGCCAAAGCCGAAACACTAGCGTCCAGACTTTCTTTCAATGACGACAGAGCGGTTGTTGCGGCACAGACAGAATCAGCAGACCATTTTCCTATACCCAAAACGGATCCTTTTGTCTTGTCCAAGTCTGCCCATAGCGTACTTTTCAAAGGCTCAAATGCGGCTTTAGTGGTTAGGAATGAATTCTTACCACAGATCGCATCTACTTGTGCAGACAAAACTGCGAAATTCGCTAAAGGTTGCTTCAAAAAGTCATATTTGACGTGGGACAACACCAAATCCACTTTGCTGATTTCTCCTAAGATGCCTGTCTGGAGCACAGGTATTTTGTCTTCTGAGCCATCATACGACAACAATTCTTTCGGTAGTTTATTGTCATTATTCTCTTCACTCATGTCGCCACAAATCTTCTATTAACTATTTCTCATCTCTCCACCAGCATCTTAAGCTCCTCTGCCGTCAGTTTCCCGCTATTCAGACTAAACACATCCGCAGTCTGCTGTTTGCTCTGCTGCAGAGCCAGAATTTTTTCTTCTACGGTGTCTTTGCATACCAGTCGTATCACTTCCACGTTCCGTTTCTGTCCTATCCGATGAGCCCTCGAAAAAGCCTGCACTTCCACAGCGGGGTTCCACCAATCGTCCAGCAGCAATACATAGTCTGCCGCCGTCAGATTCAACCCCACGCCACCTGCCTTGATGCTCAACAAGAACACCTTCACGGTGGTATCCTCCTGGAACGCAACCACAGGAGACTCTCGGTCACTTGTCGTACCATACAAGCAAACATAAGGAATACCATATTCCATCAGATACTCCTCCAACTCTTCCAGTGCCTGCACAAACTGCGAGAACACTATCAGCTTATCATCCTCCCCCAGTTGTCCTATCTGCCCAAGCACAAGTGCCATCTTCGACGACATCCTGCGTCCGCCTTTATATAGTGTCGATGGCAATAGGTTCACCGACACACAGGTCTGCCTCAACCTCAGCAGAGCCTCCAGAGCAATACTCGTCACCCGTCCGCTGGTGCCGTCCCGCAATGCCTTTCCGAATATCTTCTGCACACGGTCATACGTCGCTTGTTCTTCTTTGTCCAGTGCCACGTAGACATTCCGCTCCACGCACTCTGGCAGCTCTTTCAGATATTCCTTCTTCGTTCTCCGCAATATAAACGGATTCAACAACTTCGACGAAATCTTCAGAAATGCCACCGATCGGGTCTCCCCTTCTGCCATCCTCTTCAGCCGATCATGCACTGCTCGCATCCCGGGCATAATAATATAGAAGTACGACCACACATCATCTACGGCATTCTCTATCGGGGTGCCCGTCATCACAATCCCATGATCGAAGTTCAGTTGCGCTATCACCTTGTGCCGCTGCGTGCCGTCATTCTTCAGCACCTGTGCCTCGTCCAGCACCAGTGTATCAAAATGCACGTTCTTGTAGTGCCCGATATTCCGCCGCAGCATTTCATAAGAGATGATATGCACTCGCTTATCCATTACCGGCTCTCGCTCATTCAGAGCCACCTGCCCTTCCCACGATGGCAGGAACCGTCGTCTCTCTGCATTCCAATTGCTCACGAGCGATGTCGGAACCACGATTAGTGTCCGTACATTGCCGCACGCTGCCAGATGAGCCAATACCTGTAGGGTCTTGCCCAGCCCCATCTCGTCTGCCAGGATACACCCACAGTGTTTTTTCCGCATCGTGGCCAGCCAATACAAGCCATCCCACTGATACCCGCGTAGTACAGCCTTGAAGTCCTTTTCTATCACTTCCCTGACGGCCTTTTTCTCTTCTTCCGTCAGTGTTTCTTCTCTGTATTTCTCTACGAGGCTCTTGTTCTGCAGATAAACCGCTGCAAAATCTTCCCCCTCCTGCTTTTCAACGCTCGACCCCGAAAAGAAAAGAGCTCCGCCGCGTCCCTGCTGGAAATTCCGTCCATGCAGATAAGCTTCCAATAGTTTTCCTGTAATCTCATCTTCCGTATCCTCATTGGTCGAAAACCACTGGATACCAGAAGATGTTCTCCTAAAATGCAACTTCGATGGTTTTGCCTTCTTCTTAGCATACATCACTGTCCAGCCTTGCGTTTCCAGACCGCTCAGGAAGTCCACATCATAACTCGCCAACGTAATGCATCCGCTCTCATCTACAGCATATGGCTGCAAGGTCTTCAAGAGTCTCTCTTCAGCCCAGGCGTCACGTTTCAGATAGCCGCCTTGTACCGTTCTTAAGGGATATGTGTTGTAATAAGGTAGTACCTCCGTAACGGCATCCTGATAACGCAGCCTCACCTCTATACCACTTTTCCAGTTGGCCTGGTTCGTAATGTATAACGTACCGCCCAAAAGCGTTCCCATATCCAAGCCCGCTCCGCCTACAATCAGCGGCAGGTTTCCCTTCTTCAGCGACCGGCTTCCGCCACTCTGTATAAAGCTATACCCATTTCTTTTCAACAGTTCCCCGACATCAGGGTTCTCCAGCACTCTCCCATTCAACACAAAGGGTTGATACACGAACCCTAATCCATTCAGCAAAAGAGCGAAATTCCGTGTCAGTATGTTCTCGTCCTTTGCCAAATCCGCGACAGTAGCCTTACGCACAAACGGAGCAATTTGGGTGGATGTGCCATCATTGCACACCTCCAGCCTCACCTCCTTGAGCGAGGATTGCTCTTCCACGTATATGCAGGCTATCCTGTACGCCATGGTCTAAAACGAATATTTATACTCGTAACTCTCCACCATCATCTTCAGCAGATACTCATTCGGACAGCCACACTTCGTTTGTCTCAGTATCTGTCCCTTCTCCCAAGTACGTCCTCTGAAGTCATATTCATCTATCCGGCAACCTCCACCACACACATTTCTGATGGCGCAACGTCTGCATGGCTCCACGTGCGCTATGCCAGTCTCCTCGTGAGCCTGTTCACCCAATTCCAGGAAATAGCTCAGCGGATGTTCCCGTACATTGCCTTGCGACACAATCTCCAGCACGCGGTTGCAGAAATACACTTCTCCGTCTGCTGCCACCGAGAGTCCTCCAAATCCGCAGTTGGTCGAAACCAGGTTAGGCGTATGCCCCTCCATAAAAGCCTCATACTTCGCATTCGCATCCGTCAGTTCCTCCACCTGCCGTATCTTTTCCTCGTAGGTCTTGTTTTCCTCTTCGCTATAATGTGTGTCCCTTCCGGGTAGTATTTTCTTGGTCAGTTTGAAGATGACCTTTTTGTCGGTCTCCTCATTTATGCGGTTCACCAACTCTGCGTAGTTCTCCGCAGCGTCTATATTGTCATTCGTAAAAGTGGTGGCCACCGATACCCTCACGCCGTTTCTCGAAAAGCGTATTACATTCCTCACCAGCGTCTCAAATGTCCCAGCTTGCCGTATCTTGGCATTCGAGGCGTCGTCCACACCGTCAATGCTAATCTGCACTTCTGCCATACAGGGCGACAGTTCATCTATCAGTTCGTCATTCCACAAGATGCCGTTAGTCAGCACCGTCAGTTGCAGTCCCATCCCATGGGCACTTTCTACAATGGTTCTGAACCCAGGATGCATCGTCGGTTCACCGCCTGTCAAGGTCACGGCTGTCCCCCCGCATTCCTTAAAATCTCTCAGCACGCTTACCCACTCGTCTGTCGTCAGTTCGTTCGCAAGCCGCTTGCCCGCTTTCATAAAACAATGCGGGCATCTCAGGTTACAGGCATTTGTCAGATAGATGTTCAGCATCTTGTGACCTGCAACATACTCGGGTTCAGGAACTTCATCCTGCCCTGCAAACTGCCGCGCCATGATGGCCGTCAGCAGTTTCAGGAAGAGTCGTTTCTCTCCTGCATTCTCTATCTGCCCCATCACCTCCCCAACGGTCTTTCCTGCACATAGTTCTTCCAAGTATCCCTTGCTGCTCACCGATGGCAGCACTATCCAGTTGGCCGTCTCCACGGCCACGGCCACAATCCTGTCCTCGTAGTGCAGGTATGTTATGTCTTTCGGGAAGTGGAGCACATCCCCCATCCCTATCTCACGCTGCAGTTGTTTCATCTTCTATAATAACGGATAAAAGTCTGTGTCGGATTGTGCACCGTCCGACACAGACTCGTTTTTTGTTCCCAGAAGCCTTAGTTTCTGTTCACATCGCAGCTCTTGAAGCAGTACATTGCTCCCATACGAGCCGTCTCGTTGGACTCCTTCTCAGTCCAGGTCAATACAATTCTTTCTTCCATGGTGAAAAAAATTTAAATTAAACAATTTGTTACTATATAGTCACATTTTAAGTGATTTCAGATAATTTGCCAACAGTTTGGCTGCGCCCCGCGCATCTTCTATACTTACCACCTCATAGGGCGTATGCATATAGCGGCAGGGAATGCTCACCAACCCCGTCTTCACGCCACAGCTACTCAATTGCATCACATTGGCATCGGTTCCTGTGGGACGGGCTATAGCTTCATACTGCACGTTCCCCTCTCTCGTAGCCGTTTTCAGTCCCCGACAAACCTCCCGGTTAATATTGGGCCCCATCGTTATCACTGGCCCTTTTCCTATCCCAATAAAGCCCGTCAACTTGGTGTCTGCCGTGGGATAGTCCGTTGCATGGGTCACGTCTATCGCTATGCCTACGTCGGGGTGTATATAGTCTGCTGCCGTCTTAGCACCACGTGCGCCCAACTCTTCTTGGCAGGTGGACACAAAGTACACGCTGCATCCCAGTTCCTCACCGCTCAGCTGCCGTGCCGTCTCTATCAGTGTCCACACGCCTATGCGGTCATCTGTTGAGGGACTAGCCACTATCCCGTTGTTGTTGAATACGGCATCTTTGGCAAAAGTTACATAGTCTCCTATCTGCACTTTATCCTCCGCATCCTTCTTGTCACTTGCCGCTATGTCCAGCCACACATCGCTGATTTCCAGCTTCTTTTTCTCCTCTCCTCTTGTCAGGTGAAAGGCTTTTTTCCCGAAGATGCCGTTCACTGTACCTTTCGCTGTGTGTATCTCCACTTTCCGACCAGGCAGCAGTTCGGTGTCTATGCCGCCTATTTCCTGCACAAAAAGGAACCCGTTGTCATCAATATTGCTCACCAGAAATCCTATTTCGTCGCAGTGCGCTGTCAGCATCACCTTCGGGCATCCCTCTGGTCCTGGTCTTACGGCTATCACATTCCCCATCGTGTCCGTCTCTGTGCTGGCCACGTAGGGAGCGATGTGCTCTCTGAACACAACCTGCACCGCCCCCTCATATCCCGAGGGTGCCGCTGTCATCAAGAGTTTATTGAGCAATCCTTCAGTCATCCTATTTTTGCAATCAGTCCTTTACTTAATGCCCCTTGTTCATTCAACACCTTCACACAAGCATCGTCAAATCCCCACAATTTCAGCGACTTCTTCATCGTCTTCTTCAACTGATCAAGTACAGGTGACAACCATTCACGTGGGTGTCCATTGATAATAAGACAAAACTCATAATTCTGTCGGGCTAACGGTATCGACTGTTGATTGTGCGAAACCTCATCCGGCTGCTGACGTTTCTGGTGGGCGGCATTGTAATATGTATAACTGTCATTAAACTTTTGTGCTATTTCGCCTACAAATGTCAAAAACTGCTCCGCATTCTCTGGACGGGGAGTCGAACTTTTGGCTTCTATCAAAGACACCTTGCCATCGTGCAGTACCACACACTCACATGGCTTTGCGCCTTCAATCGTGCTGAAACGCTCCGACTTCTCAATGTAGAAAATATCGCTCTCCTCAAATGAGAAAGTCATTCCTGACTCTTCAAATGTCACCATAAACCACTTCTCATTTTAAAGATTGATTTCTTCGGTGTAAAGCCTTATTGATTCCTCCACAATAGGATTCTCGGGCATCTCTTTGCGAAGGTCAGAAGTTCGCCAACCGCCGTTCTCATCAAACGAAACCACAGGAATCGACAGATTCTTTTGGTGAGCCAGCAGATACAGTTTCTTAATTACAAAGTATGAATGCGAAGCAATAAAAAACTGCAACCCAGCTTTCGTCAGTTCTGCTATAATATCCATCAATTGTGACACCAGTCTGGGGTGCAGCGCACACTCAGGCTCGTCAATGAATATAATAGAGCCTTTTGAGAGATAGTGATTTCCCAACAAGGCATCCAGGATGGAGAGCTTCTTTACACCTTCCGATGCCATAGCTATACTGATAGTCTGCTTTCCCTCACGGAACACCCATTCCTTCCGCTCCAAATCATACTCTATATGACCACCGATAGCACTCTCCAACGCCATTCTAGATACGGAAAATTCTTTATAATTTCGTCCCTTAACACTAGGTGTTAAAGCCTTTGCAAGGTCATAATAAGTGTCATCGAAACCGAACTCCTTATAGTCATCTCTCACCCTAATAATAATCTGCTGCAAAGATATAATCTCTTTGGCCGGCAGGAAGATGGAGTTCTGCGGTCGTGGCTGGCAGGTATTCTTTGTCACTGTCACCTGCTTATTGGCTGACGGACCGAAAGAATACGCGAAGTCTTGATTCCCCTCCATACTCATGGCAAACTCCACCGCCTTGCTGCCGGTAGAAACGAGCTTCCCTAGCTGGTCCGGCTGATAGGTCCAGTACAACTTGTCAAACAGAATCTCAGCATCGCGTCTCACTTCCTTGCCACGCTTGTATGCCTCCACCGTTTTGACGGCTGAGTAGAGAGCCTTCAGCAGGTATGTCTTACCCGACTTATTGGGTCCTATCACCAGGTTTATTCTGCCGGTGCCGTTCCATTGAAAATCCCTCACCGGTCCGAATCCCTTTATTATTGTAGAAGTTATCATCGTTTCAAATCAATGTTTATTAATTTGCAAAAATACAAATAATTTCCCAACTAAATGGCTCGATACTCGGAATTAGCCAATAATTAACATTTCTTTAACACTTAAGCTCCTTAAACCTCCATTATATCTTCGGGAGATAATGGTTGATACGGCCCATCCTTCGCCTCAAACAATACAGAACCGGACTCTAAACACTCCAGCGAGTGCCAGCGGCCTTTCTCTACATTGAGCATCCTAACATCTCCGTCGCTCCATAATTCCGTAGATTCGGTTATCCGGCCCTGCTCATCGTAGAACAGCCATCTTATTCCACCTCGTATGATAATGACTGTTTCTGATGAAGCCAAGTGCCTGTGTATTGGCATCACAGTCCCAGGCTCTAGTGCATTCAGCATCCGTTGCGACTGGTCATCTGCAGAGTTGCTCATATCCAGATTGCAACGCAACCTCGGATTCTCCTTGGCCTTAGCAGTTAATTCATCCAGTATCTCCTTTGTTGTAATAACCATTAGCTTTTAACTGTCTCTAAACTCTAAACTATCAGACCTCCTCCCCAGCATACTTCATATTCTTCCCCAGTACAGTACACAGTATCATCTGTATACCCTTAATGAAAGAATAATGCCTGTATTAAGTTTACCACTCTAAATATCCTTCACAAACCTCTGCTCAACCGACATCTTCCGCACCCTGTTCAGCCATTCTTTTACGGCTCTGGGAGTATTCTTGAATTGTGGATTGTCTGTCTTTTCCAAGGCAATCCCCATCAGAGCGTATTCACGCTCTAAGGACGTAGCAAACACGCCAGAATCGTCGGTGTTTATAGAGACGCTTATCTCGTGAGGTGGATAAGGGGTGTTCAGACCAAAGTTATTAAATCTGAAAATAGGATGCTCTATATAGCTGGTCATCTCACCTATACGGAGGTTGGAAGATGGATTACATTCTATGGCTATATGAAGGCGCTCTACCTTGCAGAGAAGTACCTCACGGATACGGTCAACCATTTCCACAAACTCTTCATAGTGGTTGTGGACTATGGGCAGTATAATCGCTTTGTTGCCGTTCTCCTTGGCCTGTTTATTATAGTGGTACTCATAATAGAGTTTCTTGGCATTATCATTCTCACGCGCGCGATTAACATCTTTTTCTACAGTATTCTTGGCGCACTTGTCCCAGCCACTGATACTCAGGTCTTCTTTGACATCACTGATGACTGTCTCTGGTGCATCGCCACGCAACAGCCAGGAGTCGTAGTAGTCATAGACATCGAACGGAATTTGGTCTGCGATATCCGAGTAGATAATCCTGTACAGATGCTTAGCTTCTTGTTCCAAGTACTCGCACAAGGCGTTTCTGCCTGCTATCTTCGCTGTCCTCACATAGAGCCATACAAAATTGTCAAGCAACACTTGGCGGGTTGCGCGTATTGCCCTGTCGCGGCTGTCATAATAACGTTTCACATCGGTGCCCAGAACTAAGGCGTGACCCAGACGGTCGTTGCTGCGAAAATTCATAAAGGTGAGCACCTCATCAACTGCACGCAAACCATCCACTATATCATAGAAGTCTTCGCCTACGTGATAGGTAAAACCAAGTGAGGCCGGATGATTCTTAACATCTTCCCGAATGTCGTGTCTGCGCAGAAAACGGAAGGCTTGCGCAAACACTTCCGGTCGGCACTTAATCTCAGAGTTAGCGGCATCAACGCCTACAACTCGGGAAGAACTGATATAACCCTTATTTCTGTAATCGAATAACGCAATCGCTTGCTTCTTTACTTTCTGGCGCAACTTGAAATGACGGGGCGCAAAGGCGGAAGGAGCAACGTCACCCTCCTTAATGAAGTGGTAGATATAGTAGCCCTTGAACTTCTTGTCTTTCTTCTTATCTTCTTCGTTAGATTCTTCTTCCGGAAGCCAGGCTTCTACATACCGGTCCATCTTTCTCACCGCCTCACTGTTATCCTCTACGCTAGCCTTGGGCGCTACCCGTCCTTCCATATAGCGGTTGCTTTCCTTTTGCCCAAGGAAGAATAGGAATGCCATCGGTATCAAGAGGCGTTCGTAAATTGAACCGTCTGGGATGAAACAACTCTTGCGACGCTCGTAGTTATCAAAATTGGCAAAACCTACCACATCATTCAACTGGATAATCTTCTCTCGCAACTGCTGCTTGAAAATAATGTAGGAATATAGGTAGAGTGAAACTGTTTCATCACCATCATACGCTTTGCGGAAGGCATTGTACAAGATGCTTCGTTCGCCACTTAGGATGGACACCAGTTCCGCGCCTCCATCTTTGATGGCATAGTCCGGACATTTCCCCTTGATACCGCTGATATCATAGCGATACCCCAATGCTGTCCGGTAATTCCATGCCATTGCGGACATCTCACTCAATACACTGCCTATTTCTTCAATGCTTTTGTCTTTGTCTAATTCTTTTATCCATTTCTCTATGTCCGCTAATGAATCATCCAATCCTGATTGACTGGCAAACAACCATAGCCGTAAGGCTACAGCAGAGGCAAAACAGAGGTACAATTCTCTGAGGTCTCGCATCTTTTTGTCTTCACCCTCAAAAGTCTTTTTGTCAAAGAGTTGAAGGAAATCGCTCTCTCGGTGGCTAGGATAATTCATCAGTGAGAGCCAGCTTAATTCAAAGTTGGCAGATGAGCCTTTCAGGTGGGCATGAACCTCCGCTATACTGCGTGTAAACAGATGGTTCACATCTGCGGTTTCCACATTCAGGTAAGGATCCCATAAGAAGCGTTTCCGAGGCCGGAGGCCGCGTTGCAAGTCGTAAGCGGCCAGGTAGGCTGAAGTGAAGAGGTCTTCTCCTAAGCGTGAGGTCACTTCGTGCCATTCGTCAATCGTCCTATACCGGCAATTTAGAGATCCATCGTCAACAATCAGTTTATCCTTCGAAAAATGAAGTAACGGGTTAAGGACTGATGGGGTGTCTGAAAAATGTAACTCACAGACATCCTCTGGTTTGCTGAAATAGAAGTCACCAATGACATCCAACTGCACGACAAGCTGATCTAACGAGCCTTTTGTCCCGCGACGGCTGGCTCGGTAGAGATAAGGCTCTTTATTGACAGTGTTGACTGGTGTTTTCCAGTCTTTACTGGGCTGTTTCAGTGCCTTCAACAGCGTGCTGGGCTGCTGGGTCTGAAACAACAGGCGCAGGGTTTCCTGTAGCATCTGGAGTTTCTGGTGTCTGAGGGTTCGTGTTCTCAAACAGTTTATTGATGGATTCCTGGTCGTTCCTGGCGGGTTCTACCGCTTCCATAATTCTTTTCAGGAAGGTAAGGTGTATCTTGTTGTAATTCTCCTGATTGTCATCTTTGTACTCGTACAGCGGAAAGGAATAGCCGGCCACATAAGCCAGTTCATTGAAGAACTGGGACAGACGGGAGTCTGACTTTTTCTCTTGATAATCGGAAAGAAGGTCTTGCAATACCTCGAAGTTACGAAGCGATACTCTGTGGATATACCCAAAATCGTTCTTCTGTTCTTCAGCGTTGGTGATGCGTCTCTTGAAGGATATGTAACTGGCATTGCTGCTTATTGCCTCGTAGAAAACTTTGCTGTAACGGCAAATGGACTGGTCGTAACGGGTGATATTGAAAAGCAACGCACCTACACTAATCACCAGTTCCGGTTTCTCCTCCTTGGCAGGAAGGGTTTTCCACTGCTCGTATATGCTTAAATTGGCATCTTCACTATTGACGCGGGCACAGTAGATAGATAGTATCAGCAGTTCTGCCATCAGAATCTTGGCGGACTCTTCAGCACTCAACGTCCCCTTCCCGCACAATGCTATACACTCTGTCGCATATTGACTAAGACCTTCTGCTTTCAGGACAGTATCTTCCGTATTGGGTTTGCTCAGCCGGATAAAAGATCCACCAATCAACTTTTCGTAGTCATAGTATTCGCGCCAGCGGTCTTTACGAATGATAGGACTGTTGGTTTTGCCATCCTCGCCTTTCAGCTTGCGTTCCAAGGGTCGCATTCCGTTTTCATCAAGCTCACCCAACACTTCACAATAGGTGTCATACAGAAGGATGGAATAGTAGGACTTGATAAAGAACAACAGCTTACGGTCACGTTCCTGTATCAGTTGTGGCTCAACGGCAGAAATGACAGCCAGAATATTGGAGGTACTGACGGGCGCCTTTTCGTATTCCCTTAAATCGTCCGTTACCGTAAAACGTTCTATGAGAATCTGCTTCAACGTCTTGTTGAAAAGTGTCATGTCGTGTACACTTTGCATCTTCTGAACCAGCCTGCGGTCCTCATCCGCAAGGTTGGACTGTACCCAGGAGCCATAGAAATACTCCTTGAAAAGGGTCTTGTTGTGGCGGTTGGGCTCATTTCCTGTATTGTAGTCGGGCATCGTAATCAGAAGTTTCATCAACTGACGCAACTCGCGGAGGTTCTGGGGTACTATGTAACTTTCATAATAGCTGGTGTTATAGAAGAGGTAGCGGGTCTTCTTCAGAATCAACTCCAGCAAAGCTTGCTTTACAGAGACAAACTCCCGGCTGCATAGTTCTTTGTCTTTAACATCCCCGTCATTCTCAAGCTTAACTTCCTTGCCTGCCTCTGTGACAAATTTACCGGTGACCACCAACTCGTAGTCGTGATAGGTGGCGGGGGCGGGCATCTTAATACAATGGCTTTGGGGGAACACCTTGCCAAGATATCTGTCGGCCAACTCCTGACACCAAGCTATCGTCGGAAGGTCATCTTTCTTATCGGTAACCTTTTTGACAAAATCCTGGGTCTTTATCTTCTTAAGTTGCTCCAAACTGCAGGACACAAACACTAGAAGATTGGGCTGCACAAAGTATTTCCGCATAGACTCTATCATTTCTGAGGCGTGTTCGAAGTCCATATCCACATCATCGATACGCAGAATAAGGATAGTGTCCTTCCAGTGGAAACAGTCTATATAGGCATCGACAAGGTCTTTGATAGTACGCTTGAGATTCACCGAGGCGGATACTTCCTCTACATACTCCATCAGGTCCTCGTCAGAGAAATTGGCATTTTTCTTCTCGTGGTACAGCCGGTGAAGTTGGGCGTGGGCCTCGCGATAGTAGCTGAGAAAGTCTTGCTTGTCGCTGGTAGATATACGAGAGCCTGCCTTTTCCAACTCCTGAAGGAAACTTTTATAGAGTTTGGCCAGAAAGAGTGACAATAGATTGTGCGACTTGTCAAAATAGGCGGGATCAATTAGGTCAATGGTGACAAACTTGTCTTTTTCTATCTTGGGATAGCACTTGGCATCAAAACCTGTTTTGTCTTGAAGCATACCGACCACGGAAATCATACAGGAGGTCTTGCCAGTGCCTCGACCGCCCTCAAAGGCGAAGATATTGTTGTTGTAGTCAATATCTGCTTGGATATGCTCGGTATAACTCTTGTCCTTAGACTCTTTCTGACTTTCTTCGGTCTTCTCGAGTTCAAGTTCTCTCAAATAGGTCTCTATCTGAAGTAGAGACTGTCTGTATTGGGGCTCAAATAGTTTTCCCTCTATTTCTGACTCACGGATAGGACGGTTGTCATTGTCAAAATCAAAGGTGATGGTTCGTCTCTCTGCCATATCTTTATACATTAGCGTTAATCCACTTATTCATTGCAATATTCACCGGGGTTGCCTCGTAATGACCTTCCAAAAGTGCTTTCGTAAACAACTTCTGGTAATCTTCCTTCAAATTATTATAGATAGTAAACGAAGCACATACTTTTTTACCGTAGGAGGCCTTCTCACTAAGATTCATTGCTGTCGTAATTGCTTCACCGCTCCATGTGTACTGGGGGGTATCACCTCCCATACTTTTGACCAATAAGGCTTTAGCATAGTTCATCCCTACGCCATACGCAATGTCTCGCTGCATGGTCTGACCATAGACCTTATTAACCAAGTTAAACAATGCCATAACCTTTCCGACGCTGTCCAGCGAACTGTCTATATCATTCTTGAAAGCGGTGTTGAAAACACCTACTATATAGTTGCCAAGTGAAACTACGTCCTTACATTTAGGGTGTTCCGCAAAAGCAGCACATATGGATTCTGTGATTATTGCACGATCTGCCAAATTGCGGTAAGTTGTCTCATCAATATACACACTGACCACTGTAACATATACAACAGCCTTGCTGAAAGAGGACATATCGCCAATCTCACTCATGCTCTGAAGTTCTTCTATCTCCGCACTCCTTTGCAATGAGTTTTTTATCTTGGTGGCAAATGTCTCTATATCTATAGACGGATGAATCTCTATCATATATTTATTTTTACCGGCACCTTCCCAGAATAGATATCTGGTTTAGACTACACCAAATTCGGTATACCATTCTACTCATTCTGAATAAACGTCAGGCTCGCAATCTTCTCCTTCGTTTCCTCCAAATTTAGAATCTTAGTGTTATTCGAGTTAAACTCATCATTCAACGCACGCTTAGTATCACCTTCCTTGAAGTACTTATCGTAGTTCAAGTCACGGTTATCAGCCGACACAGCATAGAAGGTTCCCATGTCAATAACCTTTACAGGTTCTTCACGATATCCACAAAATTGCCAAAGGGCTTTGAGAACAACCTTAACCATAACGTTAACCTTAACTATTTTTTTAACCTTGACCTTAACAACTTATCAATCCTGTTACCTTTATCGTTAACGTTGATTTCGAATTTTCGAAATAAGGCCGTTAATCTGACGCTCAATATCTTTGAGATCCTCCATTAACCCATCAAATAGTCCAGCATCAATATAACCGGTATTCTTGGAAATCAATAGTTGAGTCTCAACTTCAAAGGCAGAGCCTAATGCCATATCAAGGAAATGTGCAAAGTCATTGTCTGAGGGTTTTGCAGACCCTTCTGCAATATTACTGCTTATTGATACAACTGCTCGTTGCAACTGATCACACAACCCTTTCTTTTCGAACCAAGGTAAATCAGCTGTCACCTTATACACTTTAGATGCATAATTCACCGCATCTTGCCATACCTTGTAGTTACGAAAATTCCTTGCCTTCTTTATCTCCTCCATCAGTTAGCGTTAACGTTAGCGTTTACAATTTCGAGACAATGTCGCAGAAGTTGGTTATTACATATTCAACGTCTTCATCACTCAATTTTGTGTGTAATGGCAACGTGATTTCATTCTCGAACAGATGATAAGCATTCGGATAATCCTTGATGTCAAATCCAAGAGCCTTGTAGGCAGTCATCATAGGCAGTGGCTTGTAGTGCACATTGCAGGCTATGCCTCTCTCAGCCATCTGCTCAATCACCTTGTTGGCATCCTCACGAGTCTTACCCAACAGACGCACCAAATACAGGTGATGTGAACCGCAATGGTCTGCATCCACATGATTCATATAGGCAACACCCTTGTTAAGGTTAAGGTTATCGTTAACGTTGACACCAAGGTTAACGTTAAGGTCATCAATCGCACGATTGTATGCTGCCACAATCTCCTGACGACGTTTCAGCAAGCCATCATACCGTTCCATCTGAACCAAACCCAAAGCAGCCATGATGTCCGTCATGTTGCACTTGTACCAAGGACCAATGATGTCATACTCCCAGGCACCCAGCTTCGTTTTAGCCAAGGCATCCTTGTTCTGCCCGTGAAGCGAGAATAGCTGGCTCATGCGATACAGCAACTCATTCCAAGTCTCCCCTTCCTTCTTAGGCACATTGGGAAGATAGTCATAACCCTGAACCATTAACCCTGAACCATTAACCAACACTGGCTCATTCCCGAAGGGAAGATGCCAGGTTAAGGCTCCCCCTTCAGCAGTAGTGAAGTTCTTCACCGCATGGAAACTAAACGAGCTAAAATCCGCTATGGCCCCTGCCATCTTCTTCACCTTGTTATCGTTATCGTTAACGTTAAGGTTCGTTTTGCGCCACGCGCCAAACGAATGCGCACAGTCAGCAGAGACAACTATTCTGCCTATCTTCGCCTGCAAAGCATTGTTAGGCTTAAACAGTCCTTTCTTAGCCTCCACAATCTCAAACACACGGTCATAGTCAGCCACAATACCACCCAGATCCACAGGTGCAATCACCTTTGTCTTCTCCGTGATAGCAGCAGCCAACTTATCATAGTCCATCTCCACATTGTCCTTCTGGCTATCCACCAGCACCAGCTTACAGCCCACATGCTGTGTTACCGATGCCGTTGCGGTATAGGTATATGCAGGCACTATCACCTCATCATCCGGCTGAATATCCAACAGGTGCAGCACCATCTCCAGTGCAGCCGTTGCCGAGTTCAGACATACCACGGTGTGGTTAGTTTCAGGTTTCACGTTGCAAGTTTCAGGCTTATCACTTGAACCTTGAACCATGAACCATAATTGCTCCGGCGGAGAGAAAGGAATATTCCTAAGTTTCATGTTCATAATTCTACAACTCTATGATTATCTTTTTTATAATTTTATCGTTAAAGTCCGTCTTTTCTTGTAAATTACCCTTTCTTCTTATACTTCTGGAAAGGATTTCTAGGGCTTTCCGGGAACATACGCTCTATCAAGCCCTCTTCCAGCATCAATGGGATGATGTCCGACAACAGATATGCAGTACTTCTTTCTATAGTTGTTGCTATATAATCCAACGACACCCAATCAGTGCATACCTCCATAATTTCATCCTGGATCTCCTCCTTGCTCATACGCTTCTTTTTAGTTTTACTTATTGGATTACTTATTGGATTACTTACTGGATTACTTATTGGATTACTTACAAGATTACCACCCTTATGCTTCATAGGAATATGATATTTAGTACCTCTACCATATCCTTCTGACTCCAGATACCCTTTTCCACACATCTCCTTCAGAAGCAACGTAATATCGGTTCTGTGCAAGTTCAGCACATACCGTAGCCGCTCATTAGTCACAT
>JAILDV010000038.1 GCA_024688885.1 Bacteroidaceae bacterium | reverse complement strand
GGTTTGCGTTCTTCGTTCAGTACTGAACTTTTCGATGCGATGAAAGATGGCAAGACAAAGAAACTAAATATTGTGTCAGAGAAATCTGCTACTGATGACAAAAGAAATGTAGATAGTAGGTATAGTTCTACTGATTATTGTGAGGGTGACAATAACCTGAGTACAGAAGACAATATCGTTTGCCAAAGAAAGACTTCTCAGGGTCATATCTTTATTGATGATGATGGTACGGTAACGGTAGAGGGTGATATCAAAAAAATAATAGATAAATTTTGATTGATATAGGCTAAATCACGGCTGCCTGAAACATGCAGCCATATAAAGATTCCCGCCACAGGACGGGCTACAATGATTATGGCAAAAGATAGTGATGGCCGTAAATTCAATCGCATTCCTGAATATGATCGAGTCCAGAATGGCAAAACCATTCATGTGCCTGCTCATGTCAGAAGCAATCGAAGCGATTGTAAAGGTCAAAAGAAAAAATGATTGCAACTTCTTTAAGGATTGTGCTATGGCGATGTGAATCGTTATGGCATTTTATTTTCCTTTTATTCATTGGTTAGTTCCACAGAGACTCCGTGACTATCTATGACACAAAATCGCCGACTCAAGCCGTTTGTTTACGCATTGTTTACGCAGACATGAAAAAAGCACTTGCGAGAAACTCGTAAGTGCCTGATTTTCAGTGTGGACCAGCCAGGGCTTGAACCTGGGACCTCCAGATTATGAGTCTGTTGCTCTAACCAACTGAGCTACAAGTCCAATGGATTGAAAAAATGACACCTTTGGTGCTAGTATGCTTGGGGCGTGAACCTTTAGCATGTGACCTTGGATGCCTTTTCTCGTGGGTTGTGCTACCAGGATTCGAACCTGGAATGACAGAACCAAAACCTGTAGTGTTACCATTACACCATAGCACAATCCTCATTAAAGCGTCCGGACGGGAATAGCCTTGCGAGAGAGTTTTCCCTGACGAGTGGGCTGCCCTTTGCCGAATGCGAGTGCAAAGTTATGGCTTTATTTTGGATTTCCCAAAAAGTTTTAAGGAAAAATGTGGAAAAGTTCCGATTTTGTTTGTGTTTTATGAGAAAATCCCATACCTTTGCATTATAAAGATAGTTGTCATGGCGAAAGAGAAACCGCTTATACATAATAAACGCAGGAATAAAATCCGTCTTCATCATGAGGGAAAGCACACGCTGCTCTATACGGGTTGTCTTGGTGCATTCATCATTGGTTTGGCATGGTTTGCCAAAGATTCTCTTTTCTGGGGGTCGTACATCATCATCGCGATTGTGTTGGTGGTGTATGGCATTTTGCTTAATTTCTTCCGTTGTCCAGTGCGTATGTTCAATGGACCGACGAATAGGTCGATTGTCGCACCAGCCGATGGGCATATTGTCGTGATTGAAGAGGTGGATGAGACAGAGTATTTCCATGACAAGCGATTGATGATTTCCATTTTCATGAGCCTGACGAATGTGCATGCAAATTGGATTCCATGTGATGGTACGGTGATTAAAGTGGCGCATCATGACGGCAATTATATGAAGGCATATCTTCCGAAGGCGAGCACGGAGAATGAGCGTTCGATGGTGGTTATTCGCACACCGCATGGGATTGAGGTGATGGCTCGTCAAATTGCAGGTGCATTGGCTCGTCGCATTGTGACGTATCCGAAGGTGGGTGAGGAATGTTTCATTGATGATCATATGGGTTTCATCAAGTTTGGTAGCCGTGTGGACGTGTATTTGCCGATTGGTTCTGAGGTGTTGGTGAAGATGGGACAGCGCACGGTGGGCAATGAGACGTTGATTGCTCGGCTGAAATAGACCGCAATCCATTTATTCGTAAAGAGAGATGAAAAAGCATATACCAAATATCATTACCTGTTGCAATCTCATTTGTGGATGCATTGCAACTTATTGTGCGTTCCACCATGGTTACCAAGTGGCATTTCTTTTCATTCTGTTGGGTGCCTTCTTCGATTTCTTCGATGGCAGGACAGCACGTGCCCTTGGTGTGAGTGGCAAATTGGGTCTGGAACTGGATTCGTTGGCTGATTGTGTGACGTTTGGCGTGGCACCTTCTGCCATGATTTTCACGCTGTTCAATCACGTGGCTTATCCTTCGTTCATGGCAAGCGAGTTCTTTTTCCGTGTGATGCCTTTCACGGCATTCTTGATGGCTGCGTTTTCAGCCTTGCGTTTGGCAAAGTTCAACATTGACGAGCGTCAGCACATGGAGTTCATCGGTATGCCGACTCCAGCCAATGCCATCTTTTGGGGTGCATTGATATCAGGTAGCGAGGAATGGCTGATCAGTCCTCGTTTCAATGCCATGTTCCTCTTTTTGTTCATGATTCTGTTCTGCTGGCTATTGGTGTGCGAAGTGCCTATGTTCGCATTCAAGAGTCTGTCGTGGAAGAAGGATAAACCCAAATGCCTTTACATGGGGTTGACCGTGCTGTTGTTGGCAGGTGGTGCCATCATGGGTTATACATGTCCAGAGATGGGGCTTTATTCAGGTTTATGCCGTGCGGCTGCTGTTAGCATCGGACTTTATGTCGTGATGTCAATGGTGGCATCATTTTTGCCCAAGAATGAGGAGTAAGGGAGAACGAACTCCTTTATTCTAAAACGACAGCATCAACATGGACGTACTCATAACAATCCTATTATTCATTGTTATCCCTGCGTTAGTACTCATCATCATTGGCTTGTATCTGCTCAGCCGATTGGTGGGTGGTCTTGGCAATTTGCGTGCCATCTATCGCCTTTTCTCTGGCAAGGGTGTCAACAACACACAGAGGAGTTCTGCCAAATCGTCATCATCGGGCAAGTCCTCACGTACATATAATAATAAGAATCAGACCCGTACAAAAAATGCCCAAACAGACGATAAGGTGTTTGGGCACAATGAGGGAACGTATGTGGAGTTTGAGGAAGTGAACGACTGAATGGCAATAGCAATGAATCGAGTGGATATCTCACCAGTCCTTGCGCCATTATATAAGGGCAGGACTTTCGTCAGATGCATACAAGCATGTGTTATTCTGTTGTTTGTGCTTCCCACATGCTTGTGGGGGCAGATACCGTTTACGCATTTGCTTGGTGACAACTTGCGCGACTGGAGCCAAGAAACCAGTATCACTATTCCACAGCCTGACTTCGCCACCATCAATCTGTGCGATGTTGCCCAGATGCCTTTACTTGAAACTGACAGTCTCATTACTTGGGCTGAGGTGTATGATGGACATGGCAACTACTTCAAGAAGCGTGCTCTACTGACGGTGCAGGGTAACTCTTCTCGATCGTTTCCCAAGAAAAATTACAAGATTCTGTTCTACAATGAGGAGGGGAAGGGTAAAACTGACCTCTCTTTGGGTGACTGGATCACCCAAAGCACATTTCATATAAAAGCCTATTATAATGATTATTTTCGTGGAGTGGCAGTTGTCGGCTACCAACTCTATGATGAGATTGCCCTTGACAGAGGCAGGATGTGGCAACGGGCTGGCTTGTCCAATCCCGACCCCAAGGCTCGTTGCTATCCTGATGGTTTCCCGTGCGCTATTTATGTCAATGGCGACTTCTACGGCATTTATGCATGGCAACTGAAAAAGGATCAGAAGAACATGAACCAGAAGAAAGAAACGGCAACCCACATACACCTTGATGGCATCATCGACACTGGCACTTTTTGGAATACAAAGATAGACTGGTCACGTTTCGAAGTACGCAATCCTCGGGGGCTTTATTCAATGGATGGTTCCCTCTACGATGGTGATTATCCTACGGAATTGATAGACGAGACCTCTCCATTTTACAACCTGCCCAGCGATGATGTTGTCATGCGTCAAGACAAACAACGTACGGCTCAAGTGAAGCACTGTATTGAGACATTTTCCTATAGATGTAGGCAGATGGGACAACTCTGGCGGTCAGATTCCGACAAGGAGGTTTTGCGTGATACGCTGGCGGTGTGGGTGGACATACCGAGCCTGATTGATTACTACTGTTTTCACTTTGTGGTGGACAACTGCGATGGCTTTTGGAAGAACTGGCAGTGGTTCACATACGATGGTGTTAAGTGGTTTGTGGCACCCTACGATCTTGATTTCACCTTTGGCAACGACTACACAGGCTATGTGTCTTTCCCTGCTGAATGGAACTATGCTGGTTTTACGTATAAGAACATTCCTATGTTAATGGATTCCGATATTTCTACCTACTATTGGGAGGATGTGAAACAACGCTATGCTGACTTGCGCACCAAGGGCATCATTAGTCCCGCTCACATCAAGGATTTGGTTGCTGAATGGCAAAATCGTGTGGGAGCAGACAACTATGCGAAGGAATGGGAGATGTGGTCAGACAGCCGTTGTATTCGTCAAACCGTGTGTGCCGCCAACTGGTCAACCTCTGATGACTGGACAAACTTCGATTCTCTGCCAGTTTATGACCCTTCGGTCACATATCACGAGGGTGACAAGTGTACCATGGCTCGCCGTATTTGGACGGCTACAGGCACAACAACAGGTGTGAAGCCATACAGAGATATTGGCTACACTGATAGTTATTCCCGAGTGTGTGACTGGATAGACCGCCGTATCGAACTGATGGATGACTTCCTTGAATATTCAGAGAGCGATGCCATTGTGGACGAGGAAGCGTTGTTGCATGCTACAGTTGTGGAACGCTATAACATGAACGGACAACGTGTCTTCATGCCGCAACGAGGGGTGAACATCCTACGTATGAGTGACGGGACTGTCCGTAAAGTTCTCGTAAAGTGAAGTAATAAAGAAAGGGAGAAGTTGCTTCTCCCTTTTTGGTTATTTAGGTCTTACTTGACCATCTCCTTCAATCAGCCATTTGTACGTGCAAATTTCCTCCAATGCCATAGGGCCACGAGCGTGGAGTTTCTGGGTGGAGATGCCAATTTCTGCTCCAAGTCCGAATTGTGCACCATCTGTGAAAGAGGTGGGCACGTTGTGATAGACACAGGCGGCATCCACTTGTGCCATGAACTGGTCGGCTGTGGCACGATTCTCCGTGATGATGCACTCTGAGTGTCCAGAACCGAAACGACGAATGTGGCGAATGGCTTCTTCTGCTGATGCCACCGTCTTGATAGCCATTGTGTATGCCTGGAACTCTGTGCCATAACTCTCTTCTGTTGAAGGTTTGAGCAGTTCGGCAGGGTAGTTGCCTTGCAACATAGCCAGTGCTGGCTCATCTGCATAGATGAGCACATTGCTTGCCTTCAAAGGTTCACAGATGGCAGGGAGGTCAGCCAAACGGTCAGCATGAACCAAAGTGCAGTCAAGGGCGTTGCACACACTCACACGACGAGTCTTTGCATTGTTGATGATGCGCGCACCTTTCTCTGTGTCACCATCCTTGTCAAAATAGGCATGACACACGCCTGCCCCCGTCTCAATGACTGGAACTGAAGCTTCCTGACGTACAAAGTCGATGAGACGTTTGCTGCCACGTGGAATCACCAAATCCACATATCCGTTCGCATGCAACAAAGCACCTGTTGCCTCATGTGTGGCAGGCAAGAGCGTGATGGCATTCTCGTTAATTCCATGTTCTTTCAGCACTTCCTTGATGAGGCTGACAATGGCACGGTTGCTGTCATCGGCATCCTTACCGCCTTTCAGAATGCAAGCACTTCCAGCTTTCAAACAGAGTGAGAACACATCGAAAGTTACGTTTGGGCGTGCTTCATACACGATACCAATCACTCCGAAGGGAACGCTGACACGTTTAAGGTCAAGCCCATTAGGCAGTGTCGTGTGTTTCAGCACCTTGCCGAGAGGGGAGGGGAGTGTTGCCACATTACGTGTATCTCCCGCGATGCCTTCTATGCGCTCTTTTGTGAGTTTCAGACGGTCATACATGGGGTTAGCAGGATCCATCCGACTGAGATCCTTGGCATTGGCAGCCAAGATGGATTCTGTTTCTTGAATGGCCTTATCAGCCACTGCGAGCAGCACCTTGTTGATGGTGTCATTATTGAGGAGTGCAAGGTCAATACTTGCATCTCTCGAGGCTTGAAAAATTTCTTCTAACATATAAATTCAGTGCAAGGGGTGTTCTCCCTGTCGTTCATAAGTTTAATTAGTATGTCGTCTCTCTTTCCGTTAGCGATGATGACGCTGATGCCGGCAGAAGCTGTCTGTATTGCTACATTAGACTTGCTCTGCATGCCTCCTCTTCCGGCACTCGACTTCTTCTCTTGAATGAACTCGTCCAATCTCTTGCCTGGCTCGATAGTGCGGATGAGCTGGGATGCAGGATTGGAAGGGTCACCTGTATAAATGCCGTCAATGTTGCTCAAAATGATGAGCATCTGTGACTGAGTCATTTGTGCCATAAGCCCCGACAGTTCATCGTTGTCGGTAAACATCAGTTCTGTGACAGACACAGTATCGTTTTCATTCACAATAGGCAGGACATCATTCTCTAACATCACTTTCATACAGTTCTCCTGATTCCTCCGGTGCTCCGTGTCAGAGAAATTTTCCTTGGTGGTCAGCACCTGTCCCACTGCAATGCCATATTCCTTGAACAACTCGAAATAGCGGTTAATCAGTTTCGCTTGACCTACAGCAGAGAAGAGCTGTCGTTGGTCCACTGAGTCAAGGTCGTGCTGTATGTGCTTCAATTCACTCCTGCCGCTTGCCACTGCACCAGAAGACACAAGAATCACCTCATGTCCTTGGTTGCGCAGGTTGGCAATCTGGTCAACTAGTGCTGACATCCTTGTCACATCCAGCGAACCGTCCTGGCGTGTCAGTACATTGCTACCGATTTTAATTGTAATTCTCATCTTATATGGTTGTATTTTTTTTATCCTCCAATTTTGGCGTTCAGCCCATGCTCTTGCAGTATGCGCACAGCATGCTGCTGTACATCTTCAGACGGTGTGCTCATCCGGAAATTCTCGGGGTTGTATGCCGTTCCTAGCCGTGCGTGTTTACCCTTGCCCACATCATGATACACCAGCAAGTTCACCATTTCGGGTTTCATGGGTAATGCTGTCAGAAACTGTGCCGTGGATCTGATGTTCTCTTCGTCCGCATTCACACCCTCAATTAGAGGAATGCGAATCCAAAACGGAAGTTCTATCTCGCTCACCATGCTGATGTTTGCCAGTATCTGTCCGTTTGGCACACCCGTGTAACGGCGATGCTTTTCGCTATCCATCATCTTCAAGTCCACTAGCATCAACTCACATCGTTCCACCACTCTCCTTACGTTATTGGGGGAGGCATACAGCGTTGTGTCCACCGTTCTGTGTAGATTCCTCTTGCCCAACTCATCTAGCACTTCACACAGATAGTCCGTGTGCATTAGTGGCTCACCTCCACACATCGTCACACCTCCACCACTCTCTTCCATCACTTGCCGTTCTTTCTCCACCTCTTTCATCAAGTCCTCCATCTTCCATTCCTTCCCTGCCATCTCCAGAGCCAGTGTCGGGCATTCATCCGTGCATCTTCCACAGATTGTGCAACGGCCTAAATCCTTGATGCCATCAACTGTCATCACCAAGTTCCTTTGCGGGCACACCTCCACACAGTTTTGGCATCCGATGCATTTCTTCTTCGTGTACATCTTCACCGGTCGTTTCCCGATTCCTTCAGGATTATGACACCATGCACATCTTAGTGGACACCCCTTCATGAAGATGGTGGTTCTGATGCCGGGACCGTCGTTGATGGCGAACCGCTTGATATCGAAAATGAGTGCCATGAAGTCACTAGCGAATGTAATTCGGCTGCAAAATTACTCCATCTTTCGGAAAACGCCAAATATTTTTGTTTTTTATTTAAAACTCAGCATTTTCAGTCCTGGCGATAATCTCATTTTGTAGCTGTTCCGTCATATCGTTGAAATAGTCGGAGTAGCCTGCCACTCGGACAAGCAGGTCTTTGTATTCCTCAGGTTGCTGTTGGGCATCGAGTAGTGTTTGGGTGTCCACAATATTGAACTGAATGTGGTGACCGCCCATATTGAAGTAGGCACGAATGAGAGAAACAAGTTTGCGAAGGTCTTCATCACGTTTCAGTAGTGCGGGCACAAAGCGTACATTGAGCAGGGTGCCGCCAGATTTTGTTTGGTCGAGTTTTCCCAGTGACTTAATGACTGCAGTGGGACCATGAGTGTCTGCACCATGTGCAGGTGAAGTTCCGTCGCTGATGGCAAAGTGAGCCAGACGACCATTCACGGAGGCACCACACACCGAGCCGAAATAGTTGTGGCATGTGGTTGAGAGCATATTGAGTTGCGTCTTGCCACCTCGAGTGTTGGGGTGTCCTTCGATAGCTTCGACGAGGTCATCATATACCTTCACGGCAATAGAGTCGGCATACTCGTCATCGTTGCCGAAGAAAGGGGTGCGGTTCAGGATGAACTGACGTATCTTCTCGAGTTGACAGTTAGCAGTTGACAGTTGACAGTTGTCTTCTCTGCCCCAGTTGCAGGCAACAGCCTTCAGCAGTTCCTCCATGGTGAACTTCTTATCCTCGAAAACGTGTTTCTTTAGGGTGGAGAGGCAGTCAGTGATGGTGCCAAGACCTGTACATTGTATATAGGTGGTATTATAGCGTGCACCACCGCTGTAGTAGTCACGCCCACGCGTGATGCAGTCGTCGATGAACAGGGAGAGGAATGTGGCGGGGGCATAAAGCGAGAACATACGTTCAATGTAGTTGTTCACCGCCAGTTTCATGTTGACGAAATAAACCATTTGCTGATGATACGCATCGTAGAGTTGCTCGTAAGACGTGAACGTGCGTGGGTCACCTGTCTCCAACCCCAGTTTCTTACCCGTCATGGGGTCGATGCCATTGTTGAGTGTGATTTCCAGAATCTTAGGAGTGTTGAGATAACCCGTTAGGATGTATGCTTCCTTTCCGAATGCTCCCACTTCGATACATCCCGAACAGCCACCCTCGTTGGCATCTTCTTGCGTCTTGCCCTGTCGAACGAGTTCCTTTGTGTAGGTGTCAGGGTTGAAGACGGATGGATAACCATGACCTTGTCGGATGACTTTGGCGCCTGCCATCACAAACTCGTCAGGTGTGACTTTCGACACGTGAATGCTGAGTCCTGGCTGCAACTCATGCAGTTCCTCTTGAACTTCCAGAATGATGTAGGAGAGTTCGTTCACGGCATTGTTGCCATTTTTGTCGATGCCTCCGATGTTGATGTTTGTAAAATCGTTATAGGTGCCCGATTCCAGTGCTGTGACACCCACCTTGGGAGGTGCAGGTTGATTGTTGAACTTAATCCAGAAGCACGAAATCAGTTCCTTGGCTTTCTCGCGCGTCATCGTGCCGTCCGCAAGTCCCTTCTGGTAGAAAGGGAAGAGATGCTGGTCAATATGTCCAGGATTCATGCAGTCCCAACCATTCAGTTCGGTCACTGTGCCGAGGTGTACAAACCAATACATCTGGATGGCCTCTTGCAAATCTCTTGGTGCATGAGCGGGCACCCAACGACATACATCAGCAATCTTGTCCAGTTCACGGATGCGTTGTTTGTCAGCCTCAGATTTTTCACTCTTCACTTTTAACTTTTCACTTAATTGCTCGGCAAGGTCTGCATGGCGCTCTGCAAACAGGATGGCTGCATCGCAACTGATGTCCATCGCTTGCAACTCTTGCTGCTTGTCCGTGGCTTCGGGGTCGTTGATGAAGTCGAGTTCTGATGAAGTCTTGGCAATGAGTGCTTTGCAATCGAGCAAACCGCGTTGGTACATCTTGCCGTCCATGGCTGTATGACCGCCAGCACGTTGCTCCATGAACTCGGTGAAGACGCCGGCATGGTATGCTTCTTCCCACTCCTTGCTCACATGGCTGAAGATGCGTTCACGTTGAGTGCGTCCCTGCCAATAAGGAATCACCTTGCGTTCGTAGGTGTCGGTATCTTCCTGGGAAATCAGGTAAGGCTGCAGCTCACGTGTGTTCAACGTGTGCAGGTCTTCCACTGAGTGGCACGTCAGTTCTGGGAATGTCGGCACCGCTTTTGGTACAGGGCCACGTTCCCCGACAATCAGTTCGTCCTTTCCAATATAAATGGTCTTCTTCTTGCAAATTTCATAGAAATTCTTGGCACGAAGGATGCAGTTTGGCATTTTGCCATAGTTTTCCTTGTAGAAAGCAGTCTCAATGAGCGCCCGTTCAATCGTGAGAGTCGTTGGTGTATCAATGCTCTGCTGATGCAAGCGCTTCACGCGGTCGTTCATGCCACCCTCATTTTCTGGGTACTTGAGCGCATCATTCCTTTTGTTGTGCAGCTTGCGGCAATCGGGACGTGTCTTGCCCGACACCATTCCCTCGCTCTCGGTGTCCTGTTCCACCCTCCTATTAATCGTGTCCACTTCTGGATTCATAGTTAGTTAGAAATTATAGCGTTGTAAAATGGAAATGCAAAGTTAGTCAAAAGGGGGCATATCACCAAAAAATGCCACACTTTTCTTCTTATACTGTTGTTCTATTAGCTTGAGACTGGCACATTTAACACCCGATTTACACGAATCTTCACGAAACCTTCCCAAATCTTGATGTTCAATTGGTAATGATTCGCCAATTATGTGTATATTTGCAACACAATGAAGAAATAATCTTACCAAGACCACTAATATGATTACAACCCCTAACTTTGAGAAAATGGAAGGCCTGGTTGAGTGGCTGAGAGCTGTGCCATTTGAAGTGTTAAGAGATGGAAGGCTCTATAATGCAGAAGAACTCTACCAAGGTTATGTACCTTCAACTGACGAAGAAGAGGATAGGGCGTCATTCGCTCAATGTTACGATAGCCGAGTTTATCAGCACTTCTTGTCCCAGGGAAAGATAGCTAAGAATGTGAATGAATCAGTGGCTCGCACGTTTCACGATCATGCCATTCACACAGCCCTCAAAGCGTTTCTCGCTGAGCATGATCCCCTACGGTGCATTGGCATTATGGGCGGTCATGCAATTTTGCGCACCGATCCCATGTTTGCCCGCGTGGCGTTATTGAGCAAACGACTCACCGAAGAAGGGTTCTTCATGGTGAGTGGTGGAGGTCCTGGAGCAATGGAAGCTACTCATTTGGGCGCATGGATGGCAGGACGTACAGATGAAGAGATGCAAGAGGCTGTCCGCACACTCGCCGCATCAGCCGTATCATTCAAGGATAGAGCATGGGTGTCGTCCGCTCTCGAGGTGATGCATCGTTATCCGCAAACAAAATACGTAAGTTTGGGCATCCCCACTTGGCTCTATGGCCATGAGCCTTCCACTCCTTTTGCAACCCATATAGCCAAATACTTTGTGAACAGCGTTCGTGAAGATACCATCTTGACTGTTGCTTTTGGTGGAATCATCTATACCCCCGGCAGTGCAGGTACATTGCAGGAAATTTTCCAAGATGCAGTACAGAATCATTACCAGTCATTCGGATTTGCCAGTCCGATGATATTCATGGGTAAAAGTTTTTGGACCGATGATGTACCAGCCTATTCGCTAATACAACATTTGGTGAAAAATGGTAGATATAAGAATCTGCTCTTGACACTTACCGACGACCCGCTTGAAATAGAGCGGGCACTAAAAGATTTTCAGCAGATGATTTCTCCCATGAAGAAAACTCCATATAAAAAATGTGAATAAAGTGGTGGAAATGGAGTTTTTTTTTCTATCTTTGCAAATTAAACCATTTAGACATGAAATAAAGGACAACGATATGGCATTGAAAACATTGATTGTAGGAAGCGGTCCTGCCGGTTATACGGCAGCGATCTATGCTTCGAGAAGTTCACTGGAGCCTGTGCTCTATGAAGGTATGCAACCAGGTGGACAGTTGACACAGACAACAGAAGTGGACAATTTCCCTGGATATCCGGAAGGTACGACAGGTACGGAACTGATGGATGACCTTCGCAAGCAGGCTGAGCGCTTGGGAACAGATATCCGCTATGGTATGATTACCAAGGTGGAATTGTCGAAGGACGGGTCTGCTCCCCATAAGGTAACCACTGATGATGGCACTGTGTTGGAAGCACATACATTGATAATCTCTACTGGTGCCTCTGCCAAGTATCTGGGTCTTCCTGACGAGACGAAATATGCAGGACAGGGCGTCTCTGCATGTGCCACTTGTGACGGCTTCTTCTATCGCAAGAAGGTGGTGGCTGTCGTAGGTGGTGGCGATACAGCATGCGAGGAGGCGCAGTATTTGGCAAGTCTTGCCAAGAAAGTTTATATGATTGTGCGTCGTGACGTGTTGCGTGCATCTGATGCCATGCAGCAGAAAGTGAAAGATGCCGAGAACATAGAAATTCTTTGGAATACGCAGACGGAGGGACTTTATGGTGACAATGGAGTGGAAGGTGCCCATCTTGTGGAAAACAAAGGAAAGGAGGGTGAGCGTCGTTACGACCTGCCTATCGACGGGTTCTTCCTCGCCATTGGACATCACCCCAACAGTGAGGTGTTCCGTCCCGACGTGGAAGTGGATGCACAGGGATACATCAAAGTGCAGCATCCCACCACAGCCACCAACATTCCAGGTGTGTTCGCTGCAGGCGATGTGGCAGATCCTCGGTATCGTCAGGCAATCAGTGCAGCGGGCAGTGGATGCCATGCCGCGATTGATGCATTACATTACCTGCAAGAGAAGAATATCGTATGAGAAAACTATTGGCGTTTTTATTGACCCTCGGGTGCATCTGTGTGTCCTATGCTCAGCCAATGAAGCCCGTGAAGGTGAATTCTTCCTTCAAAGTCATTTCTGATACAGAGGGAATCATCACGTTCGTGGCAAACATCAACGACGGTTGGCATATGTATAGCACAGAGGATGTAGATGGTCCCACGCCGACCACGTTGACAGTGGAGAAGATTTCGGGTGCCAAATTGGAGGGTGCCTTGACCCACGTGACCACTCCCATCAAGAAATTCGAGGAGATGTTTGGCACGGACGTCTATTATTTTGAGAAATCAGCCACTTTCACCCAGAAAGTGAAGTTGTTGGGTGGGAAGTATGTGGTGGAAGGCTATCTGCGTTATGGTGCATGTGATGACCAGAGTTGCACGCCACCTACCTCCGTGGAGTTTAGTTTCGAAGGAGAGGTGGCTCTTCCCTCAGCCTCTGTTTCCATAAAAGAGGAGAGTGATGTCGCTCCTCCTGAAAAAGTGTCTGCCGCCTCAGTAGTTGATACGCTGGACAGTATTCCTGTGGCTGAAGAGATTCCTGCTGAAAAACAAGAGGCTTCTGCTCTCATTTGGTCGCCCGTCATCGACCAGTTGGCTGCATTCGATGAAGGGGGCAACAGCGACACCTTTGACACTTCCCTCTGGCAAATCTTTCTCTTGGGATTTATAGGTGGTCTGGTGGCGCTCGTCACTCCCTGTGTGTGGCCAATCATCCCCATGACCGTTTCGTTCTTCCTCAAGAGAGGTACGACGAAGAAATCCACAGACGAGGAGAAGGCTGCTGCCAAGAAACGGGGCATCCGTGATGCCATCCTCTATGGCGTCAGCATCATCGTGATATATGTGACGTTAGGACTTGCCATCACTGCCATCTTTGGGGCATCAGCCCTCAATGATTTGGCAACCAACGCTGTCTTTAACATTCTTTTTTTCCTCATGCTGCTCATCTTTGGCATCTCCTTCATTGGCGGTTTCGAGATTTCGCTGCCTTCCAAATGGAACACGGCTGTTGATAACAAAGCCAATAGCACCACAGGTCTGCTCAGCATCTTTCTGATGGCATTCACACTCGTGCTGGTCAGCTTCTCATGCACCGGTCCCATCATCGGTTTCCTCTTGGTGCAGGTGGTCACTTCCAACATTGTAGGTCCAGTTATCGGCATGCTCGGTTTTGCCGTTGCTTTGGCATTGCCGTTCACACTTTTCGCCCTCTTTCCCCAATGGCTCAACACCGTGCCGAAGAGCGGCAACTGGATGAACGTGGTGAAGGTCACGCTTGGTTTCATTGAACTTGCCTTTGCCCTCAAGTTTTTCTCTGTGGCAGATTTGGCATACGGATGGGGACTCCTTGACCGCGAGGTGTTCCTCTCCCTTTGGATTGTCCTTGCCCTCCTGCTGGGTGCTTACCTCATTGGTTGGATCCGTTTTCCGCACGACGAGGAGGAATATGACGAGATGGGCAATGTGGTTATGCATCCCAAGACATCCATTCCCCGCTTCTTCATGGCACTCGTCTCTTTTGCCTTTGCCATCTATATGATTCCGGGCTTGTGGGGTGCACCGCTCAAGGCCGTCAGTGCCTTTGCGCCCCCGATGAAGACACAAGACTTCAACCTGGCTCCAGAACAGGAAGTGAAACCCATGTTCACCGATTATGAAGAGGGCATGGCGTATGCGAAGGCTCACCATCTTCCTGTCATGGTGGACTTCACGGGCTATGGCTGCGTGAACTGTCGGAAGATGGAGGCAGCCGTCTTCACGGATCCAACCGTGGCAGACATCATGACCAACAAATACGTGCTCATCCAGCTCTATGTGGATGAAAAGACCGATCTCCCAGAACCCCTGCTGGTCAGTGACAATGGGACGGAACGCAAACTTCGTACCGTAGGTGACAGGTGGAGTTATCTCCAGTCACAGAAGTTCGGTGCCACAGCACAGCCTTTCTATGTCCTGCTGGACAACGACGGCAACCCGCTTGCCAAGAATTATTCCTATGACGAGGACATCCCTAAATTCCTCCAATGGCTCAACAGCGGTCTTGCCCGTTATGATAATCTCTAATCTCTAAACCCTAAACAAACATGTATTTAGACGGTAATCTTTATATCGCACATTGTGCCGATGGTCCCATCAACTTAGTGGGTAAAATGTGTAATCGCCATGGTCTTATTGCAGGTGCCACTGGTACGGGTAAGACTGTATCTCTCCAGGTGTTGGCAGAAACCTTCTCACAGGCAGGAGTACCCTGCTTCATGGCAGACATGAAGGGTGACCTCTCAGGTATTTCCCAAGCAGGAAAGACTTCCTCTTTCATTGAGAAGCGGCAAGTGGAGTTCGGTATCAGTAACCCTGAATATCAAGCATGCCCAGTGCGTTTCTACGATGTGTTTGGTGAGCAGGGATATCCCATGCGCACCACCGTGTCAGCCATGGGACCTCAGCTGCTCAGCCGCTTGATGAACTTGAGCGACGTGCAGAGCGGAGTGCTCAACATCGTCTTCCGCATTGCCGATGACAAGCAACTCCTTCTTATTGACTTGAAGGACTTGCGTCTCATGCTTGATTTTGTGGGACAGAACACAAATCTCTTCACCACCGTCTATGGCAACATTTCTCCTGCCAGTATTGGTGCTATTCAGCGTGCTGTGCTGGAGATTGAGAGTGAAGGAGGTGACAAGTTCTTCGGCGAACCTGCCTTCAATGTGGAAGACCTGATTGACACACAGGATGGTAAGGGTGTGATGAGTGTCCTTGCTGCTGACAAGCTCATGCTCAATCCGAAACTCTATTCCACTTTCCTTTTGTGGCTGATGACAGAACTCTATGCCACACTCCCGGAAGTGGGTGACCTGCCTGTACCTAAGCTTGTCTTTTTCTTCGATGAGGCACACATGCTTTTCGACGGCACTTCTAAGGCGATGGTGGATAAATTGGAACAGGTCATCCGCCTCATCCGTTCCAAGGGCGTCGGAATCTACTTTATTTCACAGTCTCCTTCAGATATTCCTGATACTATTCTTGGACAACTTGGAAATCGCATCCAGCATGCCCTTCGTGCCTACACACCCAAAGACCAGAAAGCAGTGCGTGTGGCTGCCCAATCCTTCCGTGCCAACCCCGATTTCAGTACAGAACAAGCCATCATGGAGCTCGGAACAGGTGAGGCACTCGTGTCTGTGCTTGATGAGAAGGGTGCACCCACCATTGTGCAGCGCGCCAAAATCCTTTTCCCGCTCAGTCAGATTGGTGCCATCACAGAAGGTCAGCGCATTGACATCCAGAACGCGGCTCCTGATCACATCAAGGAATATGCTGACTACTTTGACCGTGAGAGTGCCTATGAAGTGCTCATAGCCCAGAAGGAACAGGAGAATGCAGAGGCTGCCGCCATGTTGCGTCGTCAGGAAGAAGAGAAGCAACAGAAGGAGGCAGAAAAGGAAGAGGAGCGTTTGCGCAAGGAAGAGGAACGTCAACTTCGTGAAGCGGAAAAAGAGGAAGAACGGAAGAAACGCGCTGAAGCCATTGAAGCAGAACGCCGTCGCCGTGAAGAAGAGAAACTCCAACGCGATGCAGAGCGAGAGGCTGAGCGTCAACGTCGTGAAGCTGAACGTGAGGCAGAACGCAAGCGTAAGGAAGAAGAGCGTCTTGCCAAGGAGAAGTCTAAATCCTCCAGCATGTGGAAGCGCACCATCTTTGGTACCCTTATCGGAGCAGTCCTTGGCAGTGTGGGACATCAGGTGGGTACTTCTGTTGGTAAGAAAATCACAGGCAGTAACTCTTCCAAGAAGAAGACTTCCACAACAAAGAAAAGCTCTTCAGGAGGCTCTATCCTTGGCAGTGCTGCAAAGACAGCTGCCAACACAGCCACTCGCAAGGTGACCAGCGAAATCCTGAAGAATATCTTTAAGTGAAGAACTTGGAAGAGTCCTTTTTTATTTCAGATACTGAAAATTATTGTTGATGATAGCTTGTACGAGTGCGGCACCACGTGTGTCGTACTCGTTGCTGTGTTCCACTCCTGCAAAATCCATGAGGATAATGCCTGTGGGTCCTGCAGGATGGGTGCGGAGGTAGTCGAGAAAGGCTTTGTGGGTATGGGTGGCATTGTCACGGTAACCATTACTCAGTGAGATTTCTCTGCCAAAAACATTTTGCACTTTTGAGTAGGCGGAGGCGAAGTTGAACACCCATGCGAGGTTGTGTGGGTCGGATGGGTTCATGTGAGTGCTGCTGTCGAGCATCTGAGTGATGGCCTTGACTTTTTGTTTCACTCCACCTTCGTGATGGGTGGATGAAAAGTCCTGCACATAGAGTTTCCCTGTCACACGATGGGGACCCATGATGCTTCCTGCTGTTTGACGTTGCCAGTTGAGGCTTCCTGTCCAGTTATTGAAGAAACCTCCTATGGGTGTGTCTGCATAGTGGTTACGACTGATGATGAGAATTTTTCCTCGTATGTCGCGAACTTGGAGGTCATGCTTAAAGTTGATGAGGAAGCGTTTGAATCTATCTTGACGAAGCAATTCCTGTATCCGTGTGTTGTAGGCATTCTTCACTTTGTCACCATCAGATGCGTGGAGCAGGTGGATGATGATGAATTCGGAAGGGTTTGCTTGGAGCGAGTCGCACAGGAGTTGCAGTATCTGGTCAAATCGTATTTTCGTTGGCATGATACCATGATTGGCATTGATGTAGTGTTGATAGACAGCAGGACGTAGGTCAAAAGCTCTCACACCGATGTGCCATTGTTGGGCAATGTCAAGGTCTTGAGTGCGGGCATAACGATTGCCAAAGATGCCCAACACACCTTTGAAACCATATCCCGTTGCGGCATCGTGTGCTCCTGGTATGGAAAGTGCTGCCACATAAGCATCATCAGGGAGTCTGCTTATCCAGTTTTCAGCAAGCAGAAAAGATGAGTGGAGAAGAAGGGAGATGAGGAGGACAAGTGTTCGGTGCAGCATAGGTTTTACAGGATGCTGATGATGTCACGAAGATGATGCACTTCGTATGTGACAGGTGCTGTGGCAGGGTAGTCGGGGAAACGATTGAAGTAGATGGTGTCGAGTCCTGCACGTTTAGCACCAAGAATGTCGGTGTTGAAGTTGTCGCCAATCATGATGGTTGTGTCCTTGTGAGCACCAGACTTCTGAAAGGCATATTCAAAGAATTGCGGAGACGGTTTGTTAGCACCAGCATCTTCGCTGAGGATGATGGTGTCGAAATGGTCAAACAGTCCGCAGGAATGAAGTTTCTTGTATTGCACTTCGTGGAACCCGTTGCTGCACATGTGCATGCGGTAGCCTTTGCTGCGGAGGTAGTCCATCAATTCTTGGGCACCCTCCACAAGCCCCGGTTTTACGGCACAGAGGGAGAGAAATTTGTCGCTGGCCTTGAGACAATAGTCCTCGGTGGGATTGAGTCCTTTCCCAAGACTCAAAGGGTGGCGGAAACGCTCCACGATGAGCTGGCTACGCTCGATTTCACCTTTGGCGTATTGAGTCCACAGTCGGATGTTCGTGTCCCAATAGTCGTCGTAGAAGATTTTGGGATCGGAGAAATAGTGCTCAAGATGCAGATATTCATACAATTCGCCCAAGGCGATGATGGCATTGCCGTGGGTATCGTAGAGTGTGTCGTCAAAGTCGATGAAGAGGTCGGTATAGCGCATTAGTTGAAGATGGCGTTGAAGCACTTGTCGGCTGCACCGGCATTGGCGTTGATGTATCCTCCTGCCGCCTGTCCTGCTTTCTGCAAGTCGGCAGGCGAGGTGATGAACTTGTCCATGATGGCGGCAAAGCTCTCCGCGTCTTGGTATTCGAAAGAACCTCCGCAAGCCTTCAGTGCCTGCGCCTCGCGGAATTTCTCGTTATTAGGTCCAAAGATGACAGGAATGCCATAGACCGCAGCTTCTGGCACATTGTGGATGCCCACGCCGAAACCTCCGCCAACAAGTGCCACCTTACCGTAGCGGTAGATGGACGAAAGTTTGCCGAAACAATTGACGATCAGTGCTCCAAGCTCCGTGGAAAGGGTACTTTCGCCTTTTTCCAGTTCCGTATATCTCAGGTGCGAAATGCCATTGTCATCCAGCAGTTTCTCAATGTCTTTCAAGTGCGTTTCGCTGATGACATGAGGTGCGATGATGAGTTTCCAATCCTTGTGCTTGCTAAAATAGGGGATGTAAATTTCTTCATCAGGTCCCCATGAAGAACCAGCAATGAAGCAAGGAGAGTTGCCTGCAAACTGCTCCACAAGCGGCAGGGGTGCGGCAGCATTCTTGATGGCGATGACACGGTCCAGTCGGGTGTCACCCACCACTGTCACGCAATTGATGCCATAGTCAGCCAAAAGTTTCTTGGAACTTTCATTCTGCACAAACAGATGGTCAAACTGTCTGAGAGGTTTGAGTGTCGGGTATTTGCCGAACATGTGCCACTTGAAGAAATATTGGTCAGGACGGAAGATGCTGCTCACGCTATAGGTCTTGACACCTTTGCGGCGACACGTAATCAGATAGTTCGTCCAGAACTCATACTTGATGAAGATGGCTATCTCTGGATGAGCCAGACGCAAGAACGAGAGGGCGTTGCCTGGTGTGTCGAAAGGTAAGTAGCAAACGAGGTCTGCCCCTTCATAATCCTTTCTCACCTCATAACCGGATGGCGAATAGAAAGTCAGCAGAATCTTGTATTCGGGATGCTCCACACGCAGACGTTCCATCAGAGGGCGCCCTTGCTCAAACTCACCCAGCGATGCGGCATGGAACCACACCACGCGGTCAGTCTTCTTGATGTGGCGACGCAACAACAGGTAGGTTTGACTGATACCTACCACCATCTTCCGTGCTTTCTTGTGGAAAATGGCGGCAATCAGCATGCCCAGTACAAAGATGTATATTCCTAACGTGTACATTAGCCAAGTGTTTCAATCGCAAACTTCATTCTCTTCATCACCTCATCCTTGCCCAAGAAAGCAGAGAGTTCGTACATGTCAGGTCCCTGTCCTGCACCTACCAGTGCCACACGCCAAGCGTTCCAAGGCTTGATGCCTGTCTCTTCTGTCCAAGGGTCGATGATGGCTTTCTGTCCTTCTATGCTCCAATCGTTGATGCCTTCCAGCACTTTCATCATCTGTGTCATGTCGTTGGCTGTATTCTCGTTCCAGTTCTTGCGGATGAACTTGTCCCCCTCCTTGTCAAACTCCGTTGGAGCCACAAAGAAGAACTTGGTAAGTGGCCATAAGTCCGAAGGGAAGGATATGTTACGCTTCTTCTTATTGCCCTGTCCATCTGTGTATTCAATCACCTTCAACTTCATCATCCTCACCACTTCTGCCTCCTGTTCTTCCGTGGCATTGATGCCATTCTCCTTCAACACTTTGTCGAAGGCAGGACACCAATCCTTGTCGGGGCGTTGAATCAGATATTGATGGTTGAACCAAGCAGCTTTCACGTAATCAAACTTCGCACCATTCTTCGAACACTTGCTCAAGTCGAATAGCTTCACCATCTCGTCCAGCGTCATCAGTTCTTGGTCATTGCCTGGATTCCATCCGAGCAGCGCCAAGAAGTTCACCACTGCTTCTGGCAGATAGCCTTTCTCTCGATAGCCAGAACTGATTTCGCCGCTCTTCGGGTCATGCCATTCCAATGGGAACACAGGGAAACCAAGCTTGTCACCGTCACGCTTCGACAGCTTGCCATTGCCGATAGGTTTCAGCAGCAGGGGCAAGTGAGCAAAACGTGGCATCGTGTCAGCCCATCCAAAAGCCTCATACAGCAATACATGGAGTGGGGCACTGGGCAACCATTCCTCACCACGAATCACGTGTGTCACCTCCATCAAGTGGTCATCCACGATGTTTGCCAAGTGATACGTTGGCAGTTCGTCTGCACTCTTGTAGAGCACCTTGTCGTCAAGAATGCTGGAGTTAATCTTCACTTCTCCACGAATCAAATCATCCACCAGCACATCCCTTCCCGGCTCAATCTTGAAGCGTACCACATACTGTTCGCCATTCGCAATCATGCGCTCCACTTCCTCTTTAGACAGTGTGAGCGAATTGCGCATCATGCCGCGCGTACTTGCATCATATTGGAAATTCTCCACCTCCTCACGTTTCTTGTTCAGTTCCTCTGGGGTGTCGAATGCATAATAAGCCTTATCGTTATCCAGCAGCACCTGCACATATTTCTTATAGATGTCCCTCCGTTCACTTTGACGATAGGGGCCATAATTGCCACCGAAGCTCACCCCTTCATCAAATTTGATGCCTAGCCAGTTGAACGCCTCAATGATGTATTCTTCTGCACCAGGTACAAAGCGAGTGGAATCCGTGTCCTCGATACGGAAAATCAAGTCACCGCCATGTTGTTTGGCGAACAGATAATTATAGAGAGCAGTGCGCACACCACCAATATGAAGAGGTCCCGTAGGACTTGGTGCAAAGCGCACCCTAACCTTTCTTTCTACCATTTGTGTTTTAATCTAATATGTGAGAGTCACCAGCGCTATGGCTGGATTTGGGTGCAAAGATACGAAATAATTGGGAATTATAAATCTTCAATAGGATGAAATCGATACGTAACACTAATATTTGTACCAATCAAACATCAAACTTTGTGGGGAAGTTACACTTGTTCTTTATACATGCGCCCTATAATCAGAAGGCGACATTTGAACATGGCTCTTGAAATAGCGGCTAAAGGTCGATTGGTCCGGGAATCCAAGGGCATCGCTGACTTGCTGGATGCTCATTCCCAAATGATGCCGAAGCATTGCTTTAGCTTGTATGATGACATAGTTGGCAATCCATTGGGTTGCACTGATGCCCGTGACATCTTTGATAATCATGGCGAAGTGCTTAGGTGAGAGATGTTGCAGTTCTGCATAATATCGCACCTCTCTCGACTCGTGATAATGTTTGGAAATGGAGTCGCAGAAATGAGAGAAAAGCAGTTCGTGCGATTTTGTCTTGGTAACCTTGCCGATGTTGGCAAAGCGATATTCGTCCACCAACTGAGAAAAGACATCGAGTGTGCTCATCACCATATCAATTCGGGCAGGAGAATCTAAATTGTTCACAATCCGCAACACGTCTATGACAGACAATATGTCTTGATATTGCTTTTCAGTGAGCATAAAATCTGGCTTCTTCAAATATTCCAAATGATTGCGATAGGTGCTACGGTGGTTCAGCGCTTCAAAGAAATCTTTTGACATGACAATCAGTGTTGCCAGATAGTCCTCTGAAGTTTCATGAGCCAATACCACATGGTCAGGAAAAATCACCGATATGCCATGTTGATGAAACTCGACAGGTTGCATGTCATATTCCAACTTCACCCACCCTCGTTGATTCAAGCCAATCACCAGGTGGGGTGACACGTAAGGTTCCCCATAGACAGGCATCGAGGTTACATGGTCGATGACCACAAGCCCATGCTCCATGATGTAAGTATCTTGCAACTCAAGAGGATGCTGACATTGATTTTCCATTCCATTTTAACGGTAAAGTGAAATAATGCCACAAATTTAAGTTATTTTTAGGCATCAACCAACAAAAATCCGAACTTTTGCAAAACAAAACCATCTTTTAGCTATTTTGCACCAACAAAAAAGTTTCTACCTTTGCATCTGACTACAAATGAGGCAGGCACTTCTGTTTATGTGCCCAACTTACATCTAAACATCTAACTAATTTACATGAATTCTATGAGAAAGACATTCATCACATTATTAACCATTTTAGGAATAGCAGCCGCACATGCTGAAGACTATCCCTATATGATGTTCCAGACAAATGACGGAACTATCCTGACGATGGCATCTGCATCACTTACCATTACATTCTCCGAAGGCAACATGATGCTTAGCAATGGTGCTGAAAGCAAAACTATTGCTCTTGCTGACCTCAAAAAGATGTGTTTTGCATCCGACCCTGCAGGCATCGAAAGCACACCCGAGAATGAGATGGACGAACCAGTGGAGGTCTTCACCATCACAGGCATCTTTGTAGGGAAATATGAGAATGTGGAGAAAGCCAGAACCACCTTGGAACGCGGTATCTATGTAGTGAAGAGCAAAAACCATAACCTTAAAATCGCCGTACAATGAAAAGACATATTTTATCTTTCTTCTCCTTGCTGTTTGCAGTGACAATAACTGCCCAGACACTGAATGTGGTGACGGGCAATGTGACTTACGCCTTCCCTGCCTCCAAGGTGGGGGATATGACCTGCACAGATGGAACCACCCTCACGATTGGTGGAAAGGTGTTTGCCATTAACGACATCAATAAGATATATGTCGATAACTCGGAAGTGACTGACAATGAGGTGGCAGTCCTCTACAATGGCACCACTGCCTCTTTGACTGTTGCAGGCAATGTGGCACCATACGTCATTCCTGCAGTCAGTGGCGCCCATGTCAGCATAGCACAGAGCAACACGGCAGATGTGGATGGCAATGAAATCACGTACACCCTTTCTGGTGCTTCCTCCGATGGTGAGTTTTACATAAGTGGCAAATATAAATGCAGCATTGAGGTCAATGGTCTTTCGCTCACCAATAAAACCCCTGTTTATTCAGGAGCTGCCCTTCATGTCCAAAATGGGAAACGCGTCAATGTCAGTGTCAAGAAAGGCACGGAGAACACGCTGACTGACTGCTCATCTCCCTCAGAAGACCTTGCCCAGAAAGCGGCGCTCTATGTAAAAGGGCATGCAGAGTTCAAGGGCAAAGGTACGCTCAACGTAAAAGGACAATACAAGCACGCTATCAAGGCTGGCGAATACATCACTGTGAAGAACTGCTCCCTCAATGTGACGGGTGCTGTGTCTGATGCTGTCAACTGCAATCAGTATTTCCTCATGGAAAGTGGCAGCATCAGTATGAGTGGTGTGGGTGATGACGGCATTCAATGTGACATAGATGAAGATGCCGATGCTACAGGAGAAACGACTGACCATGAAGACGAAAATTCGGGAAACATCTACATCACCGATGGCACCATCACAGGGAAAGTGACTGCCACAGCAGCCAAGGGAATGAATGCCAACGGGAAGTTCGTTGCATCAGGTGGTGCAGTGACCATCAGCACGTCAGGAGGTGGCGAGTGGGATAGCGACAACGTCAAGACCAAAGCATCTGCATGCATCAGTGCCGATGGTGACATCAACATCAGTGGTGGCACTTTCAATCTCACTTCCACAGGTGCCGGAGGTAAGGGCATCAGTGGGGATGGCACATTCATCATCACCGGTGGCGACATCACCATCAACACCTCTGGCGCAATCGCTTATTATTCAGGTGGTAAAATCAGCACCACCACTTCATCACAAACGACAGAACAGCTCTCCAGCAACTACAAATCTTCGCCCAAGGGCATCAAGACAGATGGTGCCATGAAGCTTAGTGGTGGCACACTCAACGTGATAGCCTCCTACCATGAAGCCATCGAGACGAAAGGAACGCTCGACATCACAGGTGGTGTCATCTACGCCCAATCTTCCGACGATGCCATTAACTCGGGTGGTGTCATGACCATCAGTGGTGGTACTGTATGTGCTTACTCCACAGGAAATGATGGGCTTGATGCCAATGCCAACTTCACCATCAAGGGCGGCACTGTCTATGCTATTGGTGCTACATCGCCAGAAGTGGGCATTGATGCCCTTGAACGCTGCACCCTCACTGTCAGCGGTGGCACCCTTGTCGCCATCGGAGGGTTGGAATCGGGCGCTGTGACCACACAAACCTGCTATCAACTCTCCAGCAGTTCTACCAGTAGTGGCAGTACGAATGGACGTGGAGGTTTTGGCCCTGGTCAGCAAGGCGGTAGTAAAACATGGACAGCCAACACATGGTATGGTCTTTATTCAAATGGCACCCTTGCTCTTGCCTTCAAGACACCCTCATCGGGAGGTAGCGCCCTTGTCGTTTCCACCTCAGGCACCACCACCCTCAAGACAGGTGTGACAACAGGAAGTGACACCTTCTGGAACGGTATGGGAGCCTCCTCAGCTACCAACGGCACTTCAGCCACGATTACTACTTATAGCAGTGGAAACGGTTGGCGATAAAACATCGTCCATCTTCCATCTTTCCTCGTACATCGTACATCTTCCACCGTGCATCTTGTCCCCCACCGACAAGATGCACGGTGTTTTTTTAGGTTTATCAGAAAAAGATTTGGTCACAACGAGAAGAAAGAGTAACTTTGCGCTCAAAATCAATCCATATTATATATGCAATTCAATTTCAAGAAGATTTTGCCCGACGTGTATTGCGTCGCCTTGTTTGCTGTGATAGCATGGGCTTATTTCATGTCACCGGTGAGCAAGGGCTATCGTTTGGAGCAGCACGACAGTGGTGCCAACGATGGTATCAATGTGGAAATCAATGCTTACCGTGATGCACATGATGGGGAAACACCCCGTTGGGTGACGAGTCTTTTCGGTGGCATGCCCACCTATCAGATAGCACCCTCTTACCCCTCCATCAAGCCGATGGCGTTTGTGGAAAAGGCGTATCATCTGTGGTTTCCCGATTATGTTTGGTACATCTTTGCCTCGATGTTAGGTTTCTACATCCTGCTCCGTGCCTTTGATTTCCGTCATTGGATGGCAGCATTGGGAGCCGTGGTGTGGGCATTCAGCAGCTACTTTTTCATCATCATTGCTGCAGGTCACATTTGGAAGGTGATGGCATTGGCATACATACCTCCCACCATTGCGGGCATTGTTTTGTGCTATCGGAAGAAATACTTGCTTGGCACAATAGTGACAGCCATCTTCGCCACGTTGCAGATTCAAGCAAACCACGTGCAGATGTCCTACTACTTCCTCACCATCGAAATCCTGATGGTGGTGGCATTCCTCATACAAGCCATCCAGAGGAAGGAGTTGGCTGCTTTCGGAAAAGCGACAGCAGGAGTGGCATTGGCAGCTGTTCTTGCCATCTGTCTCAACGCTTCCAACCTCTATCACACTTACGAATACTCGAAGGACACCATGCGTGGCAAGAGCGAACTCGTGAAGCAGGGCAAGACGGAAGATCAGACAGATAGTGGTTTGGAACGCAGCTACATCACTGCTTGGAGTTACGGCATCGACGAGTCGCTCACCTTCCTTATCCCCGATGTGAAGGGTGGGGCAAGTATGCCGCTCTCCATGAATAAGACAGCCATGAAGAAGGCTGACGGGCAATTGGATCAGATGGGCATCTATGGTGCCTTCACGCAATATTGGGGCGAACAGCCAGGCACGAGCGGTCCTGTCTATCTCGGTGCTTTGGTGTGCATGCTCTTCGTCTTGGGTTTGCTCGTCATTCCTCACAAGAATCCTCTCAAGTGGGCACTTCTCACAGCAGGCGTGTTGACCTTGCTGTTGAGTTGGGGACATAACTTCATGCCCTTCACCGACTGGTTCATCGACCATGTGCCCATGTACTCCAAGTTCCGCACGGTGGCAAGTATCCTCGTGGTGGTGGAGTTTGTGGTGCCGTTCATTGCCCTGTGGGGCTTGAAGCTGTGGGTGGAGAAGCCCGAACAGAAACCTCTCTACATCGCCACCATCTTCACGGTGGTCATCTGCTTGATATACGTGCTGTCACCAGGTCTTGGACATGATTGTCTGAGTACCAGCGACAAGGATGCCGTCAATCAGTATGTCGGAGCAGGTTATTTCGATGCCGCCTTCGGACAGAACATCCTGCGCAGCATCTCCGACATGCGTGCAGCTATGGTGAGTGCCGATGCTTGGCGCAGCATCCTGTTCATCCTGTTGGGTGTGGCTGCTATGTGGTGGTATGCGAAGAAAAAGAAGGAAGGTGAACTGAACCCCATGCAGGTGAGCTTGCTGAGCGTGGCTCTGCTTGTCATCTGTTTGGTGGACATGTGGGGCGTGAACAAGCGTTATCTTCACGACGACATGTTTGTGGAGCCTCAAGGAGTTGCCCGCATTCAGAAGACAGATGCCGACCGATACATCATCGAACAGAGTGGGGAAGGGCGCGACTATCGTGTGCTGAACTTCACCGTCTCCACCTTCAACGACAACAACACCAGTGCATTCTACAGTTCTGTGGGTGGCTATCATGCAGCCAAATTGCGTCGCTATCAGGAACTCATCGAGGCGCATATCGCACCCGAGATGTCGAAAGTGTATGAGGCGCTGCGTCAAGCTCCGATGGACACCATAGCGATGATGGAGCGTCAAACTCCTTATCCAATTTATGACCTCTCTGTGGTCAACACTGACTCCCTCTTCCCAGTCATCAACATGCTCAACACCCGTTGGTTCATCCTCGGTGCTGGCGAGAAAGGTGAGGTGAAGATGCCTGTGGAGAATGTGACTGCGATGGGCAATGCATGGTTTGTCACCAACATTCATTGGGCAGCCAATGCCAACGAAGAACTTGATGCCCTCTCGAAGGTCAATCTACGCAATACGGCAGTGGTGGCGCAGGATGACTTCGGATTCCTGAAGGCAGGGGGCGAAGGTGCGGTCAAACTGACTTCCTACGAAGCCAACGAAGCAAAATATGAGGTAGAATCTGCACAGGGAGGTTTGGTGGTATTCTCCGAAGTTTATTACCCGGGTTGGACAGCCACCATCGACGGTCAGCCAGCCGAATTGGGACGTGCCAACTATGTGCTCCGTGCCCTCAACGTGCCCTCTGGCAAACATGAGGTGGTGCTCACCTTCAAGCCTCAGAGCATTTCGACCACCGAAACCATTGCCTACGTGGCATTGGCAGTGCTCGCTTTGCTCATCGTGGCAGCGGTAGTTCTGAAAGTGAAGAGTGAAAAGTGAAGAGTGAAAAATCTAAGTTACCTGCTATGCGGGATGTAACTGTCATAATTCTCAACTCTCAACTCTCAATTTAAGAAAGTATGAAAATATCCTTGTTACAGAATGACATCGTGTGGGGCAATCCTGCTGCCAACCATGAAAAGATAGAGGAGATTCTTTGGGGACTTGACAAGAGTGATGTGTACGTGTTGCCAGAGATGTTCTCCACAGGTTTTTCCGTCAATCCTGAAGGCATAGCCGAAAAAGACGGAAGTTCGCTCGAATGGATGAAGAACATGGCTGCCGAACTGAAAGGAGCCATCTGTGGCAGTGTGGCAATTGAGGAAGACGGGCGTTTCTACAACCGCTTCTACTTCGTCAAACCTAATGGCGAGGTGATTTCCTATGACAAGCGCCACCTCTTCACCTATGCTGACGAGCATCTGCGCTACACCCGTGGCAGCGAGCGTGTGGTGGTGGAGTTTCGGGGTTGCCGCTTCCTCCTGCAGGTGTGCTACGACCTCCGTTTCCCCTGCTTCTCACGCAACAATGAGAAGATTCCCTACGATTGTGCCCTCTATGTAGGCTCATGGCCAACCAGTCGTTTGGCGGTTTGGGACACCCTGCTTCATGCGCGTGCCATCGAGAACCAGTGCTACGTGGCAGGTGTGAACCGTATTGGACAAGACCAAAGTGGACGTTATAGTGGCGGCACTTTGATTGTTGACCACTATGGCAACACCGTAGCCGCCTGTCCTCTTGACGAAGATTCAGCCATCACCGTCGAATTGGAACTTCAGAAACTCAAGGAGTTCAGACGGAAGTTCCCTGTGCTGAAAGACGCGGATTAAGGGAAAAAGGAATCCCTTTTCCCTTTTCATTATCTCATTTTTTCATTCTTTCATTTTTCCTAAACTCATCCAACTGCTTGAAGCAGTGCCTGTCAATGATTTCAGCCAGTTGGCGGTCGTGGTTGTGATGAATGGTGGGCCGTGTGCCGCCCAATTCCAGTAATTCGCCATTCTCGGCAGTGTAGGGTTGCCATTTGGGACGCCAATCTTCCGGGTATCTCTCCTCTCCGAGGTTGGGATTGCCGTCATGAGCGAATTTCGCCCAAACCGCACTCATGTAGTTTGCCCATTCCTGGTTTTCTGTAATGCATTTGCCTGCCAATTGGTCTTCATAGTGGTGGAGCACGTCGAAGCAGTATTTCAGTTCGGCTCCATGCGCTGAACCCTTGAATTCGTTGTTGTGTGACACATCGTTCACCGTGAACATATACATATATGTGTCAGCCTTGCGCTTGCCACCGATGGCATCAGCCGTGATGAGCGTCTTGGGACGGAAAAGCCAGTCGATGCTCAGCAGGTCTTGGGGAAGACGTTTCTGATCTTGTGCCTTTTGTGGATAGGCCTTCTTGAACGCCTCGATGTAGGCATCTGTTTCCTCTCCAAAAGTCCTTTGCAGTTCTTCACGCGCCTGCTGCATCGTCAGGGGTTGGTTATAGCGTTGGCGTTGCAGTTCGTTGTAGGTCGTGCCAATCAAGATGGGGATGTTGTCGCTGAAGTCGGGGAAACCTGGTTGGAAAGGCTGCTGCACCATATCCTCCCCATCGGGAGTAGGACCGAAACCCCACATCATCGGAGTGCCAGGACGACGGGTGCCGATGCTGGCAGCCATGGCGCGCTGTCCTGCGGCATACAGGTCCTTGTAGGGCACATCTTTGATTTTGTCCACCTCATCCTTGCTGATGCCCAGTTCCTTCAGCACAGCCTCACCCAGTTCCTCGGTCATCGCCTTCGTGTTCACGTTCAGGATGGTGCCGCTCATGATGATGGCCTTGTGGAAGAGTCCACGGGCCTTGGGCATACACATCAGGGTGCCCACCTTGCCACCGCCACCCGACTCGCCAAAGATGGTGACATTGGAGGGATCGCCACCGAAGAGCGAGATATTGTCACGCACCCACTCCAAGGCCTGCACCACATCAAGCATGCCGACATTGCCAGACTCTTTGTATTTCGGAGAGACGGCCGAGAGGTCAAGGAAACCGAGGATGTTCAGACGGTGATTGACACTCACCACCACGACATCTTTCTGGGCGAGACACATGCCTGGGTTCCAGGCCGATGTGCCTGAATCGAAACCACCGCCATGAAGCCAGACCATCACTGGCCGCGGTTGAGAGTTGACAGTTGAGAGTTGAGAGTTGACAGACGTAGTCCAGACGTTGAGG
>JAILDV010000053.1 GCA_024688885.1 Bacteroidaceae bacterium | reverse complement strand
GGACATGCACAGGTCAATGGTCGTGGAGTCAATGGCATAGAATCTGCCATGCAATTCAAACTCCTTCGTGATACGTCTGGATTGGGCAATAGCCACCATGTAGAAAGCGAACTCCTCAAAGATGCGATGGTCTCTGAGGGTATTGGCCTTCGACAGCATCTGTCTGTTGATGGATTGGTGGCCAAATCCGAGGTGTTTGGACTTCTTGGCATGGGCGGTTGTTATATCTGTGAGTTCCCTGAGGCTTCCGCAGCCCATGAGCTGACCGAACATCAGAACCAGCAAATGGTTCCAATGAGACATCGACCAGCCTTTGGTCCTGTCGTTGTACTTGGCGACAATACGCCTGAACTGCCTCTGAGGGAGGAACTGTACTATCTGTGCAAAAACGAATGTCCCTATATGCATATCTGCTCCGATTTAGAATCGGATGCAAAGGTAGGCATTTCAAAACCCGGACAGGGTATCGGATGGCTAAAACGTTGTGCATGAGAATTTTAATTTCTAATTTAAATAATTTTAAGAGACACTAGTGAATGATGATATATGATTTTGACAAGCCTGTTGACCGCATTGGGTCAGGCGACCTGAAGCATGAGGTGCTGAAGGAGAGATATGGACGTGGCGATTTGCTGCCACTTTGGGTGGCTGATATGGATTGGGAAACCCCACAATTCATCACTGAGGCGTTGAAACAGCGGCTCGAACACTCGTTGTTTGGCTACACCATCGAACCGAAAGAACTATGGCCAACAGTGCAGCGATGGATAGAGGAACACCACCAATGGAAGGTGGAACGCGAGTGGCTGTCTTATATTCCGGGCATTGTGAAAGGGATTGGCATGGTCATCAATTTCTTTCTGAAACCCGATGAGAAAGTGATTGTGCAACCGCCTATTTACCATCCGTTCTATCTCACTCCCAGAGGGAACAAGCGGGAAGTGGTTTGGAATCCGTTAGTCCCCTTCTTGTCCCCCCAAGGGGGAATGAGTTACCAGATGGACTTCGAGAATCTCGAACAGGTGTGTGACGAGAAGTGCCGTCTACTCATCTTGGCGAACCCTCATAACCCAGCTGGTATTGTGTGGGATAAAGAAACCCTGCAACGCTTAGCTCACTTTGCCAAAGAGCATCACCTCATTGTCATCAGCGATGAGATACATTCAGACATGGCGCTCTATGGCTATAAGCACGTTCCTTTCGCTTCCGTGAGCGAGGAGGCTGCCGAAGTGAGCATCACCTTTGGTGCTCCCACCAAGACCTTCAACATGGCAGGCATCGTCTCTTCGTGGGCAATCATCCCCAATCCGCAACTGCGTAATCCCTTCTACCGATGGCTAACAGCCAACGAATGGAACGAACCCCATCTTTTTGCCCCAATTGCCACCCTTGCAGCCCTGCAACACGGAGAAGAGTGGCGACAGCAGATGCTTCGTTATGTGGAGGGTAATATAGACTTCCTCATCGACTACTGCCAGCAGTACCTTCCGCAAATCAAGCCCCTTCGTCCTCAAGCCTCCTTTCTTGTCTGGCTCGATTGCCGTGACTTGCGACTCAACCATCAGGAACTCGTTGACCTCTTCGTCAATCAAGCCCACCTTGCCCTCAATGATGGTGAGATGTTCGGTTCTGGTGGCGAAGGCTTCATGCGTTTGAATGTGGGTACCCAGCGTTATGTGCTGAAAGAAGCGTTGGAGCGGCTGAAGGAAGTATTATGTAGTACGAAAGAACTCTAAATTCCTAACTTTTTCGTACCTTTGTCACCCATAAGTTTAATGATGGTCAAGAAAGCGGGCGGTTGATGCATGCCCAATTTGTAAGTAAGATGATATCATACGGTTTTTTGCAGACATGCTGTATACTCCTGGTTTTGTTGTTGGGAGCATTGTCGGTCACCTTGCTATTTGTGCAAGGAGCCAATTCCTTGTTGGGCTCTTTGGGAGGTGATGCCAAAGGGCGTAGGGTAATCATTCACTCTACGCGTCCAAAATGGAAGTTCACCTTCATCTCACTCGTTCTCTTCTGGGGCGCCAGCGAAGCGATTCTCTATTTTTTGAGCCCCAATGACTATAATAAATTGTGGATGTCTCTTTATGGTCCCTATGGACTTTGGATGGCCCTCTTCATTTTCTCTGTCCTTCAGACAGTCCTTTATGTTTTCCAATCTATACTCTCCCGCGTGTTCGGATCTCGCCCATTCCATCTCTTCTTTGTCATGACTGGCATGGCGATACCCTTTCTCTTTGGGAGTATTTTAGGAACCTTCTTGGAACACAAGCACTTCCTCCGTTGGTCTATATTTGACACAGATGGTTTAGATGCCTTGCTCAATCCGTGGGTGCTTCTTCTGGGCTTTTCCGTGTTGTTCTTGGCAAGGGTGATGGGCACTCTGTATGTGCTCCGAAAGGTGAATGATGCTGACATCCGTTCAAGAGCCCGTGTTCGGTTGACGGGCAGTGCCATCGCCTTCACGGGACTCTTCGGAGTCTATTTGATTCACCTGTTGATCAATTCATTTTCTGAATAATCCCCCGATGTCCGTTCGCATTCCGCTTCATCTTCGTTCCTTGATTCGCAGAATGCTACTTCCATCCCAACTCATTCAAAAATGTATTATCAATTCATTTTCTGAATAATCCCCCGATGTCCGTTCGTATTCCGCTTCATCTTCGTTCCTTGATTCGCAGAATGCTACTTCCATCCCAACTCATTCAAAAATGTATTATCAATTCATTTTCTGAATGAGTTCCATGCCTCTGCGGATGGCTTCCTCATTCATGGGGATGAGCTTGTGGTGACGCTCTGGCAGTGCCTTGTGGAGTCCTTTCACCACGTCTTCAACAGTGGCAATAGGGCGCACCTTGAGGAAGCCGCCAAGGACGAGCATGTTAAACACCTTCGAGTTGCCGGTACGTGCAGCCTCTTCCATGGCATCGATGCGATAGACATTGATGTCATCGCGCTTTGGTGGCTGGATGATGGAATGTCCGTCATAGATGATGGTGCCACCAGGTTTCACCAATGGTTCGAACTTCTCCAAAGAAGGTTGGTTAAGCACGATGGCAGTGTCGTAGGCACTGACGATAGGAGAGCTGACGGGGGCATCACTCACGATGACGGTCACATTGGCAGTACCGCCACGCTGTTCGGGACCATAGGCGGGCATCCAGCTCACTTCCTTCTCTTCCATGATGCCTGCATATGCCAGAATTTTTCCCATCGAGAGGACACCCTGTCCTCCAAAGCCTGATATGATGATTTCTTCAGTCATAAAGACCCCCTCCCCGCTCCCCCTAAAGGGGAAGAGTAGAATGTTAGTGGGGAGGATTCTACTGTTTGTTTTTTTTATTTAACAGGTAACCACCCCCTCTCTTCAGGAAGGGTGAGGGGAAGGTCTCCTATTCTACTGTATTCTTCAAGTCGCCCAATGGGTAATAGGGGAACATGTTCTCCGTCATCCACTGGTTTGCCTGCTCTGGTGTCATCTTCCAACCTGATGCACAAGTGGAGACAATCTCTACAAGGGAAGTTCCCTTCTTGTTCAGAGAGTTCTCGAATGCCTGTCTGATGGCGCGTTTTGCCTTACGGATGTTGGCAACATTATTGACAGCCTGACGGGTCACGTAGCAGGTGCCTTCGAGGTTGACAGCGAGGTCGGTGATGTGGAGTGGGTATCCGTGCAGGTCTGCCTGACGGCCATAAGGACATGTGGCAGTCTTCATGCCCATCAAGGTGGTGGGAGCCATTTGTCCGCCAGTCATACCGTAGATGGCGTTGTTGATGAAAATCATGGCGATGTTCTCACCACGGTTTAGTGCATGGATGGTCTCACCCGTACCGATGCAGGCCATGTCGCCGTCACCCTGATAAGTGAAGACGAGCTTGTTGGGCCAAAGACGCTTGACGGCAGAAGCACATGCAGGAGCACGTCCGTGGCTGGCTTCAATCCAATCCACATCTACATAGCGGTATGCGAACACCGCACAACCCACGGGACAGATGGCGATGGTGTCTTCCTCCATGCCCATCTCCTCGATGATTTCAGCCACCAACTTGTGCACCACACCATGGCTACAACCAGGGCAATAGTGCATAGGCGTCTCATTCATCAGCGCTGGCTTGCCATATATTTTATTCTCAGGAATTATGAGTTGTTCTTTTGTCAACATATCAATTACAATTTGACAATTTACAAGGTACAATTTATTTTTAATTATCATTTGACAATTTCTGTACGAACCGCATGGCTAAATCATTAAATAGTCCAATCAATTGTACATTGTAAATTGTCAAATAGTACATGGATTTACTTCATCCAGTAGCCTTTTGGCCAGTTGTTGCTCATCTTTTCGCGAGCCATGCACTTGAAGTCCTCAACCACTTCCATTGGGGAGGAAATCATGCCGCCAGAGCGTCCGGAGTGGAACACGGTGGCTTGACCTTCGGTGGCAAGGCGCACATCGTTAATCATCTGTCCCTCGCACTGTTCCACGCAGAGGATGCTCTTGATTCGCTCAGAGAGCTGGCTGATGATTTTGTTGGGGAATGGCCACAGCGTCTTCGGACGCAGCATGCCAATCTTCACACCCGTTTCTTGCAGCAGATCAATGGCTTTCATGCTGATGCGCGACGAGATGCCGTATGCCACGATGAGATATTCAGTGTCGTCATCCACACGATAAAGCTCATAATCCACCTCCTCAGCCTCCACCTGACGGTATTTGGCAGCCATCTTCTGGTTGCGCTCCTCCATCACGGCAGGGTCAAACTCCAGTGTGGACATGAAGTTGTACTTACGGTTTTTCAGCCCGATGCCATTGGTTGCCCAAGGACACTGCTTGGCAATCTCCTCATCGGTGCGGCGTGGATGATAGGGTGGCAGTTCCACCTTTTCCATCATCTGTCCAATCATACCATCTGACAGGATGATGACGGGCATGCGCCACTTAAACGCCAGTTCTGCTGCTTTGCCCATGCAGTCACTCATCTCCTGCACACTATTAGGAGCCAGCACGATGGTGTGATAGTCACCGTTGCCACCGCCATACACGGCCTGGAAATAGTCTGCCTGACCAGGTTGGATGGTGCCCAAACCTGGACCACCACGACCAACACTGACAATCACACCGGGGAGTTCATTACCAGCCATGTAGCTGATGCCTTCCTGCATCAGTGCGATGCCCGGCGATGAACTGGATGTAAACACCAGCTTGCCCGTACAGCCAGCGCCATACAGCATATTGATGGAAGCCAGCTCGCTCTCAGCCTGCAGCACCACCATGCCGGTAGTTTCCCAAGGCTTATCCACGGCGAGTGTCTCCAACACTTCACTTTGTGGGGTGATAGGATAGCCAAAGAAACCGTCATATCCATAGCGGATGGCGGCCTTGGCAATTACTTCATTGCCTTTCAGCAATACAATGTCTTTCTTATTGTCCATCGCTTTCCTCCTTTTTCCGATAAACTGTAATGCAGCCGTCAGGGCATACAATAGCGCAACTGGTACAGCCGTTGCACTTCTCCCAATCTGTCTGTTCCGCATAGTTGTAACCCTTGTGGTTGACAGTTGCACTCAGTGTGACAAGATGTAATGGACAAGCTATCGTGCAGAGGTTGCATCCCTTGCAACGCTCGATGTCCACAACGATAGCGCCTCTCATTTTTGCCATAATTACTTATATTATACTTTTGCTTTTATTTTAGAATCTTTACTCCATCTCATCTCTCCACTAAACCCTTCCCCCTCTTGTCAACTCTCAACTGTCAACTCTCAACTGTCAATTGTCAACTGTCAATTGTCAACTGTCTAAGGATTAAACCTGTCCTTGCAATAGAACTCCACAATCTCCATTGTCATCTTCCTCAGTTCCACCGCCTCCGAAGCCGGATTCAGCTTGATGGCTTCAGCATAAGCATCCAGGCACTCCTTCCAGTCCTGCCGTGCATACGCCTCCTTGCCCTTCGCTATCCAATCCTGTTCCGTCATCTCTAAACTCTAAACCCTCAACTCTAACTTCTAAACTCTACCCTCTAAACTCTACCCCCTAAACTCTAAACTCTCAACTCTCAACTCTAAACCCTCAACCCTAAACCCTCAACCCTCAACTTTCCTCGCGTCATTCTCTCTGATTTCCACTCTTCTGATTTTTCCAGAGTGAGTCTTGGGCAGTTCATCCACAAACTCGATAATGCGTGGATACTTATAGGGAGCGGTGGTCTTCTTCACATGGTCTTGCAGCTCCTTCACCAAATCTTCGTTTGCCTTGTCCTTCCATTCCTTGCCCAGCACGATAGTTGCTTTCACCACCATACCTCGGATGTCGTCAGGCACACCCGTGATGGCGCATTCCACCACCGATGGGTGAGTCATCAAGGCACTCTCCACCTCGAAAGGACCAATGCGGTAACCCGATGACTTGATGACGTCGTCAGCACGTCCCACAAACCAGAAATACCCGTCCTCATCCTTATATGCCAAGTCGCCTGTGAAGTAGAAGCCATCGTGCCAGCCCTTCTTCGTCTCACCTGCGTTGTGGTAGTACTCACAGCACAAACCAATCGGCTTTTCCCTGTCCGTACGGATGGCAATCTGTCCCTCTTCGCCCACTTTGGCCTCTTTCCCCTCATGTGTGATCAAATGAATGTCATATTGTGGCATGGGCTTACCCATTGAGCCGGGTTTTGTTTTCATCCAAGGAGTTGTGGCAATCAGACAGGTTGTTTCGCTCTGTCCGAAACCTTCCTTGATTTCCAGTCCCGTAATCTCCTTAAACTTGTCAAACACAGCTGAGTTCAATGCCTCTCCTGCAGTCGTCACGTGCTCCAGAGAACTGAGGTCAAACCTGCTCAAGTCCTCACGAATCATAAAGCGGTAAATCGTCGGAGGAGCACAGAAACTGGTGATGCGGTACTGACCCACCTTCTCCAGAATGTCGGCAGCATGGAACTTCTCATGGTCATACACAAACAGCGTTGCACCGGCAATCCATTGTCCGTACATCTTTCCCCATGTAGCCTTTGCCCAACCCGTGTCAGCCACCGTCAGGTGCAAACTGCCCATGTGCAGGTTGTGCCAGAACGCCCCCGTGCCGATATGTCCCAATGGATAAGTGTGGTCATGAATCGCCATCTTAGGCTGTCCGTTCGTGCCTGAAGTGAAGTACATGAGCAGGAAATCCGAAGATTTCGTCACACGCTCGCCCTTGTATTCCTGCGCCACCTTCACACCAGCCTTGAAGTCATCCCATCCTTCGGGCACCACAGGACCGATGCTGATGCGGTGCTTCAGTGCGGGAAACTCGGCATGCGCCTCGTTCACGTGGCGCAAGATCTCCTCGTCGCCAGTGGCAATCAACGCTTTCACACCTGCGGCCTTCACGCGATACACAATGTCCTTCTTCGTCAGCAAGAACGATGCCGGAATCGCCACCGCACCAATCTTATGCAGTGCCAACATCGTGAGCCAAAACTGGTAACGGCGTTTCATAATCAGCATCACAAAGTCACCCTTCCCGATGCCCAATGAAAGCAGGTAACTTGCCACCTTGTTCGATTCGCGGCGGATGTCAGCAAAAGTGAATCGGCGTTCAATCCCCTTGTCGTTGCACCATAGCAGCGCCAAGCGGTCGGGCGTCTCCTCTGCCCACACGTCCATCACGTCGTAGGCAAAATTGAAGTTTTCGGGAATCACAAATTCAAAGTTCTTCTCGAAATCTTCTTGAGAATTGAAGGTTGACTTTTTCAGGAACCTGTCAAGCATTGTGTTGGTCATATCTCTTTCTTTCTCTTTACTCCATGAAAAATGCACACTCCACACAGGAGGTGCTGCTTTTCGAGTTCAAAATTACAGACAAATTGCGGTTTGAACAAATAAAAAACACATAAAAATGAGCATTTTACACACACTTTGCCTTTCTGTGTAATAAATGACAAAAATAATTGCACACCACACCAAAAACGTGTGCAAAAACGAAGAAAGTTGACAGTTGACAATTGACAGCTATAGCGAATGAGGAATGAGGAATTAGGAGTGAGGAGTTGCCATGCGGGGTGTACGCACCGCGTTAGCCTAATTGGCTACGCCGAGCTCTAAGGTTCTCAATTGCTCAATTCTCAAATTGCCAAATAAATTGTACATTGTAAATGGTCAAATTGTAAATCGGTATCGGCTTAACTACTTAACTACTTCGGAAAGTCGGCTCACTCGTAAACACCTGTGTCTGTCTTAAACAAAAACACTCTCAAGTAATAAAACCGCGGATTTAGCTGATTCAGATTTATTTACTCCGATTATGACAGATTGCAGATTTCCCCTTTCTTGGCGAAAGTCCATCCGGATAGTTGCAAGAGCCGCGCGAGGCTCTAATCCGATTAATCAGAATCAATCCGAGTAATGGCTTACCCATAAGCAAAAATCTGTTTAATCCGCTCAATCGTTCCGCAGGAACTTGTTTATATAAAAACATACCCCTTTGGGATGATTTAGCTGATTCAGCAGATTTATGGGATTTATCTAAATCCCCACACAGGGTTTTACTGGTGAACCGGAAAGTCGAGCCATATTCCCTAAAAATACATCTGAATAGAAAAAAACTGTCAACTGTCAACTGTCAACTGTCAACTTTTTCGTATCTTTGCAGTATGAAAAGGTTTTTTGCATTGCTCAAAGACAAGCCACGCCTCTACAATATCGTGTTCAATTCCGACACGAAAGCTGGCAAGGCATTCGATCTCGCTGTCATGGTGGCGATTGTCCTCAGTCTCATTGTGGCGTTCATCGAGACGAAACCCGCTGTGATGGGACGTTTCAAGGATGTGCTCACCATCATGGAGTATGTCCTCACTTTTTTCTTTACCATCGAATACATTCTCCGGCTCTATTGTTCGCCACGTCCTAAAGATTATGCCCTCAGTTTCTTTGGCATCATAGACCTCTTGGCAACCTTGCCGCTCTATCTTTCCTTCATTCCTTATCTATCTTCCGCACGCTACTTTTTCATCTTGCGAGTGTTCCGTCTCCTGCGCATTTTCCGTGTGCTCAAGCTCTTCTCCTTCATCAACGAAGGTCATCTGCTTCTTCAGAGCATTCGCCTGAGTTTCCGCAAGATACTTGTCTATTTTCTCTTCGTGCTCATACTCGTCACCATCATCGGAACTCTGATGTTTATGGTTGAAGGAGGACAGCCTGGCACACAATTCACCGACATCGGCACCAGCATCTACTGGGCAATCGTCACCCTCACCACCGTGGGATATGGCGACATCACTCCTGTCACCCTTGTCGGGCGTCTCCTCTCCAGTGTGGTCATGATACTTGGTTACACCATCATCGCTGTCCCCACCGGCATTGTGTCAGCCACCATGATAGACGAGACCAAGAAGAAGGGCAAGAACGGAAGATGCCCCCGCTGCAACGAGAAAACAGACCTCAAAGCTAACTACTGCCAGCATTGTGGAGAAAGACTATAAAACAGAAGACCCTCTCTGTCCTGCGGACATCTCCCCCGTAATGGGGAGAGCCATCCGGCTTGCCCGCCTATTGGAAACATCCCGCATGGTCTTCCTCCCCATTACGGGAGAGGGTCGGGGAGAGGGTCTTTTCATTTTAGACAATCTTGACACCATCACCTCGGAAGAATTGGAAGCAGCCATTGCCTCCCTTCCTCAATGGCGACGTGAGAAGACGCTCCGTTTCAAGTTCGAGCAGGGGCGCAAAGAGTGCGCCTTCTCCTACTTGCTCCTTTGCCATGCCCTCCGCGAGGTCTATGGCATCACCGAACAACCCTCCTTCTCTTTCGGTGAACACGGCAAACCCGAACTCTCGTTCAACTCTCAACTCTCAACTCTCAACTCTCAACTTTTCTTCAACATCTCCCACTGCAAACAAGCCATAGCATGTGTTGTCTCCGATCATCCCGTTGGAGTTGATGTCGAGCGCATAGGACGTTATAACGAATCCCTTGCCCGTCATGTCCTCAACGACAGCGAGTTCGCCCTCGTCTCCCAATCTCCTGACCCTCAAGTCTCCTTCACCCGCTTTTGGACACAAAAAGAAGCTATTGTCAAACTCACTGGTCGTGGCATCGACGATGACCTCCCCAATCTTCTTTTAAAATATAATAATGTGACCCTTCACACCGAAGACCACCTCGATAAAGGCTACATCCTCACCGTGGCAAATTATAGGGTTTAGGGTTTAGAGTTTAGGGATGAGAGTTTAGGGTTTAGAGTCGCATAAAATCCGTTCCATTCGTGTCATCCGTGTTCGAACAAATCTATATTTTCAGTGTGATATATAATAACTCACACAGATTCCACAGATTCCACAGATTTGAAGTCCCGCGGGGCTTGGGTGAATTCCGCTTCATTCGCTCAATCGTTCCGCAGGAACTTGTTTAACATAAAGACATACCCCCTTTGGGATGATTAAGTTGATTCATCGGAATGAAAGGAGTCGCTTCGCGAAAAATCATACAAATCGCTCCAAATCTTCCATATTTGAATGATTTTGAATGGATTTGTCTAATTTCTACCCGCACAGGGCACTCCCTTCCTTACGCCGCGCAAGGCGTTCCATCCGTGTCATCCGTGCTATCTGTGTGAGTTTCTTAATCACTAAAGTTTCGCAAGTTTTATTTATCTGAAGTTAATGAAGTTACCCAAGTAAGCGCTTTGCTGAGTTGACAGTTGACAATTGAGGGTTGAGAGTTTAGAGTTTAGGGTTTAGAGATTAGAGATTCAATACCTCATTGGCTTCGCCGAAGATGCTCACGCTCGGCATAGTTCAAACAAGCTTGACCTCTGCACTCGCTCAACCGCATCTTTCCTCATTCCTCATTTCCAATGACTGGGTATCGACGTTAACTCCTTTAACTCCGATTACTGCGAGCGCAGCGATAACTTCCGAAAGTTGAGTTAATCATTTATCATTTAGCGTAGCGTAAATAATTGGTTTTACCAAAAAAGTCCAGAAAAAAATGAAATGTTTGGAATATTCCACGATTTGCAACTCGTTTGTGGGCAAGACTTACGTTCGTTTGTTAGCAAGACTTACGTTCGCGTGTGGGGAACACTTGTATGCACGAGTGGGGGAGACTTATTTTTGAATGAGGAATTAGGAATGAGGAGTGAGGAATGGAATGTTCGGTCAAGTGTTATCTCACAATTCGAAGACTTTATTCTTTCTCATTTGTCATTTATCATTTAGCACATGCTGTTAAATTGTTAAATTGTTAAATTTTGTCTTTCGCCACCTCTCTTTCCTCCGCTTATGTCTCCAAAAACACCTAAAAATGTAAAAATTTGAAAAAAACCATCAATTTTCGCAAAAAAAATTGCAAAAACATGAGGAATTAACAATAATAAACCGTAACTTTACCGCCGAATTGGCTAACACCCATTCTTGAATACCTCTCTCGGGAGGATTCAGCTGATACTAATCAATCAAAATACACATTAATATATAATAAGCAGAGACAACCAAAACAAAAATATCAAAACCAAAAACAATTTTTTTAATCAACTTTTTTATTAACTTAAATTCAAACCAATTATGAGAAAATTATTTACATTTCTCCTGACAATGGTAGTTGCGATGGTGGCAAATGCTGCTATTACACCAACTGTCCAACTTGGTGATGAGTTTACCAGTGTTGCAGCTCTTGACGGCAAGACATTTGCGATTGTTGACAAGGCTGCTGAAAAGGCACTGTTTGGCTCAAACAACCAGAATTTGGCTTTCGACGCGTATGGTAGCGCGTTTGTTACAACAAATTCTGGTTACACGTGGCAGCTCGAAAGTTTGGCTGAAAACGAAGACGAGTCTGTCCATGGTTATTATCTTCTCCATCTTGTGGCTCCTAATGGAACGCCAGTTCCAACTTCAGATTGGGGAGGTAAGTATCTGAACTCTCAGGATAAGGGCGGTTGGTGCTGCTTCAACTTGGGTATCACAGCCAAGAAGCTGGGTCAAGACATCGACTATGGTGCAGTATGGGATGTTCAGTTTGTAGAGGGAAAAGGTTTCTCTCTGAAGAACATTGGTACAGGTCTTTACAAGGGTGCAGATGGTGGTACAGCTAATAAGGAAGAAGCTGTTTACTTTGCTTTTGTTCCTGTATCGATCACTTATGTACCAGCTCTGAAGGCTCTCCTCGCAGAAGGTGAAGCTATGAAGAAGAAGGGTGCAACATCAGCAGAGTACGATGCTGCTATTGCTGGTATCGATCCTGATAAATCTGCTGATGCACTTGCTGATGCTCAGAAGGTGGAAGCTGCTCTTCCAGCGCTTGCAAAGACTCAGACAGCTGCTGGTTCTGATTTCACTCGTGTTATTGCTAACTTCGATTGCGGTGCTAAGGATGGTTGGACTTGTGAAAAGCCTCTTGGCGGTAATGGTCCTGATCATGGTGGTGATTTCGAATATTGGGCAGGTAATGCTTCTAACCGCGCAGAGGCTTCCTTCGATTATTGGCAGGAAATCACCGGTCTTCCAAATGGAACTTACACTGTTAGTGCAGAAATGTACAACTCTTTGAACAATGAAGGTGGTGATTACACTGAGTTCAAGCCTACAGTTGGTGTTTATGCTACAGTTGGTGAAACTACTGTTTCTAAGCTTGTAGATGTGAATTCTGAAACTCGCGTTCCTTATGTTACTGACGAAATTGAAGTGACTGATGGCAAAATCCGCATTGGTGTAAAGAGCTTCGAAGCTCCAATGGCTGCTCGTTGGTTCACTGTTGACAACTTCAAACTTACTCTGGTTAAGCCAGCTGTTGCTCCTACTGCTCCTGAAAAGGACAAGTGGTTCAATGAAATTGACTTCTGCTTCAGGGATAAGGCTTCTACTGTTGCAACGTCCACGGAAAAGACTTTTGCAGTATGGGGAGCAGATCCTGATGATGTTACGAATGGCTGTATTGTAGCGACTGCAGGCAAAAATAGCAGTGCAACTAATGCTCAGTTCTGGATTAGAGGTGCTGAGTATGTTGAGCCTACCTATATTGGTAAAGATAAGGCTCAATTGACAGCTGTTTATGATAAGGGAGGCTTTGCTTCTGGAACAGGATTCAAAGTTACAATGCGTGTGAAGGCTGATGGCGAATATTCCGCTGGATCTCAGACTCATAAAGCTTTCCAGCACGTGTCCAATGACGGCTTTGGCACTCTGAATGTAACAAAAGAATGGCAGACTGTAACATTTGTTTGTATAGCTGATGATGCGAGAGCTGGCTTTACAGACCTTTGCTTCAACCTGGCTGCTTCAGATGCTGATAGAACATTCTACTTCGACGATGTTCAGATTGTAAGAGGTTCTGAGTGGTATCTCAACAATGAGTTCCACGCTAAGGACTATAAGGATCCAGCTGCTTCATACTCTGATGGCCAAGATCCACATCCAGCTGCTCGCTTCGTTTCTGATGCAGAGGGTGGTTATGTAGAGGTTATCTCTAATGCTAATGCAGGTCAGACTTACAACAGCCAGCTTTGGATTGCTATTCCTGAGAAGTATGTTGGAACAAGCACTAAGATGACCATGGAAGTTCAGGCTTCTAAGGCTATCAAGTGTCCAGAGAGCTTCCAGGCAACAGCAACTGGTAACGGTTGGGGTTGTAACCCTGGTCCTGGCAACGGTGTCGAATTCACTGTTGGTGAATGGACTACAGTTGAACGTGTTCTCAAGACTAATGGCGTTAAATCAACTGGTACTTGGAAAGACTTGCAGGCTGACCAGTATTGTCTGGATCTGTCTGAGGCAAGTGGTGACAAAGAAGCTATCACTTACAAGTTCAGAAACGTGAAATTTGAAGACGCAGAAGAGGCTTGGACTGAAACAATGGCTTATCGTGTGAAGGTTACTCCATTCGTTGAAGGTGAAAAGCAACCAGATACAAACAATGCTCCAACATATAGCTTCGGTACTGGTGGCGAAGAAGGCGGTTACTTCGAAGTGACAGCTGCTGGTAAGCAGGAACAGACTTACGAGACTCAGTTCTTCTTCCAGATTGCTGACGTTGCTCCATCTAAGGCTTTGAAGAAGAACGAGACAGTGAAGCTGTCGTTCAAGATCAAGGCTCTTGCAACAGAAACTCTTGCTGCTGGCACTGAGATTCAGGCTGGTGGCGGTTTCCACGGTTCATATGATGGCGCTAACTGGATGGCCGGTGCTCCTGCTGCTAAGTTCACGGTTGGTGAATGGACACCCGTTGAACTGACATTGGATATCTCTGAATATGACAAGGGTGTTCCTACATGCTACTCAATCGACCTTTCACAGGATGCTAATCCTATCACTTATCTGATTGACGAAGTTTCTGCTACTTGGACAGAGGCTCCAGTTCTTGACTGGGTTGACCTGATTCCTCTTCAGGACTTCGAAGCTGGTTACACTGGCGCTGATGATGAGATATTCTACTTCCTCTCTAAGGAGAATGTTATCGCAGCAGATGACACTCACAGAGCTCGTATCGTAGAAGGTGCTGGTAAAGATAGCAAGTACGGTATTGAATTCCGCACACAAGGTGGTTCTGCTAACTGGGACAGCCAGTTTGAGATCCGTTTCCCATATCAGTTGCCAAACGGTACAAAGTATAGAATTGAGTTCGACTACATGGTTAACGCTACAGCAAACTTCGGCACTCAGTCATGGGATGGCGGCGTTGGTTCTTATGCATCAGGTGGCACAAAGGCTATGACAGTGAAGGAAGGTGAAGTAAATACTTGGCTGCACTATTCTGACGAATATAAGATTAGCCGTGACAACGGTCTCCGTTGGGACGTGTTTGATATGGCACAGTCTGGTCAGCCAAATGCTATCGTATTCATCGATAATATCAGAGTTCAGGTTCCTTCTGGTACGCTCCCAATCAAGGATACAGAAGGCAAAGAAGTTGCTCCTGACTACCTCTCCGCTACTGAATACCCAATCTATGAGTATGTTGATCCAACTACTCTTGACTGGTCTGAAAACATCCTTAAGAATGGTGACCTCTCTACTGACGACATGAGCGAGTTCATTCTGAAGAACAACGATGTTGAGGATCCAGAGATGCTTCTGGCTGAGAAGAATCAATATGGTGAAATTGGCATCGAAACTGTTGCACGTCCAACTAATGAAGACGGCTCAGTTGGTGGCAATGACTACGATGCTCAGTTCTTTGTTCGTCTGCCATACGTTCTGCCAAAGGGCAAGAAGTTCAACCTTGAGTTTGACCTCTATGCAGAGCATATCAATACACTTGCTATTGCAGCTCACGGAGAACCTGGTGAGTGGAAGGCTAACATAAGCTCAGTTAAGACAGACCCATCAGTAGACGCTGTTCACTTCCAGGAGTACTTGACTGCCCCAGATGATATGCGCACTATTGCATTCAACCTCGCAGTTGCTGATGCTACCACTTATGGATTCTCTAACATCAAGGTTCAGATTGTCAACGACGACAAGGCTGCCATCGAGGCTGCTACTGCTACAGCTGACGAGACTACTCTTTGGGCTGAGACTCTCGCTGCCAACGAGGCTGCACACGAGGGTAGAAGCTACAGCAACGAGGATGGTCAGTACACTGAGGAGAGCTTCCAGGCTCTGACAGACGCTATCGCTGCTGCCAAGGCTGAACTCGCCAATGCAGAGGCTACTGCTGAGTCTCTCACTGCTGCTGCTCAGGCTATCACTGACGCTATCGCAGGTCTAAAGAAGGATGCTCCTGCACTCGCTTACACCGACTTGACTAAGGAGATGTTCTTCCATTGGAATGCTGCTGATGAAACTGCAGAGCCTATTGAAGCTTCTAACTGTGATTACAACATTGGTACATCTACAGGTCAGCCTTATGGTTTGAGCACTGTTAACCATGACAGATTCGCAGACCTCTCTGCTTACAACACTATCGAGTTGACAGCTACTGAGGGTGAGCCTCGTCTCCTCTTCAACCGCATCGAAAATGAAGGTACTGTATTTGCAGAAGTTCCACGCGATAAGGATAAGTATGAGACTGTTGTTGACAATGGCGACGGTTCCAAGACTTACGTCATCGACATTGCTGCTATCGTAGCTGAATACGGCTTCGCTCACCTCCACGCTATCAAGGGCGCTAACTGGGCTAACACTACTGTTACAGAGATTAAGCTTGGTTATGCAGGTGAAAAGCCAGCTCTCCCAATCCCAACAGCTATCGAAGGTCTTGAGACTGCAGAAGACGCTGTTAAGGATGGCAAGTACTTCATCAATGGTCAGATCGTTATCGTGAAGAACGGTGTGAAGTACAACGCAGCAGGTGTTGCAATCAAGTAATCCGACAGAATTAACAATTCTATAAAAAAGGGTGGAGCCGCATGGTTCCACCCCTTTTTTGATGTGAAGATATTTACTGTCTTTGAATCACAAAAGAAAAAAGGGGAATTAATTCAGTTTACTTGTAAAACCCCGTGTCTGTCTTAAACAAAGCCACTCGTAAGTAATAAAACCACGGATTAAGCCGATTTAGCAGAAGAAACGCCTTGCGCGGCGCTAAATGATAAATGAGAAATGTAAAGGGGGTCAAACAAAAATCTGTGGAATCAGTGGAATCCGTGAGAGATGTAAAAGTCCACACGGATTGCACAGATGGCACGGATGAAACGCCTTGCGCGGCGTGATAAAGGTTCGTTGTTAAAAAACTGTGAGTGGTTTTTATAACTTCCGAAAGTTGAGTTATTAAAAATAATCTGTGAATATCTGTGCTATCTGTGTGACACAAAAAAGCCCGTCCGGATGGTAGCAAGAGTCATCCACGACTCTAATCTGGGTAATGCTATATCCATAAACAAAAAATCAGCATAATCGGTTCAATTCGTGGTTGAAAATATTAAAACTCCGTTCACCTTCGCTCAATCGTTACGCAGGAACTTGTTGATATAAAACATACTCCTTTGGGATGATTAAGCTGATTCAGCAGATTTATAGGATGTATTCAAACCTATACACGGGATTATGCAAGTGAGCCAATAATTCCCCGTGGTGTTCCGAAAGATGCACTGTCCTTGTGGGGGACGCAGCTTAGTCCTTATGGGCTACGCAAAGCAGTCTTTGTGGAAGTCTCAGCTTGTCCCTTGTGGGGGAGTGACTTTGACACATGTGGGAATGTTCATCTAGCACCCGAACTAAAAAAAACTCCCCCTTCTCACGAAGGAGGATTTCATACTAATAATAATCAACTTTTTTACTAACTAAATCTTATTTGCTTTTCTGGGTGCAAAGTTACGGACTTTTCACAGAAATCGCTTTTCCCTATGTTGCATCAGTTTTCTAATAGATAACAATTTGTGTTTTAAGGGGAACTGTTCGAAAAATTTGAATTTACGTAACATGGGAACAAATTTTTGTAACAGGATAATTTCCAGCTTTTTCAAGGAACGTCGTATCTTTGCCGGCGATTGACAATCACTGTTTTACACATTTCTTTAATTAACCAATTTCATTTAACTAAAACTTAAAAAACTATGTTGAAAAAGATTACACAATCTTTTCTTACGCTCCTGTTACTGATGGTGGCAGGTGTGGCGTATGGACAGAAACCCACGGAAGTGGCGGATCTGTCTGCAGACATGTATCACAGATGGGTTGGTGTTGAGGCTGATGCTGCTATCGCAGACCCAGATGCTCCCGATGGAGGCGTTAAACTTAACACTGAGACCGATTGCCCTTACGGTAACACAGGTGTGATAGGACAAGATTTTGCAGACCTTACTGCATGGGATTATCTCACACTCGTTGTGACTTCTGACAACCCCCGTTTGTTCTTCAACGACAGTAGTGTGGGTGGCGGTCGTCTCACTGTCGCAACTGCAAATGCTTCTGATCCTTACGTTGAGAACAAGGGTGATGGCGTGTATGTCATTAATCTCGCAGCCATCAAGGAAGCTCGCAGTTTTGTTCACCTGAATGCCATTAAGGCATCTTCATGGAACACAAAAGCTGTTGTTTCAGCAATGAAGCTTGCCAAGGGCGCTCCTTACATCCCTGTAAAAGCTGAGGTTGCAGATCTGTCTGCAGACATGTATCACAGATGGGTTGGTGTTGAGGCTGATGCTGCTATCGCAGACCCAGATGCTCCCGATGGAGGCGTTAAACTTAACACTGAGACCGATTGCCCTTATGGTAACACAGGTGTGATAGGACAAGATTTTGCAGACCTTACTGCATGGGATTATCTCACACTCGTTGTGACTTCTGACAACCCCCGTTTGTTCTTCAATGACAGTAGTGTGGATGGCGGACGTCTCACTGTCGCAACTGCAAATGCTTCTGATCCTTACGTTGAGAACAAGGGTGATGGCGTGTATGTCATTAATCTCGCAGCCATTAAGGAAGCTCGCGGCTTTGTTCACCTGAATGCCATTAAGGCATCTTCATGGAACACAAAAGCTGTTGTTGAGGAAATGAAGCTCGCTACTGTTGAGCCTTACATCCCAGCTACTAAGTATGACATCACTATTGCTGCTGGTATCGAGAACGGTACTGTAGCTGTGAAGGATGGCCTTAAGAAGGCTGCTGAGGGTGCCAAGGTGACTCTCACCATCACTCCTGCTGAGGGCTATGAGCTTGACGCACTCTCTGTTGTTGCTGGTGAAACTGCTGTAGAAGTGGCTAACGACAATACCTTCACCATGCCTGCTGCTGCCGTGACTGTGACTGCTACCTTCAAGGAGAAAGAAGGTGGAGAAGAACAAGGCACAGAGGCGAAAGTTGCTGACTTGGCTATTGACATGTTCCACAAGTGGACTGGTTTCGATGCTGAAGCTACAGTGGCAGATCCCGATGAAAATGGTGGCGCGATCAATCTGGACGCTGAGACTGACTGCCCATACGGTAACACGAACGTGACAGAATTCGAGTATGCAGACCTCTCTGCATGGGATTATCTCACAGTTGTTTTGAATACTGACGACCAGCCCCGTATGTTCCTCAACAGCAAGGGTGGCAGCGACCGCATTCAAGTGAACACCAACGATGCGAACTATGTGGTGAGCAACGAGGATGGTGTCATCGTTTACAATCTTGCTGCTATCAAGGCAGCTGTAGGTTTCGTTCACCTGAACTCTATCAAGGCTTCTTCATGGAACACAAAAGCAAATGTTGCAGAGATGAAGCTTGCTACAGTTAAGCCTTACATCCCTGTAAAAGCTGAGGTTGCAGACCTTGCTGCTGACATGTTCCACAAGTGGACAGGCTACGATGCCGAGGCAACTATCGCAGATCCTGACAATCCTAATTGTGCTTATGATTTGAATAAAGAAACAGGTTGTGTATATGGTAACAGCGATATCAACGCAGGCACAGCAACACAGTTTGCTGACCTCGGTGACTGGGATTACCTCACAATCGTTGCAGCATCTGGTGAACCACGTTTGTTCTTCAACCAAAATGATGCCAATAACATCCTTGTTTATGCTAACGATGCTGACTATGTTGTAAGCAATGAGAATGGTGTTATCGTTTACGACCTCGCTAAGTTCAAGGCTGACAAGGGTTTTGTTCACCTGAACGCCATTAAGGCTTCTTCATGGAACACAACGGTTAACGTTGAGGAGATGAAGCTCGCCACAGTTGAGGCTTACCTCCCAGCTGCTAAGTATGACATCACTATTGCTGATGGTATCGAGAACGGTACTGTAGCTGTGAAGGATGGCCTTAAGAAGGCTGCTGAGGGTGCCAAGGTTACTCTGGAGGCTACTCCTGTTGTAACTTATGAACTGAAAGCTTTCTATGTTACTTACAATGATGGTACTGAGGACAAGGATGTAGAGGTGTCTGCTGAGGGTGTGTTCACTATGCCTGCATTCCCTGTTACTGTTAGCGCTACCTTTGTCGAGTCTGCTACACCTATCACGCCAGACGCATGGTTCGTTGCAGACAACTTCCGCGTGGTTGACTACAAGGGTAAAGAGGACGGTGGTCGCATTGAAAAGGACGAACAGGGTAAGCTTATCCGTGAAATTCCTCGTTTCGAACTGGAAGATAAGACAACTGGCAATGGTTGCATCGTAGTTACTACTGACAACAATGCTGGTGAGGATTATTGGTCTCAGTTCTGGATGAAGGTAAGTGACGAGCCAATGACTGAGGAATCTACTCCTCTTGCTCTCTCATTCCGCATCAGAGCTGACCGCGCTCAGACCATTGCTACTCAGGGTCACGGTGTTGATTGGGATTATAACAATGCTTCAAATGGTTATCTTGGCTTTGGTCAAATAGATGTAACCACTGAATGGAAGAAGGTGTCTCTGAAGGTTGAAGCTGGTAACGGTCATCCAACCAACTTCGTGAGCGTTGTGTTCAACCTCAGCGAGAAGAATGGTACTTCTAACAACTTCTACATCGATGACGTTCAGGTTGAAGAGTACAAGGCTGACTGGTACTATGCTCAGGAAATCCGTGCAAAGGACTATTTGGATCCAACTGCTACTTATACTGACACTGACACTCCACACCCATTGGCTAATTACGTAGCTGAAGGTGGCTATGTACAGGTTGTGTCTAACGCTAGCCCAAGCCAGCCTTACAACAGCCAGATTTGGATTCAGATTCCAGACGAATGGGTAGGCAAGACTACTAAGATGACCTTCGAGGTTATGGCTGATCAGGTTGTTTCTGCTCCTGAAAGCTATCAGGCTACCGCTACCGGTAAGGGTTGGGGTGCTAATGCTGCACCAAGTGCAAGTGCTAAACTTGAAATCACTGAACAAGACAAGTGGATCACCATCGAGCGCATCCTGAACACAGAGAATGTTAAGTCAAACGCTGGTGCTCCTTATTCAAGCCGTCAGGTTGACCAGTACTGCGTGGATCTTTCTAATAATGCAGATCCTATCACTTATAAGTTCAGAAACGTTAAGTTTGAAGAATATGTTCCTACTTACGCTATCACCATTACTGAGGCTGAGAACGGTTCTGTTTCTGCAAATGTGACTGAGGCTGCTGAGGGTGCCAAGGTGACTCTCACCATCTCTCCTGCTGAGGGCTATGAGCTTGACGCACTCTCTGTCGCTGCTGGCGAAACTCCTGTAGAGGTGGCTGATGACAACACCTTCACGATGCCTGCTGCTGCTGTGACGGTAACTGCTACCTTCAAGGCTGTTGAGTCTGGAGAAGAAGAGTATCTGCCAAAGCCTGAAACTGATCCAGACTATGCAGACTTCGAAGAGATTGCACAGGATCAGGGTAAGGATCTTGACACATTTGCTCGTACAGCAGTTGAGGAAGGTGCAGACTTCAATACTTACACAGCTTCTGCTGACCTTCAGGTTGCGTTCAAGATGTATGACATCGACGTGAAGGACTGCGACTATGTAACAGTGAAGTTCGCTCAGCCTGCTCCTAAGGGTTGGAACATCGCATTCTGGGCACAGGGTGGCACAGACAATGTGGAAATTCCAGAAGGTGCTACTGAATATAAGTATGTATTTGCTGATGATGCGAAGTGCGCTATCAAGGACGACGTTCTCCCACAGATTTGTGTTCTGACACTCTGGCCTGGTGGCTATCCATTCGACATGAAGGTTTATGGCATCTACAAGCACAAGGCAACTGCAACTGCTATCGAAGGCGTTGAGACTGCAGAAGACGCTGTTAAGGATGGCAAGTACTTCATCAATGGTCAGATCGTTATCGTGAAGAACGGTGTGAAGTACAACGCTGCTGGTGTTGCAATCAAGTAATCCGACAGAATTAACAATTCTATAAAAAAAGGGTGGAGCCGCATGGTTCCACCCTTTTTTATCCGTTCCCATAAAATCATGCCTGCTCCTATCCTCCTCCTAAGCTCCTCCTAAACTGCTCCTTGAGTAAGGCTAGAGTATGTCTATATTAAGACAGGAGTATGGCTACTTGTCAACTGTCAACTGTCAATTGTCAACTGTCAACTTTCTTTATGACAGCCCTTCTATCAACCCGTCAACGATGTTGATGCGTTCCGCTTGCGGTGACTTCGCCAATCCTGGCATTCGCATGATGTCACCTGCGATGGCGACAATCATCTCTGCACCCGTATTGATGACAAAGTCACGAATCTTGATGTTGAAGTCTCGAGGACTTCCATACAGTTTCTTGTCTGCGGAGAACGAGAATTGTGTCTTGGCAATGCAGACAGGGTAGTGCTCGAGCCCCAACTTCTGGATGCGCAGTAACGCTGCTTCTGCTGTCTTGCCATACGAGACACTGGAAGCCCCGTATATCTTGCGGCACACCTTCTCCACTTTTGTCTTGATGGAGTCGTTGTCTGCATAGGTGTAGGTGAGCGGATGCGAGGGTTGCTGTTCTATGGTATCTACTACCAACTGTGCCAATTCCTTTGCCCCTTCTCCTCCTTCGTGGAAGGCATTGTTGATGGCGAATCCCACACCAATGCTGTTGCAATGCTGGCGCACGAGTTCTATCTCCTCTTCTGCATCGGTGTCGAAGCGATTGAAAGCAACCACCACGCTCTGTCCAAACCCTTTCAAGTTGCGGATGTGACGATCCAAGTTGTCAAAGCCCTTGGCAAGTCCCTCCATGTTTGGTTCCTTGATGGCTTCTATAGGAACTCCTCCATGCATCTTGAGCCCTTGTGTGGTGGCAACGATGACGGTGAGTTTGGGTTGTAGCCCGCTCTTGCGGCACTTGATGTCGAAGAACTTCTCTGCGCCAAGGTCAGCACCGAAGCCCGCTTCTGTCACCACGTAATCAGCAAAAGTCATTGCCATTTGTGTGGCAAGGAGTGTGTTGCATCCATGGGCGATATTAGCGAAAGGTCCTCCATGCACGAAACCAGGAGTCTGCTCTGTGGTCTGCACAAGATTGGGCTTGATGGCATCCATGAGCAACACTGTGATGGCGCCTCCTACACCCATGTCTCTGACATAGAAGGGTGTGTCGTCCATCTTGATGCCAAGGAGGATATTGTCAATGCGTCTGCGCAGGTCGTCGAGGTCTTTGGAGAGACAAAGAATCGCCATGATCTCGGAAGCAGGCGTGATGTCAAATCCGGTCTCTGCAGGGATACCATCAGTTTTAGGACCAAGCCCTGTCACGATGTTGCGCAAGCTGCGGTCATTCACATCAAGCACACGTTTCCACAGCACTTCCTTGAGCGCAAAGCCATCATCACGGTGCTGGAAGAGATAGTTGTCCAGCAGGGCTGCAATCATGTTGGTGGCTGTGGTGACAGCATGGAAATCGCCTGTGAAATGGAGATTGATTTTCTCCATAGGCAGCACCTGTGCATAGCCACCTCCTGCTGCACCTCCCTTCACACCGAAGCAAGGGCCTAATGAGGGTTCACGCAGGGCACACACCGCCTTCTTTCCTATCTTGTTCAATCCAAGGGAAAGCCCAATGCTGACAGTGGTTTTGCCAATGCCTGCTTTGGTGGGGGTGATGGCTGTGACAAGGATAAGGTTGCTTTTCGCCATCTTCTTTTCGTCAATGAGGTGCGTGGGCACCTTGGCGATGTACTTGCCGTAATGCTCAAGTTCATCGGTGGGAATCTGAATGTATGCTGCAATCTCCTCAATGGGACTCAGCTTACATTCACGTGCGATTTCTATGTCTGTTTTCATAGGTTAAATGAATGTTTATTTCATGAGTTTGAGCGTACCTTTCTTACCTGCCTCGCTTTTGATGCGTAACAGGTAGATTCCCTTTGGAAGGGGTGTTTTGGCGAAGGTGTCGGACACATCGCCCATCTGGCAGGTGAATGTCTTGACTGTGACACTGCCTGTATTGATGACATCCACCACAACGGTTTCTCCTGCATCAATGGCACTGATGCCTGTGAGGTATTCCTGATACTTGGCGGCATTGCATCTCACATAAAGGATACCTTCGCTGATGCGGCTGGTGTCCCAGTAGTTATAGACGGGCAGTTCAGGCAGGTCGAAGTTGAGCTCACCTGCGATGTTGACATTCTTCACGTCTGTCCAAACATAGAAGGAGTCTGCCACTGCCTCATCGGTGGTGAGTTTCCCTAAGTTGTTTTTGCTGATGACAGCACCAATGGTAGTGCCTGCTGCCAACTTCAGGGTGCCGATGCCCTTGATGTATGAGTTGTTGATGGAATTTTCAGAGGCACTCTTGCGGATGCCGATAACCACTTTAGCTGTCTTGCTCAAGGTGACATTCTTGCCACCCAAATTGATGTTGCCTAAAGTGGAAGTAGCTGACTCTCCTGGGTGGACAGTGCCGTTGATGGTGATGCTGCTGTTGGTCAGTGCCAACTTGCTGTCGCTCACACCTGTCAGTGCGGCGTTCTCGGAAACTGTCAGTGAGCCTGTACCGAGTGAGCCACCTGTGCCCAAACGAATGCTGCCGGCAGAGATGTTCACTGCTCCTGTGCTGTTCCAAGCACCGGTGACGGTCATCTCTCCTGAGCCCATCTTGGTGAAGTTATCGTTGCTGGTGACGATGCCTTCGAACTTGAAGTTATTGTCATTGCCTACCTGCCATGTGTTGGCTCTTACAGTGGCATTCTGCTGGAATGAACAGAAACCACCCAATGTGCCCTTGCCAGTCAGTTTACCGATGCGCAAGGTCTTACCTGAGTTCTGTACAATGACATTTTCAGGAATGTTGAAGGTGCAGTTCTCTGAGCCATTGCTGGTGTCGAGTGTGAATCGTTTGTCAGCAACGATGGCAGCGTGTGGTACAATGGTGCCTTTGAAGGCAGAGAGGTTGAGCTGGAGCGCGGTGCGTGTAGCCACCCAGCCATTTCCCTGCTCTCCTGCACAAGTAATGTCGAGGGAGCCTTCTCCTGTCACCTTATTGGTGTAGGTGGAACGGTTGGCGGTGTTCCATGCACCTTTCTTATCCTTTGGTATGTTGAGTTCATTGTTGGTGCCTACCTCATCAATCAGCGTTCCACCTTGGAACTCGACGACTTTGGCGGCATTGCCGGAGAAGTTGTCAATGGCTCCACCAACAATGATGACTCTATTAAGGTTGGCACCGCTGGTGTAGGTCTTGAGCCATCCTGACCCCTTCTTGGTGAGGAGCGTGCCAGAGAGAGCCTTGTTTTGGATGAAGTCCTTATTGGCATCAGCACTGATGACGCCTCCTTTTTCACCCACAAACTTGATGGGCGAACCATTGGTGACCGTGGCTGCTGTCTGAATCATGGCTCCATTCTCCATGGTGAATAGGTCTGCAGAAGTGGTTACGGCACCTAAGTTGCCTGCCGCTTTGTTTTCATTGGAAAGCGAGGAAACTACGACTGTGCCCCCTTTCAGCGCATTGCCGTCCATATAGGAGTTTTCAGTGGAGATTGTCAGTGTGCCTGTGCCTTCTTTCACCAAAGCACCAGAGGTGATGGCTCCATTGCCCGAGATGGTGTAGTTCTTGGAGGCATTTACCTTAAACGTCTTGGGATCGAGATTTTCAGTGATGGCGATGGATGTCTTGGAGGCTTCATCGGTGAAGTTGACAATGTCGCCCTTCACAAAGATGTCAGCAGCCTTGGCTTGGTCGTCTGCTACGTAGAAGTTCTCAGTCTTGGCAAAGTCCCAAGTGGAAGAGTTTGCACCTGTCCACACGATCTCGCTTGCAGCACGCACGGCACTGATGGTGAGGATGAGCTGGTTTTGAGCATTGAGAGAGAGAACGGCGCGATGGTTGGTGACACCTTCAATCTTGATGTCGTTGAGAGAACCAGACACCGCACCAATCTTACCGATGATGTAGCTGCCAGGTTCGAGGGTCTTGGCACCATCCTTGCAGTGTTCCACCACCTCAATGACGGGCTGCAGATAGCGTGGGCCATAGTCCATCCAGACTTTCTCGTTGAGTTTGGTCTCAATGACAAGTTTGTCGGCAATCACTTGGTCTGCCTTAACCCCGTCGGAATAGAGATCAAGGGCCAATCGTGAACCAAAGCCCATCGTGTAGGTGGTTGTGGTGATGGTACCCATGGTGTTCTCACCACCCGGACGGATGGTGGAGGCGTAGTCTGCCTTGATGCCACCGAGGAATTTGCCACCATTGGAATTCAGTTCTACAAAGCGGTTGAGCCAAAGAGCTGAGTTCTGAAATGTGCCGTTGAAGTTGACAGTACCTGCCCATACGTCAGTGTTGCCGGTGTGCTTCATGGTCACGTTCGGCAAGGTGAGGATACCATCACCTTGTTTTACGAGACGGGCATCACCAGCCAGACCACCACCTGTCACCTCGCAGGTGAAGTATTGATAAGTGGGGGCAGGCTTTGCGGTAGTGCCGCTGGTTGCATTGCCTTGTACATGTGATGGCACATTGAAGGTCACGATATAGGGTGCGGCACCGTCCTGGATGCTCACTTTAGTGTTGTTTGTCTCACATACAATCAGATGGTCGCTCGTAGTGGAGATGGTACCGCCATTTTTCACCTCGGTGCGTCCTGTCATGGTGTTGGTGGGAGGAGCCTGAGTGATACCCTCCAGTTCACCAAGGAAGTAACTCTTGTGAGGAGGTTGGTTGTATCCGATAGGCTGTGTCACCATGGCATTGCGGTACTGGTGGTCAGACCAGAGGGTAGGGATGCGGTAAGTGGTGGCATGGGGCGTGGTGAAGATGCGGATGTTCTTGTTGTCAGATGTACGCGTCACCACTTCTTCACGCCAGTCTCCAAAGATGTCGGCAATGGCACATGCATTGTTTTTCGTGCCGTTGATGGTCAGGCAGTCGTCGGAGTTGAAAAGACGCCCTGATGGATACTTGTAGATGGCTGCAGCGCGTCCTTCATTGGCACTACCGGGAGAATCATACACTTCATCGCAGAGGTCACCGTCCCAATAGATGCGCTGGTTAAGGTGTGGCCAGAAGAGTGCATCGTTGGTGCCGCCGGGAGCATTTGCCACCACCAAATCCTTTACGGTGGAAACAATGCCTGTCTGGGTGCTTCTGCCTATGCTGCCCACAAAGTCATTGGAGAAGTTGGCGCATAGCGCACGTCCATCATCTGATGTGGATTTCAAACGGTAGTAGATTTCGCCAGTGGTGGCATTGTAGTAGGTGCAGGCAGGCTGTGTCTCGTTACAGATGAACTGCTCTGCGTATTTGCGGTAAGGGTCAAGGTCTGCACAATGTTGTGCATCGCCATGTCCGAGCCCTGTGGTGCAGAGTCCCTTTCCGTTGTCGTCAATCATCATGGAACCGAAGATGATTTCATCGCGTCCGTCCCAGTCAACATCTCCAATGGTGAAGTTGTGGAAACCATTGCCAAACCAAGGTCCCGAAGTGGCATCCCAACGCCAGAGTTGATTCAGCTGGTGAGTTTGCGGATCAACGTCCAACGCACACATCTTGTGCTGGCTGTAACAGCCACGTCCAAGGAAGATGCTGGGTTTGCGCCCATCAAGATAAGGGGCACCGAAATAGTGCTTGGACGAACGGTGTCCTGTGTCGTTTTTACCCCAAACGGTGGCATAGTCACTTTCATCGCTTTCGAAACGGGGAAGAGGGTATGTCATCGGGGTGTATGTCGCTGATTGCGATTGATAATCGTAAGGCACAGCCGTGGCTCCGTTCATGTAGAGCAGGTATTCAGCACCATTGCGCGTGTATTCGTCACGTGGAGCCACATAGTTCATGTTACCCACCTTGATGACTGTGCCATCGCCAGCATGGATAATCATATTGTCAGCACCACGCATGAGACACTCTGCTTTTCCATCCATGTCCCAGTCGTAGCTGACGAGATCCCACTGTTCATCGGGACCAGCCATGAGGTTGGGGCCAAGGTCTATCCACCACAGGCGTGTACCGTCAAGCTTGTAGCATTCGTAGTGGTGGAACTTGGTAGTGTTGGCGGCATTGAGGATGTCGCCTTTGTAGTTGCGCTTCACCATAAACTCCACCATGCCGTCACCATCCACGTCACCTAAGGAGATGTCGTTGATGATGTATTGGGAAGTCACATCGTTCCCATTGCGATCCAATACTTTGGCAACAGGAATGTCGAAGTGACCGTTGTTCCATCGTGTCACAGACTTGCTCTTTGTCTGTTCGACACCACGCACCACAGGCGCCACCTGATAACTGCTGGAAGCATTGCCTGAAATGTGCGTGTAGTTAGATGCCTGAAGGTTCTCGGCTATCTTCGTACCATTACAATAGAGGTTGTAGGTCACATCATAGTATTCTTCGCCAAGTACACGCCAACTGACGAAATTTCCATTGCCACTTGGTACCGCTACGAGTCCACGGTCAAGCTTGTCAGTGAAGCGCTGTGCGAAACCTGCTGCGGCAAGCATGACGAAGAGGGATGTGAGAATGATTTTTTTCATAAAATAGGATAATTAGTTGTTTCTGTTAGTTATTGTTGCTAAGAATATGATATTTTTTAAGTTTCGAGAGTTTTATTTACTTGAAGTTAATGCAGTTAGTGAAGTGAGCGCTGCGCTTAGTTGACAATTGACAGTTGACAATTGACAGTTGACAGATTCCATTCCTAATTCCTAACTCCTCATTCCTAATTCGGAGTAGCTTCGATTACTTCGAGCGCAGCGATAACTTCCGAAAGTTGAGTGTATAATGTTAAAGTGGTGTCAAAGTTACGAATAATCATTTTATTGGGCAACCATTTCGAGCAAATCTTTGCCTGTGAGTTTGTAACTGGCATCTGTTCCTGCCAGAATGTTCTCGGCAAGGTCTCGCTTGGTCTGGTGGAGACGGATGATTTTCTCCTCGATGGTGTTCTTGCTGACCAGGTGATAGACAGTGACAGCACGGTTCTGTCCGATGCGGTAGGTACGGTCGGTGGCTTGTTGCTCAATGGCAGGATTCCACCATGGATCGAGGTGGAACACATAGTTGGCTTGAGTGAGGTTTAGACCCAATCCTCCAGCTTTAAGACTGATGAGGAAAATGGGCCTTTCACCACGCTGGAAGGCATCCACCATCTCGGTGCGTTGCTTGAGAGGCACCCCACCATCAATGTAGAAGTAGGACATGCCAAGACGGTCAAGCTCACGTCTGACAAGATCGAAGAAACTGACGAACTGACTGAATACCAAAGCTGTGTTTCCTCCCTCAATGACACCTTGCAGCAATTCAGTGAGAGCTGTGATCTTGGAACACTCGCCAGTCCATTTCGGTTCAATGAGTTGTGCGCTGCATGCCGCTTGGCGCAGTCGTGTGATTTCTGCCAATACATGCATGTCAATTTCTGCTCCTGAGGCTTGGAGCATCTTCTCGGCGCGGATGCGGATGCTTTCGTAAATGGCAAGTTCATCGCGGTTCATTTCCACGGAATGGTAGATTTCTGTCTTTTCGGGCAGTTCTTTCAGCACAGCCTGTTTGGTGCGCCTGAGCATGAAGGGGTGTACGATGTGTTCAAGCTGTTCCTGCTTTTCTTTATCTTGATGTCCTTCGATGGGAATGATGAACTTTTGTGAGAAATGTTCGTAGTTGCCCAAAAGTCCTGGATTGACGAATTGGAAAAGGCTCCAAAGCTCACCCAGGTGGTTCTGTACGGGCGTACCTGTCAGCATCACACAATTGTCTGCTTGTATTTTCATCGCTGCGGCACTGGTCTTGGCCCCTCTATTCTTGATGATGTGTGCCTCGTCCAGACATGCCACGTTCCAATGTTTCTTGGTGATGTGTTCTTGTATGCTGAGCAGGATGCCGTAGGTGGTCACTATCACGTCGCCAGCCTTGGCATCTTGAATGGTTTGTTGACGGTCAGTCGCAAAATTGAGAATCTGCACGTTGAGGGTAGGCGCAAATTTTTCCATCTCTGTCTTCCAGTTCGGTGCAACAGATGCAGGTGCCACCACAAGGGATGGCCCTTCTTCCTTCTTCAACAAAAGGAATGCAATGGTTTGTATGGTTTTGCCAAGTCCCATGTCGTCGGCAAGCAAAGCTCCGGCTCCCCAACTGTTGAGGCGGGCTATCCAGATGTAGCCGTCCTTCTGGTAGGGACGTAGGGTTGCATTCAGTTCTTTAGGCACTTCAGGACTGTAATTGGAACCTTCAAGGATGCGCTTTCGGATGTCCATGAGTTTTTCGTCCATGTCCAGTCTCATTTCACCATACAGGAGGTCATCGCCCATCAAGGCTGCACTGAAAGGTGAAATCTTGATTTTGCCACGTTCACGGTTGGCAATGGCATCAAGCGCCTTCAATTGGTTCCTTAGTTTCTCGCTCAAGGCAAGGAATTCACCTTCGGCAATTTTGACAAACTTACCCTTGCTCTTACCCACCAGTTCCAGCAGTTCGCTGATGCTGATGCGCGTTTGTTCGTCGATGTTGACCTCACCCTCGATGTCGAACCATTGACCACGCTGTTTCACCACACCGCTCCATGAACCTGTGCCCTTGGTGAGGTTGCGAATCTTGAAACCTTGACCTTCAGGCCATTCGGCATAAAAAGTGTCGGGGTGCTCTTGTATCAGTTGTACGAGGTCAAGCATGAACTCAGGGGGATAGACAGCCTCTTCTTCATCATACCCTTCGCTTCGCCAGAAGGCATGTACCAACTCAAGGTTTTGTCGTTCCATCTCCATGTTGCGCTTCACCCTCACACGACCTTCTTCGTTCTCATCGATGATGGTGTCGTCACCTTTTCCTAAACGTAACGTCTTTCTGCCTCCTTGCAGGGGACGTACAAAGATTTCCACTTCCCAGTTGCTGCCTTGCTTGGGGCTAAGTTTGAATCCTACGTTCCATTGTCCATCAACAAGGGGTAGGGTGCTGCCGCCCTCTATCAATGAAGAGTGCAGTTCCACCTTGCCGCCAATCTTTGCCAAAAGGCTTCTGAGGGTGTTCTCCGCTTCCAGGGGCAGACTGCCCAGCTGCAGTAATTTGACGTAGTAGCCGCGTATTTCATTAGGAATGTTGATGAGGCTGTAGTGTGTGGGAGAGTCCTCCACAATCACAAGGTCATCCTTTGCATTTCCAAGTGGCACGTTTGACTTAACCACAAACCGGTCGTCTTCCTTCTCTACAATCAGATAGGGCTTGTCCCGATCCACCTTCACCAGCTCATATGGAACTGATGGACCGACGTACAGGCGACTTTCGTCAACCATTTCCTCAATCACGTCTTCCACCAGCAGTTCCCAATGCTCGCTGTGGTTGAGTCGTGCCAATATGCGGCGGTCGGCATTGTTCATGCATTCCACGTCTCCTCTTCTGTATCTGGTATCACTCAGTCGCTTGCCATTACCCCATGCACCGTTCTTCAGTCGTGTCTGTTCCCTGACTTGTATGGTGCGCGAATCAGCAGACTCACGAAGATACATCAATCGCGTGTCTTGCATCTCGATTACAGGCTTGCTGCCGTTTGCCTCGTCTATCAGACCCTGTAACACGGATTCCCATTCTGCCTTGTGGTAAATGTTCGCGAGAGTGGGGTGGTCACCGAAACGATGACGCAATGATTCGCGTTCGTAGTCGTATAAAGGAAGATATTTCGACATCTCATGTTGCAGCAATGCCAAATGGGGAATGCAGAGATTGACATCCATGCCGTTGGTGGGATAACCCAAGTAGTTGGCAAGCAAGAATGCCAAATGGCGAAACAGTGGTGGTAATTCGCCATTGACTCCATCCTCATACATTTTCTGTACTTGTTCTTTGTGCAGGGAAATGCTGATGTTGCAGAAATCTTCAGCTAAAAGTCTGGCAGGCAACATCTGTCTGTCTGTTCTCACTCCCATGTTCGCTACAAGCTCCTTGAGTCTGTTACGACAGGCGGCAGCCATCTTTCCGCGTTCTGTTGTCTGTTGTCCGTTGTCTGTTGTCCCTTCCGAAGCCACAGCCATATATGATAACACCAGATAGAACGTCAGCAGTCCATTGAGGAAATAGCCTCTTATTCCTCCTTCCTTCAGTTGTGTCTTCAGTGCCATGTCAAACCACTGCGCTGACTCAATGACCTTGCCTGCACAAAGGTTCCGCAATGCCCCCAACTGAAATCCTGCTGAGATGTTAGAGTAGATGCCTTCAGAGGGTGCTTGTCCAGTGGCGATGTATTCGTAAAGTTCCATCTCTGCTAACAGACGGAAGCGCGAGGATTCTGTAATGGCGTTGTAGTTGCTGATGATGGTGAGTGTCAATGTCATATCGACCACCATGTCGTGGCAGAGGAGGTAGTTGCTCAGGTGCCCGTAGAACTGCATGAAGGATTCTGTTTGCAAGTTCTCAAATAATGACTGGAAACGGGGTTCTGTCGCCACGCTATAGAAAAGATGCACGTGGTCTTTCCCAATTACATTGGCACTGCGGCATAGTTGGTAGTTGCTCTCCACTAACTGTTTGACTGCATATCGCACAAACATGTAGGTCTGACCGCTAAACTGTTGCAATTTCTTGAATGCCAGCAACAAATCCTTACGGCATTCATACAGATACCACAGTGCAGGTATGAAATCCTCTTCATTCACCCCATAGCGTGGCATATTGGAATACCAATCTTTCCCCTCTTCTGTGAAGATGCCTTTTTGTACCAGCTCGTTCAATGCGGCCTTGCCATCGAACACTTTGAAGCAATACTGCCCCAAAATGTAGATGTGCTCGTCCATCCGCTTGTTGGAATCCACTCCCATGTCAACATGGAAGCAGAGCAGCCGTTGTGCATCCTCACTCAGTTGTTCGTACTTGTCAAATACCATGAATCGTTTGTGTTGGTTAAAAGCGTGCAAAGGTAGTACATTCCGAGCGAAATGCCAAAGGAAAAACTCTTTTTGTTGTGCTTGGTCACTCTTTTATTCTTTATGTGGGAGTAAAGGGGGATTATCGCTCTGCTTAGAAGTGAAACCAATCCCTCTGACGTCAGTAACACATTCGGCTTCTGAATCCTTTAACTCCTCGAACTACTAAGAAGTGGAGCAGGTACGAAACGGTTGTAACATGTGAATAAATATATGTAACGTGGAAGATGATGAATCTGGAAGATAAATACTAACTTTGTCGCGCAAATAATTGTACATATTTAACCAACACGAAGAGTGTATTACCAAAAACTTGAATAATAGCATGATAGACGGAAAATGGAAAAACGTGACGATGATGGCAATCCTTTTTGCGACCATCTCGTCTGTGGCAATCGCGCAAACAAAGGCTACAGTGCACCTCGATGCTCAGAAGACGCATCAGCGTATCACTGGTTTTGGTGGATTTGTGTGTAGCCCGCAATTTACATATAACCATATGTCAAACACGGAGATTGAAAAGGTGTGGGGAAAGAACAGCACTGTGGGGTGTAATATCATGCGACTCTATATCCCCATCGGAAAGAATGCGTGGGGACAGTCGTTGGCTACTGCCAAGAAAGCCAAGCAGATGGGACTCATCGTGTTTGCCTCGCCTTGGGGACAGCCAGCCGAGTGGAAGACGAACGGAACCAGCAACGCGAAGAACAGCGATGGCACCACGGGTAAGTTGAAGAAAGCCAATTGGCCTGATTACGCGAAGTATCTGGATGACTATGTGAAGTATCTGCGTCAGAACGGGGTGGAGTTGGATGCCATCTCCATTCAGAACGAGCCCGATTGGGATGCCACGTATGCGGGGTGCCTGTGGTCAGCCTCTGAGATGGCTGAGTTTGTGAAGACTTACGGAAAGAGCATCAGTTGCAAGGTGATGGCTCCTGAGACCATCGGCGTGAGTGACTCCTACGCCAATGCGCTGAATAAGACAGATGTGCTCGAATGCTTCGACATTTATGGCGGACACCAGTATGGTGGCATCCAGTCGTCATATAAGAACCATGGGAAGAAGGGCAAGGAGGTGTGGATGACAGAGTACCTCATCAACTGGAATGAGAACAAGCAGGAGAGTGACATGCGCAACTTCGACTTCTCGAAGGACTTCTTCAATTTCTTCTCAGCCATCAACAACTGCATGGTGGGTGACTTCAATGCATGGATTCACTATGCATCGAAGCGCTTCTATGCGATGATGGGTGATGGACAGCGTGGTACATCGAATGGTGTCATCACGAAACGTGGTTACATCATGGCGCACTTTGCCAAGTTTGTAACGGGCATGACTCGCATTGATGCCACATGGAGTGGCAATAGTTTGGAAAGTTCGGCATATCTGTCGCAGACGGGTGACACTGTGGTGGCTGTGATGTCGAACAGTGGTGATGAAGAGGTGACGCTGACTGTAGATTTGCCGTTCTATACGGAGAAGGGTGAACTCTACACAACCGCAAAAACGAAGAACTTCTCGAAGACGGTGCTGAATCAGGAGAAGGAGACGTGCCGTCCTGTGGCAACTATCGCTGCCAAAAGTGTATGCACGGTGCTGTTTGTGCGCTCGCGTGACCGTCAGGCTTCGAACATGACTGGTTCGACAACTCGATTCAACCGCCTTGATGATATGCAAACCACGAAGACGAATTTCGGTACCACCTACAAACTGAGTGGTAAGACTAAGACTTTCGATGCCTCTAATCCGCTCATTTCAACCCGAACAACTGCTGCCAGCGGGTATGTGGCACTGAGTGACCGCTTCTCGAGGTTGGTCATGCACATCAACAAGGTGACCTCCACCAATTCACTTACGATGGGTGCTCCTACACTTATCTATGTGAATGATGAGGGCAAGGTGCAGAAACATGAATATGAACGTATTGACTTGAGCCGTGCACAGAACTTTGATGTGGTATTGGATCTTTCGCCTGCAACTCTTACTGATGGTTGCATGGGATTGATTTCCTTCACTTGTGACAATGCCCAATCGCATCTGACCATCACGTTTGGCGATGTCTATTTGGACAATGGAAACAATTATGCTGCAAAACTGAGTGGTGCTTACGTGGCAGATGACAGCAATGTGCTGGAATATACCGAGGATGAGGCTTGCACCAGTCTTGACTTGACGGGGGTGACGGGCTTGCCTGCGGAACTGCCATGGCTGGACGGAACTAACCGTGTGGTGTATGTGGGTGAGGAAAGCACACTGACTGCTGATAATGTGGTGAAAGGTGCAGTTTGCCCAATCTTGAAACTCTCGGCAACAGGTGGTGACTTCCGTCCTGCGACTGCCTTCACAGCCCAGGATGCATCATTGGAGGTTCATGTGGAAGGTGCACGTATGCTGATGTTACCATTTGCGGCGAATGTGCCTAAGGGTGTGACGGCATACACCATTGGCGATGACCAGATGTTGCAAGAGGTGACGACAATTGCTGCTCATCAGCCTGTGTTCATTGTTGCGAATGGCGATGTGACCTTCACAGTGGGTGAAGAAGCTGTCATGCATCAGGTCTCCTTTGCTACTAGTCCTCTGGAAGCTACCTTCCGAGGAACCTATGTGCAGATACCGCTTTGTGCAGGTGATTACGTTTTGGGACAGAAGGATGGTCAATGGGGTTGGGTTCGGCAGACGGCCGTTTCAACCTTGGTGCCTTTTGATGTCTATGCACAACTTGGCTCTACGGAGGATTTCATTCCTCTGGATCTTTCTTCAACAGGCATTGAGGATGTGGTGGATGCTTCCCGTTCGGATGTGGAACAGTATTATGACTTGCAGGGTAGGCAAATCAAGAACATGACGAATGTGCAGAAGGGGCAATTCATCATCATCCGTAAGGGCGAAAAGGTGAAGAAAGTGCTTGTAAAGGATTAGTGTTCACCAATTTTTCCCGACATGATATCGATAAGTTCGTTGGTGATGCTTTGTTGACGGGTCTTGTTGTAAAGTAATGTCAGTTCTTTGAGCAAGTCGTTGGCATTGTCATCTGCTGTTTGCATTGCCAACATTCGTGCAGCATGCTCACTGGTGAGAGAATCAAGCATGATGCCATAAACCTTGGCGTTGAGCAGACGAGGGAAAAGAGAGGCAAGCAGTTCTTGGCGGGATGGCTCGGTGAGATAAGTTGACAGTTGATAGTTGACAGCTGATAGTTGGCTGGCGACTTGTGTGTCATCAGTCCGCATGGAATTGTCAGTTGTCAACTGTAAACTGTCAACTTGAATAACTTGTGTGCCCATTGATTTGAAATGATGGTACAAGAATTCCACGTCATCAATTGTCTCACGTTGGTAGAGCCCATTCACACATCTTACTAAAGTCTCCACATCTGTATAGGCATTACTCTTCTCTATCTTGTCGAGCATGTCCACAAAGTCTGTACTGAAGTCTTTATTCGTCTTTTTCAGTTCATGAGCAATCTTCTTACCGATGGGCAACAGTTGGACCTGCCTACCTTGTGCTTCTAACTCCTGAACACGTTGCATCGTGGCTTTAGCAATGTTGCTGTTGAACGCACCACAAAGTCCGCTATTGGAAGAAATGGGAATTAGGAGAGTTGACAGTTGACAGTTGACAGTTGACAGTTGGCTGGCGCCTTGTGGGTCATCTGTCTGCATGGAGCTGTCATCTGTCTGCATGGAACTGTCAACTGTCAACTGTAAACTGTCAACTGTCTTTTCCAGTTCATCCTTATACCGCAGGAATGCCTCCGTCATACCTTGTGTGTGATGGAGTTTCGCGCTTGCCACCATGCGCATGGCACTGGTGATTTTCTGTGTGTTGCGGACAGACGCGATGCGACTTTTTATTTCTTTGAGAGAAGCCAAGATGGTTTACAATTATTCTATTTACAATTTACAATTTGATGGTGGCGGCAGTTTGTTCGATGATGGTGGTGATTTTGTCATCAATCTTGCCTGCACGAAGTGCTGTGAGCACATCCTCTTGATGGGTGGTGCGAAGCAAATCGAGGAAGGCTGCCTCAAATTCACGTGACTTCTCAACAGGGATGTCACGCAACAATCCGTGTGTGCCACAATAGAGAATGGCAATCTGCTCCTCCACGGGCATGGGTTGATACTGCTTTTGAATGAGCAGTTGGGCATTCTTGCGACCTTTATCAATGGTGAAAGCGGTGACAGGATCCATGTCGCTGCCAAACTTGGAGAAAGATTCCAGTTCACGATACTGGGCCTGATCTATCTTCAACGTACCTGCCACTTTCTTCATGGCTTTCAATTGGGCGTTGCCACCTACACGTGAGACTGAGATGCCGACGTTGATGGCAGGACGGACACCTTGGTTGAAGAGGTCTGTCTCGAGGAATATCTGTCCATCTGTAATGGAGATGACATTGGTGGGGATGTATGCCGACACATCACCAGCCTGTGTCTCAATGATAGGTAATGCTGTGAGTGAACCACCACCACGCACTTTTCCCTTGAGGCTGTCTGGCAAGTCATTCATCTGCTCAGCCACTTCTTGTTGGGCAATGATCTTGGCGGATCGTTCGAGCAGACGGGAGTGGAGATAGAAGATGTCGCCAGGATAGGCTTCACGACCTGAAGGACGTTTCAGAATCAGCGACACCTCACGGTAGGCGACGGCTTGTTTGGAAAGGTCATCATACACCACAAGGGCGTGACGTCCTGTGTCTCGGAAATATTCGCCAATCGCCGCACCGGCAAATGGTGCGTAATATTGCATAGCTGCAGGGTCGCTGGCAGTGGCGGACACGACGATGGTGTAGTCCATCGCCCCCTTTTGACGAAGCGTGTTGACAATAGTGGCAACGGTGGAGCCTTTCTGTCCAATCGCCACATAGATGCAATAGACGGGTTTCCCAGCCTCGTAGTTGGCACGCTGGTTGATGATGGTGTCGATGGCAATGGCTGTCTTACCTGTCTGACGGTCACCGATGATGAGTTCTCGTTGTCCTCTGCCAATCGGAATCATGGCGTCCACCGCTTTGAGTCCTGTCTGTAACGGCTCGTTCACGGGTTGACGGAAGATGACGCCAGGGGCTTTGCGCTCCAGTGGCATGTCAAAGGTCTCTCCCGTGATGGCACCCTGTCCGTCAATAGGATGTCCGAGGGTGTCAACCACACGTCCCACCATCCCTTCACTCACAGCGATGGAGGCGATGCGTCCCGTACGTTTCACGATGTCGCCCTCCTCGATATTGTCGGTAGGACCGAGCAACACGGCGCCCACATTGTCTTCCTCAAGGTTCATCACGATGGCTTCCATGCCATTGTCGAACTGGAGGAGTTCGCCCGCTTCTGCATTGCGGAGTCCGTAGGCACGAACCACACCGTCACTGACTGTCAGTACGGTACCCACCTCGGTTTCGTTACCGAGGGTGTTCTCTTCGTTGTCGATGTCAGCGAGTTGCTGACGCAGCATCGCTGTCACTTCACTTACTTTTATGGGGTCGGACATAATTCTTTCCTAATCTTTTCAAGTTGATGTCTGTAACTATAATCATAGTGGCGGTCACCGATGCGGAGCCGGAAACCACCGATGAGGTTGGGATTGACCTTGTGTACACATTCCACTTCGCGATGCCGATGTGCCTTGATACGCTCGGTCAAGTGGTTAACGATGGTGTCATCGACTGCTACTGCCGTTTCAAACACCACGCGGTCAATGCCATGATGCTCTCTATACATGTCGCGATAGACAAAGATGATGATGCGCAACTGGTTCTCGCGGTGGTTTTTCAGCAAAAGGCGAAGAAATCGTGTGTATAGCGTGTCGGCTTCAGGGTCAAGTCCCGATGCCAACAGGAGCAGCATGTACTTCTTCTCTGCCGTGACACGGGGATTGATGAGCGCCATCTGCAAGTCGGGCTCCGCTTTCATGGTGGTATGGAGCATGCCGAGGTGTTCATAGATTTGTTGATCTACGAACTGCGCCTTCGCCTCTTCGTACAAGGCTGTGGCATACCGTTTGGCAATACTTCCGTTCATCATGTTTTAGTTGACAGTTGAATGGCGAAAAATGAAAGTTGCGGGCTCAGAGCTTGTCAATGAGTTGCTCGATGGCCTTTTTCTGAATGGCATCGTCCTTCATCCGTTCACCAATTACCTTCTCTGCAATGTCGAGGGCGAGGCTTGCCACCTCTTGCCGCACGTCTTGCAAGGCTCGTTCCTTCTCCACCTGAATGCTCAGCCGTGCTTCCTCAATCATTTGGTCGGCAGCGGCTTGCGCTTCGTCCTGTGCGGCCTGCACAATCTGTTTCTTTTCCTGCATGGCACTGGCGATGATGTCTTTCTGTTGTGCCTTGGCATCAGCCAACAACTTCTCACCCTCTGCTTGGATGCTTGCTAACTTTTCGTTGGCTTGCTTGGCAGAGAGGAGCGACATCTCGATGAACTCCTTACGCTCGTTGATGGCCTTCACGATGACCGGGAAGCCGAACTTCGCCAGCAGGAAGAACACCACACCGAAGGAGAGTACCATCCAGAAGAGCAACCCCGGGTCTGGTATGAGTGGATTCATCTTTTTTCTTTTAGCTAGATATACTAGTCTTTTCTAGTGATGCTAGTCTTTTCTAGTAATGCTAGTTCTTTTGAAACTTACTTCAGCACCACGAGGAGGCACACCACGATGGCAAACAGCGCCACACCCTCAATGAAGGCGGCGGTCAGAATCATGGAGGTGCGGATGTTGCTCGCTGCTGATGGCTGACGGGCAATGCTCTCTGTGGCTGACTTACCAATCATTCCGATGCCGAATGCGGCACCAATCACTGCGATGGCAGCACCAATGGCTGCTCCGACTTGTGCAAGGCTCATGCCTGCTTCTACTGCTTCAAGAATCATAATTGCAATTTTATTATTTATAATTTACAGTTTTATTGTTCTTGGTTTATTTATTCATCGTGCGCCAATCCTATGAAGTTGGCGGTGAGGATGGTGAATACATATGCTTGGATGAACGCCACGAGTAGTTCGAGGCAATTCATGAAGATGCAGAAAAGGACGCTCACAGCCGTCATCGAGGCGCACATGGCGGTGCCCATCTTTGCCGTCACAAACACCACACTGGTCAAAGCGAGGATGATGATGTGTCCTGCCATGATGTTGGCAAAGAGACGGACGGTCAGCGAGAAGGGTTTTGTGAAGACCCCGATGAACTCGATGGTTGGCATGATGGGCAGCGGTGCCTTGAGGAAGATGGGCACGTCTGGCCAGAAGATGCTTTTGTAGTACCCCTTTGGCGCAAAGCAGTTGATGGCGATGAATGCTGTGACAGCACACGTCAGTGTCACAGCGATGTTGCCTGTCAGGTTCGCTCCGCCGGGGAAGACGGGAATGAGCCCTAAGAGGTTGCTGGTCAAGATGAAGAGGAACACCGTCATCAGATAGGGAGAGAACTTCTCATACCCATGTCCGATGCTCTCTTTTGCTACATCCTTGTCTATGAAATCAATGACTGCCTCCATCATGCCTACAAAGCCACCTGGGGCTTTCTTGTAGCCATTCTTCCTGTACCATCGTGCCAAGCCTAACACCACAGAACAAAGCAAGGTGCACACAATGAACAGCTCCAGCACATTCTTTGTGATGCTGATGTCGAAGGGTCGTTCACCAGCTGCATTCACAATCTTTCCCTCATGGTCACCCTCCTCGGCGATATGGTATCCCTTATAGGTCGCTCCATGCTCCAGCTTGTCCGACATGAACACGTCCACGCCCCCCTCTCCGATGAGAATGCAGGGTAGGGGAATGACTGCCCCCTTCGTGATGTGCCACTCGTAGCTGTCACCCAAATGCTCGAAGATGAGCTTGGACACATCCAGCTCTTCCTCCTCCGCTCTGATGGGTGCGGCGAAAGCCAATGCACATATTATATATACAAGCAGTCTTTTAACCATGCCTTTATGATTCATCCAGCTGACGGGCTGGCTCACATACCACTTTTATTTCGTCATTCTCAATCCTCACCACACCATTGCCGCAATTGATCGCTTCACTTTCCGTGTGAATGCTCCCCTCCTTCAGCTCCGCTATCATCGGTGCATGACCTGGCAAGAACTCCATAAGTCCCGTTGCCGAGGTGAACTGGAAACGCTTCACTTCCCCCTCGTATTGTGTGCCTGTAGGTGTGATGATTTGTAGATGCATACCCTTAACTCTTAACTCTCAACTCCTCACTGATTTTCCTTGCCTTCTCAAACGCCTCTTCAATGGTTCCGACATTGAGAAATGCCTGTTCGGGCAGGTCATCGCACTCACCGTCCAGAATCATCTTGAAGCCCTTGATAGTGTCCTCTATGCTCACCATCACGCCTGGTACACCCGTGAACTGTTGAGCTACAGCGAACGGTTGTGACAGGAATCGCTGCACGCGTCGAGCACGGTTCACTGTTGTCTTGTCCTCGTCGGAGAGTTCTTCCATGCCGAGGATGCTGATGATATCTTGCAATTCCTTGTTGCGTTGCAGAATCTGCTTCACGCGCTGTGCCGTCTGGTAGTGCTCCTCGCCCACCACGTTGGGGTCGAGGATGCGCGACGTGGAATCCAATGGGTCAACAGCAGGATAGATACCTAACTCTGCAATCTTACGGTTCAGTACCGTTGTGGCATCCAAGTGAGAGAAGGTTGTGGCAGGAGCGGGGTCAGTCAAGTCGTCGGCAGGCACATACACCGCCTGTACCGACGTGATGGAACCATTCTTTGTTGAGGTGATGCGCTCCTGCATCTGTCCCATCTCACTTGCCAAGGTGGGTTGATAACCCACGGCAGAAGGCATACGTCCCAACAAGGCAGAAACCTCCGAACCAGCCTGTGTGAAGCGGAAGATGTTGTCGATGAATAGCAAGATGTCGCCACCCTTTCCACCGCTCACACCATCGCGGAACGACTCGGCAATGGTCAAGCCCGACAACGCCACCGATGCACGTGCACCAGGAGGCTCGTTCATCTGTCCAAACACAAGGCTCACCTGACTCTTTTTCAGTTCCGCCTTATCGATGAGGCTCAAATCCCACTTTCCTTCTTCCATCGCCTCCTTGAACTTGTCGCCATAGCGGATGACACCACTCTCAATCATCTCCCTCAAGAGGTCATTGCCCTCACGTGTGCGTTCTCCCACACCCGTGAAGACCGAAAAACCGTTATTTTTCTTCGCCACGTTGTTGATGAGTTCCTGAATCAGCACCGTCTTGCCCACACCGGCACCACCGAAGAGTCCAATCTTACCACCCTTCGCATACGGCTCAATCAGGTCAATCACCTTGATGCCCGTGTAGAGCACCTCTTGTGCAGGCGACAGTTCTTCAAACTTCGGTGCTTCCCGATGGATGGGCAAAGCACCCTCGCGACTCATCTCCTCCATGCCGTCGATGGCATCGCCACTCACGTTCATCAATCGTCCCTTCACCTGATTTCCAACAGGCATCGTGATGGGGCGTCCCAGTGCCGCCACCTCCATGCCGCGTCTAAGTCCATCAGTGCTCTCCATCGCCACACACCGCACCGTGTTCTCGCCCAGATGCTGCTGCACCTCCACCACCATGCGTCGTCCTTCTTCACGCTCGATGGTGAGAGCATCGTGAATGCGTGGCAGTTTCTCTGCCGAGAACTGCACATCCACCACTGGACCAATAATTTGTGATATCTTTCCCTTGATTTGTTCCATATTGTGTAATCACATTTTCGAATGCAAATATAAGTAAAATCATATTATCGAACAATTTTTTTAGATAATTTAAGATTGACTCCGTCTAAAGGTTCGCAAGTTTAATTTATTTGAAGTAAATGAAGTTACCGAAGTGAGCGCTGCGCTTAGTTGACAATTGACAGTTGGCAAACTCATCGTACATTTATCTGATGATTTTCTCACTGCCAGGTATCGTCGTTAACTCCTTTAACTTCGATTACTTCGAGCGCAGCGATAACTTCAGAACGTTGAGTAAATGCTTTCACTCCCATTTTCACTTCATTTTTAACTTTCCAAAGTTAAGTAATCTACACAAAAGTAAATTTTTGCCCGATATTTTGGTGGTGGGGAATTTTTATTCGTAACTTTGTAGTCACAAATGGAGTCTTGCAGAGATTCTGTGGTTAATACCAATTATTCACTCACAAAAATACTATTCTTGCCCAATGAGACAATTAGTTCTTTTCGTCCTTACCTTGACCATGTGTCAGGTTGCCAGTGCCAAAGACGTGTTTGTGAACACGCCCAAGACGACGTTGATGCTCGCTGTGAACGAGGGCCAGACGCCACGTATCCAGTATTATGGTTCTCGTATCAAGCCGGAACATGCGCATGAGGTGTATGATGCCTCAGGTCTGAATGGAGATGCCTATCCTGCTTTTGGTCGCAATAGTTTCGACGAGACGGCGCTGAGCGTGACGCATGCCGATGGTAATATGACCACGGAATTGGTGGTGACGGGTTGCCAGCAATGGGGCAATGAAACAATTGTGTCGCTGAAAGACAAGACGTATGATTTTTTTGTGGATTTGTATTACCGTGCTGACGATAAGAGCGATGTGATTGTGACATGGTCGGTGATTCGCAATGGTGAAAAGAAGCCTGTCAAGATGGAGCAGTATGCCAGCGGTGTGATGACGTTCCGTCAAGAGGGTGCCTGGCTTACTCATTTTCATGGAGCATGGGGACAGGAGGCAGGCATGACTGAAGAGCCGCTGACGGCTGGCTTGAAAACCATTGTGAATCATGATGGAGTGCGCACAGCAATGGATGACCGTGCAGAAGTCATGATTTCTCTCGACGGCAAGCCGCAAGAGAACTGTGGGCGTGTGGTGGGTGCTGCCCTTTGTTGGACGGGCAACTACAAACTTCGCATCGAGACGCGTGGCAAGAACAGACATACACTTTTGGCTGGTATTGATGATTTGCATACAGCCTATACGTTGAAATCTGGCGAAACCTTTACGACCCCAGAACTGGCATTGACCTTCAGCAATGAGGGTAAGGGTGGCGTGAGTCGGGCTTTCCACCGATGGGGCCGCAACGTGCAGCTGCACAATGGACATGTTCTGCGCGAGATTTTGCTGAACTCATGGGAAGGCGTCTATATGAACGTGAATCAAGAGGTGTGCGAACAGATGATGGATGGCATCAAGGAGTTGGGTGGTGAATTGTTCGTTGTGGATGATGGTTGGTTCGGGCGTAAGTATCGACGCACCGATGATACACAGGGCTTGGGCGACTGGGTGACTGATACACAAAAACTGCCTAACGGCATTCCTGCCTTGGTGAAGGCTGCTGAGAACCGTGGTTTGAAGTTCGGCATTTGGATAGAACCCGAAATGACCAACAGCAAGAGCGAACTCTTTGAGGCGCATCCTGATTGGGTGGTGGCACATCCTACCCGAGAATTGGCGAAAGGGCGTGGAGGCACACAGCTGGTGCTCGATCTCTCGAACCCTAAAGTGCAGGACTTTGTAGTGGGCATCGTGGACAATTTGGTGAAGGAGAACCCGACGCTGCACTATATCAAATGGGACTGCAACATGTCTATGCAGAACTTCGGTAGCAGCTATCTGACAGCAGATAAGCAGAGCCACCTCTTCGTGGATTATCATCTGGGATTGCGCAGCGCATTGGAGCGTATTCGCAAGGCTCATCCCGACCTTGTCATTCAGCTCTGTTCAAGCGGCGGCGGTCGTGTAAACTGGGGTGCTTTGCCCTATTTCGATGAGTTTTGGGTAAGTGATGACACTGATGCCCAGCAGCGACTCTTCATTCAATGGGGCACCAGCCACTTCTTCCCTCCGATGGCGATGGCTCAGCACGTGAGCGCCTCGCCTAACCACCAGACGGGACGTGTAATTCCGTTGAAGTTCCGCTTCGATGTGGCGATGACAGGGCGTCTGGGCATGGAGATGAAGCCCAGTGACTTAAATGAGCAGGAGCGTGCCTACGCGAAGAAGGCAGTGGCATTCTACAAGGAGATTCGTCCTCTTGTGCAGCAAGGTGACCTCTATCGTCTGCTTTCACCTTACGAGAATCAGGGTTTCTGTAGTGAGATGTTTGTGAGTGAGGACAAGAACGAGGCTGTGTTCTTTTGTTATAAGTTTGAGAACTACATCGGTTTGGAAACTCCCCGTTGGCATATGGCAGGTCTTGACCCTGATGCGACCTACCGCCTCAATGAGTTTGAGGGGGCGGAAAGAAGGCGCAACTTTGAAGGCAAGACTTTCTCGGGTAAGTTCCTAATGGAGACGGGCATCGAAGCGACGATGGGCGGACAGTTCGCCAGCAGGGTGATTCGCTTGCGGAAAATCTAAACCCCTAAACAATTAATCGTAAATTGTCAAATTGTAAATAAGAATGGCTTTAATCAAGACAGTGTGCGGCTTGACTCCCAAATGGGGCGAGGGCTGCTATTTCAGCGAGAACGCCACAATTGTGGGCGATGTGCAGATGGGCGACCAATGTACGGTGTGGTTTAATGCGGTGGTGCGTGGTGATGTGAACTACATCAAGATAGGTAACCGCGTGAACATACAGGATGGGTCATGTCTGCATACTTTATATAAGAAAGCAGCGATTGAGATTGGTGACGATGTGACCATCGGACACAACGTGACCTTGCATGGCTGCACAGTGAAGAGTGGTGCTCTGATTGGCATGGGTGCGACAGTGCTTGATGATGCCGTGATAGGCGAGGGCGCGATTATTGCAGCAGGTGCCTTGGTGTTGAAGGGCACACAGGTGGGTGACGGAGAGATGTGGGGTGGTGTGCCGGCAAAATTCATCAAGAAGGTGGATCCCGAACAGGCGAAGGAACTCAACATTGGAATTGCCAAGCATTACATCATGTATGCTGAATGGTATAAGGATAATTGACTCAAGTTTGACTTCGTCGAGCTGAAGGTTCGTAAGCTTCACTTTTTTGTAGTTGTTGAAGTTATAGAAGTTATCACTTCGCTCAGTTGACAATTGACAGTTGACAGACTCATCGTTCATCGTACATCTCCCTGATGTCCTTCTCGTTGCTATGTATCGTCGTTTACTTCGTTAACTCCATTAACTTCGTCACTTCAGAAAGTTGAGTCTTTTATTTGAGGAAGACTTTGTGTGTTTGTGTACCTTGTCTGACTAGGTAAATGCCTGGTGATTGAGGGCTCTCAACACGAATGCCATCCAATGTGTAGTAGGTGACAGGTAGTTTGGCGTCTGCCAAGTCATGAATGTCCATTGCTTCGTTTCCACCCATAAACTTAAAGGAAATCAACCCGTTGCTTTCTTGAATGTCGGTGATGGGCTTGTTCATGAATAAGGTGCCGTCAGTATTTTTGTTGAAGAGCTTCCCGCCATAGTCAATATGGGAATCATTAGTGAGTTCTGTCACATTCTTTCTGCCAGGGAAGAGTTGGGAACGATATTGTGAGGCGGTGATAATATAGCTTTTGCCTGAATAAGTGCCATATTCACCTCCTGCGCAGATGATGGTCATACGTTGGTGCTTTTTCAATGTGTTGACGGTGTTGAGCACCCATTTATATCGGTCATAATCCACGTGTGTGACGAGCAACCCATGCATACCGGTGAAGGTGCTGACATATTGGTACCAACCTTTGGATTGGCGGTTCTCAAGGATGAAGTATTCGTTGCGGTTGCCGTCGTTGTAGATGACGTATGCCACGGGCTCATCCTGAAGGCAGGGCATGTCGGTGATAGTGGTTGGCTCATTCAATTCAATCAAGTCGAGCCATCCGGCAAACCAACGTTCATAGGCAGTGAAACCTGCTGGGCATTCGCTATTGTAATACATTCCATTGTTGCTGCCAGAAGCCATGATGTCCCAATGCTGCATGCCATAGCCACCTGAATAATTGGCATCGTAGAAATCGGGAAGTCCGAGGCAGTGGCTGAACTCATGACAGGCAGTGCCAATGCCGTTCAGGGTGCTGCTGTTGTCGTTGGCCAGCTCGCAAGTCATGGCATAGGTGTCAATTTTTATTCCACCAAATTTGATAGGGCCTTCCCCGTCTCCGAATGTCTTGAGAATAGTGAGTGATGATTCGTGTGGCCAGATGGTGTTTTTGTCGTTGTTGGCATGCTCTCCGCTACCAGCATAGATGATGATAACCTGATCCACCTCTTTGTCGCCATCCCAATCATAGTCAGCCCAATTGATGTCGTATTTTGTATCTGCCAATCGACATACCTCTGTGGTGAGTTCTCCCACTCGTTGGTCGTCACCACCTTTACTATTTGTACCATAATAAGCATAGTCCTGGTTGACTACGATGGGACCATACACATCGAAAGAAAGGTCGAACTGCTCGTAGGATTGGTCATAAAAATAATCGTGGACAGAGCCGACGATGTTGTCTTCGTTGTATCCCACTTGGTTGAACATTTTGTCGAACGTGTCTCTCGTATGGGTGCTTTTCATTGCTTTGTTGGCAAAGTTCACCAATAAGACAATGCCCTTTTTCTTCCCAGTGTAGGAGGATGGATAGCCAAATGCTTGCCTGGTCTTGTTCTGTAAAGCACGTTGCTGACGGCGCAAGTTGAGCCGTGTGCTTTTTTCGTTCCACACCTTGTTGATGGAATCGGTGAGTTCGGGTGCCAATCGCCAGTCACCATTGGTTTCCTCTACTACAGGCACGCCATCTAATGTGGCATAGAAATGACAACACTCGTCACCGCATAGAGTGATGGTCAGCACAGTACCATCACTGTTCGTCACAGTGAAAGGTCTTAATTGGGCAGGAATGCTCCATGTTGTTCCCGCCACAAATAGCCATAATATGCTTAATAATAGTTGCTTCATTGTTGAAAAAACGGGACAAAGGTATAAAAAAATCCCAACTCATCCCCTCCAACTCGTCACTTTTTTTTATCTTTGCATCATCAATCATCAAAATGATAATGAAAATGAAATTTCTGACAACATCAATTTTGTGGATTATCGCCATACTGGCAAGTGCCAATGATGGCGTGTTTTATGTGAATGGTAACCAAATTGTTCCCTTGCAGGAAACAGATGTGGCAGTGACAAAGGAAGTGCTGACCATCAGCATTCAGGATGATGGATACGCAGCCGTGGACGTGCTTTATGAATTCACCAATCGTGGAGCCGCAAAAGTGGTGGATGTGGGTTTTGAAGCGTCGTCACCTTACAATACAGGGGATGAATTGGATAAGACGGGTAAGCACCCCTACATTTTCGATTTCACCGTTGAAATGAATGGAGCGAAACTTCCTATCCGCAACTATGTAGTGCATCATAGTTCAGAAGATGAACCAACCGATTTTGTGCCGCTTGACCTCAGTCAGTGGCGTGACCTTGAGGATTCCGATGAAGCAATATCAGGCATCATCAATAAAAAGACGAAAGAAAACATCGACTATTCCTATGCTTATTGTTTCAAAGCCAACTTTAAGGAGGGAAAGAATGTGGTTCATCACACTTACCGATATCAGATGTCTGGTGGAATCTATAACCATTTCGGCATTCCCTATTGGTTGAAGCCTGCCATGCGTTGGGCAAACCATCAGATAGATGATTTCACACTTCGCATCAAGGCTGAGAAAACAGCCAAACAGTTCTGTATAGCCAAAGATCCGATGTGGAGCGCTGCCCAATGGCGTTTGGCAGAGGGGGCAGGTAAGATGCATGTCGTTCAAAGCGGATATGATACAGGGTATTATGAGTTCTCTTTGCGCAATGGCACCTATGAGTGGCATGCTAAGAATTTCCGTCCAACGGATGACATCCATATCGATTCTGCGGAAGGTGCTCTTTTCTCACGGGAGGATTTCAAATTGGGACGCTTTTATGATCGTACAGCCCCCATGAATATGTTGGTGCCCTACGAACTGATGGAAGAGACGGATGACGACCTTCGGATTCCCGCCAATGCCACGACCGATGGCATTCCCAACTCTCGCATCTTGCGTAATCTTCCTTATGCCAATCGTGGGTATGTGTTCAAAGACCAGAAATTGGCAGCCTACTTCAAGTCGCTTTGGTGGTATATGCCCGATCCTCAATGGAATCAGGATACCTCTGACTTTACAGAGGAGGAACGGAAACTTGTCAATGATTATAAGTAACTTCATCTTTAAATCACTCAATTATCTATCTTAATCTATGAAAAAGTTATTTTTTGTGTTTGCCTTGATGCTGCTTTGTGCCATGCAGGGATTTGCAGCGAAGGTGGACAAAATTGTGAACATCTCCGTGAAAGATGACAAAGGGAAAACAGAGTCACGTTCTTATAGACTGTATGTGCCTGCCAATGTGGGGGATAACGCTCCGTTGGTGGTTTCGCTCCATGGTGCTAATGGCAATCAGTGGGCTAACCATCCAATGACGACAGAGGTAGCTGACGATGAAGGTTTCATTGTTGTCTATCCACAAGGAAAGACGGTGGATTTTTATTTGGCAGGAATGAATACGACGGGTTGGGTCTCTTCTGGTGAGGTCAATGCTGATGTCGAGTTCATTAAGGCTGTTATTGAAGACGTGAAGAAGAACTATTCGGTGGATAGCAAACGCATTTATTGCTGTGGATTCTCTAATGGTGGTATGATGACCTATGCGCTCTCCAACACTTGTGCTGACATTTTCGCGGCATTTGCTTCCATTAGTGGATTCCAGATGAATGAATTCCATTTCCGTCATACCGGTGTACGTCCTGTGCCATTCCTGCACATTCATGGAAAGGCGGACGATTTTGTAAAGTATTCGTTGATGCCCACGATTGTAGATGAAATGGTCGCAAGAGTGGGTGCAAATCCAGTGCCAGTGAAGACAACCGTTACTGGCAAGTACACGAAGAGTGTGTATGAGGCAACCGAAGGAGGATTCCCGTACGTGTACTACGAAATGGACGGAATGGGGCATAATGACATTACAAACAACACACCAGAGGGTAACTCTGCTAAAACTATGTGGGCTCACTTCAAACAGTACACTTTGGACACCCCTTGTGATGCCACGCTCAAGTGGATGCCACGAGTGGAGGAAGAAGGCTATCAACCTGCTCAACACGGATGGGTAATGACGGGTAAGACCATTCTTCGCTATGGTGGTGCCAAGCATGCCAGCGATAACAGTGACCACAATGTGTATCGCTCGTTCCAGCTTGACAAGGGAAACTACAAACTGACCTTTAAGTCTTCTGGTGATGTGGGTAAGGATTTCTTGGTGCGTATTAAAAAAATAGGTGGAGATTATGTGCTTGACACTACTGCAAAGGTGGGCGAAGATGCTGCTTTCTGCTTCAAGGTGGAGGATGGCTGGGGTGAATATATTTTTGCTTTGACCCGCAATGATAACGCTGACAACATTAGTGTGACGAACATCGAACTCCATACTGCCACCGATGAAGAAATGACCAGTATTCAGGTGCCCAATGCCTTTCATAATCAGGCAGCAGCCTATTACACGCTGGCAGGTGTTCCCGTGCCTCAACCCCAGAAAGGCATGAACATTGTCCGCACAGGTTCCAATGCCAAGACTATCTATGTGAAGTGATACAACCTGTCTTTGAAAATGATGCAGGAAAACTTTTTTGTATAAAAATTAGTTTTCCTGCATTAACTTTTTCCTTTTTGAAGTTTCTTTACAATATACACACAACGAAAGTACTTTTGATATGAGATTGATGCGGTTGGGACGGCAAGACGATGACGCGCCTACGTTTGAAGCCGTGCTGAAACAGTACGAACGCCCCATCTATTGGCATATCCGCCGCATGGTGGTCAGCCACGAGGATGCGCAGGACGTGATGCAGGAGACCTTCATTCGTGTGTATCAGGGCTTGGAAAAACTGAGGAAGAAGGAGCTGCTGAAAGTGTGGGTGTACAGGATAGCCACTAACGAGTGCATCCGTCATCTCAACAAGATGAGAGAACGGACGATGTCGGAACTGAGCGAGGAGGATGTGCTGTTGAACCGTCTGACAGCATCGGAGCATGTGGATTGGGAAGATGTGGAAGGAGTGCGCCTGCAACAGGCAATCCTCCGATTGAGCCAGCAGGAACGCATGGTGTTCAACATGCGCTACTATGACGAGATGAGTTATGAGGAGATTAGCGAAGTGACTGGTAGTAAGGTGGCTACCCTCAAGGTTGCATATCACCATGCCAAAGAGAAAATTAAGAATGAACTACTAAATTAACTCAAATTTCGGAAGTGACGGAGTAATTGAAGTTAAAGGAGTTAACGACGATACCTGGCAGTGAGAAGGACATCAGGGAAATGTACGATGAACGATGTACGATGAGTTTGTCAACTGTCAATTGTCAACTGAGCGAAGCGAGAACTTCTATAACTTCTATAACTTCAAATAAATAAAACTTGCGCAACTTAAATAAACTGAATAGATATGGAAGAGCAACTCAATAACATCGGCAAGCGTATGCCATACACAGTGCCGGAAGGCTTTTTCGATGAGATGCACGGGCGATTGATGGAGAAGACCACCGTCAATTCTCAATTGCCAACGGTTCACTCTCGCAGCCGTTTCTGGATGTCGGCAGCGGCTGTGGTGCTGCTCATCGCAGGAGTGTCATTCTATACTCTCCAACGCTCAGAGCAGTCAGAGACGAATCTGCTGGCAGACGAGTCGGTCGAGACTTACATGACTGACGATGCACTCGATGAGTGGATTGCCATCTACGAGAATATAGACAATACAGTTTTATAACCACTGAAAAAATGGTATGAATATGAAAAGGATTCTTTCAATGGCAGTGGCATTCCTCTTCGTGGCAGGATGCACACTGATGGCTCAACCCAAACAGGGTGGCAAGCCTCAAAGACTGACTGAAGAACAACTTTCACAAAGGCTGGCTGCACGCATGGCGTGTCAGCTTCAGCTGGACGAAGAGAAGACTTCGAAATTTGTTCCTATCTATGTGGATTATCGCAGTGAATTGAAAGCGGTGTGGGAGAAGTATTCCAACCATCCTACGGCAAAGCAGGGAAAGCCTCAGGGGGGTGAAAAACCTAAATATCACCAGCCGACAGAGGAAGAACTGGAGAAAATGAATGCCAACCGTTTCGCTCGCAGCCGTGCCACCATCGATGTGGAAGAGACCTACTACAAGCGTTTCCTCACCGTGCTCACCCAGCGTCAGTACGAAAAGATGAAACAGTTGGAAAGGATGAATCTGCAGCGCATGAAGTCTGAACGGATGCGCCGCATGCCCAATGGTAAGTTCAACGGCAAACCGAATGGCAAGCCTAATCCCCCACAGCGTCCCAATAGTGGGGCTGATGCCAAGCAGCGCAAGGCTCAGGTGTCAGAAGGTATAGCCTCGGACATTGAGTCCGTGGAACAGCAGAGCAGGAAATCTGACCGTTGGGTGTCCATGAATGGAACAACCATCAATGGCATGCCCACCACTCCTGGCATCTATCTCAATAGTAAGGGGGAACGAGTGTACATCAAATAAAAGAATCTCACAAATTAAACACGACAAAAATATACATTTCTTTTACTGGATAGAAAAAGAGTGATTGGGGAGGAGAGCCGCAGTGATGCGATTCTCCTCTTTTTTTGTGCCTGATTCTGCCTGAAATTGGGAAGAATGAACGATAAAGAAAAGAAAATGTAACCTGTCGTAAAAGAGGAAAGGGGTAATTTGTGCTAAATTTGCACAATAAAACCTAATTCCAATTTCCAAACCGTATATGAGACTACTCAACATGAAACATTCCGTTCTTTCATTCATCCTGCTTGTGGCGGGATTCCTGTCCGTGAAGGCTGACAACATCACCGTCAACGGCACTAATCGTTCGTATAATGTCATTGTGCCTAAGAATTTAGGTGAGAACCGTCCTTTGCTTATCTTCTGCCATGGCTATAACCAAGATGCCAACTGGATGCAGAACAGCGAGTTCAAGAATGACAATGTCAGCATGGAAGCCGTGTGTGACACTGCCAAGTTTATCTGTGTGTTCCCCAATGGTATAGACAGAGCATGGGACACTGGTGGTGACCGCGACATTAATTTCATCAAGGCTATCATCGAAAGGATGGTGACGCTGCACAAGATTGACCGTAACCGCATCTACCTCGGCGGGTTCTCGATGGGTGGCATGCTGACGTACAACGCCATCAACAAGATGTCCAATATCATTGCAGCTTTTGTTTCTTGTAGTGGTCCTTCAGTTGTAACTCCGAGATCAACCACTCGCGCAGTGCCTATCTTGCATATTCAAGGAACTGCCGACAACTTCGGAGGTGTACAACCTGCACTGAACCCTTGGATTCAGCATAATGGATGTCCAACGACAGACAAGGTCGTTTCCAATTACAATGGTTTTGCAGGAGCCAAGATGCACACTTGGGGACCCGGCAACGACGGTGTTGAGGTCAAGCTTTTGGAGTTGAAGGACAAAGGTCACTGGATTTGCAAGGAACGTCAGGTGTACACTGGTAAGGAGATTTGGAACTTCTGCAAGCGTTACTCGCTGAACAAGACTGCTCCCAGCGTGAAGATTACAGCGCCTTCTTCGGGCCTCAGGTATGTCAATTATGCTCCTACTGGTGAGGTAACCTTTCCTGACATTGCTGTCACAGCCACTGCTGATGACCCCAATGGAACTATTGAGAAAGTGGAGTTCTATGATGGAACAACCCTGTTGTCCACTTGCACGGCAAAACCCTACAAGGCTACATTGACGAGTAGCAAAGTGGGTAAACATACGTTGAAAGTGGTTGCTACAGACAACGACGGTGAGACGGGCTCAGCCACCGTGGAGGTGATGCTGCAAGCCCCCCTGACCCTTACCATCTCCACGGCGTTCACCGAGGGAGGAGCGCTGCCTGCAGGCTGGGTCACTTTCGATGGCTCTGAAAAGCGTGTTGGTTACGGCAGCGGATATTCGCAGGGATGTCGTGTCTTGCAGTTCACGGGTTCGCCTCGTGGATTGGACTATGGACTCTATTTCCGCAACATCGAGGGGAAAACCCATCAGGGATGGGCAAAGTTTGGTCTCTCTGAAAGTGGCACAACCATCAGTATGGCGCCCGGACACTATACGTTGAAATATAAGATTTGCAATTGGAACAAACCTGATTTTGCGCCCATTGAACTGAGTATTGAGAAACGTGTTGGTAGCGTGAGCGTTGCAAGTCAGATATATACCCCAACCATCAATATTGGCAATAATGCATCCAATAGTTTTGGTTCGTTGAAACAGCAGACCTTTGAGTTTGACATCACAGAGCAGGGCAATTATGTCATTGCCCTTTATTCGGCAGAACAGGAATGGAGTGACTGCATCTTGGGGCAACTTTCCCTGACGGCAAACAGTTATGTGTCAACAGCCATCAGCGCTGTGCCCGCTTCACCTTTCCTTATGGAAAATGAAATCTATGACTTGCAGGGACGCAAGGTTTCAAATCCCCAACACGGAATCTATATCAGAAACGGCAGAAAGGTGTGGGTTGAATGAAAAAAATCTGTTTCTTTTTCTTAGTCTTGATTTGCTGCTTCTTGTCGGCTGGCGCGGTCGATTTGAAGCAGTGTCGTATTGTGGTGGCTGAAGAGGATGCCGCTTTGGTGAAGAAGATGGGCGTGGTGCTGAGTGAGGACATAGAACGGGTGACAGGAGTGAAACCCGTGGTGGAGACATCGGGAACAGCATCTTCCAAGAATGAGGTTGTCTTGGCAACCGTGGAGCATCTGCCGGCATCGTTGGACGTGGATGTGAGTGATGTCAGGGGGTGCTGGGAACGCTACAAGATTGTCACCAAAGGCAACCGCCTCATCATTGTAGGTAGTGATGCGAGAGGGGCTGCATACGGCGCATTCCACGTGAGTGAGCGTATCGGTGTGTCTCCGTGGTATTGGTTTGCCGATGTGCCTGTGCAGAAAAAGAAGACACTTGATTATAAGGAAAACTATACATCCAAGTCACCCACCATCAAGTATCGTGGCATTTTCATTAACGATGAGGACTGGGGAATGAAGACGTGGGCTGCTGAGAACTTTGAAAAAGAACTGAATGATATAGGTCCGAAAACCTACGACAAAGTGTGTGAGCTGCTGTTGCGCTTGAAAGCCAATATGTTGGCACCTGCCATGCACGACTGCACGGGCGCTTTCTACAGTCATCCGGGAAGTCAGAAAGTGGCGGCAGAGTGGAGCATTATGATTACAACAAGCCATTGTGAACCGCTGCTCTTTAATAATGCAGCTCCTTCTGAATGGGATAAGGAACGTGATGGCGAATGGAATTACCTGACTAACAAGGAAACGATTTGGAAAAAGTTGGACAACCGCCTGCGTGAGACGGCTCAATATGACAACATCTACACGACTGGCATGCGCGGTTTGCATGATGAGGCGATGAAAGGCTCCACAGACCCGAAAGTCCGTGCAGGGACTTTGGAAACAGTGTTTGCGGATCAGCGGAAAATATTGGAAACCCACAAGCGGAAGCCTGCTGCAGACATTCCCCAAATATTTGTTCCTTACAAAGAGACGTTGGACATCTACGATGCAGGTCTTCGTGTACCTGATGACATCACGCTGGTGTGGCCTGATGACAACTATGGGTATATGAAACGCGTGTCAAACGAGCAGGAACGTCAGCGCAAGGGCGGTTCTGGTGTGTACTATCACCTCAGCTATTTGGGAACCCCGCATGACAACATCTGGATAGCCACCACAGCTCCCATGCTGATGTATGAGGAACTGAAAAAAGCTTATGATGCAGGAGCAGACCGCTACTGGCTGCTGAATGTTGGCGACATCAAGCCGATGGAGATGGAAATGCAGCATTTCTTTGACATGGCATGGGATTTCTCTTCCTTCACTTATGAGAATGTGAACCAATACCAAGCAACATGGCTTGCTTCTATATATGGGAAAAAGTATGAGCGTGATTTCCAACAGATTCTCGACACTTACTATCGTTTGGCATGGGAAAGAAAACCCGAATTCATGGGTTATGAAATAGAGTGGGACAATCAGGAGAACAGTAAGCTGCACGATACAGACTTCTCTTTTGAGTCAGGCACTGCACAGAAGCGCCTTGCAGACTATCAGCGTATTTCTGACCGCATCGATGCCATTCAGCAGGAACTGCCTCCTGTTCTGCAACCATCCTTCTTTGAAATCATTGCTTACAGCGTCAAGTCTGCCTGTCAGATGAACCGTAAGTTTCTTATGGCACAGCGCAATCACGAAACGGGAGATGCGGAGGCTGCAAGAGAGGCAACTCAAGCCTTTGACAGCCTTCAAACGCTCCTTGACACTTACAACACGCAGCTTTCGGGCAAATGGAACCAGATGATTTCGCAAATACCCCCTGGTTATTGTGCCTTATATCAGCTCATGCCGGAACTGGTCACAGCTCCCACTCATGCTCATCGCTTACCTGATCATCAACGGCATCCTATTTATGACCAGCACATGAACCTTGAACAAGTGAAGGCACGCGCTCCTTTCCGCCTCATTGAGGGAATCGGCACTGACTGGATGGCTCTCCAGATGGGTGAACCACTCGACCCTGTGCAGAATCCTGCCCGTCTCACCTCTGCTCATATAGACATCCCCTTCGATTATTCCTCTTCCAAAGACACCCTCTCGGTCTGCATCTCGACCATTCCCTTCTGGCCCGTCACCCTTGAACGTGGTAACCGTATTGGTGTCAGTGTCGATGGTTGCCCCCCTGTTGTCTGCGAAAACAAATTCGAAGAGTGGTCTTATCCTTGGAAACTGCAAGTGCTCGAAAACCGTAAAGACTACCTTCTCACATTCCCTGTCGACCGTGCCAGGAAACAGCATGTCTTGACCCTCGTCATCGGCGATCCTGGACAAATGGTTCAGCAGATCACCTTCCAATAAAAGGCTTTTGATGTAGGTGCTACTCCCGATTATTATACAAGGTAACATACACACAATAATATGAAACGTGTTGCAAAGTGGTTTTCTTCAAGAACACCTACCTTTGCAACATGTTTTGTGATGATGGGTCATCACGTTATCTTTTACAAAGAAAAAAGCCAAAACCAAATGGGAAAATTGTATTCATTGTTGTTGTGTGTGTTGTTCACCTCTGGTGTGTGGGCAGCAGAACCATTTGTCACTTTTTCCAAAGAGAATGCCTCTCAATTGTGTTTGACAGGCAGCAAGGACACAATCTTATATGATGCCGCCGATTGGGAAGGCGTGAAAATAGCCGTTCGTAATCTTCGCACTGACATGAAGGCAGTGACGGGCAGTGATTGTGCCCCTGTCGTAGTTGGCACTGTGGGTAAGAGCAAATTCGCGAAGAAATACAAGAAACTTGTCAAACAGCTGGAGGGCAAATGGGAGCAGTACATCATCACTACAGACGGCAATAGATTGGTCATTCTTGGTAGTGACAAGAGGGGCACTATCTATGGCATCTACGAGCTCTCCCGTCAGATTGGGGTTAGTCCTTGGTATTGGTGGGCTGATGCACCGATTGCAAAACACGAAAGCATATATGTCCATCGGGGGGAATATACAGATGGGGAGCCGAAGGTGAAGTACCGTGGTATTTTCATCAACGATGAGTGGCCTTCCTTTGGAGGATGGGCAACAGCCAATTTTGGTGGTGTGAATTCCAAGATGTATGCTCACATGTTTGAACTGCTTCTTCGCTTGAAGGCAAATTACCTATGGCCTGCCATGTGGGATTCTGCTTTCAACGAGGATGATCCGCTTTCTCCACAGGTGGCAGATGAGATGGGTATTGTGATGGGTACCTCCCATCATGAACCGATGATGCGTGCCCATAAGGAATACACCCGTCGTCGCGAGGAAGTGGGTGCATGGGATTATGCCAAGAATCCCGAGCGCATCGAAAAGTTTTTCACGGAAGGCATTGAGCGTAACAAGAATTATGAGAATTTTATCACCATTGGCATGCGTGGCGATGGCGATGTGGCGATGGGTACTGGCAATGATGCTGACAACATGAAGACCTTGGAGAAGGTTATTGACGTGCAGCGCCGTATCATCAGCAAGGCATATGGTAAGCCAGCCAGTGAGGTGCCGCAGCTGTGGGCAATCTTCACGGAGGTACAACGCTACTACGATGCGGGTTTCACGGTGCCAGACGATGTAACCCTCCTGCTGTGCGATAACAACTGGGGTTACATACGCCGTATCGGACGCGACTTCGAACGTAAGCGCAAAGGCGGTCTCGGGCTTTATTATCATATAGATATGAACGGTGGTCCTTGGAATGACCGATGGGTCAACACCACCACCATACCCAAACTTCGCGAACAACTCAATCTTGCCTATCAGACGGGCATCGACAGAATTTGGCTTATTAATGTAGGTGACCTCAAACCGAAAGAAGTGCCCATTGACTTCATTATGCATTATGCTTGGAACCCCGACGCGGTACAGGCAGGTGATGAGAAGACCTATCTTGAAAGTTTCGCCCGTAGCATTTTCCCTGCTGAATACGCTACGGAAATAGCTGACCTCATTGCCAAATACAGCAAATTCAACTTGTGGCGCAAACCAGAAGTACAGGTGCCAGGTATTTACAACCGTGAGGAAATGGCGCATATCAGCGGTCTTTGGCAAAACCTTGTCGAGAGAGCTGAAAAACTCAAAGGTATGCTGCCTCAAGAAGCACAGGATGCCTACTATCAATTGGTTTATTATCCTCTTGTGGCAAGTGCTGGGGTGGCTGAAATCTACAATGCTGCCACTGTGGGTGATTCCCTCCGTATTGAGCAACTGATGGAGAAAGATCGCCAGCTCACAGCCTATTATAACAACGAAATGGCACATGGCAAGTGGCGCAACATGATGCAGGACAAGCACATTGGCTATACGCAGTGGTCGATGCCTAAGGATAATATCAATCCTGTCACCCTCAGTTTCAGGTTTGGCACGGCTCATGCGCTACAAGAACAGCCTGCCACACAGGAATATTCCATCCCGGCCTTCCGCTATACTCGAAAAACTGACGGGAAAGATGCTTCATGGACATTCTTGCCAGATCTCGGACGTGGTGAAGGTTGCATGGGGAGTAGCAATGTGCTAGCAGAAAATAGTGGTGCCACATTGGAATACGACCTGTCGTCCCTCACCTCTGATTCCTCGTCTCTTACGATTGCCATTGGGATTCTCCCCACTCAGGATATTTATCCGGCTCGGGGTCTTCGTCTCGGAATCCAATTGGATGACCAGCCTATGCAAGTGATTGATGCCCGTCGTGGACTCGTGGACACTTTCTCTGAATATACAAAACAAAATTTGGCCGTGTCCAAAGTGTTGAAGGCATTGCCCCCTCGAAGTCGCCTTGCATTGAGCGGTTCTTGGCAGGGACGCCAACTTCCCCGTCGTGACGAGGTGTTTGACAACCTTCGTTGGTTGGATGCCACTTTCAACACCACCGCAAGCAAACACACGTTGAAGGTCATCATGATAGACCCTGAGATCGTGGTGGAACAAATCGTGGTTAATCCTGACAACCAGCATTACAGTTACTTTGGTGCGCCATACAAATGACAATCGACTCAAGTTTCATAAAAACGAGACCTAAAACAATTGATATAAAGAAGAAAAGAAATACCAAGAACTGATCAATGAAGAAGAAAACATTTTTGAAGCTATGGGTGATGGCGTGGATGGGTGTAATGCCAATGATGGCTCAGCCTCAATTCAGTCAGCCTCATGGTCTTTATGATGGTGGCAGCTTGAGTGTTAGTATGACAGCACAAGATGCTGAGGCAGCCATTCGATATACCACGGATGGCAGTGAACCGACCACGACCAGCCGACTCTATTCAGCACCGCTCACTATCAGCAAGACGACTATCATACGCGCCGTTGAGGTGAAAGATGGGGAAATTATTTCGCCCATCTCCACAGCATCTTATATCTTCATGAATAGTGTGCTGAACCAGTCGGACACCCCGACGGGCTATCCGACAGAGTGGGGACGCTACACCCAGATGAGCGGTGTAGCTCCAGCCGACTATGGCATGGATGCGGAAATGACAAACGATCCTGTGTTGAAAGAAAAGATACAAGAAGGATTGAAATCGTTGCCAATCCTCAGTATCGTGACTGACAAAGATAATCTGTTCAGTCATGAGAATGACGAGGAGAAGGGGGGCATCTACATCTTTACAGGTCCTCCAATAGGTGATGCGACGGGGCACGGATGGACACGTCCTGCCAGCATCGAGTTGATGGGCGGCGACCAGAAACATGACCTCTCTGCCACTTGCGGATTGCGTCTGCATGGAGGTCATGGGCGTTTGGCTGAAAAGAATCCCAAGCATTCGTTCCGTCTTGTCTTCAAGGAAAAGTATGGTGAGAAGACTCTGAAATACCCTCTCTATGGTGAAGATGAACCCAGTAAGTTTGACCAACTGGTGCTGCGTTGTCACTTTGGTAATGCTTGGCAACATTGGACAGAAGCAAACCGTCAGAAAGCTCAATACACTCGCGATGTTTGGGCTCGCCGCATGCAGCGTAAGATGGGACATACTGCAGCCAATGCCCTCTATGTCCATCTGTTCCTCAATGGTATGTACTGGGGACTTTACAACATTGCAGAACGGGTTGATGACCAGTTCGGAAAAAATCACATCGGGGGTAAGAAAGGTGACTACGATGTCATCAAGATAGAAGAAGATGGTGGCAACCACATTGAGGCGAGTGAAGGTGATTTGGAAGCATGGAACCTCATGGTGGAAACAGTGACTCATGCTGCTTCGCCGGAAGCTTATGCTCAATTGGATACATTGCTTGATGTGGACAACTTTATTGACTATATGCTTATCAACCAATATGGTGGTAACACGGATTGGGACCATCATAATTGGTATGCCATCCGTCGTCATGGTCTGGATTCCGAAGGGTTCCGTTTCTTGTGTTGGGATTCGGAAATCATCTTTGAAAGTGAAAATGAGAATGTGCTGGGCAAGAACAATGGCAAAAGTTTCCCTACAGGTATCTTCAACAATCTGTTGCAGAATGAGGATTTCGCCCGTCGCTATCTCCGTCGTGCTAAAGAGATGTTGGCAGACGATGGCTTGTTAGGCGAGGCGTCTGTTGTGGCAGTGTGGGACAGTCTCTACAATACCATTTCTTCGGCACTCTATGTGGAGGCTGCCCGTTGGGGTGACTACCGTCGTGACGTCCATCCCTACACAACCAGGGGTAATCTCTACACCGTCGATGGAACCTATATGAAAGAGCGTAACAGACTCTTGACGCAATACTTCCCAGTGCGTACTGAGCGTGTGCTGAACAGCATTGTGAGCCTCGTCAATGTAGATGACTTCGAGATGCCAGACGGATGGATTGCTTTGGCACCCGAAATGTTCAAGGAATGGAATGGCGTGGATGCTGATGCACAGCCTCTGGATAAAGATGTGAATGTGGATTGGAACATGCGTCAGAACACAGGGGGTGGCACGGCTTTGGCTGGTTTTGTGAATGTGGATCACAATCAATATGCTGATATCAGTCCGTACGAGAAACTTGTCCTGCGTGGCACAGGAAGTGGATTGCGCATCCTTACGAACAGGCTGGTGCCGCATGGACCATGGAAACAGATTGTGGTGTCCTTCAGAGAGGATGACCCCTATTGGGACAGCGAATTGGGTGCTATCGTGATTCCATTGGAGGAAATCCGTACAATGCGTACGACGGAAAATGAGCGGAGAGTGGATGATTTTGTACACCTGAATGCACTCAAGGTGGATTGGAACAGCATGGTGAACCTCAAGGGTGCTTACCTGATTCCTACGGAGTCAGAGATGGCTATCAACAGTCCTGTTACCAACTCTCAACCTTCAACTGCCAACTCTCAACTGTATTACAATTTGCAGGGTCAGCCTGTCGAACATCCTACTCGTGGCATCTACATTTACAATGGAAGAAAGGTGTATATTCGTTAATATGCGACAAAATAGGAGAGAATGTTACAAATTTGCAACTTTAGGGTACATGGTGCAATGCTCTTTCGGTAAAAAAGGAGTAACTTTGCGGCATATTTTTACTAATCAAGAACTATATTGTATATGAAAAAGATTATTGTTTGTATCTGTCTGGCTTTCGTGGCATGCATTGGCGGACAGACAAAGGTGTGGGCAGCGGCTCAGACAAAGTCAGTGGATAATGACCAGCGGTTGTGGTATGACCACCCAGCCACGGTGTGGCTCGAAGCAGTTCCTCTGGGTAATTCACGCATGGGTGCCATGGTGTTTGGTGGTACCGATGTGGAGGAAATCCAGTTGAATGAGGAGACCTTCTGGAGCGGTGGCCCTCACAACAACAACAGCACCACTTCCTTGCAGCATCTCGATGAGGTGCGCAACCTGATTTTTGACGGTAAGGAGCGTGAGGCTGAGAACATCATCAACAAGGAATTTGTCAAAGGTCCTCATGGCATGCGTTTCCTCACAGTGGGAAGCCTGCGCTTGCATTTCGGACATCAGAAGGTGGAAAACTATGTGCGCGACCTGGATTTGCAGACAGCTGTCAGCACCACTTCCTATACCTGTGACAATGTACAATACACTCGTCGTGTCATCGCTTCACTTGCCGACGGCATTGTCGTGGTGAACGTGAAGGCAAGCAAGAAGGGTGCGCTGAATTTCACACTCTCTCACAAATGTATCTTCCCGATGGAGGCAAAAGCTTCCGGCAATCAGTTGCAGGCAACCATCAAGGGCGTTGACCAAGAGGGTATTCGTGCGGCATTGACAGCTCAGTGCTTGACACGTGTGAAGGCTGACGGCACAACTAAGGCTGAAGGTGATTCGTTGGTGGTGGCTGGCGCGACAGAAGCCACGCTCTACATTTCTGCAGCCACTAATTTCGTCAACTACCACGATGTGTCTGGCGATGCAGCCAAGAAGAACGAACAGTTCCTGGCGGCAGCAGATAAGATGAAGTTTGACCAGCTTTTGAAACGCCATTTGGCTGTTTATCAGAAGCAATATAATCGTGTCAATCTTTCTTTGACCTCTTCTGACAATCAGAAGCTCCCAACCGACCAACGATTGGACAAGTTCTATGGAAGCAGCGACATGGGCATGGTTTCGCTTCTCTTCAACTATGGTCGTTACCTGCTCATTTCCTCTTCGCAGAAGGGTGGACAGGCTGCCAATCTGCAGGGCGTGTGGAATGACAAACGTGATGCTCCTTGGGATTCGAAATACACCATCAACATCAATGCGGAAATGAACTACTGGCCTGCTGAGGTGTGCAACATCTCTGAGACTGCCGAACCTCTGTTCTCAATGGTGAAAGACCTGAGTGTAACAGGTGCAGAGACTGCCCGCGTCATGTATAACTGCGGAGGATGGGTGGCACACCACAACACGGACATTTGGCGCATTGCAGGTCCTGTGGATGGTGCCGCATGGGGCATGTTCCCTCATGGAGGAGGTTGGCTCACCACTCACCTGTGGGAGCACTACCAGTATACGCTCGACAAGGCATTCCTGCGTGAATATTATCCTATCATGAAAGGTGCTGCCGATTTCTATCTTGACTTTATGGTGGAGCGTAATGGCGAACTCCTTGTTGTGCCCAGCACATCTCCTGAGCATGGTGGTCGCGGCAAGTCATCAACCATTACAGCAGGTTGTACGATGGACAACCAGATTGTTCACGACGTTCTCTCACAGACCTTGGCAGCAGCTAAGATTCTGGGTGAAGACGCTGGCTACCAGCAGAAACTCTCCGTTGCTATCAGCAAACTCCCCAAGATGAAAGTGGGACAGTATGGTCAGCTGCAGGAGTGGCGTGACGACCTTGATGATCCTAATGACCAACATCGTCACATCTCACATCTGTACGGACTCTATCCTTCTAATCAGATTTCTCCTTATACCACACCTGACCTTTGGAAGGCAGCAGGCGTGACCTTGAAACAGCGTGGTGACCAAGCTACGGGTTGGAGTCTTGGATGGAAAACAAACTTCTGGGCGCGTATGCTCGATGGCAACCATGCTTTCACCATTATCAGCAACATGTTGAGGCTCCTGCCCAACGAGGGACGTGAACGTCAGTACCCCAACGGACGTACTTTCCCGAACCTCTTCGATGCACACCCACCTTTCCAGATTGACGGAAACTTCGGTGTCACAGCAGGTATTGCTGAAATGCTGATGCAGAGTGATCCTATCACCAACGAGAAGCCGGCCATCCATTTGTTGCCAGCTCTGCCCGATGCATGGAAAGAGGGTAGCGTGAGCGGTCTTCGCGCCCGTGGTGGTTACGAAGTGAGCGAGGCATGGGAAAATGGCACCATCAAGACTGCGACTATCAAAGCCCAGCAAAATGGTACCCTTCGTGTTCGTTGCAAGGATACGCTGACAGCCAAGGGCTTGTCTCTTGTTTCCACTCACGATGGTGTCAACGAGTATGAAATGGCTGTTAAGGCAGGACAGGTCGTTGAAATCAAGCATTAAATACCAACAATAAACCCAATAAAAAACTAACAAATGAGAAAACTATTTTTCGCAATTCTCTCGTTCTGCGCACTCTCCATGAATGCACAGAACCCCTACCTTCCATTGTGGGAGCACTTGCCAGATGGTGAACCTCGTGTCTTTGAAGACCCCGACAATCCAGGCAAGTATCGTGCTTACATCATTGGCTCGCACGACGTGACTTACACTGCTTATTGTGGTAATGATGTGCGCATGTGGTCAGCTCCAGTTGAAGACTTGAGCCAGTGGCGTGACGAAGGCCCTATCTTCTCTCACTATGTGGATGGCAGATGGGACACCATGTATGCTCCAGACCTCGTGGAGGTGAAGGACAAGACAACAGGCAAGAAGACTTATTGGCTTTATCCTCACTCTCGTGGATGGCGTCGCACCCCGATGGTATGTAAGGGTGACCGTCCTGATGGTCCTTTCACTCCTGTCAACCTGACACCTGATGGTCGTCAGTGTGTGGAGGGTTCACTCATCGACTTTGACCCTTCTGTGTTCATCGAGAACATCACTGACAAGAAAGATCCTGACTACGATAAAGGCTATCGCGCTTATGTGTTCTATGGTTTCCAGCACTCTACTGCTGTTGAGCTCGACCAGAACACCATGTACAGCAAACGTCAGGGTACAGACCCAATTGACCCCTTCATTCCTGCCAGCAGCGCAGATGGCCGTCTGCTCGACAGGGCTGGTAGCGAGTACAAAGCGCTCTACAAGGGACAGAACCCACTCGATTTCAACTTCTTTGAAGCATCTTCCATCCGTCAGGTTGGTAACAAATATGTGATGGTGTTCTCTGGATATAGCGGTAAGGAATATGGTTTGGGCAACACCAACTCTGCACTCCGTTATGCTTATGGCGACTCTCCACTGGGTCCTTGGCGTTCTGGTGGTGTGCTGGTTGACTCTCGTGGCGTTGTGGTGAACGAGGATGGTTCCAAGTTGATTACCACTAACGCAGGTCACAACACGCACGGCTCTATTCAGGAAATCAATGGTCAGTGGTATGTGTTCTATCACCGTCCTCCACGTGGCTTCGGCAATGCACGTCAGGCAATGGTGGCTCCTGTCAAGATTGTCTGGGACAAGAAGTCTGTAGCTGATGGCGGTAAGGTTCGCATCGTAGGTTACGACCCATATACCAAGAATAATGAGTGGACAGCAAAGGCAAGCGATGGTAACGAATATACTGGTGCAGAGGTGACTTCTGAAGGTTTCCAGATTTATGGTCTTCCTCCTTATGCTTACTACTCTGCAGGTCTTGCTTGCTTCATGTACGGTCCAAACAGCAACCAGTGGATGCAAGACAACCATGATGTGTGGAACAACTCCATGGATCTCGCAGGCATTCAGAATGGTGGCGTCATTGGCTTCAAATACTTCGGTTTTGGCGGTCTCGCCAAGGATTCTAAGGGCGTGAAAGCCTTTGAAGGAACGAAGAAGGGTGACAACACGACGTTGGAACTGAACCTGACTCCTGCTGGAAAGGGTGCATTCAAGATTCATGTCAAGTTGGATGATCCTTGGAAAGGTCAGGAGATTGGTGTTATCGATGTGCCAGCTTCTGCCAATAAGCAAGAAGCTTATCGTGTAAGTGTGCCAGCAGTGGAAGGTCTCACAGGCAAGCACGCCATTTATCTTGTGGTGGAAGGCGACGAAATCAAGCAGCCTGAACAGCCACAAGGTCGTCCACAGTTCGGCGGTGGCAGACAGCAGCAAGGTCAGCAGCGTCCTCAGGGACTTTTCGACCTGCACGGAATCAGCTTCGGTAAGGGTGCTGGCGTGAAGGCTCCTGTAGTTCCAACTGTAACAATCACAGTGGATGGTAAGGACATCAAACTGCCTACTGCTCCAATGTTCTCTACCAATGACAATGGTTTCATGATGGCAAACAACTATCAGGCATACGCACCACTCAAAGACAACTCTGTCATCAAGGCTACAGCCTCTGATCCAGCTGTCACCTTCCAGATTGGTGCTGTATCCAACGGACGTGCTATTGTGAAGGCTACCTACAAAGGTTACACCAAGAACTTCTTCATCAACTAATCACGTCATTTGACAAACACTTCAATAGAGGTGCCCTCGACGATGTTCGGGGGCACCTTTTCTGTGTATTCTATAACGCCACTTCCGTATGCGCTCTCTTGTGACTTCCACTCGCACATGCAAGTGTTCCTCACACGCGAACATAAGTCTTGCCCACAAACGAGTTGCAAACCTTTGCGCTGCGCTGAAATGAAAAAATGAGAAAATGAAAGAATGAAAGCGCTTTTCTTAGTCACCTTTTGAACTTACCTGGTAGAAACAGTAAAAAACGTGGAAAGTTCTATGTGTGAGACCCCATTGGGTGTATGTGTGAGACGCCAACACCTGTATGAGTGAGACGCCAACACCTGTATGGGTGAGACACCAACACCTGTATGGGTGAGATACCAACACCTGTATGGGTGAGATACCTCAACAGTTGTGTGAAGTAATACAAGCCGCGTATGGCTCTCGGGAAACATTCAGATAGATGATAAAGCACAAATAAACGGCTCACTCGTAAACACCTGTATCTGTCTTAAACAAAAACACTCTCAAGTAATAAAACCACGGATTAAGCCGATTAAACGGATTTGACTACGAATTTTACAAATTAAACGAATTTTTTGCTTTCTTGGCGAAAGCCCTGTCCGGATGGTTCCCCAAGAGCCTCGGGTGATGGTTTTTGAGAAACAAATTACCATAATTAAAATAATTTTATCCACAAATTTTGATGATTTAATTATAGAAATTAGTGTCATAATTATTCTAATTATTCAAATTAGTTTCAGGAAAAACCAATCTGTGGTTTTATTACTTCCGAAAGTGAATTTATTGATGTCAGATTGACGTGTATATTGACGAGGATTCACGTCAAATAAAATCATTGTAGGTCGATTTTAATACGTCAACCTTCAGCTCGGCGTAGCCAATTTTCGTCAATTCACACGTCAATTTTCGTCAATTTTTTCTGCTGAATCATCGCGAAGCGGTATGTTTTTTAATTATGCATTATGCATTAAATAAACTTTCGTCATCTCCGCTCACGCTCACTCGTATCCACCACTTCCTCACACTCGTCATCTCTGCTTTGTCACACTCGTCATCTCCGCCTCGTCCCTTTCGTCATCTCCTCGTTCTCCCTTCCGCCATCTCCCAGCTCTGACGCTCGTCGTCTCCCAGCTCTGTCACTCGTCATCTCCGACCTCTGACGCTCGTCATCTCCCGAGAGATAACGACTGAGGATCCGAAGAGTATATTCCTGAGCCTCTTATGTGGATGCAAGTAAGCACAAGACTTAAATTAAGGCACTCGACTTTTGTGAGTTAAAAATGAAGATTAAATGGGAGTTGAAAGTGAAGTTAAGCGCTATGCGCAGGTCGAATGTGGGGCCAATGTGGAAACACCAGCATGACTATCGTCCTTTTTAACTTCCATGAGCGCGGCGAATTTACTTCCATTTTCACTTCCCATTTTACTTCCGAAACTTAATTCAACCACGGATTAAGATTCAGCGGATTTATTATTTCAACAACGAACCTTTAGCTCGGCGTAGCCAATATTCCGAATGTGGCGAATTGTTTTTAATGGGCAAGCCTGACGAATGAAATCCTTCTGATTTCTCCGAATGCGGAACGCCCACTATTCGTTTTCCTTCGTTGCCGTCCGACGGCATTGAAAAGAAAAAAGATTCGGTTCATTAGTTCTATTCGTTGTTAAAAAAACGTGAATCTGTGGTTTTTATAACTTCCGAAAGTCGAGTTGAGTAACTTTTATATTTTCTTACGCCTGCTTGCCGCAATCTCTAATGGTCGTGCTATCGTGAAGGCTACCTACAAAGGTCAGACCAAGAACTACTTCATCAACTAAGGAAGAAACGTTAAAAAATAACTTTTAGAGGGGGGCAACAGCAAGGTTGCCCCCCTTTATTTGTCTATAGATTGCTGATGTTGCCGAAAAGCACCGTTTTTGTACTCTATATACAAGTTTTTGTAACGTGGAAACAAACCGTACTGCCCGAAAGCCTGTAACTTTGCCATCGGAATTATTACTGATTTAAAATCTTTTCTATTATTTATTTAATAACCAAAAACAAAATCAAAAAATGAGAAAAATTTTACTATCATTGGTTGCGCTCTTCATAATAGGAGCTGCGGCAGTTCATGCTAAATCGTTGGCAGTGGATTTATCTAAACTTCCAAAAGGATCAGAAAACACCACATGGTCTTGGGATTCTGGAACTTCTACAGGAACTTTTACATGGTCTGCTACAAGTTATAATTCAACAGAATTGTTCCCTTTAGGTAACTATTCTACTTACACTACTCTGAATTTGGAAACTACAGCAGGAACGGCTGATCATTTCCGTATCATTATTAAGTTTACAAACGGTGCGGGTCAAGTAACCATTACTCCTGTTTCTGCAGGAAAAGTCAGTCTGAAATTGTTAGATTATACGACTAAAGAGAACCTTGCAAAGGTCGAAACCATCAGATTGTCTGGTGCTAATAACTGCACTGGTGATGTTAGCGTGTCAAGCATCTATCTTGAAGGTCCTGATATTAACTATATTGAAGATAATACGATTCAGGTGACTCCTACAGGAGCAACAGACTTGAATGGTATAACAGGAACTGGTGCTGCATGGGATATAAAATATCCGATAACTATTGCTGATGCAACTCTGTTTGGAAGTAATACTATTGATGCTGACTCAAGATCTGCAAATATAGCAGATTATGATTATCTTCTTTTTAATGTTACTGAGGCTTCTGCGGGTGCAAAAACTTTCCTCCGTGTGTTTGTATCTACAGAAAAATCAGATGGTAATGGTACCCGCGTATGCCTCTATCCTCATCCAATAGCAGATTATGCATCGGTTGCTGATGATGGTTGGACTGCTGAAACAACTATTACTGCACCTGGTGTTTACGTTGTGAAGATTTCTAACTACCCTCTCTTGAGAGGTGTCAAAAACAAGGCATATTGGCAGGGTGCTGCTGGAAGTATTAAAATCTCTTTGGCTTATGTAGGCAAAGGCTCTCCTGTTGCTCCTGTAGATAAAGTTGTTCGTACAGGAGAAGAAGCTCTTACAGATCCAAATGTAACCTGCTTTGACGTTACGAAGCTGGAAGGGACAGGCCTTACTTTCAATGCGAGCAATCCCAATGCACTCTTTATTGCTAAGGCTGGACAGCTGGTTAACACAAAGAACGTACTTGTGAAGAGTGGTGACAACTATTCTTCTAACAATATCGAATTGAAGGATGACAATCTTTTCTATGCTCCATTCGATATCTTGTCAACGGCTTCTTCCTATACTCGCAATTTTGATGCAGCAGAAGCATGGGGGTCTGCAGTGTTGCCATTTGCTATGAATGTGGATGACGAAAACAATAAAAATGAAGCCAAGTTCTATATGTTCAAGAGTGCTACAGCAACAACAGCATCATTCGAGGAAGTGAAGACTGGTATCATTCCTGCTAACTCTCCATTCATCTATCAGGCAACAGGCAACAGCGTTAAATTTGTTGGCACAAATATTTCTAAGACTGTTAGTGGTTACGACCTTGTTCTTATTGGTGATGGATGGTATATGGCTCAATCAATGGAGTCAAAAGTGATTGACGATGTAACAACTGATGATTTCTTCAAGGATTATGATGTATATGGTATCAGTGGTGCCGACTTCGTGCGTGCAACTAAGAAACTGACATTGAAGCCTTTCCGCGCATTCTATTTGAAGGAGAAGACTGGTGGCGAAGCACCTGCACGTCTCACTATTGAGATTGAGGAAGAGGCTACCGCTATCACCGAGGTGGCTTCTGAAGCAAACGGGGATGGTGTTGTATACAATCTTGCAGGTCAGCCAGTAGGTGACGATTACAAGGGCGTAGTGATTAAGAACGGTAAGAAATACATTCAGTAATTAAAAGAAAGGAATAACATTTATGAAAAAGATATATTTGAAACCAGAAATAGAGGTGGTACGCCTCAATGTATGCACCCAGATGTGTACTGCATCAAAGGAAATCAAATCAAGTGATGACTTGATCTTGGGTGCACCAGGTATGCCGGACTTCGGTAACGAAGATGACTTGCTCGATTTCAATTGGCAAGAAGGCCTTCCTATGTTTTAATAGGCTTGGAAATACTTATTTATTTGGCTCAGGAGATTCTCCTGGGCTTTTTTTATCATAGTATGCTACTGATTTCCTGAGTCCCGTACAACTTTCCTCTTTCACGGCCCCTTTAAGGTGTATTGGTAAAACCAGTCAAATGGTAAAACGGTGAAAAATGAAGCAAAATTCACCATTTTACCATTTTACCGTTTGACCGCCACCTTAAACATGGTGGGTGTACCTCCATTTCCGCACCCCAAGCACCTCCACTTTCTCAAATACGACATCCCCGTTCGCACCACTCTGAGACCCCCACAAAGACTTGCTTGTGTTGTCCGTAAGAACACGTGTGCGTTGCCCGTAAAGACACCAACACATACGAAATACTGACGTAATCCAACCCGAAAATGGTGTTTTTTCACCATAAAAGCCGTTTTCTGGTGAAAAATAACCGTATAACCGTACCCCGTCAAACGGTCAAATGGTAAAATGGTAAAAAACAAAGACTCCCCCTTCTCACGAAGGAGGAATCTCTCAGTTGAATACTAAACTTTTTTTACTAACCTATTTATTATCAATTTTTCTGCTGCAAAGTTACGGACTTTTTGCAAGTTAGGCTTTCACGTATGTATCAACAATTTTCACGTGCGTTTCAAAATACCTTTTTTGCGTAAAAATAATGGATTTCAGCGTTGAATGTATCAAAAATGAAAAATTATGGAACGTTCAAGCAAGTCTTGTCAAGGCTTTTTCCGTACCTTTGCACTCAATGCTATTCCAAAACTAATCAACATATGAGAAAATTACTATCTGCAGTCTGTTTACTGATGGCTACGATGGCCGCAGCACAAACAACAACTCCCGATGCATTGCCTGAAGTGTCGGCTTTACCAAAAATTCAGGTGAAAAATCCGTTTATCTGGGCTGACGCTCCAGACCCTGACATTATTCGTGTGGGTGACTATTATTATTTGGTTACGACAACCATGCACATGTTCCCGGGTGCTCCCATCATGCGCAGTAAGGATTTGGTACATTGGGAGACGGTGTCTTATCTCTTCGATGAGATCAAGGACACGCCCCGTTATGACCTGAAGGAGGGTACCGTGTATGGTCGTGGACAATGGGCAACTACCTTGCGTTATCATAAGGGCACGTTCTGGGCACTCTTCGTGGCGAACGACGACCCTCATAAGTCAATGGTGTTCAAGACCGATGATCCTGCCAAGGGTTGGAAACTCCACAGTCGTCTGCCTGCCTATCACGACTCATCGCTTTTCTTCGATGATGATGACCGCGTGTATGTATTTTCAGGCAGTGGCGACATCACACTGGTGGAGTTGAATGCTGACCTGACGGGTGAGAAGCCCGGTGGTATTCGCAAGAAACTGGAACTGAGAGGTAAACCTCAAGGTCTGCATGAGGGTAGCCGTGTAGTCAAGCACGATGGCATGTACTACCTGCTTTGCATCGCATGGCCAGGTTCGGGTAGAGAGGAGATTGCCTATCGCAGTAAGAATATTGAGGGTCCCTACGACTCCAAAGTGATTCTGAAGAGCAAATTGGGCGGTTTCAACTTTGCTGGTCAAGGCACCATCGTGGATGGCAAGCATGGTGAGTGGTATGGCGTGATGTTCCAAGACCGCGATGGAGTGGGGCGTGTGCTCACCATCGAACCTTGTTCTTGGATTGATGGTTGGCCCGTGCTGGGCACCAAGGGCGATGGCATCATTCCTGAGGTGATGACGCTCGATGGTGACTGCGAGTGCCACAAGGAGCCTGCTTATGCTGTGATTGAAAAAGATTACCAGTGGAACCACAATTACATCAAGGCAGACATTGCCCCCATGCCTAAGAAGGGCGAGAAGCCTGAGTTCGGAAAGTCTATGCGTGATCCTGCCACTTATCGCCAAACTTCTTCGTTTGAAGGTGTGGTGCTGAAGACCTCACAGGTGTGCAAAAGTATTTACGATGCCCGTAACACACTCACTTGGCGTACATGGGGACCTACTTGCTCAGACACCATTTGCATTGATGCCCGCAAGATGAAAGAGGGCGATTGTGCAGGTTTTGCAGCATTAAATGGCGATTCTGGTGTATTGACGATTAAACTTAATGGTGGTCAGTATAGTCTAACCATGAGTGAGGAGAATGTGAACTTGTCGAACAACACCAAGGAAATCACCGATGTGAAGGTGAAAGAGGTGGAAACCGTGAAGCTGCCTAAGGGCAAAGTGGGTAAGATTTATCTGCGCATTGACGGTGACTTCGACGACTTCAGCCGCAAGCGCGACACGGCAAACTTTTACTACAGCCTTGACGGCAAGACCTTTACGAAGATAGGCACTGCTGACTACAAGATGCGTTTTGATTACCGTCGCCTTTTCATGGGCACTCGCTATGCAGCCTTCTACTATGCAACCCAGCAAGTGGGCGGTCAAGTGAGTGTGGAATTGTAGAATTGACACATTATATATATAATATATATGCAACATTGACATCGTCGAAAGGTTCTGACATAACTCCTCAACTCCAAGAAAGCGAAACTTAAATAATACATATTAGTAATTACTAAATCTTTAAAAACTAATCAATGATGAAGAAAACTATCTTTTCAGTGATTCTGGCATCTTTGGCGCTGAGTGCTTCGGCACAATTCGGGCGTAATCCAGACACAAATCCCGACAAGGGTTACAAGGACACCTATCAGGGTTATTTCACAGTGGGTGTGGCAGTGAACATGCGCAACATCAACGACCCTCAGACGGTGGAAATCATCAAGAAAAACTACAACAGTGTGACGGCTGAGAACGACATGAAGCCTATCTCTGTTCACCCAAGAGAAGGTGAGTGGACTTGGCAGAATGCCGATGCCATTGCAAACTTCTGCCGCCAGAATGGCATCAAGATGCGTGGACACTGCCTTTGCTGGCACTCTCAGTTCTGCGACTGGATGTTTACTGACAAGAACGGTAAGGAAGTGACCAAGGAAGTGTTCTATCAGCGTCTGCGTGAACACATCCACACAGTGGTGAATCGCTATAAGGATGTTGTGTATGCATGGGACGTTGTGAACGAGGCCATGTCTGATGCTGGTGCCGCTCGTTTCGGTCAGCAGCCTAACCCTTATCGTGAGAGCCGTGCTTACAGACTCTGTGGTGACGAGTTCATCGCTAAGGCTTTTGAGTTTGCACATGAGGCAGACCCCAACGCAATTCTTGTGTACAATGACTATAACGCTTTCCAGCCTGCTAAGCGCGACCGTATCTACAACATGGTGAAGAAGATGCAGGCAGCTGGTGTGCCAATCACAGGTATTGGTATGCAGGGCCACTACAACTCTTACGGTCCAGACGAGTCTGAGGTGGAAGAAGCCATCAAGAAGTATTCTGAGCTGGTGAAGCACATTCAGATCACTGAGCTTGACATCCGTCTGAACGAGGAAATGGGTGGTCAGCTTCAGTTCTCTCGTGGTCAGGAAGGACAGGCTCCTGCTCACCTCGTGACCATGCAGACCGACCGTTACATCAAGTTGTTCCGTCTCTATCGTAAGTATAAGGACATCATCGACAACGTGACTTTCTGGAACGTGTCTGATAAGGACTCTTGGGTAGGCGTGAACAATCACCCACTGCCATTCGACGAGAATCTGCGTCCAAAGGCTGTTTACTATGCTATCAAGAACTTCGATCCTGCTATGGACAACGCTGCTCCTCTCGAGGACTTCAAACCAAGTGAACTGAACCAGCCTGGTCAGGAATATCCTCAGGTGAACTCTCAGGGCTACGCTCGTTTCCAGATTAAGGCTCCACAGGCTCGTACTGTCATCGTTAGCCTCGGTCTTGGTGGCAATGGCGGCACTGTGCTGAAGAAGGGCGAAGGTGGTGTATGGACTGGTACTACCGATGGTCCTATGGACGAAGGTTTCCACTACTATCACATGACTATTGACGGTGCTACTGTGAACGACCCAGGTACCAACAACTACTATGGTTCTACCCGTTGGGAGAGCGGTATCGAAATTCCTGCTCATGACCGTGACTTCTACGCTCTCAAGAATGTGCCACACGGCAACGTGACTGAGATTCTCTTCCACTCACCAAGCACCAACGCTGAGCGTCGCGCCTTCGTTTATACTCCTGCTGAGTATGAGAAGAATCCTAAGAAGAAGTATCCAGTGCTCTACCTCCAGCACGGTTGGGGTGAGAACGAATACGCTTGGAGCAACCAAGGTCACGCTGGTCTCATCATGGACAACCTCCTCGCTGATGGTAAGGCTAAGCCATTCATCATCGTGATGACTTATGGTATGACCAACGATGCTGGCTTCGGTACATTGGGCAGCTTCAACTACAAGAACTTCGAGACAGTGCTCGTTGACGAACTGATTCCGTACGTGGATAGCCACTTCCGCACGATTGCCAAGAAGGAAAGCCGCGCAATGGCAGGTCTGTCAATGGGTGGCATGGAGACCAAGAACATCACTTTGGCTCGTCCAGAAACATTCGACTGGTACGGACTCCTCAGTGGTGGTACTTATGCTCCAGCTGACTTCGAAGGCAAGGCTAAGCCAAAGTTCATCTTCACTTCTTGTGGTTCGAAGGAGAATCCTGATGGCGTGAAGAAGTCTGTGGAAGACCTCAAGGCTGCCGGCTTCAATGCATACTCTTATGTGTCTGAAGGTACAGCTCACGAGTTCCTCACATGGCGTCGCAGCCTCAAGGAAATGGCACAGTTGCTGTTCAAATAATGGATAATCAAGTGCATTGAAGTTCCATTTCGGTCACTTTTGAAATACAAAGACCCCGATAGTCTGTTACATGGCTTTCGGGGTCTTTTTTGTTTCCTGTAACATGTGCAAATTACTTTGCATAGGCATGTTACGGCTTATTTGTAACGTATGAAAAAATTCATGTAACATCTCCAAAAATCCCTTTTTTACAATTTCTATAACTTTGCACCGGAATTTGTTGCTTTTTAATGGCACAAACCAAATGATTTAACCCAAAACTTATAAAATAAAGTCAAAAGACAATTTTAATAACCAAAATTCATTTAACCAAAAAACTTTTTTTCATTATGAAGAAAAATTACTTACTGATTGCAGCTGGTCTTTTAGGTGCCGCTTCCTTGCAAGCACAGACCGTTGTGGCATCACTCGACTTCGAGGATGAATCCCAAAAGGGTGCATTCAAGACCGAGTATGCTCTTACACCAGAACTTGGTTTCTTTGGTGACTGGGTGAATTACAAAGACACTGACGAGTGGGATGAACGGTCGCAAGACGATCCACACAGTGGTGAGTACTGCTTCATGGCTGCCAACACTGGCGCTATCGGACAGACTTGGGATCGTGGTTTCAAGTTGAGCTTCCCCATGAAGGTGGAAACTCCTTACCGTGTCAGCTTCTGGGCTAAGGTTGACCCATCTTATCAGGGCTCTGATGCAGGTGGCAGCAGAACTTTGGAGAGCACAGAGCTTACTTCTTGGCTCTCAAAAGGTATGGAGAACTATGACAAGTCCATCCTGAGCTATGGAATGGATCACAAGAATGGTCCAAGAGATGGCGTTCTGTTCAATGGTGAGTGGCAGCATGTGTCATACGTTGTTTATAACCCAACGGCTGAGGCAATGGATGCAACCATTCCATCATGGCAGGGTGGTGGCGAATTCCCCGCAAGATTTGGCGGTCAAGCTGGTGAAACTTACAGATCTCACTTCGAAGAAAAACTTCCTGAGGTTTACTTCTTTATCGCGAATCTGTTCTGTCCTGTTACTTACTACCTCGATGATATCGTGATTGAGGAAGGTGTAACAGTACGTGAAGTGACCTATAGCGATGAAATCATCAAGGTTGACTTCGGTTATGCAACAAACATTGCAACTCTTGCTAAAGCCAACAAGGGCACTCTCTCATTGGATAAGGATCTTGTTACAGTAACTATCAATGGTGAAGAAGCAGAGGTTGTATATGTTGAAGGTAAGGAAGATGGTTTCCTCTATATCAATGTAGCTGCACAGATGTTTGAAGATGATGAGGTGGTTGTAAGCTTCAAGGGTTTTGAAGAAATGCTTTATTCTTCTGCCAACCGTCCAAGTTCTGACACAACAGGCAACGTCCAGGTGTTCGGTTTCAAGGACGAGAAGGCCTATTGGGATGAGACTGTCGAGACAGTGTTTGCTGCTTGGGGTAAGCCAACTATGAAGAGTTCTGTTCCTATGAACAACTCATTCAACTTGAAGGCTGAAGACGTGAAGGAAGTTACTGTGAATTTCGTTTCTGCAGTGAATATCAAGAGCGCAAGCGCAGTGCTGATTAAGGGTGCTCAGAAAACGAGCTTGACAAGTGCAATGCAACTCTCTGAGGATAAAAAGACCATTACGATTCCTGTGTCTGGTTTGACTGATGGTGCATATAAACTGGTTATTGAGAACCTCAAGAATGAGAATGACGAGTATGCTGAAGAACCAGCAGAAGTCAATTTCGAAATTGGCGCGCCTCAAGGCGATGCAGAAGAGAATATTGCTGTAGAGTCTGACTACACTGGTTATGGTCAGGATGCTCTTCCAATCGGTTATAGCGGTACAAGTGACAATGGCGAGCGCCAGAGTACATCGGCTGAGCCATATACTGGTGGCGGCGCTCCACGTATTATGGGTGCAAACGACCACGTGAATCATGGTATCTATTGGGGTGCTCGTGGTGGTTCTCAGGGTCTCCTCCAGTTTGGTAAGTATGCCGCTGAGTTTGCTATTGGTGACCAACTTCCAGAGGGTATGACAGACGAAGAAGCGCTCTATCTTGACGAAGGTGTTTATCTTTTGACTTTCCGCAATGGTGCATGGGAAGACCACTCTCAACCATACGCTGTAAGAGTGTGCAAGCCTGGTGATGAAACACCTGAAGTGATTTTTGAAGAAACTGGTATCGTGCCAGATGCAAAGATTTTGCACGATGGTACTACCATCACAACTGATGCTGCGATCAGTCCTATTGAGTATGAGTTCGCGGTTACAGAACCTGGTTACTATTATGTAGAATTTGAAGGTAACAGTGGTTGGCAGTGCTGGATTCTCACTTCTCTCTCCGTTACATCTAAGCCAGCTTCTTCAGGTGCAGCTGCCATGAAGAAACTGAATGATGCTATTGAAACTGCTCAGTTGAATCTGAATGGTGCTGATGAGAAGTATGATGGTACTGCTAAAACAGCTTTGGCAGAGGTTATCAAGAAAGCACAGGAAGGTACATATACCAATCCTCAGGAAGTTACTGAAATGGTGAAGGAACTGAGTGCCGCAAGCCAGAAGCTCGCAGAGCGCAAGGCAAACTACGACAACTTCGTGCAGAAACTCGCTGATGCTCAGTCTTCTATCGAGACACTCGAGGATAAGTATAAGACCAATGCGAAGGTGAAGGATGCTGAGGCTATCATCAAGAAGTATGACGGTGTTGATCCAAAGGGCTTCTCTGACAGTGAACTCGCTGCTGCCTCTAAGGATGTGGATGGTGTTCCTGGTATCTTGAACAACATCAAGACTATTGTTGACATTCTGACATACCGTGCTGCTCGTGCTTCTGAATTGGCAATGAAACTCGGTGTTGCCGATGAAGTAATTGACGCTTTGGACGCTCTTGCTGACGATGCAACTCCAGATATTGAAGCTGCAAACAAGCATATTACTCTTGCACTCTATAATGCAATCGCTAATGGTGATGACCTCGATGCTTTGAAGGAGAAGCAGTACAGCTCTGAAGTGGACGAAGAAGGATTTGACGAGACTGATCCAGAATCAGTAGCTACACACGATGCTGATGGTCACAAGCTCCTCCTTTCTGGTATCCCAGCTTCTGGTTATGTTAGAAATCCGAACTTCTATACTACGAACACCGATGCACAAGTAGTTGACTTCGCTGGTTGGACTTTCGAAGGTCTTACTTACGAGACGACCAATGAAGCAGAAGAGACTGAAACTCATACTGGTACTGCTAAGATGACAACTGCAGCTTCTGTTGACAATCCAGTGGTTACTGCTTCACTCAACCCCTATGGTCAGTCTGCTGAATACAAGTTCTATCAGGTAATTGAGAATATCCCAGCAGGTGAATATATGGTGAACATCCAGACTCGTACTGCTGCTAAGAGCAATCCTGATGGTGATGGTAACTACGGCTTCTTCAACGCTCAGGACGAGAACGGCGTTTGGGATAAGTACATCTTCGCTCAGGTGGATGACGAGGCTCCTATTATGGTTCCATTCACAGTGGGTGCTTACAATGATCAGGGTTATGCTACTTATATTCCTGGCATTAAGATTAAGGATGGTCAGAAACTCACTATCGGTGCTGTTGAACACTTGGTTTCTGGCAAGGCTTCTACTCATACTTGGAATGAAGAGTTGGGTGCTTACGAGCCAGCTGCATTCTGGGACACCAACACTTGGGTGAGAAATGCAACTCTCTATTTCACTGCTCCTCTCGAGGGTTATGACTACAAAGCTGCTGCTCAGAAGCTGGCTAACGACATCGAAACCGCTATCGAGACTGTTGAGGCTGCTCCTGCTAAGCAGAATGGCGCTCTCTTCAACCTCGCAGGTCAGCAGGTGGATGAGAACTACAAGGGCATTGTAGTTACTGCAGACGGCAAGAAGTTCTTGCAGAAGTAAGAAATACGCTAAGAATTATTGATATAATTAGACATGAGGGCTGCATCGTACGTTGGTGCAACCCTCTGTTTTTATGGCTTTCTCTTTGTTTTTTCCTGCTATTCAGAAAATTTAAGAATCATCCCTTGCTAAGTGTCAATTATAATTATTACCTTTGTACCTGAATACACTAAACTTAATACGACAACGATGAAATTTTATTTACTAACCCTTCTATATTTTGTTTTGGGAACACTTGATTTAGGTGCTCAAAACGTCATGTTCTTCAGTTCAAAACAGGGCTTGTCTAATTCCCGGGTGCGCAATCTGACAGAAGACAGTTTGCACAACATTTGGGTGACCACGCAAAACGGCTTGAACCGCTACGATGGCGTGAAGATGAATGTATATCGTCATGAGATAGGCAATCCCTCGTCGCTCTGCTATGATGAGAGTACATTTGTTTTTGAATATAAGAAGGGGACAATGCTCATCGGTACGGGAGCTGGATTGCAGGTGTTTGATTACGCCACCAACCAATTCACAGATATTCCTTTTATCAGGTCTGAAAACGATACGGTCAAGGCACGTGTGGTGAGTATCAACCGCTTGAGGAAGAATCGAGTGATTGTGTGCTATGCTGGATATGGCAATGGCGAACTCCTGAAAAACAAGAAGGGTGAGTTTTACACGAAACGTACAGAGGAATTCGATATAGAAGGCGTTAGCTCCATTCGCCTCTTTGATGACCCTAAAGGGAGGACTTGGATTATTACTGGTTTAGGAGCATTGTTCAGAAAAACGCCAAAGGGCTTTCATCGTTATGAGGGGCTGCGATTGTTGAGGAAGGTGTGTGCCAGTTCGTCGGGGAAAGTGTATGCAGCCACTTACAATAATGGATTCTATGTGTATGACAGCGCACAGGACCAATTTAACTTGGTGGCATCACCAGATGAGTTAGGGGGTGCGGTACAGAACCTCAGGACATGGACAGACGGTCGTATGCTTCTCAGTACAGATGGTGGTGGTGTGCGCGTTTATGATGAAAAAGTAGGGAGGATCAGTCCGCATGTGATATCAGTGAAGGACTTTGATATGGCGACCAGCAATGTAATGGATGCCATGTATGACTCTTTTGGCAATGCGTGGGCAGCTGTGTACATGAAGGGTGTAGTGGTGAAGCCTATCAACCAGTCAGCCTTTGACTATATCGGACAAAATTCCATCTTCAAGAATACGGTCGGACAAAATGCTGTTTACGCCTTGGCTAAGGCGGTGAATCCTGCTCCTTTTGCAAAAGGTCTATGGGCTTCGGTGGAGAATGACGGACTGTATCTTTTGTCTGCGGATGGCACTGCTTCCAAACATTGGAATGCAGAAACGAATCCCGGCATGCCCCACGCTTTCACCACGATGTTCGATACGGCTCCCTCTACATTGCTTTTAGGTACCTTCTATGACGGGTTGTGGCAGATGAAGGATGGTCGTTTCTCTTGTTTGACAAAAGACCTCAACTGGATATTTGAAATTCGAAAGGCTACCCAAAAAGATTGCTATTGGATTGCTTCCATGGGAGATGGTTTTTATTATTATGATTATTCAACGGGGAAGCATATTGTTTATAAACCGGTGCAGGATAGTTCTTCTGGTGCCAAGGTGATAGGAAACCCGTATGTCTATACAGTCTTGCCGGTGAAGGATCAGCTCTTTGTGGGAACGGCTGACGGCATCATTGTCTGTCGTACGGAGGAGGATGGCAGAATTCTTTATCAGAGTACCAGAATTCCCGGACATAGTTCCATACGCCATCTTGCTTTGTCAGCAGATGGGGCTTACATTTGGGCTGCAACGAATGAGGGCTTGCTGAAGATTGATTGTATGTCGTTCACAACGCGTACGTACACGGTGGCTGATGGACTGCCAATCAACAGTGTTACCTCAGTGTGTGTGGATGGCGATGACCTTTGGGTGGGCACAGACTTTGGATTGTCTTGCATGAATACGAGAAATGAGACTTTCACCAATTTCTTCATGGATGACGGTTTGCAGGATAATGAGTTCAGTCGTGGTGCTGCGCTTGCCCTGGATGGCAAATTGTATTTTAGTGGCGTTGGTGGTATCACCTGCTTTGGTACGAAGGAAATGAAAGACTGGCAGGGTAAGGAGCGTGTCCTGAGTCTGCGATTTGTCGATGTGCTGATAGATGATAAACCCATTCATCAGGGGGATATGTCCGGAAGTTATTCTATCCTGCAAGGACTGATTAATGATTGTGGCAGGATGGATTTGTGCCATACAGACAACCACTTTGCACTGGAATTGTGTGTGGATGGACTGAACAACCAGCACGTGACGTATGAATATAGCATTGATGGGGGTAGATGGATGGATCAGGGTGGCAATAGCGCCCGTATCATCTTTGATAACTTGCAGCCTGGCACCTATCATATTAAGGTGCGTGCACATGCACTGGGTGCACTCAGTGGCGAACGGGAACTGATTGCTGTGGTGCATCCCGCTTGGTATGCTTCTGTTTGGGCAAAGATTGTCTATTTCTTGCTGTTCATTGCTTTGTGCTGGTTCGTTTATGAGTATGCAAGACGTCAGGCGAGATTACGCCGTATCATGGCACGAAACCGTCAGCAGCGTGAACTGAATGAGGCGCGCGTACAGTTCTTTATGAACATCAGTCATGAAATTCGTACGCCTATGACGCTGATATTGGCTCCACTGGAGAAACTGATTGGCCGTGACAAGGATCCGGAGCGTCAAAAGAACTATCAGTTGATGAAGCAGAATTCCAACCGTATCTTGAGGCTGATTAACCAAATGATGGACGTGAGGAAGATTGAGCAGGGTAAGTTCTTACTTGATTATCATCCTGTGGAATTGGTGGATTTCATCCAAAATATCTATGACGTGTTCGTGACGAATGCACAGAGTCGTAACATCACCTATGAATTTGTGCATGATATGGATCGGATGCAGGTGTATGTGGATCCCGATAACCTGGACAAGATTGTGATGAATCTGCTTTCCAATGCTTTCAAGTTTACGCCGGATGGAGGCAAAATCGTTTTGCAACTGATAGGAAAAGACACCGAATTTGAAATCAAGGTGGCAGATTCTGGCGTCGGCATCCCTGATGATGAGAAGAAAAAGGTGTTCGAACGTTTCTATTCTGCTAAGCATCAAAATGGTTACATGGGTACGGGTATTGGCTTGAATCTAACTTCTATGCTGGTGCGTCTGCATAAAGGCTCCATTATGGTGGAGGACAATCCAGAAGGAAAGGGCACTTCGTTCATCATCAACATGCCGGTGGGCGACGATTCATTGCGGTCAATAAAGCCTGAATCGATTACAAAGGTTGTGGACGGTATGGACACTGCCAATGTGGACACTGAAGACTTACTGGTTATTGGAGAACCTGCAGATTCGCACAGCAAGCGAGCTTTGTTGGTGGAGGATGATGAAGCGATACGCCAGTATGTGGAGAGTGAATTGTCCTCAGACTTGTCTGTGCACATGTGTGGCAATGGACAGGAAGCGTGGGATTATATCGTGTCGCATCCGGGCAAGGTTGATATTGTGGTGAGTGATATCATGATGCCTGTGATGGACGGCATGACGTTGTGTCAGAAACTGAAGTCCAATTTCAACACCAATCATATTCCTGTTGTGCTGATTACAGCGCTGGGCAGCGATGCTGACCGTATCGCTGGCATCTCCAATGGCGCAGATGCATACGTGTCAAAGCCATTCAATATAGACGTGCTTCGTACAACCATCTTGCAACTGTTGAAGACCCGCCAAGTTCTGCAAGGCAAATACAAGAGCGATAAGCAACAGGAGGAGAATATTGACAAGGTGGAAATGGTGTCACCGGATGAGCATCTGATGAAGCGTGTAATGAAGGTGATTAATGAGAATATGGATAATCCGGAACTCTCAGTGGAAACTATTGCAGACAAGGTGGGTATCAGCCGTGTGCATTTCTATCGTAAGATGAAGGACTTGACTGGACAGTCACCTCGTGATTTCGTCAAGTACGTACGTTTGAAAGAAGCCGCACGCATGCTGGAAGACAAGGATTATGACATCACTGGTGTCAGCATTGCTACGGGATTCAAATCCCTCTCTGCATTCTCCACCAGTTTCAAGGCTCTGTACGGTCTGACGCCTACCGAGTGGATGAAAAAGTCGGAGAAGAATTGAAATGAGGAAAACGAGTAGAAATAGGCTAAAACAAAAAGCGCCCGTTCTCACGAATGGGCGCTTTCTCGACTAATTAACTAACTAACTAATTATTAACCTATTTATGCTTTACTAACTTTTTTCTGATACAAAGGTACGGAGTTTTTATGAGGCGGACTTTCTTTCATGTGTCAATTGTTTCTTCAAATGTCACCACCCCATTTTTTCTTTAAATGTAACAAAATTGAAAGAAAAATGTATCATATTTTAATTCTTTATGAGTAATTGTGTACGTTGTCTCCGTAAGAGAGTGCTGTTTGATGCGTTAACTAAAAGAAAATGAGACAGAAGAAGACGTCTTACTGGTATCTCCGAAATGTGACAGCTGTTTTGACGGAGGAAACATAAGCAGTCCTCTCATGAAACATGAATAGGGTGTTTTTATGCGATTTTTCCTAAAAGATGCTCTTTGCGCCCTATGATGCGGACTGCGATGTTAGGATAAAAATATATGATTATTTGGCAAAATGGTGCAAAAGTTGTATATTTGCATTCGATTTACACTACCAAAACTAATTAATAAATACAGTGAATTTATGAAGTTCAGAAATCTTTTCTTTGTGACCAGTTGCGCTCTCTTGGCTGTTTCAGCTCGAGCACAGGTAACGATTGATGTTGATGCCCAACAGCGTGGACCGAAGGTGAGCCCTATGCTTTATGGCATCTTTTACGAGGACATTAACCATGCTGCCGATGGTGGTCTCTATGCCGAGCTGATACGCAACCGCTCGTTTGAAGACGGACCGCGTTATGGTGCTCCTGCTGACATGCAGGGCTGGTCAACGTATGCTCCATCCCCGTCGCAGCTTACGGCAAAACTGATTCAGCCTTCGAAAAAGACACCGTTGCTAAATGCCGTGCAACACAATGCCCTTGAACTGGACATCAAAGCTTCATCGTCTGTTCCAGTACTTTTGGTGAATAAAGGATATTGGGGCATCAATGCAGTGCAAGGGCGCACTTATCGTTTGTCTTTTTGGGCTAAGACCTTAAACTATAAAGGCACACTGAAGGCAATGCTCGGCTCGGAAACGGGTGCGCAACCCTATGCCGAGACTGTCATCAGCGAGTTTGGTTCTGGTAAGGCAAAAGGCTGGACAAAGTATGAGGCTACATTCACAGCCAATGATAATGATCCGCAGGCGCAGTTTATCTTTGTTTTTGATGGTGTTGGACAAGTGCAGTTGGACATGGTGAGTCTTTTCCCGCCGACATTCAAGAACCGCGAGAACGGAATGAGACCTGACCTTGCCAATATGCTGTGGCAGATGCACCCGAAGTTCATGCGCTTCCCTGGTGGATGTTTCGTGGAAGGGCAGGAGAGTCCTGACAATGCGTTCCGTTGGGAACGCACCATTGGTCCGATAGAGGAACGTGAGGGGCATTGGAACGTGAACTGGGGTTACCGCACAACTGATGGTTTGGGTTATCACGAATATCTGCAGTTGGCAGAAGATTTGGGTGCTAAACCGCTCTTTGTTGTGAATGTGGGTTTGTGGCATGGGGGAATGACCCCTTACGACAGCATTCAGCCTTGGATTGACGAGTGTTTGAATGCCATAGAGTATGCGAATGGCCCTATCACCTCAAAGTACGGTGCCATGCGTGCCAAGAACGGGCATCCGGAACCATTCAGGCTGGAATATCTGGAAGTGGGTAACGAGAACAATCAACCCGATCCCCGTCAGCAGAGTGACCATTACTATGAGCGTTATGAGCAGTTCTACAAGGCTATCCGTGCCAAGTACCCTGATATGAAAATCATTGGTAATGTCGTGGCTTGGGGTGACGATAATCCCAAGTGGAACTCTACCTTGCCAGTTGACTTGTTGGATGAGCACTACTACCGTTCACCTGATTGGTTTGCTGGTGCTTTCCATAAATACGACAGCTACGATCGTCGCGGTCCGAAGATTTATGTGGGCGAATACGCTGTGACTAACGGATTCGGTAATTTGGGCAACATGAACGCTGCTTTAGGTGAAGCTGTTTACATGATGGGCATGGAGAACAACTCCGATGTGGTGGAACTGGCATCTTATGCACCCATTTTTGTCAACGAGAATGATGCGAGGTGGCGTCCTGATATGATACGTTTTTCATCGAGCCGTGTCATGGGTACCCCTTCATATTATGTACAGCAACTGATGCCGCAGCACATCGGCACACAGGTGGTGAAGGTGGTACAGAACGACCCATACAAGGGACAGGCTCGCAAGTCGTTGACACCCAAGCAGAGTCGTGTGGGTTTCGGAACATGGGGCACGCGTGCCTCGTTCGAGACTTCCAAGGGTGTTGACTATGTCTATGGCGATTGGCAGAAGGACGGTAACGTCGTGCGTCAGACCGGTCGCAAGGAAGCCACTCTCTGCATTGAAAAGGATGTCATCAGCAGTGACCACTACACTTGCAAGTTCCGTGCCCGCAAAGAAGAGGGTGCTGAAGGATTCCTCATTATATTTAATTATGTGGACGAAAAGAATTATTGTTGGCTCAATTTTGGTGGATGGGGCAACACGCAACATGCCATCGAGCAAATCAGCAATGGGGGTAAGTTGCAGGCTGCTGGCAAGCGTGGAAAAGTGGAACAAGGACGCTGGTATGATGTCACTCTGCAGGTTGCAGGCGACAGCGTGAAGGCATGGCTCGACAACGAACTGGTTTTCGACACGGTGCTGAAGCGTGATGACACGAAGGGTGTGTTCTCTTCTGCTACTATTGATGAAAATACAGGGGAACTCATCGTAAAAGTGGCAAATACGGGTGAGATGGCGACCACTGCCAACCTGAATTTGAAGAATTTTGCACCTCGAAGTGCTCAAGTGGTGCGTTTGGCTGCCAACGATGGCATGGAAGAAAATACGCTGGATGCTCCCACGCATATCCATCCCATAGAGCAATTGCTCTCTCCTGAAGGAAACAGTGTGTTACTTGATGTGCCTCCTTACTCACTGAACATCGTCAGAATAAAAGGAAATGATTAATTTACGGAAAAAGTGAGGGGAAGAATGATTTGTGGTGATGGTCTGAATTAAGACAATGATTTGTGTAGAAGAAATATGATTCACCCTTGATTTTTCCCGTTTCGCCCACTTTCTTCTTTATATTCGTGCACTGAGACTGTACCTTTGCAGAAAAATCTCAATAATTCACGAATATGAAGAAGAAAGTTGTTTTATGGATTGCCATGATGACGTGGAAATGTGTCACCATGTTTGCAGCTACGTTTAATGTCAGTGGTACAGTGGTGGAGAAGACAACGGGTGATGCTGTTGCTTCTGCCACCATACAGTTATTGTCTCTACCGGACAGTTCGTTTGTGGAGGGGGTAACCACAGGATCAATGGGTGAGTTCACTTTCAAGAACGTGAAGGAGGGTGAATACACAATGAGGATTTCCTTCATCGGTTATACAACGAAGTATGTTAAATTGGATTTGAATGCCCAGAAAAAGAAGGAGGTGAATGTGGGCTACATCACGATGACTACGGATGATATCCTCCTGAAGTCTGCAGAGGTGACGGCTCATGCTGCTAAGGTGGCTGTGTCGGGTGACTCGTTGGTTTACAATGCTAATGCCTACCGTGTACCAGAGGGCTCCACGCTTGAGGCGCTTGTCAAGCAATTGCCCGGAGCAAAGGTGGATAAGGAGGGCAACATCACCATCAATGGTAAGAAGGTGACGAAGATACTGGTGGATGGCAAGGAATTCTTCCTGAATGACAAGGATGTGGCGATGAAGAATATACCCACAGAGATGATTGACAAGCTGAAGACTTACAATCGTAAGAGCGACTTGTCACGCGTGAGCGGAATCGACGATGGAGAGGAGGAAACGGTGCTGGACCTTGAAGTAAAGAAAGGCATGAAGAATGGATGGTTCGGTAATGTGAACTTAGGGATTGGTACAGAAAAACGGTATGCAGAGCGTTTCAACGTGAATCGTTTCAAGGACGATGCGCAGGTAACCTTCTTGGGAGGAGCCAACAACGTGTCCGATATGGGTTTCGGAGGTGGCGGTGGTCGTTGGGGAGGCTGGGGACAGGAAGGTCTTCGCAACAGTAAGGAAGTGGGTGCTAATTTCGCGACGGATAAGCCCAAGTTGGAAACGGGGGGCAGTGTTCGCTATCGCTATAATGGAAGTGATACGGAAAATACATCCTCAACAGAATATTTCAATGCTTCACTTGCCAAATTTAATGAGAACCACAGCAAGGAGTTTACGTCGAATCAGCGTGTCAGCAGCAATTTCCGTTTGGAATGGAAGCCCGACACGATGACCAACCTCATATTCCGTCCCAACTTCACCTATTCACGCAATAGGGGTAGGGGAAACAGCTCATCTGGGTCGTATGGCGACAAGCTGATGGAGATGGTCATCAACACTAATGCCAATCACAATATGAGTTATAACACGAATGCCAGCTTCAATGGGGAATTGCAGTTTAATAGAAAGTTCAACAGCAAGGGGCGTAACCTCACCCTGCGCATCACGGGTAATTATGACGATGGCAGAAGTAAGCAACTTTCTGCTGCCAACATCACTTTCAACTCTCAGAGTACTGATCAACAGAATAATCGATATTACGACACCCCGTCAAGGAGCTATGGTGTACAAGGACAATTCACCTACAGCGAACCTATAGGTGACAGGACGTATTTGCAGGTGAGCTATACCTATGACTATAACTACAGCAAGAACGATCGCCGTGCCTTTATCTATGATTCCGACGCTTATCAGCTTCTGTCGCAGAGCATGCAGCACAACCGATACAACATCAACGCTGTGCTCAAATTCATGGATGACATGAAGTATGTGCTGGATGGTACTGACTCCGTGGCGACCCGACTTAGCCAGTTCTCTGAATACCGCAACTACAACCAGGCCGTCAGCCTCAGTTTCCGCAAGGTGCGTGAGCATTACAACTTCAGTGCAGGACTGGACCTCTTGCCACAACGGAGCACGCTCAACTATAAATATATGGGTTACACCTATCCGGAGATTACACGTAGCGTGTTTAACATTGCTCCACGTGTCAACCTCCGGTGGAATCCCAACAAGCAGACCAACCTGCATGTGCGTTACAATGGACGTACGCGCCAGCCCAGCATGACCAACCTTCTCGACATCAAGGACGATTCCAACCCGCTCGTCATCACCAAGGGAAATCCTGGATTGAAGCCTTCCTTCTCGCACAATATCAATGCCGAGTTTGACACGTACAATGCCGACAAGCAACGTGGCTATTTCTCTTGGCTATGGTTCAATGCCACCCGCAACAGTATCGACAACAAGACCACCTACGACAATCAGACAGGTGTGCGCACCACCATGCCCATGAACATCAACGGCAACTGGATGGGTGGCGGTGGCATTGGATTCAATACGGGCTTGGGAAAAGAAAAGGCGTTTAACATCGATGTCGATTTTGGTGGTGACTATTCGCACAACGTGGGTTTTTATAATAATGCCTCTGAGGCTGAAGAAGCAACCGATGTGAAGTCTGTCACCAAAAACATCAGTCTTGATGGTGGACTGGAATTCTCTTACCGTACCGAACAATTCAGCGCCTCGCTCAACGGACGGCTAACCTATGCTCACTCGAAGAATAACATGAACGAGATGGGAAACCAGAACACCTATGACTTTTCCTATGGGACGGAACTGGAATGGACCTCCCCTTGGGGAACATCGCTGGCCACTGATATCGGTATGAGTAGTCGTCGTGGTTATGCTGGACGTGGAATGAACACCAATGAACTGCTGTGGAACGCACAGGTGTCCCATTCCTTCCTCAAGGGACGCGCATTGACCGTGATGCTCGAAGTCAATGACATCCTCGGACAACAAACCAATATAAGTCGTAACATTGATGCTTTGATGCGTAGCGACTCACGTTACAATGCCATCTATCAGTACGGAATGCTTCGTGTGATTTACAAATTCAGCATTTTCGGAGGTAAGAATGCCATAGGCACCAAGAGTGAACGCTCTACAGGCTTTGACGGAGAATATGGAGGTTGGAGTGGCGGCTGGATGGGTGGCTGGTAATCAGCCGTCCACAAAAAATACACGGAATGGCAATAATTATTAATGGTCAATTGTCAATTATCATTTAAAAATGTTACCTTTGCCTACAAAATAAGATTAAAAAAAGTATGAAGATTAAGAAAATCATACATGGTGTCTTCTTGGTGCTTGGGCTGTCAGTGCTAGGATTGCTGTTCTATTACACGATATGGCTGATTACCGATGAGGGATTCAGGGAAATGATACGATATGGATGGCCTTGGAACTCGTGGATGGTGCTGATGGACTATGTGTCTTGCTGTCTAATTACGACGGTGGTGACGCTGTACTACTGGCAATCACGTGAACGGACAGAACGCGAACGTGACAAGTTCCGTCTGCAGGCTTTGGAGAATCAGCTGAGTCCTCACTTCGTGTTCAACAACTTCAGTATTCTGGCTGACCTGATAGAGGTGGATCCGAAAAAAGCTTCTGCCTATCTGATGAGTCTTTCGAAGGTGTACCGCTATACGCTGTCCCACCTTGACCACAATACTGTGACGTTGCAGGAGGAGCTGGAGTTTTTGCGCCAATATCAGGCATTGCTGGAACAGCGTTTTGGTGAAGGTATACAGGTGAGAATTGCTGATGATGTGGCTGCCTGTCAAGGGAAAATGCCACCTGCCGCTTTGCAAATGCTCATAGAGAATGCCATCAAGCACAACGAGCACACGCAGGCGCGCCCACTTGTCATCAACGTGACCACTGAAGGCTCGCACATCAGCGTCTGCAATAAAAAGCAGCCCATCACAACGGCTGAGAGCACCAATGTGGGACAACACAACATCGCTGAACGTTACCGTTTGCTGACCCGAAAGAAGGTTGCTATTCGTGACAGCCAAGACGAGTATTGTGTCACCATTCCGCTAATACCCATAGAACGATGAAGATACTGATTATAGAAGACGAACAAAGCAGTGCGGACCGCTTGCGAAGAATGCTCGAAGGCGAACATGAGATGGTGGGTTTCTGTGCCAGTAATGCTGAGGTGAGGGCATTCTTCGGCGAAGAAGCCCATGCTGAAGTCGATTTGATCCTCTCAGATATCCAACTGGGCGACGGACTGAGTTTTGAATCGTTGCGTACAGTGCCAACAACTCTTCCTGTCATCTTCACCACAGCCTACGACCACTATGCTGTGCAGGCTTTCCGTTTTAACAGCATCGACTATCTGCTGAAACCCGTCGACAATGAAGAACTCCATACTGCATTGGCAAAGGTGAAGCCAATAGTCAATTCTCAATCATCTATTGTCAACTCTCCCTCTACCACTGATGCCATCGCACAAATCTTGGCATCCGTGAAGAGTCAGGCCATTCGATACCGTGAGCGCTTCCTTATCCCTCATCGTGCCGATGAATATCTGATGGTTCCTGTTAGTGAAGTGAGCCATATCACCATCCGCGATGGGGTGGTGCGCCTCTGCACCTTGCAAGGTAAGACCCACCAACTGTCGATGACCCTCGAAGAAGCCGAAAGTCAGCTCGACCCCCAGCGCTTCATGCGCGTTAACAGGCAATTTATCATCAACGCTGCTGCCGTAGCAAAACTTTCCACATATTTCCTCGGCAAGATGCGCATTCATGTCACCGCATTCCCTGATGCGGAAATTATCGTCAGCAAGGATAAAGTCGCTACCGTCAAACGCTGGTTGGACTCGTGATTTCCCATTTCGCCTATTTGGCTTACGCGGGAGAGGAAATGAGAAACTATGCTGAGATCTAAAGAAAAAGGGGGTGCATCCATCACGATGTATCCCCTTTGTGGTACCGGAAGCGGGGCTCGAACCCGCACGGGCGCAATGCCCAAGGGATTTTAAGTCCCTCGTGTCTACCATTCCACCATTCCGGCACGGTGTCGTTTTAATTGATAATTGACAATTGATAATTGATAATTAAGCTGATGCTATGTTCGCAAGCCGGATGGCAATTATCAATTTTCAATTGTCAATCTTCAATTGAATTGGTTGCGGGGGCAGGACTCGAACATGCGACCTCCAGGTTATGAGCCTGGCGAGCTACCAACTGCTCCACCCCGCGATGTTATGTTGTGCAACATAAAAGAGTGTCTCTTTTTTGTTTGCGGATGCAAAGTTAGTGCTTTTTTCGGACATTACAAAACGAAACGGGGATTTTTTGAGTAAAAAGTTGTGGGTGTGCGGGTTTTTTCTTTACTTTGCAAGCACAATACTACCAAAATCAGCCATTTGATGAATATTTTTCGTGCTCGTTTCTGTTTGATGATGCTCTGCTTTTCGTTGCCCTTCGGATGGTGTTGGGGACAGGTGTCGCATTCATCGCAAGACCCTTCCCATTCTGTGCAGTGGGGTGTAGGAGAAGGCTTGCATTCATCTACCAATCCCAATGGATGGGTGGGTGCGTGGCCCGTTTCTCCAGAGGATGCACAAAGAGAGAAAGATGCGACGCTGAAAGAACCTGTCATTCCTTCCGAGAATCTGGACACGAAGCAGATGACGGAGGAAACAGGCACTTTGTATGAAACAGGTATGGCGACTTACTATTCAGCCAAGACACATGGAAGGATGATGGCAAATGGTACACGATATGATAAGAATCAACTGTTCTGTGCACATAAGAAACTCCCGTTTGGTACTCGAGTTCGGGTAGTGAACAAGAAAAACGGGAAGGAAGTGATTGTAGATGTGAGAGACCGTGGACCTTTTGCAAAAGGACGTGTGATAGACCTCAGTAACAAAGCTGCTGAGCTCTTGGGCATGTTGAGTGACGGCGTGGTGCCAGTTGAGTTGTGGGTGGTTGAACCTAAAAACTAACCTTTCAGTTCTTCAAGTTCCATACTGGCATCAGTCCATTCATCTTCAGCGGCAGAGAGTTGGGTTTTCAGCTCTCCGTATTGTGTGAATAGGGTAGTGTTTGTGGCGCCTTCTGGTGTCGCAAGTTTGGCTTCAATCTCTGCGATATCTTTTTCCAATTTGGCAATCTTCTGTTCGGCTTGTTCCACAGCCTTTTCTGCTTTCTTGATTGTTTTGTTGCGTTCCTTCAGCTCGGCATAAGAAAGAAGTGACTGCACTTTGTTGCCCAAGTCTTTGGGAGTTGACAGTTGGGAGTTGGAAGTTGATGGTTGAGAATTGACAATGGCTTGTTTTCCGTTGTCTTTCGCAACAGAAGGACTTCCTGCGCTATTCAGGTTCTGTCCGAGTTGGTTCAGGCTTTCAATTTGCTTCTTCTGCAGGAAGTCATAGATGCCGCCAAGGTGTTCGCGCACTTTCCCTCCCCCAAACTCATAGACTTTGTCTACCAAACCATCCAGAAAGTCGCGGTCGTGGCTCACGATGATGGCAGTGCCGTCAAAGTCCTTGATGGCTTGTTTGAGTACATCTTTCGACTGCATGTCGAGGTGGTTGGTAGGCTCGTCAAGGATGAGCAGGTTGACAGGCTCAAGAAGCAGACGGATCATGGCAAGTCGGCTACGTTCACCACCTGAGAGCACTTTTACGTACTTGTCAGATGCTTCTCCACCAAACATGAAGGCTCCCAAGATGTCGCGAATCTTCAGACGGATATCGCCCCTTGCCACACGGTCAATGGTGTCGAATACAGTGATGTTTTCGTCCAGCAGTTGGGCTTGGTTCTGTGCGAAATAACCAATCTGTACATTGTGCCCGATTTTGAGATTGCCCTCAAAGGGAATCTGCCCCATGATGCACTTGACGAGCGTAGATTTACCCTCACCGTTGTTGCCGACGAATGCCACCTTCTCGCCTCGTTTGATGGTCAGGTTGACATCGGAGAAGATGGGCTTTGAATAGCTTTTCGCCACATCCTCGCAGATGATAGGGTAGTCGCCACTTCGGAGACATGGAGGAAACTTGAGGTGGAGTGAAGAGGTGTCGACTTCGTCAATCTCGATAGGTACGATTTTCTCCAGCATTTTGATGCGCGACTGCACTTGGTTACTTTTGGTGGGCTTGTAACGGAAGGTCTCGATGAACTGCTTGATGTCCGCAATCTCCTTTTGCTGATTTTCGTAGGCACGAATCTGTTGTTCACGCCGTTCGTCGCGCAATTTCACATATTCATCATACTTCACCTTGTAATCATTGATGCGGTGGCAGGTGATTTCGATGGTGCGGTTGGTCACGTTGTTGATGAAAGCGCGGTCGTGACTGACCAGCATGACTGCATTGGCACGTGTCGCCAAAAACTGCTCCAGCCATTGGATGGAGCCTATGTCGAGGTGGTTGGTTGGCTCGTCGAGCAGCAGGAGATCTGGTTTCTGCAAAAGGAGCTTCGCTAATTCGATACGCATGCGCCAACCACCAGAAAACTCAGCCGTGGGACGGTCAAAGTCCGTACGTTGGAAACCCAAGCCTTGCAGCGTGCGCTCCAACTCAGCATGATAGTTGGTGCCCCCCATCATGGTGAAGCGGTCATTCTCATGGGTGAACTTTTCAATGAGAGCCATGTATGAATCACTCTCATAGTCCGTTCGTCGGGCAATCTCCTCATTCATCTTGTTGAGGCGTTCCTGCATCTCGCTGATGTGGGCAAATGCGGTCTCTGCCTCTTCCATCACCGTGCGGCTGTCGGAGAGCACCATCACCTGCGGCAGATACCCGATGGTGATGTCCTTCTGTCGTGCCACCTGTCCATACGTCGGTTCCTGCATGCCTGCAATAATTTTCAGCATGGTGCTCTTGCCCGCTCCGTTCTTGCCTACGAGGGCAATGCGGTCTTTCGGGTTGACCACGAAACTTGCATCCAAGAATAGTGGTGTTGCAGAAAACTCAACACCTAACTTATCAATCGAAATCATGTACTTTTTGTCCTTTGTTTTTGGTGAATCTTCCGAACTGCACTGCATTGACAGGGCATCGATGGTAGCATCTCAAACAGCCTGTGCAGTTCTCATGTTTCCACACAATCTTTCCTTTGTCGTCTGTTGTGATGTTGTCCAACGGACATCCTCTCAAACAGCGTTTGCACTGGGTGCACTTCTTGGTGGTGTGGAAGTATTTATCGGTAACGAGAAAGCGGTTGAACAGAGGGCGCAGCACAGATGTCTTCAGCCAGGCACATGCTCCCCTCACCACTTCCGTCTTTTTTTCTCGGTTCTTGATGCTTTCTGCGATGGAAGGAATGCGTTGCAGTGTCTCTTGCACCTTGGCTTGTGCCACCTCATCTTTGTCCACATCAAAACCGGGCAGACAGACATAAGTGTTGGGCATATGAACGGAGAATACGGCATCCACCTCACGGTTCATCACCTGATTGAGCACCTTGTCCGCATAGCCAATGTCGTCGCCACAAGTCATCACTGCCCATACATACTTGGCTGATTTGATGTCTTCTTGATGTGTCTCTATGTATTCCTTCACCACTTTGGGAATGCCCCACGCATACACAGGGAAGACCATGCCGAACACGTCAGCCTCATCCTCCATCAGCCCTTGCAGTTTGTCTGCCACCCATTGGCTGTTGCCTGTTCCTGAAAAGCAATAAAACACTGTGTGATAATTGATGATTACGGTTCCACCAAACGGAACACCCTGATGCCCGTGTGTTTAGCCTGTTTCTTCTCATACTCATAGAAGGTCTCTTGGCTCATGAGCACCTTCTTATAAAGGCTGGAAGCATGGAGCAGATGAAGTTTCCCGTTCTTCCAGAATGCGATGCCAATATGGCGGGTGTCCAATCCGTCACTGTCGGTGAGCATGGCAACGATGTCACCGTCTTTCACCATACTCAATGGGGTTCCTGCTTGCCAAGACAAATCTTGCTTGAGGATATAGTGGAACTGTTTGCCTTCAGTGGCTTGCTCATAACCTTTGATGACGGGCACAAACTCTGGGTGATTCTTCAACTGCTTGTACAATGTGGGGTGTTGCGACATGTAGTTGATGTGGACGGTTTGTGTTCCAAAGAACGGAGCGTCGTCGATGCTGATGTCCTTCACGATGCCCTTCCGTTCGTTGTCCTCTGCCCACCATGTGAAATAGTGCAGTCGCGATGTGTAGTCTGTCATCTTGCCATCACGGAAACGAATCTTTGTCAGGTTCTTGCAGAAATCGTCAAATGTCCGCAGGTTCTGCATGTCACACATGGACAATGCCACCACCGTCTCCACGAATGTGGTGCAGTCCAGTCCGTGCAAGTTCACGATGAGATGTTCCGTGTCACCGAGTTCCAACGTGTGTGCCACATACGGCAATCCCAAGAACTTCTTGCCAAAATAGAACACGCGGTTTTCCTTGCCACGTTGTGTTTGGGCATCTTTCAACAGCTTCACCACCAAAGCGCTGTCTGCCTTGGTGTACTCCACGTTTTGTGCCTGCATGCCTAAGATGAAAGTCAAGGCAAGCAGGGTCGTCATCCATTTGGTCATCATTCCATTCATTGATGCTTTTCTTCCTTCTTTTTATCTTTTTCTGCCAATTCTGCGGCAAGATCATGTTTGCCACGATAGTCAAACTTCGCGTTTACAAGATGTTGCATGAAGTCGTTGGCACGATTCAGAAGCTCGTTGTCGTCAGCGATGAGCTGGACAAGCCGTTCCAATTGATCAAGTTGTGTTTTTTGTTCCATAGTAGGGATTGATTTTTGGTGTTTGGGTGCAAAGATACGATTAAGTGAGCATAATTCAAAGGAAAAACAAAAGTTTTTACTGTTATTCTCGAACGAAAGTGTTACCTTTGTACTTCGAATGTACTTCGAGGGTACTACGAGGGTACTACGGATAAACATAGATAAAATATTATGAATATTAAAAACACTTTACTGATGATGACTATAGCAGCATCAAATTTAGCAGGAAATGCTCAGACGATGGGCATCAAGTTGGAGAATATGGACACCACCGTTAAACCTGGCACAGATTTCTATCAATATGCTTGTGGTGGTTGGATTAAGAACAATCCGTTGAGGCCAGAGTTTTCAAGATATGGCAGTTTCGATGTGGTGGCAGAGGAGAATGAGAAACGCATCCGTGAGATTATCGAGGGGCTTGCCTCCCTACCACAGGAAAAAGGCTCGTTAGGTCAGAAGATAGGTGACCTTTATGCTTTGCGCATGGACTCTGTGCGTCAAAACAAAGATGGTGTAACACCCGTTATGGTTGACCTGAAGCGTGTGGCGGAGGTGACGACGACAGAGGAACTGATTGCCTTGATCAATCAGATGAACACAGAAGGTGTGGCATTCGGTGAATTGTGGGGAAGCTATGTGGGTGCCGACATGATGGAATCCACCCAGAACCTTCTGGAACTCTCGCAGGGCGGTTACTCTCTGGAACGTGACTACTATGTGAAGGATGATGAGGCACACAAGAAGATATTGGAGGCCTACAAAAAACATATCGTGAAGATGTTCCAGTTTGTGGGTGAAACGCCGGAGGCGGTTCAAAAGAAGATGGAGAACATCTTGGCATTGGAGACTCGCATGGCAAAGGCGGGACGTGACAAGGTGGCATTGCGTGATCCAGCCTCCAACTATCACAAGATGTCCTTTGCAGACTTTACAAAGGAATATGCAGGCTTCGATTGGAAAACCTATTTCGATGTGCAAGGTCTCACCGAGATTGATTCCCTCTCAGTGGGACAACCCGAAGCGGTGAAGGAAGCCTTGGCGGTGTTGAAAGACACCCCTGTGGAAGTGCTGAAAGACTGGATGCAGTGGCAGATATTGGATTCGGCAGGTTCGATGTTGGGCGACACGGTGTATGAAGAAGTGTTTGACTTCAATGGACGTATCATGACGGGAGCCAAGGAACCCCGTCCACGTTGGAAACGTAGTGTCAGCATTGTCAATAGCGTGCTGGGTGAAGCGGTAGGTCAACTTTATGTGGAGAAATATTTTCCGCCAGCTAACAAAGCTCGTATGGAGCAACTCATCAAGAACCTCCAGATTGCACTTGGTCAACGCATCGATGCACAGGAGTGGATGAGCGAATCCACCAAGAAGGCAGCCCATGAGAAATTGGATTCTTTCTATGTGAAAGTGGGCTATCCGAACAAGTGGCGCGACTACTCAAAGATGAACATTGATTCGGCAAAGACACTCTATGAGAATATGAAGGAGGTGTCGAAGTGGTCACATGCCGACATGCTCAGCCGCAAATGGAAGAAACCGGTTGACCGTGACGAATGGTATATGGATCCGCAAACGGTGAATGCCTACTACAACCCCACCACCAACGAAATCTGTTTCCCTGCAGGCATTCTGCAATATCCGTTCTTCGACATGGAGGCAGACGATGCTTTCAACTATGGAGCCATTGGTGTGGTCATAGGGCATGAGATGTCGCACGGTTTCGACGACCAAGGTCGCCAGTTCGATAAGGACGGCAATTTCCGTGACTGGTGGGCTGAAGGTGATGGCGATCAGTACAAAGAACGGGCACAAGTCATCAAGGATTTCTTCTCTGCCATCAAGGTGCTGCCCGACCTCAATGCCAATGGTGACCTTTGCTGTGGTGAGAACCTTGGTGACCACGGAGGTTTGAAGTTCGCCTATACAGCCTTCAAGAATGCCACCAAAGAGAAACCACTGCCTGTGAAGAACGGATTCACACCCGAACAACGCTTCTTCTTGGCTTATGCAGGGGTGTGGGCAGGAAACATCACTGAAGAGGCCATCCGCAATTTGACCACATCTGACCCCCATTCGTTGGCTCGTTGGCGAGTGAATGGTGCCTTGCCGTTGGTGGATGCGTGGTATGAGGCATTCGGCATCACCGAGAAAGACCCGCTTTTTGTTCCTGAAGAAAAGCGCGTGAAGATTTGGTAAGAAATAATTGACAAAGAAAAAGAGGGTGAAAAGTCGTTAAAAAAGAACTTTTTTCCCTCTTTTTTATATTTTCTTAAGATTTTTTGAAAAAAAGTGGTAGCCATGTGAACAATTTTACAAAATATGTTGTACCTTTGGGACACTAAACCGAAATACTTTATTACAAACCTATCAACAAAATAATGCTTATGAAAAAGTTATTCTTTCTGTTCATGATGTTGGCAATGGGCATGTATGCCCAAGCGCAACAGTTGGATGTGTGCACTAAGCCATACGGCAATGATGGCAGCGAGATCACAGTCATCAAGCCTACCGTTGCTAATTTCCTCCAGCTACTCTCCATGACAGAAGAGCAGTTCAAGGCAGCGATGGAGGCAAACAAGTACAGCACTCAGATGCCAAGAAGTAATTTCATCTCTTATTGGAACGGCAGTAACGACAACTTTGCCTATGCCAAGTGTGTCAACTCGTTCCTGTACAACAAGGAAACGAAAGAGGTGCATTTTGCTGTTGGTAACGACATGATCTATCCTCAGGGCTCCATCATGGCACTCTACCGTGAATTGCAGCCTTATAGGGTGGCTGAGCCAGAGAATGCACAGCCAGGTTTCCCAACTCCTCCCAATGCACGTCCGGGTGAAGGGCTCGGTCAAGGACCTCGTCCAGGTGCAGGTCCACGCCGTGGAATGGGACGTGGCAGAGGAGTCTTCGGACGTGGTGGTGCCTTCGGTAGAAATCGCACCGACACATTTGAAGTGAAGAACGATGATGGCACCATCTACACTTTCTCCATTGGTGCTTTCCCACGCTTCTTCTATGTGACGGCAAGCAAGAAGGCTGCACAGTAAACGGAATGGTTCAAACGACAGGGGGCAGGTCATCAAACCTGCCCCTTATTGTTTTATGTTCAATCACTCAATTTCAGAAAGGTGAGTGAGATGATGTTATCCCTTCACGACATTGGTTCCTAATGCGAAGGCTTTCTCCATGTTGCCTGTGGTGCTGAAGATGTCCGCCTTGGCAGAGATGTTGTCAAGGTAGTTGATGAGTTGAGCCTCAGGGATGCAAGGCAACACGGGACTGCCAAACTCCAATTGTCCGTGATGCGCCAACACGCAGTGTACGATGAAATTAATTTCACGCTTATCAATGCCGAGGTCACGCAACAAGTTGTTCAGGTAGTTCGCTGACATGTAGATGTGTCCCAACAGGAAACCATTCTCCTGCTTTTCACCCTCCACATTGTATTCGCACAATTTGCCCCAATCGTGGAACAGGATGCCGATGATGATGCGTTCCACCTTGATGTCCTCCGGATAAGGATAAACAGGATATACCCCTTCCAGCAGATGCAGCATCTGGTATGTGTGGTTCAGCAATCCCCCGGGGAATGCATGATGCACGCTTGTGGCGGCTGGATATTTACTGTATTGTGGAAACAATGCATCTGCCTGTTGCTTGACAAAATCAATCAACACCTCATCCTTGCAGAACGAGAGCACCGATTCGATACAACGGTCCCATTCCTCACGTTTGATGGGGCGTGGCACCAGCGTGTACAGTGGGTGATTCTCCGTCGGAAATGTCCCTGCAATCATGTCCATGTTCGTGGCAGACTTCTTGCCCTGATTCTCACGGATGGTCAGGAACCTCACCAATTGTCCCACTTTGGGCCCACTCGTTTTAGGCACGTCAAACACGCAGATGTTTTCCACCTCCTCCTTATTCGCAATCTTCAGATTGACATAAGGCGAATTATTACGAGCCACAGCATCCTGACGGCTCAACACGATATACTCTTTGTTCATAATACAGCTATTTTAATTATTACGCCCACAAAGTTAATGTAAAAAAAAGAGTGTACGAAGAAAAAAATAAAAAAGCTTTTGTTTAGGACACCTTTTCGTCAAAATCATAGCTGAAACCTTGTCGGTTCGCAATGTTGGAGGCATTTCTTCAAATTCACGAAATTCACAATTCACAAAAATCACAATTACAAAATTGACCTCGTCAAGCTCAGTTTCACATTTTTACTAAAAGAGGGGGTCAACTGACCTCCTCTTTTTAGTTGGCTACGCCTTCTTCCTCCTTGCAAGGCATAATTCAAGTAAACTTGCCTTCTGCTCTTGCTTCGTTCGTCAGTTCAATAAAGCGTGAATATGCTTTGCCATACTTGGCTATTGACAGGTTTTCACTCGCCTTGGCAATGAAGGCTAAGGGGAAGAACACCTTGTGGAGAAGTTCAGGCGCACCTTCCGCATCCCAACTCATTACAATAGAAGCGTTGACATCCACCCTTGCACCCTTCAGTTTTTCCAGTATCGACGCTGTGCGGATTCCATACAGGTGGAAAACCAGGGGCTGCAGTTCGATGTACCCCTTCGGGAAAAAGCCGTTGATGACCTTGATAATCTGATACAGCTCATCCACGTCATTCTGCGCTTTTTCCACGTCTGGGTGCTTGATGTGTAGATAGTTAGCAGCCATTTTCTTACTCCTCCCAATCTTCTTCCAACATGTTCCAGTCCTTGGGCTTCCATGCGTCCGGGTCTTCCATGTCCTGTCCCTTCTCGCTCACCATGTCATCCTCCACGATGGTCAAGTGTATGTCATTGGCAACCTTTCGGGGATTGATGTCGCCTGTTGAGATGAGGTGGTCTATCAGGTTGGCGATGACATTCAGCACTTCCTCGCCACCTTCCAAACCTTTCCTCTCCACGAACTTCTTGCCTACCGCGATACTACCAGGGAAGATGTCCGTCTGTTTTGTCTTGCCTTCCAACCTTGCGTTACGGTATGTGCCGCCAATACGGAAACCGAAGGTGAACTTGTTGCCCGAGTCAACAATTTTCATTTCATGCTCTCCCTTGGGGATTGCGTAGAACATGGGGTTCATTGCCCCTTCTCCCTTGAACACCGTCTTCTCGAGTGTCTTGCACTTGAAGCCCGTTGTCTGCTCGGTAAGCACACCCAGCGTATAGTCTGGGGTG
>JAILDV010000045.1 GCA_024688885.1 Bacteroidaceae bacterium | reverse complement strand
TAAAGTCTTTTACGAGTAGTTTTAAGGGTGCACGGATTTGAATTTGTACTTTTGCAGTCAAATTGAAAGGCTGCAAGATGAACAAAGACAAATACGTATTCGCCCAATTGCTGGAGTATTTAGACTATGACAAGTTCCGCCACCTTGTTGACAAGTATGACGGGAATCGTTATGTCAAGCATCTCACCTGCTGGAACCAACTTCTTGCTTTGATGTTCGGTCAACTCAGTAACCGTGAGAGTCTGCGCGATGTGATAGTGGCTCTTGAAGCCCATCAGTCCAAGTGTTTCCACCTCGGTTTGGGGCGAAAGCCCATCGCCAAGACGACGTTGGCTACGGCCAATCAGAACCGCGACTTCCGTATCTTTGAGGAGTTTGCCTTCTACATGATGACGCAGGCCAGGGAGAAACGGGCAACAGACATCTTCAAGCTCGGAGGCAAGGTGTATGCATTCGACTCTACGACGATACCGCTCTGCCCAGTGCAGCCATCACTGCCTACTGCCTCGTGGCGATTGTCCAGCATGACATGCAGTTGAAACGCTCGACCTATGAGGTCCTGCAAATCCTCAGTATTTCACTAACGGACAAAACACCGCTAAGAGAACTGTTCGATAAGACTTATTCCAATGATGTCAAAGAGCAATTGGGTCCCCTTATCCCGGGGTTGTTTGATTAATATTTAACTCGTCCCAATTTTAACGGGACACTAATGATAATATTAATATAATAATATATTTAAATTTAAAAACCCTCCTATATCCCCCCTATAAACTATCCCCCAAACCACTATTTGCAGATTTAACAATTTAACAATTTAACAATTTAACATTGCTTGTTTTATTTTGCTGATATATAGTACCTTGCAGAAATATTGCCCTAAAGAGGTTGCCATTTTCACTCTTTCATTTTCTCATTTTTTCATTCCAGCGCAGCGCATTTCATTCATTGTGCTGTTAAATTGTTAAATTGTTAAATTTTTGTTTTCATTGCTTGGGTTCTAATGACATCTGCAATTTTTTCACTACCTTTGTGGTCAAATTCTAAGTTGTATGCAGAAGATTATCGAGATAAAGGGTGGAGTGGTGCGTCATCCGCAGATGAGGATGGGGGCTCCTATCGACTTTGAGTTGCTGGCTGGTGAACAGCTGGCCATTGTGGGTGACAACGGCAGCGGCAAGACGAGATTGGTGGATGTGCTGATGGGAAAGTGTGCGCTGATGCCGATGCAGGGGGTGAAGTATGATTTCACTCCGAGCAAGGCGAAGATGGTGAGCGACAACATCAAGTATCTGTCGTTTAGGGATTCGTATGGCACGAATGAGGGGGTGTACTACTACCAGCAGCGTTGGAACCAAAATGACATTGAGGAGACTCCACTGGTGAAGGATTTGCTGGCAGAGTCGTTCCGCATAGCGGAGGAGGGACTGACGAGAAAGACAGTGTTTGACAAGTTTCTGGTGCGTGACGAGACGCTTGAACAGGAGGCTGAACGATTGCGTCAGGAAGAGGAGGATAGAGTGCTGATGCATAAGGAGTTGGAGAAGGTGAGAAAGCATCTGTATGAGATATTCCATCTGGAGCAGTTGCTGGATAAGCATATCATCTTGCTGAGCAGTGGTGAACTGAGGAAGTTTCAGTTGACGAAGACACTGATGACAAATCCGAGGGTGCTCATCATGGATAATCCTTTCATAGGATTGGATGTGACGGCTCGTGCCCAACTGGCGGAGTTTCTGACTTTGCTGACGAAGGAGACAAATGTGTCGGTGGTGCTGGTGCTGTCGAAAACGGATGACATTCCTGACTTCATCACGCATGTGGTGCCAGTGAAGGATTTGAAGGTGGGACAGAAGATGACGCTGCAGGCTTATCTGGAGAGCAGGGAGCCTGTGCCGGCACGAATGCTGAGCGAGGAGAAGGAGAAGGCGATACTCGAGTTAGGAGTTAGGAGTGAGGAGTTAGGAGTGAGGAGTGAGGAACCTTTAGCTCGACGGAGTCAATTAGGAATTGAATGTTCTGCTGTTGACCAGGTATCAATTCCTCATTCCTCATTCCTCATTCCTAATTCAACTGTCATCGAGTTTCGTCATGTGAACATCCGTTATGGGGAACGCACTATCTTGAAAGACCTGAACCTGACGGTGAAGGAGGGTGAGCATTGGGCGCTGAATGGTGAGAACGGGGCTGGCAAATCGACGTTGCTGAGCATTGTGTGTGCGGATAATCCGCAGAGTTATGCGAATGACATCGTGCTGTTTGGTCATCAGCGTGGCAAGGGTGAGAGCATTTGGGACATCAAGCGGCATATCGGTTACATTTCTCCTGAGATGCACCGTGCCTATATGAAGGATGTACCTGCCATCGACATTGTGGCGAGCGGATTGAGCGATGTATCGGGCTTGTATAAGAAGCCGAAGCCGGAACAGAGGGCGATGTGCGAGTTCTGGATGGACATCTTTGGCATCAAGCGGTATGCTGACACGACGTTCCTGCATTTGAGCAGCGGTGAACAACGTCTGGTGCTGTTGGCAAGGGCGTTTGTGAAAGACCCTGCGCTGCTGATTCTTGATGAACCGCTGCATGGGCTTGACTTGAAGAACCGACGGTTGGTGAAGGACATCATCGAGGTGTTCTGTCAACGGAAGCACAAGACCCTGCTGATGGTGACGCACTACAAGGAGGAGTATCCGAAGAACATTGACCACGAGATTTACTTGAAAAGGAATTAAAGCCCCCTCCGACTCCCCCAAAGGGGAGGGAGTGCCATGCGGGGTGTAATGTTCAACATTATGCATTATGAATTAAATTAAACTTTTCACTCAAAATATTTATTTTGTTATGAAACTGATTTATTTTCATGGATTTGGTTCCTCGCATGCAAGTGGAACCGTGGAGACTTTACGAAGGGAACTGCCGAATGATGAGGTGGTGGCTCCTGACATTCCTGTTGATCCAGCGGAGGCGCTGCCTTATCTGAAGGAACTGTGTGAGAAGGAGCAGCCCGACATGATTGTGGGTACGAGCATGGGTGGTATGTATGCCCAGCAGATGAGGGGCATCCAACGTATTTTGGTGAACCCTGCTTTCACGATGTCCACCAATTCGAAGGTGCTGAAGACGGGTGAGTATCATTTCTTCAACGGGAGGTATGATGGTGCGAAGACATTCCGCATCACACGCGACATCATACAGCATTTCAACCAGATGGAGCGTCAGCAATTCAAGGACATTACGGAGGAGGAGAAACAGCTGTGCTGGTGTCTGGTGGGACTGCACGACACCACGGTGACTAATGCTGAGGCGCTCTTCAAGAAGAACTACCTGGCTGACCACGTCATCCGTTTCGACGGTGAACACCAACTGACGGAAAAGGTCATCAAGAAGGTGGTGCTGCCGCTGGTGGAAAAGTTGAGGAAAGTTGAGAGTTGACAGTTGACAATTGACAGTTGACAGTTGAAAAAGCTTGGGAGATGAAAAAAAGAGAATGGGATGTCCTCATTCTCTTTTTTGTGATTTGAAGTTTGTGTAAATCACTTCCAGTTTTATCTTGTCTTTTTGTCCTCCAACCAGTCGGGCGCTGCTCATGCTGAAGTCGTGGTTGAGCTTGACGATGTTGCCTGAGGAGTCTTTGGTGGGTTGGACAGGAATGAGGAGCACCTTGTTCCAGTTGGCAGAGGCTTTGCCTTCTTTCTTCTCTTTCGCCATGCGTGTGAGTAGACGGGCTATGTTGCTGAACTGGTAGGTGTTGGAACTCTTGTTGAAGGGGGCAAGATAGGACTCCTTTCCATCGTTCACCTGATAGTTCTCAAAGAATCCGTTGAGGTAGTCGTCAAGACGCACCAGAAGGACGGTGCTGGGGATGTTGAGCTTGAAGGGGCTGTCCACCACGTCGTTGTAGCGCGTGAAAGTGAGCTTGGCTGAGTTGATGGTGTCTTGCACGTTGATTTGATCAGCTGGAATGGTGGCAAGCGTGAAGATGCCTGCAGGGCTCTTCAGATAGGTGGAGTTCTTGTCGGCAAGGAGCTTGTCGAGGTTGGAGTTCTCGAAATGGGTTGCCTGCACGACTGCATCGGTGGAGGCAAAGGATGCCAAGCCGATGGTGTCGCGATGGATGTAATCGTCGTGGTAGCGGTAGAAGATGTTGAGCTGCACGAGATTGATGTATGCCATGGCTCCGTCGCCGTATTCGAGCTTGAAGTAGAGTCCCTTGCTGCAGGGGTTGCCACTCTTCTGCCATGCGGATGTGTTGCTGAAGTGCTCGGGATGAGCCTTGAAGTCACGGATAATGCGTGTGCCGAGTGTTGTGGGGAGGCTGACAAGGATGTTGTTTTTGTAGGTGTTTGCCCAACGCTCTTTGTCCTTGATGGTGCGGTCACTGATGGTGAACCACTTGGTGGCAATGGGCTGGGCTGCCTTGTCGTAGTATTTCTCAGGGTCGATGTTGGTGTAGTAGTCGGCATTGGGGTCGAGCGGCTGGTTCAGCTCATAGACGCTGAGCCGGAAGTTCTGAAGGGAGTCGCCTACATAGTCATCGATGAAGAGTCGGAGGTCGAAGCGGGTGCAGGAGTCATTCTGCACTGATTGCTGAACGGTGAAGCCCTCGTCGATGTGGAACTGTGCAAGGAAATCGCTCTTGACAGTCGTGTTGGTCTCTGAATCGGTGAATCGTCCCAGATATGACATGTTGGTGCGTGCCAGCACGGCATCACCTACGGGATAGGATTCAGTGGTGACGTCATAGACCTGATAGTTCTTGGTGACGAGGTCTGTCTTGGGCATCATGTCCACACCGAGCGTGGCGGTGTCTTCATCACATGCTGCCAAAAGGAGCAGTGCTGTGACCCAAGCAAGGATATGTGTGTGTTTGAACATGAAATTCTGTTGAAATCAGTTGTTTGACGCTTCTGCAATTTGCTGATAGAAAGCACTGTATGCCTCACGGAAGGAGTCACCTTCGACGGGGTCAAGCACGGGAAGACCGAGCGACTTGGCGTAGTCGATGATGGAGGGGTCAACGTCTTTGTTCTCGATGATGACGCCGTCGGCAAACTTGACACCAATCTTTTCCAGTTCGGTGTGTCCGTAGGCTTCACCACAGATGTCGGCGATGTCGGCATAGTGTGCGTCTTTGTATTCCACGAACTTGGCGTTGTCGGCACCAAGGTCTCTCTGGAATTCCTTGGGAGATACTTCCATCACCACCTTGGCATCGCGGAAAGAAGGCTCATCGTTGTATGCCTGCTTGATGTAGAAAGGTGCCAGTGCGGCTGCCCATCCGTAGCAGTGGATGATGTCAGGACGCCAACCGAGCTTTTTGACGGTTTCCAGCACACCCCGTGCATAGAAAATGGCGCGCTCTCCATTGTCGGCATATTCCTTACCCTCCTTGTCTGTGAGAATACCACGCTTCATGAAGTAGTCGTCGTTGTCGATGAAATAGACTTGCATCTTCGCCGACGTCAGTGTGGCAACCTTGATGATGAGTGGGTGGTCTGTGTCGTCAATGATGAGGTTCATGCCAGACAGACGAATGACTTCATGCAACTGGTTGCGACGCTCATTGATTCCGCCCCACTTAGGGGAGAATGTTCTGATCTCGTAGCCGAGCTCCTGAATGGATTGGGGCAGGATATGCCCTTTCACCGAACATGCGTTCTCCGACACAAAAGGCTCGATTTCTGTTGTGATGAATAGTACTTTCTTTGCTTCCATGTTAAATTCTTCTTTCCGTTATATACGGAAAGTTATGCAAAGGTACGAATTTTTATTGGGAAAAAGGTCGTTTTTTTGTTTAATTATGAAATTTAGCCCTCAAAAGGAAGGCTGAATTGGCAGTTTGCCATTTCTCCGAGTTGGAAAGGACCCGTTGGAATCTTGCGCCGCAACACTTCAAGGGAGAAATCCACTCCGGCTATGATGCCATAGCTGCGCAGGGTGGTTTCCACGGTCTTTCTTGCCAGTTCGGGGTGATTGTTCTCTTCGCTCAAATGGCAGAGCCATACGTGTTTGAGGTGTTCGTGGAAGTTCTCGGCAAGGGCAATGGCTGACTTCTTGTTGGACAGGTGTCCATGTCCGCTGACAATGCGCTCCTTCAGAATCTCGGGATAGCGCCCCTGCTGCAGCATCTCCTCGTCGTAGTTGGCTTCGAGGATGAGGTGGGTGCTTTTCTGGATGTAGTTGCGCACATTCTCTGTCACGTCGCCCACATCGGTCATGACGGTGAAGCGGTAGTCGCCCACTTCAATGTAATAGCCCACATTTTCTGAAGCGTCGTGGGGTAGGGAGAATGCAGTGATGCGGAAACTGCCAATCTCGAAGGGCTCTTCCTTGTCGATGTGGTGGCGATTCTCCACGGGTATCTTCACGGAGTTTTGCCAGTTCCTGTCCATCCCGTCGTGGATGATAGGGGTGGTATAGACGGGAATGGCATATTCCCTGCTGAGCTTTCCGGCAGACTTGATGTGATCGGCATGGTCGTGGGTGATAATCATGCCCTTCACCTTGCCAATCTTCAAACCATATTCCAGCATGTTCTTTTTGATACGACGAATGCCGATGCCACAGTCAATGAGAATGGCATCAGTATCTGTCGCAAGATAGTAGCAGTTGCCACAACTGCCACTTCCAAAACTGAAAAAAGTCAAATTCATCGGATTCCTTTCCTCTCAACTCTTACCTCTCACTGTTCATCTCTCACTTCTCAACAGGCAGATTGAGTGCAATGAAATCCTCATCCAGTTGTTTCTGGTCAACGAACGATGGTGCATCGAGCATCACATCACGTCCGCTGTTGTTCTTCGGGAAGGCGATGCAGTCGCGGATGGAATCAAGCCCTGCGAAGATGCTCACCCAACGATCCAGTCCGTATGCAAGACCACCATGAGGAGGTGCACCGTACTTGAAGGCATTCATGAGGAAGCCAAACTGCTCCTCTGCCTTCTCGGGAGTGAAGCCCAATATCTCGAACATCTTTGCTTGCAGTTTCGGGTCGTGGATACGGATGGAACCGCCACCCACTTCGATGCCGTTGCACACCATGTCGTAGGCATCGGCACGCACAGCGGCAGGGTCGGTGTCGAGCAGGTGAATGTCTTCGTCCATCGGGTGTGTGAACGGATGGTGCATCGCCATCAGACGCTGCTCTTCATCGCTCCACTCGAACATCGGGAATTCAGTCACCCACAGGAGGGCAAACTTGTTCTTGTCTCTCAAACCAAGGCGTTCGCCCATCTCAAGACGCAGCTCACACAGCTGCTTGCGTGTCTTCATGGCATCGGCACCTGAGAGGATGAGGATGAGGTCACCAGGATTGGCACCCATCTTCTCCTTCAATGCCTGCAAATCTTCCTGTGTATAGAACTTGTCGACAGAAGACTTCACGCTGCCGTCTTCCTGCACACGGGCATACACCATGCCTTTCGCTCCAATCTGTGGACGCTTCACCCATTCAGTCAGCTTGTCAATGTCCTTTCTTGTATATGATGCACAGCCGGGGGCGCAGATACCACCAATGTAGGCTGCATCATCAAACACGGCAAAGGTGCCCTTCTTCAGCACGTCATCCAGCTCTACAAACTCCATGCCGAAACGCATGTCGGGCTTGTCGGAACCGAAGCGCTTCATACATTCTATCCAAGGCAAGCGGAGGAAATCACCTTCAATTTCCACACCACGCAACTCCTTGAACAAGTGCTTTGCCATGCCTTCGAAGGTCTGAATGATGTCTTCTTGAGTGACGAAGGACATTTCGCAGTCAATCTGTGTGAATTCTGGCTGACGGTCGGCACGAAGGTCTTCGTCACGGAAACATTTCACAATCTGGAAATAGCGGTCGAAACCTGCCACCATGAGAAGTTGCTTCAAGGTCTGAGGCGACTGGGGCAGGGCATAGAACTGTCCGGGGTTCATGCGTGAAGGAACGATGAAGTCACGTGCTCCTTCTGGAGTGGAACCAATCAGCATAGGAGTTTCTACTTCGAGGAAACCGAGGTTGCTGAGATAGTTGCGCACAGCGATGCAGAACTTGTGACGCAGTTCCAGATTCTTGCGCACAGCATTGCGACGCAAGTCGAGATAGCGGTATTTCATGCGAAGGTCATCGCCACCATCAGAGTTGTCCTCAATTGTGAAAGGAGGGGTGACAGACTCATTCAGCACCGTCAGTTCACTCACCTCAATTTCAATGTCGCCCGTCGGGATGTTCTTGTTCTTGCTGTATCGTTCAGCAACCGTTCCTTGCACCTGAATCACAAATTCACGTCCCAACTTGTTGGCACGTTCACACAACGGAGCGTTCGTCTCCTCATTAAACACCAACTGTGTGATGCCGTAGCGGTCACGCAAATCAACAAAAGTCAGCGCACCCATCTTTCTTGTGCGCTGTACCCATCCGGCAAGTGTCACTTGCTTGCCAGTGTCGGAGAGTCTCAACTCCCCATTTGTATGTGTTCTATACATATTTATATATGTGTTATGTTATTTCTTTTTGCAAAGGTAGCACATTTTTTTGAATTATGTGTCAAGATAGGGTCGGAAACTATCAAAATGGACTAATATTCCGACACGTGCCAGCCTTCCTTGTTGAAGTGCATCTTGCGAATGGCTTCAGTCGGTCTGGTTGTTGCGAAGCACCATGACCGCCCAATTGTTTCGTTCGAAGGTCTGTTCGAGAGAAAGGTGATTCTGACGGGCTGTCAGTTCCATCTCCGGCACATCTTCGGTGAAGAAACCGGAAATGATGAGTCTTCCCTGCGGTGCGAGATGCTGCCCATAGGTGGACATGTCGTTGGTGAGGATGTTCTTGTGGATGTTGGCAACGATGGTGTGGAACTCACCCTGAATGGCGGTGGCATCGCCTTGCAGGACACATGCGTTGCTGATTTGGTTGAGGGCAAAGTTCTCTCGTGCGTTCTCCACACTGAAGGGGTCTATGTCGATGGCTACGACTTCTTGAGCGCCCCGCATCGCCATGGCAATGCCAAGCACACCTGTCCCTGTGCCCATGTCGAGCACACGTTGGGAGGTGAAATCTTCGTTGAGGAGGAAGGAGGTGATTTGGTAGGTGGTTTCGTGAGAACCGGAGCCAAATGCCATGCGCGGATTGAGCCGTATGCCAAATTCACGTTCGAGGATAGGGTCAAAACTGTTCTGCTCCCATTCAGCGTTCCAGTCTTTGTTCTCCAAAGTGTGGAGCATGTAGGTGAGCGTTACATCGGGGATGAAGATGTCTGCAAGAGTGCTTTTGAGAATCTCTTCATCGAATTGGTCTTTGGGGATGTATGCCTTGATACCCGTGTCGGTCACTTCGAAGGAATCATAACCGACCTCTCCGAGCAGGGCGGTGAGTACATCGCAGGTGACTTCGGAGTAAGGGGTGATGGTAATGTCTGCGTAGAGGTAAAGCATAGGAAAAGGGTGAGGTAAAAAAGGTGGGGAGATGAGCGGATGGTCAGTCTTGTTCCCGGATGGTGAGGTCCATGAGGTCTTGGTAGTCACCCTTGAACACGTTGATGTCCACATCTCCTTTGATGCCATCGACTCTGCCTGCATCGGTGTGTTGCCAAAAAGCCCATTCACCTTTATACTCGAGGGTGTCAACGTAGTAGTGGGCTATCCAATAGGGATAGTGGTCGAAGTCGGGGGTGTTGAGATAGGAGGTGCGGAATTTGTAGCCTGTGTAGAGGATGGGGGTGACGCTATAGTGCTTTTCTACATAATCCATCCATTGCAGCACCTCATGCCTGAGTTGAGAGGGGGTGCAGTTGCCGAGTTCCTCCACGTCAAGCACAGGTGGCAGGTCGTGCTCGTCGAGCTGCACCATCTTGCAGAAGTGCTTGGCTTGTGCCTTGCCTGAGGAGGAGGGGCTGAAGTAGTGGTACGCTCCGCGCACAATGTCGTTCTTCTTGGCATTGTGAAAGTTCTGGTTGAAGTTCTCATCCCAGATGTTGGTGCCTTCGGTAGCCTTGACGAAGACAAAGGAGACGGGTGCGCCTTGTATCTGTGCATTGCGCAGCTTGTTCCAATCGATGTCTCCCTGATAGTGGGAGATGTCCAAACCACGCACTTTCCCGTCAGGGTAGGTGACGTGTCCGTAAAGGGCTTTCCATCGAAAAGAGTAGGGACCCACGAAGGTCTTATAGAAGAAAGCGATGTAGGCAACGATGATAATGGCAAGCGCTGTCCATAGGACATAAGAAGGCACACGGCGAAGTGGGTTTCGTCGTGTGCCTTTTTTCTTACGTTTTGTTGTCTTTCGCTTAGTGGGCATTACTTAGCCTGTTCTAACTTCAGTGTGATGGTAGGCTGGTCGCACACTTCTGTTGGACCCCAGTACTGGATAGGACCAGGATATACGTATGCAGTTTCTCTTGCCCACTCGTCACGATGTGCAGCGAAGTACTTGAATGGAGCGCCATCCAACTCAACAAGTGCCTTGCGGATGACAGGCTTCATCTTACCATTGCGCTTCTCGAGGTTCATCATCATGGTGATTGGCACACCACCGGCAATCCACTCAGCAGCAGGAGCTGTGGTGTTCTTGATGACAGACATGTAACCAGTCTTGCCATTGGCAATGAGGCGAGATGCGTTGTAGCCAAGTGAGTAGCAGTAGTCAGCATCGTAGTTAGAAGGAGCAGCGCAACGACCTTCGTAACCGAAGAAGTGGTGCTGTGTGCCGAACTTGCCAACATACTTGCCCTGGTGCTTCCAGATGGCGAGCTTGTCTGCCACCATGCGAGAGAGCAGCTTCTCTGTCTCGATGAGAGATACCTGCACGTTTCCGTGTGGGTCGCGGTCGAGAGCGAGCTGAGCAGCCACATCAGAAGGAAGTGACTTGAACACGTTGAGGTTCTCCTTAGAGAGATGACGCTTCACGAACTCAATCTGTTCGTTGCCGCTGTTGATGCTCTGAGCTTCTGGCAATGCAAGCACGTCGTTGAGCTCAGCGATGAGCTTCTTGATGGCTGGAATGAACTCGATGATACCTTCAGGAATCACCACTGTACCGAAGTTGTTGCCATCTTCTGCACGCTTAGCTACAGCGGTGGCGATGTATGTAACAACGTCATCGAGTGACATGGCCTTAGCCTCTACTTCCTCTGATACGAGGCAGATGTTAGGCTGGCACTGAAGTGCGCACTCAAGGGCGATGTGAGAAGCTGAACGACCCATCACCTTGATGAAGTGCCAGTATTTACGTGCTGAGTTACAGTCGCGCTGGATGTTACCGATGAGCTCTGAGTAAGTCTTACATGCAGTGTCGAAACCGAAAGAAGTCTCAATCTGCTCGTTCTTCAGGTCACCGTCGATAGTCTTAGGACAGCCAATCACCTGAACGCCATACTTCTTGGCAGCATAGTACTCTGCCAATACACAAGCGTTGGTGTTAGAGTCGTCACCACCGATGATGACAAGTGCCTTAATCTTCAGTTCGCGAAGAATCTGGATACCCTTCTCAAACTGATCCTCTTCCTCCAGTTTGGTGCGGCCAGAACCGATGATGTCGAAACCACCAGTGTTACGGTACTGATCCATCAACTCAGGAGTGATTTCCATGTACTTGTGGTCAACGAGACCGCCAGGACCAAGGATGAAACCATAGAGCTTGTTAGCAGGGTTGAGTGACTTCACACCGTCGAACAGACCAGAGATCACGTTGTGACCACCAGGAGCCTGACCACCTGAGAGTATGATACCCACGTTGAATGGTTCCAATGCAACGGGCTCACCTGGCTGGAATGTGATGACAGGCATGCCGTAAGTGTTGGGGAAGAGTTCCTTGATTTCAGCCTGATTACCAACAGACTGAGTGGCAGCACCTTCAACAGCCTTTACAGGACCCTGAAGTGCTTTTGGAAGCTTGGGCTGATAAGCAGCACGAGCTTTCTGAAGATTTGAAATTGCCATAATAAGTTATGTTTTAATAGTTATAATTATCAAATTGTCAATTATTTGTTGAGCGATTCGCGAGCTGCCTCAATGTAGCAAAGTGCTTCCTTGCACTTGTCAGTCACGTATTGCCAGTCGCCTGCCTTCACTTTGTCAGAAGGGAAGAGCTTGGAACCCATGCCTACGCAGAACACGCCTGCCTTGAACCATGCTGTGAGGTTTTCCTCTGTAGGAGCCACACCGCCAGTGACCATGATTTTTGACCAAGGCATTGGCGCTTTGAGGTTCTTCACCATAGCGGGGCCATAGACATCACCGGGGAAGAGTTTTGTGAGGTCGCAACCCAGTTCCTGTGCTTTGCCCACCTCACTTACAGAACCGCAACCTGGGCAGTAAGGGATGAGACGGCGATTGCATACAGGAGCAATCTCAGGATTGAAAAGAGGACCTACCACGAAGCAAGCACCCAACTGAATGTACAAAGCAGCAGTGGGGGCATCCACCACAGAGCCAACGCCCAATGCCAACTCAGGGCATTCGGTGGCTGCGAATTTCACGCACTCTGCAAATACCTCATGGGCAAAGTCGCCACGGTTTGTGAACTCGAAGGCACGAACACCACCTTCGTAGCAAGCCTTGATGACTTTCTTTGCCACCTCTGCATCCTTGTGGTAAAACACGGGGACCATGCCTGTGCTACCAATCTTGGCCATAACAGCCAACTTGTCAAATTTTGCCATAAATGAATACTTAACTAAACTCTAATCCGAAACTCTGTGTTTTTAACGCTGAACGCGACCATTAGCATTGCCACCTGCCAGCGCTTCCACCTCTTCGATGGACACATGGTTGAAGTCTCCAGGAATGGTGTGCTTCAAAGCTGAAGCAGCCACAGCAAACTCCAATGCTTCACCCTGTGTGGGCTTGGTCAGCAAGCCGTGGATGAGACCTCCAGAGAAAGAGTCGCCACCACCCACACGGTCGATGATGGGGTTGATGTCGTAGCGCTTGCTCTGATAGAATTCCTTTCCGTCATAGATGAGTGCCTTCCAACCATTGTGAGTGGCTGAGAAACTCTCACGGAGTGTTGACACTACATATTTGAAACCGAACTCTTTGGCCATTGCCTTGAAAATGCCTTCATAACCAGCAGCGTCAGTCACACCTGCCTCCACATCAGCATCAGGCTTGAAACCAAGACACAGTTCTGCGTCTTCCTCATTGCCGATGCACACGTCAACATACTGCATCAGAGGGCGCATGATGGAGATGGCTTTCTCGCTTGTCCACAATTTCTTGCGGAAGTTGAGGTCGCACGATACGGTCACGCCATGCTTCTTAGCTGAGATACATGCCTGGCGCAGACACTCTGCGGAAGCATCGCTGATGGCTGGTGTGATGCCTGACCAGTGCAACCAGTCGGCACCTTCAAATATCTTGTCGAAATCGAAATCTTCGGGTTTTGCCTCTGCAATGGCAGAATTGGCGCGGTCGTAGATGACCTTTGAGGGGCGCATGCTGGCACCTGTCTCGGCATAGTAGAGTCCGATGCGGTTGCCGCCACGGGCAATGAAGTCAGTGTTGACGCCATACTTGCGAAGGGCGTTGACAGCAATCTGTCCAATTTCATGCTTGGGCAATTTGCTTACAAACACGCTCTCATGTCCGAAGTTTGCCAAACTGATGCCCACGTTAGCTTCTCCGCCACCTGGTATGATGTTGAACTTGTCTGCTTGAACGAAACGATAGTTTCCTTCTGGTGAAAGGCGAAGCATAATTTCGCCCATAGTTACGATTTTTGCCATGTGATAGTTCAAATGTTTCTTGTTATGTAGTTCTGTTTGTTCTCAGAAAATGTGTGTGATAAGCCAACCACACGCTAAATTAGCATGCAAATGTAAGGTTTTTTTGCGAGAAAAAAGTTGTTTTGTCCTACAAAAAAAACATAGACAGCGAAATTTTACCCTTTTTAGATTTTTATATGATTAAAAAGCGTTAACTTTGCACAGTTTTTCCTGAGTCGGATTCCGAATGCCGGCATAAGATTCGGGACTAAAAATAGATAGTGAAGATAAAATAAAATATGGAGATAACGTCCAAGATTCGTATTAAGGACATCGCGGAAAGGGCAGGGGTGTCAGTAGGCACTGTTGACCGCATCATCCATGGCCGAGGCAATGTGTCGCCTATCAGCATGGAGCGTGTGCAGAAAGTGATGGATGAAATCAATTACACCCCCAATCATTACGCATCAGCACTTGCCTCTCACAGCGTGCATCAATTTGCAGCCATTCTGCCCATGCATGAGGTGGATAGCTATTGGGCACGTGTGGAGAATGGTCTGACCGATGGTGTGAGACGTTTCAACGATTTCAAGATTTCCTTTAAGGTATTCCGTTATGACCCGTTCAACACGGAATCGTTCAAAGTCGAGTGCCAAAGCCTCTTGGACTCCAATCCTGACACCGTCATCATTGGTCCCATCTTCAACTATAACATCATGGCGAAATTCACGGCTCAGCTGGATGAGCGTGCCATTCCCTATGCCTTGCTCGACTCCAACTGGCCAGAGTTCAACCACCGCATCTTCTACGGACAGGACTCGTTGCAGAGTGGTGCGTTTTCTGGACGCATCATGTCGTTGGCAGCCGATTCAAAAACCACGAAGATGGCACTCTTCAAGGTGCTGGGCGAAGGGCGTGTGGCGAGTCGCCAGCAAATGAACCGCGAGGTGGGTTTCCGTCAGTACATGGCAGAGCATAACCCCAAGATTGAAATTGTGGATGTGAACCTCTATGTGTACGATAAAGAGGGCATGCGGGAAATCATGCGCGATTTCTTCACCAAGAATCCTGAAATACGCCATGCCCTGTGCTTCAACTCTTCCATCCACATCATCGCTGATTTCTTGCGAACAGAGATGCCCCAGCATCCCCATGTCACGATGCTTGGCTATGATGCCATCGATGCTAATGTGCAGTGCATCAAGAACGGGTCAGCAGACTTCCTGATAGCACAGCACCCTCAGTCACAGGGACTTGACTGCTTCCGTTCCATGTTCAACTCCTGTGTGCTCAAGATGAACATCAAACGCGACCACTACATGGCCATCGAGTTGCTGACAAAAGAGAATATTGACTTTTATAAGGATTAGTTGAATAAACACCGAACAATAAACAGACAATCAACGTAATATAAAAACCAAAAACAAATTATTTCTAACCTATTACTTTATGAAGAAATCTTTCATCAGCCCTCTTATGGGAGGGTGCTTCTCCCTGCTGGGTCTTGTGTGCTCACAGCCTATGTTGGCACAGAAGAATCAAATGCCACTTGTCTTTTCAGTAGAAAACACAGGGGCAAAGTTTGCCGAACCCAAATATGGCACAGCCGACCAGATGCCTGATGTGGCTACACTTCCCAATCCTTTTGTCTTTGCTGATAGCAAAAAGGAAGCAAAGAACTTGGCACAGTGGCAGCAGCGTCGCTCGGAAATCGCCAACCAGATTCAGCACTATGAGATAGGTAAGAAACCCGCTGTGTCGATGGATGACATCGATGCACGCATGTCGGGCGACACCCTCATCGTTGATGTTCATGTCAATGGACAGGTGCTGACACTCTCTACCCCCATCTTCTATCCCAAAGAAGGTACAGCCCCTTATCCGCTCATCATTGGTGCAAGTAACAATGCCTTGCCACGCAAGTTGTTTACAGACCGAAACATCGCCATGATGGTCTTCTACGAGCGTCAGGTCAACAGCTACTCCCAGATGGGGCGTGGTGCAGGAGGTGGACGAGGCAACTATGCCTTCGACAAGCTTTATCCCGAATTGAAGGAGAATGGTGCATACAGCGAATGGGCATGGGGCTTCAGCCGCTTGCTCGACGGATTGCAGAAATTAGGTCCCGAAGTGACCAAGATTGACATGAAGCACATCGGTGTGACAGGTTGCTCTTATGCCGGCAAGATGGCACTCTTCTGTGGTGCTTTCGATGAGCGTGTCGCCCTCACCATCGCACAGGAACCTGGAGGCGGTGGCGCAGCATCATGGCGTGTTTCACGCACATTGGGTAATGTAGAGAACCTTGACAAGACAGATTACAACTGGTTCAAGGAGAGTTTGAAAGAGAACTTCGGTGAAGAGAAAGTGAACAGACTCCCTCATGACCGTCACGAACTCGTGGCCATGTGTTGTCCACGTGCCGTGTTGTTGCTGGGCAATCCTGATTATGAGTGGCTTGCTGACCCATCCATGTATGTGTCAGCCAACGCAGCCATCAAGGTGTGGGAGCGCTTTGGTATTGCCGACCGTATTGGCTATTCCATTGTTGCAGGTCATGGACATTGCCAACTTCCTGAAGTGCAGTACCCCGAAGTGGAAGCCTTCATCGATAAGTTCCTTTTGGGTAAAGAAGCCAACACCACTGTACGCATAGCACCCGAGGACTATCCGACACGCTATGATTATCGTCAATGGATCAAGTGGTGACACCATTGGTACACATACATTCATATAAAGGAGGGAGAGGTCAATAAATCTTTCCCTCCTTTATTATATGACAACGTGAGTTTAGCATAGGAAATTACGCCAGGCGCAACCCTCATCTACTTTAGAGTGAAATTTACAAAATTCAACGTCAGTTCGATATAAGTATTCGCTTCGCTCAAAGTTTTTTTCGTTCGACAAAACAAATTAAAACGGATTTTATTTGGATGTATTCTTGCTTATTCGTATCTTTGCCCCGATTAACGAATAAACTATTAATAATTATGAGAAACAAATTCTTATAGTTGCTTGCCACCATCATGGTGTGTGGAGCAATGATTTCAGGGCTGACATCGTGCAGCGACAATGACGACAACAACAGTGATAATCAGAAGAAAGTGGCGGTGTTGCTTCCCGACGATTCCCGTATTGCCCGTTGGGGCATAGACAAGGCAAACCTTGAGCAGGCCATGACTGCGTACGGTTTCAATGCCACATTCTACGTTGCTCCCGAGACTTCAGAGGGCGCGGACCAACAGGTCGAGCAGCTTAGAACTGCCATTAGGGACGGCGTGAAATATATTGTAGTGACTTCTATTGACTATAAGAAAATCAACGAGTCTGGTCTGCTTGAGCAGAATCCCGATGTCAAGGTGGTATGCCATGACCGCTTTATACAGGATAACCCCCACATAGCTTATCTCTCTTCTGCCGACACGAAGGGAGTAGGGCGTATGCAGGCGCAGTTCCTTCTCAACCATTTCCATTCTTCAGGAAAGGCTACCATGACCCTTGAAATCCTTGAAGGTCCGGATACCGATGTCAACGCCAAGGATTATTATGACGGAGCGATGGAACTGCTCGAGAAATATATTGGTAAACAGCTTATCGTAAAGAGTGGTAAGACGGCATACAACGACGTGAAGGGTGACAGTTGGAATGTTGAAGATGCAAAGAAGGCCATGAAAGACCGTCTCGCCAGCTATGGAGAGGGTGAGTGTCCGGATATGGTTCTTGCGGCTGCTGACAATGCGTCTCAGGGTGCCATTGCTGCTCTGGAAGAAGCTGGTATTACAGATATGCCGGTCATTACCGGTCAGGATAATTCTGCCAAATCGCAGGATTATATTATGGACGGCAAGCAGACCATGACTATCGACAAGAACTTGAAGGACATGGCATACAACACAGCTATGATTGTCAATAGTCTGATTTCCAAATCTCCGGTTCATACCAGCCAAAACTTCTCCAACGTTCCGGCAATCTTCTCTAAGCTTACCGTTATGACAAAAGACAGCTATTAAGAAGTTGATTACATGTGAACCTTCAGTAAAACAATTCGCCGAGACATCCGCAAGATGCCTCGGCGAATTTGTCTTATTCGTCCATCAGTTTGCGATAGCGCATTCGCTTGGGTTCTTCCAATCCGAGGCGCTTGGCTTTGTTGGCTTCGTAGTCGGTGTAGGAACCTTCGAAGAAGAAGACGTTGCCATCGCCTTCGAAGGCAAGGATGTGGGTGCAGATGCGGTCGAGGAACCAGCGGTCGTGGCTGATGACAACGGCACAGCCGGCAAAGTTTTCCAGACCTTCTTCGAGGGCACGGAGGGTGTTCACATCGATGTCGTTGGTGGGCTCGTCGAGCAGGAGCACGTTGGCTTCCTGTTCCAATGCCAATGCCAGTTGGAGGCGATTGCGCTCACCACCTGAGAGCACGCCGCAGAGTTTCTCCTGATCGGCTCCGCTGAAGTTGAACTTGCTGAGGTAGGCACGTACGTTGACATCCTTGCCGCCCATGCGGATGGTTTCGTTGCCTCCGCTGACCACCCGATAGACGGATTGCTGGGCATGAATGGATTTGTGCTGCTGGTCAACATAAGCGAGCTTGACGGTTTCGCCCACTTCGAAGGAGCCTGAATCGGGTTCTTCAAGTCCCATGATGAGACGGAAGAGGGTAGTCTTTCCAGCTCCGTTGGGACCAATGACTCCAACAATGCCGTTGGGGGGCAGGTTGAAGTTGAGGTCGGTGTAGAGTGTCTTTTCCCCGAAAGATTTGGCGACGTGACGGGCTTCGATGACTTTGTTGCCGAGTCGTGGTCCATTGGGGATGAAGATTTCGAGTTTCTCTTCTTTCTGCTTCTGCTCTTCGTTGAGCATCTTCTCGTAGGAGTTCAGACGTGCCTTACCCTTGGCTTGGCGTGCCTTAGGTGCCATACGCACCCATTCGAGCTCGCGTTCCAGTGCCTTGCGACGCTTCGAGGCAGTCTTCTCTTCCTGTGCCATGCGTTTGGACTTCTGTTCGAGCCAGCTGGAGTAGTTGCCTTTCCATGGGATGCCTTCACCTCGGTCGAGTTCGAGAATCCATTCAGACACGTCGTCGAGGAAGTAGCGGTCGTGGGTGACGGCGATGACGGTGCCTTCATATTGCTGGAGGTGCTGCTCAAGCCAGTCGATGCTCTCTGCGTCGAGGTGGTTGGTGGGCTCGTCGAGCAGGAGCACATCGGGTTTCTGGAGCAGGAGTCGGCAGAGGGCGACACGTCGGCGCTCACCACCAGAGAGGTTGGTCACGCTCCAGTCGCCAGGAGGGCAGCGGAGGGCATCCATGGCGCGTTCGAGCTTGGAGTCCATGTTCCATGCATCGGTGGCGTCGATGATGTCTTGCAGTTCAGCCTGACGCGTCATGAGCTTCTCCATCTTGTCAGGGTCTTCGTAGTATTCGGGCAGACCGAACTTGTCGTTGATTTGGTCGTATTCGGCCAGTGCGTCATAGACATGCTGCACGCCTTCCATCACGTTTTCCTTCACGGTCTTTTCCTCGTTGAGAGGGGGCTCCTGCGGCAGGTAGCCGACGGAGTAGCCGGGTGCCCACACCACTTGTCCCTGATACTGCTGGTCGATGCCGGCAATAATCTTCATGAGGGTGGACTTACCAGCACCGTTCAGACCTACAATGCCGATTTTGGCTCCGTAGAAGAAGGAGAGGTAGATGTTCTTGAGCACTTGCTTCTGATTCTGCTGAATGGTCTTGCTCACTCCGACCATCGAGAAGATCACTTTTTTGTCGTCAACTGTTGGCATGGAATTATGTAGATGTTATGTGTGATGTACGATGTGTGATGTACGATGTGTGATGTACGATGTGTGATGGAATTGGAAGGCAAAGATAGAAAGAAAAAGTGACATTGCCACGTGTTCGACGTGTTTTTGTCAAAAAACACCTCTGAAGGCATCTTTGCCGATGACAATGATGGTCGTTTTGAAATATTTTCAGTACATTTGCAACTGATTAATCTTTAAATGTAATGGAAAATCAACTAATGAAAACAAAATTGACATGGATACTCGCCGCCATCCTCTGCTGCGGTGCACTTTTCTTCACTTCTTGTTCGGACAACGACTCTTCTTCTGGCTCATCTGATGATGTGGAAGAACAACTCAAAAAAATGACGCTGCGCGAAAAGGTGGGACAGTTGTTCTATGTTCGTCCGGAGACGCTCGCTCCCTCGATAGAGTGGGATTCTTATGATGATTTGCAGGTAGACCCCTTGCAGGAAGTGACGGAAGAGATGAAGAGTGTGAATGAGAAATATCCTGTGGGTGGTGTCATCCTCTATGCTTGGAACATTGATGACGAGAAGCAGTTGGCACGGATCATCTCAGACATTCGTAAGTTGAAAGGACAGCCGGTGCTGTGCATCGATGAGGAAGGCGGTCGCATTACCCGCATTGCTCAGAACAAGAACTTCGACGTGGAGGTGATTGGTCCGATGGCTGATATTGGTGAAACGGGTGACCCCAAAAACGCTTATCATGCGGGCAACGTGATTGGCACCTATCTGAGGAAATATGGTTTCGACATTGACTTTGCGCCAGTGGCGGACGTGAACACGAACCCCGACAACATCATCATTGGTAACCGCGCGTTCTCTGACGATCCCGAGGTGGCTGCCCCGATGGTGACGAACTATCTGCAGGGTCTGAAGGATGCCGGAATCGTGGGATGCATCAAGCATTTCCCTGGTCATGGAGACACGCAGAACGACTCGCACACAGGCTATGTGCAGTCGCTCAAGTCTTGGGAGGAGATGAAGGACTGCGAGATGGTCACTTTCAAGGCTGGCATCCAATGGGGTTGTCAGTTAATTATGACCGCTCATATTGCCGTGCCTAAAGTGACGGGATCTGACATTCCCTCTACGCTCTCGTCTGTGGTTCTGCAAGACAAGCTCCGTGGCGAACTGGGCTATCAGAACATCATCATCACCGATGGCATGGAGATGGGCGCCATCACTAAGCACTACTCCTGTGGCGACGCTGCCGTGCGCAGCATTCAGGCTGGTGTGGACATCGTGCTTGGCCCGAAAGATTTCATCGAAGCCTTTGATGCTGTGATGGCAGCTGTGGAGGCAGGAACCATCACAGAGGACCGCATCAATCAGAGTGTGCGTCGCATCCTGAAACTGAAAAAGGGCTTGAAAAGTTCCAAGTCCTTCGGAGTGAGAGTTTAAGAAGGAACTAAGCAAACGTCGATAACTCCTTAGACTTCGATTACTTCGAACGCAGCGATAACTTCCGAAACTTGAATCATATAAAATAAAGACGGGCTCCTGAAGCGGTGATGCTTCGGGAGCCCGTCTTTTGTAGGGTGACGGATGAGCGTCTATTCGAGGTCGGCAAGCCAGTCGGCACTGCTGGCATCGCTTGGCATGCGCCAGTCGCCACGTGGGGAGAGACTGACCGAACCGACTTTTGGACCGTCGGGCAGACAGCTACGTTTGAACTGCTGGGTGAAGAAGCGGCGGCAGAAGGTGTGGAGCCATTTTTTGATGATCTCTTCATCGTAGTTGCCAACTTCCATACCTAATTCCGTGGTTTCCGTGTACGTCTGCTTGATGAATGCCTGTTCTGCGAGGTAGAGTATCTTGGCTGGACGGAATCCGAGTCGGAGGAAATGGTAGAGGAAGAAGTCATGAAGTTCGTAAGGACCCACGAGGTCTTCTGTCTTTTGTAGGATGGTGCCATCGATGTCGGCAGGGATGAGTTCGGGGGATATTGGTGTCTCGATGATGTCGAGCAGCGTTGCCTTCGAATCCTTGTCCACACTGGTGAGTGCCACCCACTTGACAAGGTGCTTGACAAGGGTCTTGGGAATGGAGCTATTCACTCCATACATGGACATGTGGTCGGCATTGTAAGTACACCATCCAAGGGCGAGTTCGCTGAGGTCGCCAGTACCAACAACAAAGCCGTTACATTGGTTGGCAACGTCCATCAGTATCTGGGTGCGCTCACGTGCCTGACAATTCTCATAAGTCACATCGTGGTTGTTGAGGTCGTGACCAATATCGAGGAAGTGACGGATGCAGGCTTCCTTGATGCTGATTTCCTTGATGGTGATGTTGAGCGACTTCATCAGTGCCATGGCATTGTGGTAGGTGCGGTCGGTGGTGCCGAATCCTGGCATCGTGATGCCGATGACCTCCTTGCGAGGACGCTTGAGCAGATCCATGGTCTTGACACAGACGAGGAGGGCGAGGGTGGAGTCGAGTCCACCGCTGATGCCGACGACTATGCTGCGTGCTCCCGTGTGGACAATGCGCTTGGCAAGTGCTGAGGTCTGAATGGAGAAAATCTCTTCGCAGCGTTCGTTGAGTTGCTGACCGCCCGGCACGAATGGGTGTGGATTGATCCAACGTGTAAGTTCAAATGTGTAGGAGGGATTGACTGTTTGGCACTGAATGTTGACAGCTGACAGTTGCGAAGCCAGACGAACGTTCTCACCGAAGGTGGTGTTGTGGCGACGCTCGGTGAGCAGGCGCTCGGTATCTATCTCGCTGATGACCATCTGCTCCTCAAGACAGAAACGCTTGCTGCGAGCAAGCAGGGCACCGTTCTCGTAGATGAGGGCATTGCCTGCAAACACCACGTCTTGAGTGGATTCGCCAAAGCCGCAGGAGCTATAGACGTAGCCGGCGATGCAGCGGGCACTCTGCTGACTGATGAGGGAGAGCAGGTATTGGTTCTTGCCGATGAGTTCGTTGGAAGCACTCAGGTTGAAGATGATTTCTGCCCCTTTCAATGCCAGTTCGCTGCTGGGAGGAACGGGTGCCCAGAGGTCTTCGCAGATTTCGATGCCGAAGCAGGTCTTCTGGGTGTGGAAGAGCAGATTGCATCCGAATGGCACGAATTGTGCGCAGAGATGCACTTGGGTGTCTTTGACGGCAGTAGAAGGTGCGAACCAACGCTGCTCGTAGAATTCCTTGTAGTTGGGCAGGAAAGTTTTGGGCACGACACCCAAGATTTTGCCACCCTGCACGACAACGGCGCAATTCGTCAACATACCGCTCACCATGACGGGCATGCCGACAATGGAGATGATTTGCAGTGAGCGAGTGAAGTCGAGCAGTTTGAAGAGGCTTTCTTCGCATTTTTCAAGGAGCAGCTGTTGCCCGAACAGGTCTTGACAGGAGTATCCACTGATGCAAAGTTCTGGGAACGCGATGATTTCAACACCCTTGCCTTCAGCCTGCACGATGAGGCTCTCAATCTGCTGGGTGTTGTACGAGCAATCGGCAACCTTCAGTGAAGGAATGGCTGATGCTACTTTAACAAAACCGTAATTCATCTTTATGTGTACTATATTTACTATTTGCTATTGATTGTAAGGGTGGCTGGCTTCAAACTTTTGCCTGTCACCTTGATGGTGGCAACTCCCTGTTTCCCGTTGCTCTGGATGCCGATGACGAGTTGCCCGTGGAAGGTCTTCATCGTGGGCTTCGTGAAGACTTCCGTGCTGGTGGCGTCGCCATTGCAGATGCCTTTGAACTGGGCTGCACCTGTGACGCTCACTTGGATGGAGTTGTCTGCATCGGGCACAAGGGTGCCGTCTTTGTCAAGGATGTTGACGGTGATGAAGGTCATGTCCTCGCCATCAGCCTTGAGGGGCTTGACAGCGGCACCAAGGTCACCTGTCAACTGAATCTGAGCGGCTGCACCTGCAGTCTTGACAGTTTGGGTGCCGACTTCTTTGCCAATTTCATCATAGACCACCACTTTCAATTCGCCCGGCTCATACTTCACGTTGTTCCAGCGAAGGCGATAGCGGTCAATGGCAGGGTCGTTGACATCGGATATTCTACCATCCTTGCCCGAACCCTTCTTCACTTCCGTCTGTTTGGAAATCTTGCCTTGTGACTTGCCGTTGACAAACAGTTCGGCAGTGGGGTGGTTGGTGTAGCAATAGACAGGTGTCACTTCACCTTCACGTCCAGGGAATGTCCAATGGGGCAGCAGGTGAATGGTCTCTGCGTCCTGGTTCCAATGGGAACGATAGAGGTAATACCTGTCTTTGGGAAGACCTGCAAGGTCGAAGATGCCGAAATAAGATGAACGGCTGGGCCAATAATTGTCGTAAGGAGTGGGTTCGCCAAGATAGTCGAATCCTGTCCAGACGAACTCTCCAATCACCCAATCCTTGTCCTCTTGCAGGAGCCAGTCCTCTTCGGGCACATTTGACCACCAGCAGGCTTCCATGTCATAGCTGGAGCACTTCCCATCGTCGTATGCTTTGCCGTCAAAACGTCCAACGGGAAATTTATAGACACCACGTGAGGATACGGTGGATGCCGTCTCACTGCCAAGCACGAAGCCGTGGCGCAGTTTGTCGTATGCGGCGAGGTATCGGTGTGTGCGGTAGTTGATGCCTGGAATGTCGAGCACTTGCGCAAAACCCGAGGAGATGGCATCGTCGATGCGGTCCATTCCTGATGTGACAGGACGGGTGGGGTCGAGGAAGTGAATGACGTTCTGCATCTCACGTGCCATGCGGTTACCCTCCTTGGATCCCTGTTCGGAAATCTCATTACCGATGGACCACATCACGATGGAAGGATGGAGACGGTTGGCAAGCACCAGATTTTGGAGGTCTCGCCGCCACCAATCCTTATAGAAACGACTGTAGCCGTTCTTGCATTTAGGCCATTGCCACATGTCGAAACTCTCTGCCATCACCATCATACCGAGGGAGTCATAGACTTCCATCTGCATCTGTGAGGGTGTGTTGTGAGAGGTGCGTATGGCGTCACATCCCATGCTTTTCAGCAGCTCCACCTGACGGATGAGGGCTGCCTTGTTGACTGCTGTGCCAATCATGCCGAGGTCATGATGCAGACAGACGCCTTTGATTTTTCGGGTTTCTCCATTCAGCATGAAACCGCCATTCGCTGTCACTTCTACAGTTCGGATGCCATACTTCACGGTCTTCTGGTCAACCACTTCGCCGTTGTCGTCAATGAGACTGACGGTCAAATCATATAGTTTGGGGTTCTCGGGCGACCAACATTCCACATCGTCCATTGTCATTGTCACTCCTGCGCTGGAGTAGCCTGCCGCTTGGTCAAGCAATGTGGGTGTTGTTTCCTCCGTATGTCCGTTGGTGGAGAATCGCACCTTATGTGTTCCGAAGTCTTCTTCGATGTTGGCAACGAACATCACGGTGGCTTTTTGTTCGTAACTATTCCAGCGTTGGGTCACCACATTGATGCCCCATTCCTCAATGTGGCAAGTGCCTGTCTGAATCAGGGTGACAGGTCGATAAAGACCTGCTCCGGGATACCAGCGACTGCTTTCCTCCATGTTCTTTAGATGAACAGCCAAGGTGTTAGGTGTGTCGTCGCCATTCACAACACCTGTAATATCGATATTGAAAGGTGTGTAGCCGTATTTCCATTCGCCCACTTTCTCTCCGTTCACATATACATCCGGTTCTGCCATCGCTCCGTCGAAGTTGAGAACAACACGTTGGCTTTCCTTGTCCACTTTGAAGGTGGTGCGATACCAACCCTCTCCAATCCAAGGCAGAGCTCCTGAACGTCCTGTCTTCTCTGTGGCTTCTTTTTCGCCATTCTGTTCGATGGCCACAGTCTGTTTGTCTATGTCTTTGTTGAAAGGTCCGCTGATAGCCCAGTCGTGAGGCACTTTGACTTGCTGCCATTTGCTGTCGTTGAATCCCACTTGTGATGGGGCGGTGGCATCGAGCCCCTCTCCGCGCGAGAACTTCCAACCATCACGCAGGATGGTTTCTTTGCGTTGCGCAGAAAGAGTTGTTGCACCAAGCAACATGATGAGTGGTAAGATGATTCTTTTCATCGTGGTCGTGGAAATAGATGATGAAAGACATTAGCGTTTGATGCCTCGCTCATTGAGTGCCTTTACATAGCGTGCGGCATTGAGCAAGTGCTCACCATAAGTGACGGCAAAGTTGTGGGTGCCGGAGAAGTCTTCTTTGGCACACATGTAGATATAGCCATTCTTGTCATGATTCAGCACGGCGTCAATGCCTGCGATGCTTGGCACCCGAATGGGACCGGGAGGCAAACCGGTGTTGCGGTAGGTGTTGTATGGCGATTTCACTTTCAGGTGCTCGTGCAGCACTCTTCGGATAGTGAAATCACCTACAGCGAAAATCACGGTGGGGTCACTTTGCAAAGCCATCTGCTTGCGGAGCCGGTTCATGTAGAGAGCAGCAATGGTCGGTTTCTCTCCGTTGTTGGCAGTTTCGCTGTCAATGATGGAAGCTAGCGTGATGACCTTCTCTTTCGTCATCGTCTCACCGGCATACTCGCTCACTTCTTTCAACTTGGCTGTGCGCTCCTCATTCCAGAACGTTGTATTCTCCTTTTGCATGCGTTCCATCAGTTTCTGGATGCTTACGTCCCAATAGACTTCGTAGGTGTTGGGGATGAATATGCCAAGGAAGGACTCCTTTGTATAGCCTAATGCCTTGATATTTGATTCATCGTTGAGATATTGGGCGATGGAAGCAGAGTCTGCCATCAGCTGATTTGCCAATTTGCCAGCCATCTGATCCATCGTACGGGTGGAGGGAACGACCAGCATAATGGGCTTCTCGTTGTGGTTGCGGATGTCACGAATGAGGTTGAGCATCGACAGATCGGAGGTCACCTCATATCGTCCTGTTCGGATTTTGTCCTTGAGGTTCATCAGTCCTGCGTAGAGATGGAACACCCGCATGCTTTCGGGCTTTGTCTGTCGTTCCACTTTCTGTGCAACGGAATCAACATTGTCATCGGTATCGATGTAGAGGTAGGTGGGTTCGTCAATGTCAAAACCGCTTCTGTACACCCACCATGCACCGATGACCATGGCTGCGATAAGGATGAACAATACGACCCATATCCCACCATTCTTTCTCTTCTTAGACATATTTTCTTGAAATTTATGGTTGTGTGGGAAAAGATGTAAGTATCTTCACTTTTCCACAGTAAAAACAACAATTCAATTCTTATTAATCACTAAATATAGGGGCAAAGATAGGAAAAAACTCTCATAAATGCAGCTTGTATGACGAAAGTTTGCTAACTTTACCCCAAATTTCACAAATTTAATTCAAAAGTAATGGAAAATTTCAGAGATTTAGTGCAGCGACGCCGTAGTGTGCGCAAGTTTACGGATGAAGATGTTAAACCCGAAGATTTGCAGACGATTCTTCGTGCCGCACTGATGTCGCCTACGAGTAAGGGAACACGTGCCTGGCATTTTGTGGTAGTGGATGACAAGGCCTTGTTGGAGAAGATTTCACTGTGCCGACCTATGGGTAGCCAGTTCATCGCAGGTGCCAAGGTGGCAATTGTCGTGCTGGGTGATAGGGAAGTGACGGATGCGTGGTGTGAGGATGCTACGATTGCTGCTGTCACGATGCAATATCAGGCTGCAGACCTCGGTTTGGGTTCCTGCTGGTGCCATATCCGTAATCGTTTCATGGAGAATGGCGAACCTTCAGACAACGTGCTCCGTTTCTTGCTTCGTTATCCGGAAAATCTGGTGGCAGAATGTGTCATCGGTATTGGTTATCCAGCCATTGAGCGCAAGCCACAGGATGAGGACAATTTGAAGTGGGAGAATGTGCATGTGGGACCTTTTCCTGAAGAGGCTTAGAGTTTAAGATAGAAACGGTCATGAGAATAGTTTTGATAGGGGCTGGCAATCTTGCCACCAACTTGGGTAAGGCGCTGTTTCATGCTGGTCATGAAATTGTGCAGGTGTGGAGCAGAACGGAGGAGTCTGCCCGTGCTTTGGCAGATGTGCTGAAATGTGCATCGACGACAGATTTGAAGGGGGTGGAGAAAAGTGCCGATGTGTTCATCATCTCGGTGAAGGACTCCGTCTTGTCTTCTGTTGCATCCTCTTTGAAGGAGGGGCGTGAGGGACAGTTGTTTGTGCATACGGCAGGAAGCATGCCGATGGATACACTGCCTTTTGAACGGCGGGGTGTGTTTTATCCAATGCAGACTTTTTCTAAGAGTAAAGATGTAGACTTCAGTGTGATACCTTGTTTTGTTGAGGCAAAGGAGGAGGCTGATATGGAACTCTTGAAAACACTTGCCTTGACCATCTCCGACACCGTTTACAAACTTGACAGCGAGAACAGAAAGTACCTGCATTTGTCAGCGGTGTTCTGTTGCAACTTCGCCAACCATTGTTACAGTTTGGGGGCAGAACTGCTGAAAAAACATGGTGACATTCCGTTCAGTGTGATGCTTCCGCTCATAGACGAGACGGCCAGCAAACTCTATTCCATGTCGCCACAAGAGGCACAGACGGGACCTGCAGTGCGTTGGGACACCAACGTGATGGACAAGCACTTGCAACTCCTTGCCGACACGCCCGATATGCAGAAGATTTATGAACTCATGAGTAAAAGTATTCATCATGATTAACTACGATTTGAAAAAGATACGTGCCGTATTTTTCGATGTGGATGGCGTTCTCTCTTGCGAGACGATTCCCCAGCATCCCAACGGCGACCCTATGCGCACGGTGAACATTAAGGATGGTTATGCCATGCAGCATGCCATGAAATGCGGACTGATTCTTGCTATCATCACTGGTGGCAGGACGGAGGCAATACGCATCAGGTATGAGGGTCTTGGACTGAAGGATGTGATATTGGGTGCTGCCGTGAAAATCAAAGTCTACAATAAACTGAAGGAAAAGTACAGACTTCATAATGAGGAGATAGCCTACGTAGGCGATGACATACCCGACTATGAAGTGCTTCAGCAATGTGGACTTTCATGCTGTCCTGCTGATGCAGCACCTGAAATCAAGGCGATGTGTACCTACATCTCCCACAAGAACGGGGGGCAGGGGTGTGCACGTGACATTCTTGAACAGATATTAAAAGCACAAGACAAATGGATGCACAACAGCACGGCTTTCGGTTGGTAGAGGGGTATCGGGTGATTCTTGCCAGCAATTCCCCTCGACGCAAAGAACTGCTGAGTGGTCTTGGAATCCCGTTCGAGGTGCGCACGCTCAGCGATATTGACGAGAGTTATCCCGAAACGCTGAAAGGTGAGGATATTCCTATGTTTATCTCAGGCAAGAAGGCAGAAGTCTATAAACGTACGATGGCTGATGATGAGATGATCATCACTGCAGACACTATGGTGTATGACAATGGGAAGGTGCTTGGAAAGCCGAAGGATAGGGAAGAAGCAGTTTCGATGCTCAAGGAGCTTTCCGGTCATGCCCACGAGGTGATTACGGGTGTGTCGATTGTCACCATTGAAAAGACCGTGCAGTTCGCCTCGACCTCGAAAGTGTATTTTGCAGAACTGACGGATGAGGAGATAGCCTATTATGTGGACACTTATCAGCCCTTTGACAAGGCTGGTGCCTATGGCATTCAGGAATGGATTGGCTATGTGGCCGTCACACGCATTGAGGGCTCTTATTTCAACGTGATGGGTTTGCCCATCCAACGCCTTTACACAGAATTGAAAAAATATGGAAACTTACATTCACGAACTTGATGACATTGACCTTCAGATTCTTCGCATCGTGCAGGACAACAGTCGCCTGACCACCAAAGAGCTGGCACAGAAGATACACCTCTCGGTGACACCTACCTATGAACGCCAACGCCGCTTGGAACGTATGGGCTACATCAAAGGTTATGTGGCCGTGTTGGATGCCAACAAAATGGAACGTGGCTTCATGGTCTTCTGCAATGTGTCCATGAAACAAATCAATAAACAGATAGCAAATGGTTTCTGTGAAACGGTAGCCACTTGGAACGAAGTGACCGAGTGCTACAACATATCAGGTGATGGCGACTACCTTCTGAAAGTATGTGTGAGCAGCATGCAGAAATACCAGCAGTTTATCCTTGACAAACTGGGCGATTTTCCCTATATCTCGCAAGTGCGTTCCTTCTTTGTGATGGACACATTGAAGCTCACTTATGGCTTCCCCATGTAGTGCTGATGATGTCCTTCACATCCTTATAGCTTACACGAATTGTGCAAGCCCCAATGGCGTATGGCGCAATGTCATACTCGTTGTAGAGGAACTCGATGCTGTCTTCCAGCAGGGAGAAGTTATTGCTGACAAACATATCTGCCATCTCCAGGATGCCCCTTTGATGCAACTCGTCTATTGAATGGACATTCATATCCTTCATCAACTTTTCCAGGAGAATCTTCTGAAGTTGAGGCTGGTTGAGGGTGGGGAACACGTCGTTCAGAGTGACGAGGTCTCCTGTTTGTGTGTTGAACCGCAGGATGGTGGTCTGTATGCTGGGGTGTGCCCCTCCTGTGAAGACATCCTCTATCAGTCGGTAGTTGATGACATTCTCTTTACCGTATTCGGCGCGTCCAGTCAAGTGGACATAGTACACATTTGCCACTTCATCCCCGTGAAACTCACTCTTCACGTCCTCTATGTATTCTGCGACAGCTTCGTCAATACTCAGATTGCTTGACTGCTTCAGTAGCAGTTCCATCAGATGTCCGTTGATGAGGTTGCACACCTTTTCGTTGGTGCAATTCTCCGATTTCATGAACTGCATATCCACCTTGACATCCAACTCCCGCTTTTCCTGATTGGGCTCTAATCCGAAGTCAGCAGAATCTCCCTGTTTGGCATTGAGAGGCTCTTCTGTCAACTGCTCCATCTTTTCCACGTTGTAGAATTCGATGTTCTGCCAATCATTGTTCGACTTAGATGTACATGATATGGTAAACCAGGCAAAAATTGTTCCTAAACACAATTGTATGTAATGTGTGATATGCCTTTTCATTATACTTTTTCGAAATTGTGGTGCAAAGGTACAATTTTTCTCTTGAACATAAATGTTATTTCGACAAATTTCTCTACTTTTGCGAAAGAAAATAACAACAGGTTTTATATATCACTCCATGCAACGCAATAATTCCTACAGAGACTTAGGGTTAGTTGTGGCAGTCTGCGTTTTTGTATGTGTTCTCGTCAAGAGCTTGCTTTTCGGGTTCACGTGGGTTGGCATCATTTGGCTTATCCTGTCCTGTGCCTATTTCTATATTGTTTGGCGTTGCTCGTCAGCAGGCAAGTTGGTCAAGTTTGCCACGACCCTCTTTCTCGTGTTTTCTGTACTTGCTCTCGTTGGGCTTTTGTTGTTCGACAAGAATGCCCGTCCCGAGATGCATCCTTTTGAGGGGACCGGCGACACCATCAAGGATGTGACCGTGGTGGAAGAGGAACCCATCGTGCCCATCTATGTGATGCAACCCGAAGACACTCTCCTTTCGGACACGCTTCTGCCAGAGGAATCTTTAGATTCGCTCTTCATCGATGAGGAGTCTGAACTTGCCCCGAGTGATACTACCACCATTCAGCCAACAATAATCCAATAATAATATGTCACTCAACAACAACACCCCAAATCCGCCAGCCAAGAAAAGTGCGGTACCCACTATTCTCGTCGTGTCACTTGTCATTCTTGCCCTTGCAGGGGCAGCCGTATGGTATCTCTTCTTCCGAGGAGGAAGTGATACGGATGAACGTGCTGCCTATGATAATATCATGCGTTACGAGAATGCTCACCAGTTGGATTCTCTCGGCGAGGCACTCAATGAGTATTTCGACACCTACAACTCCGATGCTTTCCACTATTCACAGCTGAAAGACCTGCATGACCGTTTCTTCACCGAGCGTGACGATTGGCAGGCTGCAGAGGGGCAGATGTCCCTTGATGCTGTCCGCCATTTCTTGGATGTGCATCCCGATGGTTTTTATCTTGGCAAAGCCAATCAGAAATTCGATTCTCTTTCTTATGTCCATGCAGTTGAAACAAACACGCGCGAGGTATATGAACAGTACCTCAGTCAGTTCTCTCGTGGTAAGTATGTGGCAGAAGTGAGGAAACTGATGTTAGAGATCGACAACGAGGAACTGACCATTGAGGAGAAGGCTTCTGTGAAGGAAATACTCTCTGCTCATTTTGATGCATTGGGCGACAATGACAAGGGCTCCATTGGTGCAACGCTTGCTGATGAAATCAATTCTTATATTGGCAAGGCTAACCCTGAACTGGAAGACATCTATGCCTATATGTCCAACATGCACTCGTCTGGTCGCTCGATTGTTTTCAATGTGAAGAACTTGAACGTCACGAAGGTCAATGCTGGAGGAAGAAACATCTTCAATGCACGATTCTTGCTCGAAGAAGAAGTGTACAAGCGTGGCACACATTCCGATCTTGACACCGAGACGGGTAATCCCTCTGAAGGTCATACTGCTGAAGCTGCAGACGTGCAACGCTTCTCTGGCACAGCCGTTCTCAACGAAGGCATGAAAATCACCTCGTTGGTGTTGAGAAAAGCCAGTGCCGAATAGGGTAGTGGGCTTTACCTTAACCCTTCCAGTTCGTTCACTCTAACACTTTGATAGCTATGGCCAAGAAATTCTTTCCCCCTTCAGAACTCATCATCAATGAAGACGGTTCTGCGTTCCACCTTCATTTGCGTTCCGAACAATTGGCGGACCGTGTCATCCTTGTGGGCGACCCAGGAAGAGTTTCGACGGTGGCTGCACATTTCTCCGAACGGGAATGCGAGGTGAGTAGCCGTGAGTTCCACAGTATCACGGGCACCTATCAGGGCAAACGTATCACGGTGCTTTCTACTGGCATCGGATGCGACAACATCGATATTGTTCTGACTGAACTTGATGCCCTGGCAAACATTGACTTCAACACACGAACGGAAAAGGACGAGCATCGCACCTTGACCATCGTGCGCATCGGCACTTGTGGCGGTCTTCAACCTTTCACACCCACGGGCTCGTTCATTGCATCGGTGAAGAGCATCGGCTTTGACGGGTTGCTTAACTACTATGCTGGCCGCAATGAGGTGTGCGACTTGACTTTGGAGGATGCTTTCAAGCGACATATGGATTGGAGTCCTCTCAAGGGTTCTCCCTATGTGGCTGTTGCCGACGCAGAACTGATAGAGCAGATTGCCCAAGACGACATGGTTCGTGGCTACACCATCGCCTGCGGAGGTTTCTATGGTCCACAAGGTCGTCAGATTCGTCTGAAGATTCAAGACCCCGACCAGAACAAGAAAGTGGAAGCCTTTGAATATGGCGGTCTCCGCATCTGCAACTTTGAGATGGAATCATCTGCAGTTGCTGGCCTTGCATCCCTTCTCGGTCACCGAGCTATGACCTGCTGCATGGTCATTGCCAACCGCTACACCACCGAGATGAACACAGAATACAAGAACACCATAGACACCCTCATTGTAAAAGTGCTAGACCGCATCTGAATGAACAACGACACCATCTGCGCCCTCGCCACCGCTCCAGGTGGCGCCCTCGGCATCATCCGCGTCTCAGGTCCTCAGACCTTTGCCATTGTCAGCACCCTCTGTTCCCTGTGCTGCAACTCTGTAGCACCTAACACCATCCTCTACACCCACATCACTGATGGCACCACCGTCATTGATGAAGTGCTGGTGTCCGTGTTTCGTGCTCCCCACTCCTACACGGGTGAAGACTCCATCGAAATATCCTGCCACGGCTCTTCCTATATCCTCAACAGAATATTAGAACTATTGGTGCAGAACGGATGCCGCATGGCAAACCCCGGCGAATACACCATGCGTGCCTATCTCAATGGTAAAATCGACCTCTCGCAAGCTGAAGCCGTGGCTGACCTCATTGCCTCCACCAACAAGGCAACCCACAACATCGCCATGAGTCAGCTGCGGGGACACTTCTCATCAGAACTCGCCACCCTGCGCGAACAACTGCTCAAACTCACCTCTCTCCTTGAGCTGGAACTTGACTTCTCCGACCACGAAGACCTTGAATTTGCCGACCGCACAGAACTCCTGCAATTGGCTCAGACGATAGATCGGCGTATCGTACGTCTCGCTCAGTCGTTCGAAACCGGGCAGGCTCTGAAGAATGGCATTCCTGTTGCCATAGTGGGCAAAACCAACGTGGGCAAGTCAACCCTCCTGAACCGTTTGCTGAAGGATGACCGCGCTATCGTATCCGATGTGCACGGCACGACCCGCGACACCGTTGAAGACACGATGCTCTTGAATGGCATCTGCTTCCGCATCATTGACACTGCAGGCATTCGTCAGACAGACGATACGGTTGAGCGCATTGGCATTGACCGCACATATCAGGCAATGGAGAAAGCAAAAATCATTCTTTGGGTGATAGACGAAATTCCCACTGCTTCAGAAATAGAAGACATCCGTCATCGTACAGAAGGTAAATCCCTCATCATCATCTGGAATAAAGCCGATATACATCCTTATTCTCCTGACTCCCAACTTAATGCAATTGCCATTAGTGCAAAGAACAGCGAGAACATAGATACGCTGGAACATGCCATCTATTCAGCCGCAAACATCCCGGAATATAACGAAAACGATGTCATTGTCACTTCAGCTCGCCACTACGATGCACTTTCCCATGCACATCACAATCTGCTTCGTGTCCTCGACGGGCTGCACTCATCACTCAGTGGCGACCTCCTCGCCGAAGACCTTCGTCTCGTTCTCTCTAATCTTTCCGACATCACCGGAGCCGCCATCACCCCCCAGGAAACCCTTAACAACATCTTTAGCCATTTCTGCGTCGGAAAGTAGATTTTGCGTGGGAAAATAGTCCAATTGCAAAGAAACACATAAAATCTGCAAAAATAAGCCTGTAAATCCCTTGTTTTCAAGTGTTAAAGATTGTTCGGGTTTTTGCAGATTTTTGATTTAGGTATTGTTTGTTTGCAGATTTTTGCCTAACTTTGTCCCCCAGATGTCCCCCAAAGAGTGACGCACCCCCATTTTTTGTCCCCCGAAAGATGGTTTTTTGTCCCCCGTGGTGGCATTCGGTAGTAACTCGTTAAAACTATAAAGGCAATGGCAAAGAAACAAACATCAACAACTCAACGAGGACAAGTCAAGCTTCGTGAAAAGAAACTGGCAGATGGAAGTTCCAGTCTCTA
>JAILDV010000027.1 GCA_024688885.1 Bacteroidaceae bacterium | reverse complement strand
TTTTATTTAGTTCTATGCAGGTTTTGATTCTGGAATTCAGATTGTTCCGAAGCTTATAATATTTGGCTGTTTCCTCCTCCGTCCAAATCTCATCCATGAAGTACCATTTGCCATGTATGTAAGATGCTCTAATATATTTCCACGGGAAGATTTCTCCTTCCATGGTTAATAAGCGACGAAAGGTGTCATAATTGTTTGCTTTTATTGAGGCCCCTAAACCAGATAACAAAATATTGTCAACAGAGTCTTTAACAAAATCTTGATATTGGAAGAGATGTGAACATCCCAAACTGTCGATAAAAAGTGTTATATGGTATTCTCGTTTCACGTCCTTTGGTGTGTTCTCGGGTAAGAATCTTGTAATGTCTCTTGCATACAGATTCAAAGTCTGCGTGTCCTGCTTGGGAACATCCATAACTTTTGGAATCATCCTAAGTGATGTATGTTTAAGATGAGTGGTATTCAGAATCATGTCACAATCAGATAGAAGTCTTGACCTTTCCTTCACCAGAGCATTACCCGAAGTTTCTCTCATCGTTCCATTGTCTGGTGCTAAGATAAGAGTTGAAGATGGTTCTGCCACCCACGACTCACCATAATGTTTTACATCACGTGATGCCACCAGTGTATCATTATACATCCACTTAGCGGGAATCGCATCAAGAACGAAGTTGACCACAGAATCTGTTCTATCATCTCTGATATATAAAGAAAGGCTGCGGATTCCCCATTTCTTCGCCATTTTCTTCCAGAGAATCCGGCTTTCTTCCGTGAATTCTCTAGGACCTATCCAGTATAGGCTGACGTTATTGTTATCAACGGATTCAGGAGTGGAGCCTTTGTCTTTATCCCATAATTTCAAAAAGACAGAAGGCGGCAATGTTACTTTCTTGTATGCTGGCGATTGATGTTTACGATAAAGAACATATTCCCAACGGTCATAAAGTCTTGAGTTTTCATAACCTTCAAACATTATGTCCACATTTGAGGGCTGAGCACACAACATATATGAATTCCATGTAAGTATTAAAGAAGAGATTACTCTCATAAAAAATACATAGAAAGAGTTGTTCACCATATTCTTATAATTTTTGAATTGTACATCAATAATATATTATCTTTCCTGTCGTTGGGTTATATACACCCCATATGGAAATTGAATTGTTCTCTTGTTCTTGCTGTGTTTTTTTACGATAACGGTCTTCTGTGCTAGGATCACCTCCACTATATACCCATAAATGTGAGAAACACCACAATATGAATGTTAAGGCTTCATCTGCTCCACAGTGTACCCTGCATTGCGCAACAGTTGGATGATGCCGTGTTCTCCTGGCAGACGCCACGCTTCGAACTCAAACATGATAGAGGCTTTCGGCATGGCATCCTGCATGTGCGAGATCCATTTTTCGTGACGTTTCTTCTGGCTCTTCTGCCAGATGTAGTCAGAATTATGTGGAAGTATAGCTGCATAACCTTCATAGTCACCCTTCTTCCCGCAGAGGGTCGCCATCATTTCCCTTTTTGGTTTCTCTTCCCGTTCCTTGATTGCTGTCTGCAATCGTTGGTCATAAGTGGCAATGACGGTCATGAGTGTGTCAATCTGTTCATCAAGGCTCGTTAGCCATTGTCCCCAGTATGCGTCATCATAGTATGTGTAGTTATCGTATCCGATGTCCCAAACTTTCAAACCATGAAGTTTAGCCTGTTCAAGGGGCTCATTTTTAATATCTCGTTGTTCTCCATGTTCTTCCGGGTATCGGTTTCGGACTTCTTGAAGGATGGAAAAAGTGAAAATGCATGTATAAGTATGGGGCTTGCTGTATTTCCATCCCAATCCCATTCCTTCGAACATATCTGCCAGATGCTGATGCCTTACTTTATATACTCCTGCATCCAGCGCTTCGATTTGCTCCTTGCTCAGCACGTCGTAGATGGTCTTGCCATCGGGGAGCCTCGTCATTCCTTCTGAGGGATCTGAAAAAATGGTAGGGTCTTCATCCATGCAAAACTGTTGACATTGAGCCTCCACCTCCGCATACCCAAACAGGCTATCAAGGTGTGCGATGGATAGATTACCCACCATTCCGAGCATGTACGATGGCTTCTCCAACCCATTTCCACTGATGCGGAAGAGGAACTGCGCATGGAGAGAGGAGGCAGCAAATGTCAGAAGTAATATGTATAACCAACGCTTCATGGGTTGTTTTTATTTATATAACGAATAAGAGTGGCAAAGTTAAACAAAAAAAGAAGTTTTTTTAATTGTTGACTTTCATTTTTATATTCCCCATTTTTCGAAAAATGTATAACGAACACACAACTTATTTAGGGGACAGCGCGTTTTTTAACATTGTGCACGGCAAAGTTAGTTCTTTCCTTTCGGTAAACAAAGAAAATCAGCAGAAAAATGAAGTCGCCCCTGCATTTCTCAAACTAGTTTGAGCACAATTCGTAAAGAGTGTTAAAAAATCGGGGAGGCAGGAAAGATGTGCTATCTTTGCATTGCAAAAAAAGAAAGGGAAATGGAAAAATTCAACATCTACAAGGAAGGGCTTGATTTGCAGTTTGTCATAGATGCATGTATGCAAAGAGGTAGAATCTGGCACATGAAGAAGGGCGAAGTATTTGAACTTGTAGGAGAGCCAGCAAGATGGATGGGCTTCATCAAGACTGGCTATCTGAAGTATGTGGCACACAATGAGGTGGACGGAAAAGGCTACAGCATGGCTTTCGTTTTCGAGGGGGAACTGGCTGGTGACTATCCCTTCTGTTTCTATGGCGGCATGTCAGATGTGAGTATCGTAGCAGGCGAGGACTGCACCCTCTATGTGATGGAAGGTGCCGAGTTCAACCTGCTGTTCGAAGAGAGCATCGACACCATGCGTGCTGGAAAGCAATTTGCCGAGCATCTGTTCATTCAAGCATACACTCGAGTACTCAACTTCTATCGTACCGATGCCAAGACTCGCTACATAGGACTCCTGCAACGCTGTCCCCATGTGGTGAAGAAGTTGCCCCTGCTGGAAATCGCCTCATATCTCCGTGTCACACCCACCACTATCAGCAAAATTCGAAAGGGACTATCGGAAGAGAACAAATCATTTGAAGAGTGATGAGTCGGAATTAAGAGATAAGATTTAGGAGGGAGGAGGGAGGCACACGCTTCTTGTGCTCACTTGCATCCACCTAAGAGGCTCAGAAATGTTCTCTCCGGCGCCTCAGTCGTTATCTCTCGGGAGATGACGAGCCTCAGAGCTTGGAGATGACGAGTGACAGAGTTGGGAGATGACGAGTGACAGAGCTGAGAGATGACGGAAGGGAGAACGAAAAGATGACGAAAAGGACGAAGCGGAGATGACGAGTGTGAGGCTGTGGTGGATACGAGCAAGCGTGAGCGGAGATGACGAAGGGGAGTCTTGTGAGATGATGTTGAGAGGGAAGAGGCGACGCCCAGATTTGCGGAAAGTTCTATGAGTGAGACCTCATTGTGTGTATGGGTGAGACACCGACACCTGTATGGGTGAGACACCAACACCTGTATGGGTAAGACACCAACACCTGTATGGGTAAGATACCTCAACAGCTGTGGGCGAGCAGACGAGGAACTGCTGGATTCACGTTATTATAACAGCAAGAGCAGAGTCTCATGGGCTCTGCTCTTGCATATTGAAAAAACTAATCTTTTTCATTTCCTTAAAATATTTTTTTAATTGCTCATTTTGGGGGGAGTTAAGGAGTTAAAGGAGTTATCGCTACGCTTAGGAGTTAAGCCGTTACCTTGCTAAAGAGATTCCCACCAGCCTGAGTATCGGCTTAACTACTTAACTACTGACTACTTAACTACTTCAGAAACTTGAGTAATATATATAATGTAAGTCTATTGCCAGATTGACCTTGCCGAATTACTCTGCTGAGTAGTCAACCTTCAGCTCGCCGTCAGGCAATCTTGCTCATGCGAACAGATTGGCATGTCTTTAGGACAAACCTTAATAGTTTAATCCAAAGTGCCAAAGGGGAATGATGTTGAGCATGGGGAACTCTATATCGTCTTTTACGATGAAACCTCGGTTGGCTTGTTCGATTTGCTGTTGCCCTTTGTGGCGACCGCCAACCTCAAAGGTGAAATCTCCTATTTGAAAATCTGCAATGCCAGAAAACGTGACTTCGTTTTGGAGGCGTGTTTGGTTGAGGAAAAAGGTTTCACGCACATTGCCAAGGTCTGCGTTTTCAGGACTCAGATTGTAGATGAGGTTTGTGTTGTCAAGATAGACCTTCTCAACTTTTCCGAGGTTTCGCAAGCCTGTGGTGGAGTTGTGCAGTTGCATCGCCATACCGGCTTCTTCCATCATCAGGATATAATCGGCAATGACGTTGCGGCTGACATCCAGCAAGGTGGCAATTTTCGTGAAGTTGGGTTTGAAAGGAGCACTTTCACTGATAATGCAGAGCAGACGTTTCAGTTTATGTCCTGTAGAGGCATTCATTCGTGCAAAAACGGGAATGTCAACTTCCAATGTCTGATTGATGACTTCGCGAAGGCGGCGATTGAAATTCCGTTCGCGGCTGAAGGGGTAGTAGCCCGTTTGCAGATACTGGCGGAATAATTGTAACGGATGTTCTATGGCATTGGCATCCACTCGCTGTGCAATGATGTCTTCAATGGAATAGACGGGAACATTGATGTTGTGAAACAGCATCAGATATTCACGGAAGGATAGCCCTTGCATGGAGTACATGACAGCGCGTCGGCTAAGGTCGCTTGCTCCCTTTTGTATGTCAAGGATGGATGACCCTGTGAACACCACATGCAGGTTGGGGTGATAGTCGTTGATGAGTTTGAGTTCTCTCGACCAATCTGGATATTTGTGGATTTCATCAATGAAGAAATGGGTGAAGCCTTTGTCTGACATATCCTTTGCCAACGACAGCAAGGTGTGATTGGAGAAATACAGGTCTTCAGCCGTGACATACAGAGTGGTGTTACGGTTGAGGTTCTCTTTGATATGTTGGAGGACGAGGGTTGTCTTTCCCACGCCGCGAGGACCAGTCAGACCCACAAGATGGTCTTGCCAATCTATTTCAGTGTACAGGTAGCGATGAAAATCTGTCTTGGTTCTATTTACCAGCAGGTTGTAATATCCGAGCAATTCTTCCATGATGAGACAAGTCTGATTCTGCGGCAAAGGTAGAGAAAAGGATGTGGATGTGCAAGAAAATGCACTAAAAAAATGCAGTTTTATCCAATAATTGCATTTTTTTAGTGCATTTTCTTGAATAAAAAGGATGCCGATCCTGAATGGAACGGCATCCTTTGGGATGATGATATGTAAGTTTTTTTACTCTGCAGAATAGTCAACCTTCAGCTCGCCGTCAGGCAATCTTGCTCATGCGCACATAGGTAGCGTAGCGGTGCTGTGCTGCCTTCTTGGCTGCGTCGAAGAGCTCCTGAGCCTCGTTTGGACATACCTTCTTGAGAGAGAGGTAGCGAACCTCACCGTCAAGGAATTGACGGAGCAGCGAGTGCATGCTGAATTCATTTGAGCATTGCCGCATTGTGACGGAAGAAGACGAAGTCAATGCCTGGAAGTTATCCCAGTTAGGAGCCTGTGCGATTGCACAGGCTCTTATTATATTGGATAAGTTCTGCAATAAAACAATAAAATATTTGGAGGTATCGAAAATAATACCTAATTTTGCGGCGTAATAACAATTAAAAGAATAGTTTTATGCCAGAGGTATTTAGATTTTTTGGTTTCTCGTTCTTCTTTTTCAGCAGAGAGCATGAGCCTGTGCATGTACATGTTGAGGGCAATGGCGGAATGGCTAAGTTTACATGGAACGGAACAGAGTTTGAACTGAATGAGAAGCAAGGAATCAAGGCAAATGACTTCAAGAAGATAAAAAGAGTCATTAGTGTCCCGTTAAAATTGGGACGAGTTATATATTAATCAAACAACCCCAGAATAAAGGGATTATGTTGCTCTTTGACATTATTGGAATAAGTCTTATCGAGCAGTTCTCTGAGCGGAGGTACTCTATCAGCAGTGCGAATACATATTTGTCTTTGTTCATCTGCTATCCTTATTAAAAGGCTGCAAAATTACAAATTCAAATCCGTGCACACTCAAAACTGCTCGTAAAAGACTTTATTTCAGCGATTTCAAAGAACGATTAGTCCACTTTAACGGGACAGTAGTGAAAAAGAGTGATAGATGATAATGCCGATATAATCATGAAGCGCTGGAAGGATTATTTTGAAAATTAAATGGAGGAGTGTCTATGAAAATCAAGGAAATCTGGTTTGATGCCAACCACATTTGGGGCAGAGACGAAGCAGGAAAGGAATATAAGCAGTCACTTCTTTGGTATCCAAAATTGCGAGCTGCATCTGCAGAACAGCGAAGCCAATATACTTTTGGCTTTGATGGCATTCATTGGCGGAATCTGGACGAGGACATCAGCTTCGAGAGTTTTGAGTACGAGGACACTGAGCCAAGTGCCATGCAGCGATTCTTTCTGACACACAAGGAAATAAACGTTGCGGAGTTTGCCCGTTCCATGGACATGAACCCGACATTGCTTCGGAATTACATCAATGGATTCAAAAAACCTTCCAAGGAACGTGAACAAGACATAATGAACCACATCAAAAAATTGGGTGAAGACATGATTCAGGCATCATGCTATTCGTATAGGACAGACTTTGAGTCCGAATCGATGTTGGTTGCAGAACCATCATAACTGCAATAAGAAGACGGAGAATATTGATTGTTGATTTCATTTTCACAATCATTATACATCACAAGAGCCCGTGCAATCGCACAGGCTCTTATTGTTTTCATATATGCTGTTCTATACTGAATTTCGTTCCATGCTTTGGAACAAGCAGAAGATGAGGAGAATGCCAATCAAGTAGGCAAGGAGGTCTGTCCACAGGAAACCCTGCCCGAGCATCATGTGGCCGATGAATGTGCTGCGGAAGGACACTAACCATGACCAGCGAAGAATTTGCGAAAACTCCACGAGGAAGGAGTGCGTCAGGCTGATGATTGCCACCAGTCGCAGAGATTGCTTAACCAAGATGATACGCCAGAGACAAAAGACCATCATCGCCCAGAGTGCATCACCTGTTTCTTCGGGAATCCACTTGAGATGTCTGGAATAGAGTCCTAAGGGTATCAGCACAATGATTCCAATCAATGAGACCAAAATCTTTCTCTGTATAGGCATCGAGGTTTAAAAATGGATGCCGAACCATGATGGAACGGCATCCTTTTGGATTGATGTTATGTAGGTTTATTACTCTGCAGAGTAGTCAATCTTGCTCATGCGCACATAGGTAGCATAGCGGTGCTGTGCTGCCTTCTTGGCTGCGTCGAAGAGCTCCTGAGCCTCGTTGGGACATACCTTCTTGAGAGAGAGGTAACGAACCTCACCGTCGAGGAATGCCTGGAAGTTATCCCAGTTTGGAGCCTTGGAGTCGAGCTGGAATGGGTTCTTGCCTTCCTCAGCGAGACGTGGGTCGAAACGCCAGAGGTGCCAGTAACCGCACTCAACTGCCTTAGCCTCTTCTGCCTGAGACTTACCCATGCCGCCCTTAGCCTTCAAGCCGTGGTTGATACATGGAGCATAAGCGATGACGAGTGATGGACCAGGATATGCCTCTGCCTCACGAAGTGCCTTGAGGCACTGTGCGTTGTCGGCACCCATTGCCACCTGAGCCACGTAAACGTAGCCATAAGTTGACTGCATGAGACCGAGGTCTTTCTTGGTGATGCGCTTACCACCTGCTGCGAACTGAGCGATAGCACCGATTGGAGTAGCCTTTGAAGACTGACCACCTGTGTTAGAGTAAACCTCAGTGTCGATAACGAAGATGTTGATGTCCTCGCCAGATGCAAGAGCGTGGTCAAGACCACCGTAACCGATGTCGTAAGAAGCACCGTCACCACCGATGATCCACTGGCTGCGCTTCACGAGGTAGTGAGAAAGCTCAGAGAGCTGCTTGCAGATTGGGCAACCTGCGTTGCGACCAGCCTCGATGGCTGGAGCGAGCTTAGCTGCTGCTGCCTTAGATGCGTCAGCGTTGTCCTTACCGGCAATCCACTCTTCAGCTGCTGCCTTGAACTCTGCTGGAGTGTCGTCCTTAGCGAGGAGTTCGTTGAGCATAGCCACGATGCGAGCGCGCATCTTCTTGTTGGCGATGGCCATACCGAGACCGTATTCGCAGAAGTCCTCGAACAGAGAGTTTGACCATGCAGGACCCTGACCCTTAGCGTTCTTGGTGTATGGAGTGGATGGGATAGAACCAGAGTAGATAGAAGAACATCCTGTAGCGTTGGCCACCATCTGACGGTCGCCGAAGAGCTGAGAGATGAGCTTCACGTATGGAGTCTCACCGCAACCAGAGCATGCGCCTGAGAACTCGAAGAGTGGGGTAGCGAACTGGCTCACACGTGGGTTTGCCTTGTAGTCGATGAGGTCTTGCTTGCTGGCTACGTTCTTCACGCAGTAGTCCCAGTTCTTTGCCTCGCCGAGCTCGCCCTGCAGAGGAACCATCTTGAGGGCCTTGTTGCCCTTCTTGCCTGGACATACATCCACACAGTTGCCGCAACCGAGACAGTCCATTACGCTCACCTGCATGCGGAACTTCATGCCCTTGAGCTGTGCAGGAGCCAGCATGTCGAGCTTAGCAGCGTCGATGCCAGCGGCTTCCTTCTCATCCATAACGAATGGACGGATGGCAGCGTGAGGACAAACGAAGGCACACTTGTTACACTGGATACAGTTCTCGCTGTCCCAAGTTGGAACGAAGGCAGACACACCACGCTTCTCGTAAGCAGCTGTGCCCTGCTCCCACATGCCGTCCTCGTAGCCCTTGTAGGCAGAAACAGGAAGGAGGTCACCGTTCTGTGCGTTGATAGGACGCACGAGCTTGTTGATGAATTCTGGGTCGTCGTTAGCCTCCACAGGATCAGCTGGGAGGTTCTTCCATGCTGGGTCAACGTCGAGCTTCTGATACTCACCACCGCGGTCAACAGCAGCGAAGTTCATGTTCACCACGTCTTCACCCTTCTTGCCGTAAGACTTCACGATAGCCTTCTTCATCTGCTCCACAGCGAGGTCAACAGGGATCACCTCGGTGATGCGGAAGAATGCAGACTGGAGGATGGTGTTCGTGCGGTTGCCGAGACCAATCTCCTGAGCAATCTTAGTAGCGTTGATATAGTAAACGGTGATGTTCTTCTCAGCGAAGTACTTCTTCACGTTGTTAGGCAAGAACTTCACAAGTTCCTCACCCTCGAAGATGGTGTTGAGGAGGAACTGACCGTTCTGACGAAGACCACGGAGCACGTCGTACATGCGGAGATAAGCCTGCACGTGGCATGCCACGAAGTTTGGAGTCTTAATCTGGTAAGTAGAACGGATTGGCGTGTCTCCGAAACGGAGGTGTGAGCAAGTGAAACCACCTGACTTCTTAGAGTCGTAAGAGAAGTAAGCCTGGCAGTACTTGTTGGTGTTGTCACCGATAATCTTCACAGAGTTCTTGTTGGCACCTACAGTACCGTCGGCACCAAGACCGAAGAACTTAGCTTCGAAGATACCCTCGCCACCGAGTGCCATTTCCTCTTCGATAGGAAGTGAACGGAAAGTCACGTCATCCACAACGCCCACGGTGAAGTGGTTCTTTGGCTCTGGGAGTTCGAGGTTCTTATAGACGGTGAGAATCATAGTTGGAGTCACGTCGGCAGAACCGAGACCGTAACGACCACCTACGATGAGAGGTGCATTCTCCTGACCGTAGAAGGCATCCTTCACGTCGAGGTAGAGAGGTTCGCCGTTAGCACCTGGCTCCTTTGTGCGGTCGAGCACAGCGATGCGCTTCACGCTCTTTGGAACAGCAGCGAGCAGACGCTCTACAGAGAATGGACGATAGAGGTGTACAGACACCATACCGTACTTCTTGCCGTTGGCGTTAGCGTAGTCGATAGCCTCACGAGCTGCCTCAGTGGCAGAACCCATCAGAATGATCACGTCAGTAGCGTCTTCTGCGCCGTAGTAGGTGAATGGCTTATACTCACGACCTGTAATCTTGGAGATTTCAGCCATGTACTTCTCAACAACTGCAGGAACTTCATCGTAGAATGGGTTGCAAGACTCGCGATGTGCGAAGAATGTCTCTGGGTTCTCTGCCATACCCTTTGCTTCAGGATGCTCTGGAGAGAGGGCGCGAGAACGGAACTCAGCCACCTTGTCCATTGGCACGAGAGGACGGATATCTTCCATGTCCATCTCCTCAATCTTGTGGTACTCGTGAGAAGTGCGGAAACCGTCGAAGAAGTTGATGAATGGAACGCGAGTCTCCAATGCTGCCAAGTGAGCAACAGCTGAGAGGTCCATCACTTCCTGTACAGAACCTTCGCAAAGCATAGCGAAACCTGTCTGACGGCAAGCCATCACGTCACCGTGGTCACCGAAGATACAGAGTGAGTGGCTGGCAACGGTACGTGCAGAAACGTGGAAGACAGAAGGAAGCAACTCACCGGCAATCTTGTACATGTTAGGAATCATCAGGAGCAAACCCTGAGAAGCAGTGAAGGTGGTTGTGAGCGCACCTGCCTGGAGAGAACCGTGTACAGCACCTGCTGCACCTGCCTCTGACTGCATTTCCTGTACGAGAACTGTGTCGCCGAAGAGATTCTTGCGACCTGCAACTGCCCACTCATCCACGTGCTCAGCCATTGGAGACGATGGAGTGATGGGGTAGATGGCAGCCACCTCGGAGAACATGTATGCAACATGAGCTGCAGCGGTGTTACCATCACAAGTGATAAATTTCTTTTCTTTACCCATAATAAATAATTATATAAAGTATATTACAATTCATTGGAAGTGCCGTAGTTGATACGGCACTCTTTTATTGTCTTCTTGAATATGTTGCAAGACTTTTAATAGAGGAAACCGAAAAGCCAAAGAGGTATCTGGTTACCATCGCCAATGTCACACTGGTTGACAGCGTAAAGCGCCTTGGCTTTGCTCTTCAGCTTGGTGCTGTGCTCGGCAATCTTGAATTCCACCTTCTCGTCAACAAGAAATGAGCAGAGGTTACCGTGCTTGTTCACCTTGTGGTCTTTCCAAAGTGTATTGCAGAAGAAAGTCTCCAACACGTCGTGCTCGTCAAAACAACGGGGGTAGAAACTGTACATGAGGTTGGAGTTGTGCAGCAACACACGTGCAGGTTTCTTGGGGAATTCGTCGCCCTTGCTGTAGATCATGTTGACAAGACGGGCTTCTTCCAAATATTTGATATAGTGCATCACCGTTGCGCGACTCATGCCAAGTTCCTGTGCCAGCTGGCTGACGTTGGGAACACTGCTGCCGCTCGTGGTAAGCATATAGAAAAGTTGCTTGATTTTCGCCAAGTATTTCAGTTCAATCTGCTTGACCAGCAGAATGTCCACTTCAATCATCATGTTCATGTTCTTCAACAGGTTCTCACTGTAGTTCGCCTTGTCGAGGAAGAAGGGATAGAAACCATGATGTAGATATGCCTGGAAATACTCTCGTGGATTGATTCTCGTGAAGATTTCAGTGGCAATCTGCTTGTGGTTGTTGATAATGTCTTCGAGAGAGTAGGAGGGGAATTGCATGCCCGTGGAAAGGTTCAGAAACTCACGGAATGAGAAACCACGCAGATTGTATGATTTCACGATGCCATTCAATTCAGGATTCTCTTCTTTCAGACGCATCACGGGAGAACCGGTGAACACGATTCTCAAACCGGGGTAACGGTCATAACATTCGCGCAACTGTGTACTCCAATCAGGCTGCTTGAACACTTGGTCAATAAGCAACACCTTGCCGCCTGAATGGTAAAACTCACCGGCAAACTCTGTTATGCCTACATTCTGGACGTAAAAGTTGTTAGTGTTAATGTACAAACACGAATGGTCGTACGGTGAAAAATGTTCTTTGGCATACTGCAACAGGAAAGTAGTTTTTCCTACGCCGCGAGCACCTTTGATGCCAATCATTCGGTCTTTCCAATTGATCTCGTCCATCAGGTCACGACGCACGGGAGCTTTCAGATGCTCTACCAAAAAAGCATGTGTACGGAAAAAAGATTCCATAAGTTTTTTGTTTTTTTAGAAAATCATTCGCGAATATCACAAGGGCAAAAAATCCCTTTGTGATGAATTTTCGTGCAAAAGTACGACATTTTTCCCTAAAATGCAAACTTGACTTTGCAAAAATTGGGTTTTCTTTGAAAATATTTTCTCAAAGCTTACTTTCGTTCTCAAAAAGGTTTATTTTTTGGTGTTTGTGGCACTTTTAGCGTATCTGTGTGTCGTTGATAGAGTTGAGAGTGAATGGGAACAAGTGTGAGAAAATCGAATGTCAAATCTTCAGAAGTTCCAGATGGGGCCATTACCATGACCTATGTGCAGGTCTTTCCCTCCACGGATGGCATCTGAAACAAACTTTTTGGCTTTTCCGACGGCATCCTCTATGTTGCAGCCGAGTGCTAATGCGGAAGCAATGGCAGAAGAGAGTGTGCAGCCGGTTCCATGCAGGTTCTTGCTGTCAATCTTCTCGTTCTGGTATTCGTGTACGCTGCCATCTGTGAGGAAAAGGCGGTCGATCATCATTTCTCCTTGTGCATGACCTCCCTTGAGAAGAATATGAGTGCCGTATTGCTGCATGAGGTCTTGCCCTGCTTGCTGATAGTCGGAGGGTGTTGTGAGGGGATGCCCCAACAACTGTTCGGCTTCAGGAATATTGGGGGTGATAAGGAAACACAGAGGGAGGAGATGCTTCTGGATGTACTGGATGCAATCGACTGACATCAGACGGTGACCGCTGGTGGAAATCATGACGGGGTCATAGATGATGGGAGTTTTTGTGCCGATTTTACGATGTTTCTTTTGCATGACTTCGACAATCTTTCTTGCTGCTTCTATGTTCGGTATCTGTCCTATTTTGATGGACTTAACATCGAAATCATCAAGAATCGCTTGAAGTTGTGAACCTATCACATGGGAAGGCACAGGCATCACATTCTGCACACCCAACGTGTTTTGTGATGTCAGTGCCGTGATGACTGTTGCACCATAGCAACCCATCGCTGTGATGGTCTTCAGGTCTTGTTGAATGCCTGCGCCTGCAGAAGGGTCGCTGCCTGCTATGCTTAATACTATTTCCATGCGTCTCCGAGGATCATGGCTCCTCCGAAGCCCATTTGTTGAACGAGTTGAATTTTGTCGAATGTAATGCCTCCGAGTGCCAGCACCCGATGGTCGATGATGCCTTCTTCGTGTGCCTTCGCAATGTCTTCGGCTGTGAAAGCGGAGTGGTAGCCTTGTTTGGAAATGCTGTCGAAGATGGGGCTGAGGCTGAGATAGGTGAAGGGTTGGCGTTTCTTTTCTGCCAGTTCTTTGATGGAGTGGCACGAGATGCTGAGTTGTCCTTTCCATCCGCCGGGAGGAACAGGGTTGCGGCTGTTCAGGTGGATGCCTCTCAGTTGATAGGAAAGGGCAAGGGTATGGTGGTCGTGTAGAACCAACCGCTGGTGCAGCTCCTCAGGGATGGCGCGGATGAGTGCCTCCAGTTCATCGCGGTTGGCTTGAGGTTTGCGCAGATGAATGAGGTCAATGTCTCCTCGGCGGAGCAACTGAGCAATCCGTTCAGCCTCTCCGTCGAAGAAATGGGGTAGTGTGATGACGATGGTCATGCCGTGTGTCCGAATAAATCGAAGGAAGCATCCCAATCTTTCCAGACGGGTTCGCGCCCTAATTCCTTGAGGCGTTGATTGATGACCTTCGCGGTGCGTTCATCGCTGACGGTGAACTGTTCCAGCGCCTGGGGATAGGTGTGGTAGCCGCCAGGATTCACTTTGCTCTCTGCCGACATGGTGGTGACTCCAAGCGTACACATGTGGTCGCGGATGAAGGCGGGTTCGCGTGTGGAGTAGGAGATATCGACATCGTGGTCGAAGATGCGCATAGCAAAAGTGGCTTGTGCCAGTTCGCGGTCGGTCATGTAGCAGTTGGGGTGGAAACCTTCGTTCTGCGCTGGTCGCATTCGTGGAAAATTCACCGAGTATTTGGTCTTCCAGTAGTGCTTCTGCAGGTAGCGCAGATGGTGCGCCATCATGGTCACGTCTGTGCGCCATTCTTTTTCCAAGCCGATGAGGACTCCCATGCCGATGGAGTGAACCCCCGCTTGTCCCATGCGGTCAAAGCCGTCGCAACGCCATTCGAACTTGCTTTTCATGCCGCGAGGATGGTACAGGTTGTAGTGGTCGCGGTTGTAGGTCTCTTGAAAGCAGATGACACCGTTCAGACCGTGGTGGGTCAGTTCTTTGTAGTCTTCGGCCGAGAGAGGCATCACCTCTATCTTGATGTTGGAAAAGTATTTCTTGGCGATGTCGATGGCCTTGGCGAGATAAGGCACCCCTGCCTTGGCAGGGTTTTCACCCGTCACAAGCAGGATGTTCTCGAAGGGCGCCAACTGCTTGATGGCTTTGTACTCGTCTTCAATCTGTTCAGGCGTGAGGATGGTGCGTGCCATCGGGTTTTCTCTGTGAAAGCCGCAATAGACGCAGGAATTGGAGCAGGAGTTGGTGATGTAGAGAGGAATGAACATCGACATCGTCTTGCCGAATCGCTCCTCGGTGTATTTGCGTGACAACCGTGCCATCGTTTCGAGATAAGGCTCCGCTGCAGGTGACAACATCGCCATGAAGTCATTCACGTCACAGTGTTCCTTTGCCAAAGCGCGTCGCACGTCAGTGTCAGTCATGGAGGCAATCCGTTCGGTTGTCTCTTCCCAACTGAGTTTCTTTAATTCTTCTGAAAACATAATCTCTATTTCTTTTTACTACATGGCTGAAAAGCGTACTCTTTCAGCCTTGTGATAGTCGGATGATTGCCACAAAGGGCGCATCCTTCGTTCTTAGGAAATTCAAATCTTTGCCAGTTCATGGTGAGGGCATCGAAAGTGAGCAAGGCGTTGAAAAGCGGTTCACCCACACCTGCCAAGTACTTGATGGCTTCTGTTGCTTGCACTGTTCCAAGCATGCCGGCAATGCTGCCCAGCACACCTACCATGGCACACGTCTCCACCTCGGAAATTGCTGGCGGTTCAGGAAACAGACAGCGGTAGCAAGCGGTGCCAGGACTGTGTGTCATCACCTGCCCAGCATATTTGCTGATGCCACCCATGCAGAAGGATTTTTGGAGCATCACACAGGCATCGTTGACCAGATATTTGGTGGCGAAGTTGTCTGTGCCATCTATCACGAAATCATAAGGACGAATCAGCTCCAGTGCATTGTCCTCGCTGAGATATATCTCGTGCTTGACAATGTTGATGTCGGGGTTGATGGCTTTCAATTTCTCTTCAGCAGAATCCACCTTGGGTCTTCCTACATCGGGGGTGGTGTGGATGACTTGTCGCTGAAGATTCGTCAAACTCACTTGGTCACCATCCGCTATTCCGAGGGTACCCACTCCGGCTGCCGCAAGATACAGGGAAACGGGCGAACCTAATCCTCCTGCACCCACAATGAGCACCTTCGATTGCAAAAGTCGCTGTTGCCCCTCCTTACCGAATCCGTCCAAGATGAGGTGGCGATTGTATCGCTGTTTCTGTGTGGAGGTCAGTTCCATTGTTACTTCAGTTTGCGAAGGTCGTGTGTCAGTTTGGCGGCACAGAAATTAGGACCGCACATGGTGCAGTATTCTCCATCTGTGTGTCCAGCCTCCTCGAAGTATTGAAGCGAACGTTCAGGGTCAAGTGAAAGGTGGAACTGATCGCGCCAGCGGAAGTCGAAACGTGCCTTTGAAAGGGCATTGTCGCGGATGGTTGCACCTGGATGTCCTTTTGCCAAATCGGCAGCATGGGCAGCAATCTTGTAGGTGACAACGCCCACACGCACGTCTTCTCTATTTGGAAGTGCCAAATGCTCTTTCGGGGTGACGTAGCAAAGCATGGCAGTACCCAACCATGCAATCTGTGCACCTCCAATGGCGCTGGTGATATGGTCGTAGCCAGGAGCGATGTCTGTCACAATGGGACCTAAAGTGTAGAAAGGGGCTTCGTGGCAATGGTCGAGCTGACGTTCCATGTTCTCCTTGATTTTGTGCATGGGCACATGACCTGGACCTTCGATGAATGCCTGCACATTCTTGTCCCATGCACGGGTGACGAGTTCGCCCATCGTGTCCAGTTCGGCAAATTGAGCAGCATCGTTTGCATCAGCCGTGCAGCCAGGACGAAGGCCATCGCCTAAAGATAACGCTACATCATACTGTGCCACAATGTCGCAAATGTCGTCGAAATGTTCGTAGAGGAAACTCTCCTTGTCGTGAATCAGGCACCACTTGCTCATGATACTGCCTCCTCGGCTGACGATGCCACAAAGGCGGCTGTCTGCCAAGTGTACATTGTGTCTGCGGATGCCAGCATGAATGGTGAAGTAGTCAACTCCTTGTTCGCACTGTTCTATCAGCGTGTCTTTATAGATTTCCCATGTGAGGTCTTCTACACGACCGTTCACCTTTTCCAATGCCTGATAGATGGGTACCGTGCCTACTGGAACGGGGCAGTTGCGGATAATCCACTCGCGTGTCTCGTGAATGTTGGCACCTGTCGAAAGGTCCATCAGCGTGTCACCTCCCCATTTGCAGGACCATACAGCTTTGTCCACTTCTTCCTCGATGGAGGATGTTGTGGCGGAATTGCCGATGTTTGTGTTGATTTTTACGGCGAAGTTCCGGCCAATAATCATCGGCTCACTTTCTGGATGGTTGATGTTGGCTGGCAGCACGGCACGTCCTCGTGCAATCTCATCGCGCACAAACTCTGGGGTGATGTGGCTCTTGATGCCCAGTTCCTCGCAGTTCATGTTTTCGCGGATGGCTACATATTCCATTTCAGGAGTGATGATGCCAGCTTTGGCATACGCCATCTGCGTGATGGCTTTCCCCTTCATGGCGCGTCGTGGCAATTGGATATGCTCAAAGCGCAACTGATCCAGCGAATGGTCTGCCAGACGTTGTTTTCCATATTCTGACGTGATTTCTTGCAACTGCTCTGTATCGTTACGTTCCAAAATCCATGACTCACGCATGCGGGGCAACCCCTTTTTGAGATCAACTTCGATGTTGGGGTCGGAGAAAGGACCGCTGGTGTCGTAGATATAGACAGGCGCATTAGGCTCAGTGTGTGGAATACCTCGTTCGTCCTTGGTCACGGTGGGAGTCAGGTTGACTTTCGTCATGCCCACTTGAATGTGAGGGAAGAGCTTTCCCTGCATGTAGGCTTTCTCGCGCTTGGCGTAGGCTTTATTGTCTTGTGGCATATTTTTTAGTTTAAGAATGCGGTTAAGGGACTGGATGCTTCGGCACAATCGGCAATGGCACCAAGACCTGCCTCGTATGCCTGACGGCCTGCGATGACTGCTTGACGGAAGGCATCTGCCATAGCTACAGGGTCACCTGCTACGGCGATAGCGGTGTTGACCAAACAGCAGTCGGCACCCATCTCCATTGCTTCAGCTGCATGGCTGGGAGCACCGATGCCGGCATCCACCACAACAGGCACGGTGGCTTGTTCAATGATAATTTGCAGGAAATCCTTCATGCGCAGTCCCTTGTTCGTGCCGATGGGTGCTGCCAAAGGCATGACAGTGGCGGCGCCTGCTTCTTCCAGATGTTTGCAGAGCGTGGGATCTGCTTGGCAGTAAGGAAGCACAACGAATCCCAGTTTGACCAATTGCTCCGTTGCTTTCAGCGTTTCGATAGAGTCGGGCAGTAGATAGCGTGGGTCGGGGTGTATCTCCAGTTTTAGCCAGTTTGTGCCAAAAGCCTCACGCGCCATCTGGGCGGCAAACACTGCTTCTTCTGCATTGCGCACACCAGAGGTGTTGGGCAGCAGTTGGATGTTCTTGTTCTGTGTGATATGGGTGAGCAGGTCATCCTGCTTATCTTCCAGTTCGATACGTTTCATGGCCACTGTGACCATTTCTGTCTGCGAAGCTTCAATGGCGCGTGCCATCAAGTCGTTGTTGTTGAATTTTCCTGTTCCGAGGAAAAGGCGGGAGTTGAATTCTCGTCCCGCAATAACTAATTTACTCATGGTTTTGTGATATTGATGATTTTCTTCATTTCTTCAATCGGGTTCTCGGCATGGAGGATGGTGCCGCTGAGGGCGATTCCCGTGACTCCCGTCTGCATGATGGCTGGGATGTCTTCTGCTGTGATGCCTCCAATGGCAACAATGGGCAGTTGGATGTTGGCATCCTTCATTTTCTTCACTATGTGGCGATAACCATCAAGCCCCAACAAAGGGGAAAGGTTTTTCTTCGTGGTCGTGAAGCGGAAGGGGCCGCAGCCGATATAGTTGGCTGAAGCTTCATGGTGAGCTTTCACATCTTCAAAGGTGTTAGCTGTTCCGCCGATGATGAAGGAACTCCCCAGCATCTGTCTTGCCTTGCTGATGGGCATATCATTTTTTCCCAAATGCACACCGTCAGCACCCAGTTCCTTGACCAGTTCCACACGGTCATCGATGATGAAGGTGGCACCCACATTCCTGCATAAGTGCAGCGCTTCAAAGGCGATGGGACGCACTTCTTCATCAGACGCGTCCTTCATGCGCAGCTGAATCCAACGGCATCCGCCCTCAAGTGCCAAGCGGATGGAGTCGAGATAGGAGTATTGCTCCGTGTAGTGCGAGATGAATTGCAGCATGGTTTATCCTCCGCAAGCGGCTTTGATGATCACGACGTCGGCACCTTCAGCGATAGGGGTGTTTGCCCATTCTGTGCGTGGAATCATCTGATTGCTGATGGCAATAGCCACCCCCTTTTCGGGCAGATTCATTTCCTGAGCCAATTCTTGCAGATTGGTGGAGGTGACGCTTGTTTTTTTGTTGTTGATGTTGATGTCCATGTGTAATTGTAATTATTTAAAAATAAACAACCTCAAATAGTTGACTCTTACGTTAACTACTCGAGGTTGTTTGTTCTTTTGCGATTAAACTAAATCCGCTGTATATCCCTGTGTCGGCATTATCCGTATCAGGTTCAATGGGTGTAATCTCAGCCTTTACTTATTCAGTATCAGCACCCCGAGCATGTAATTCGCTTGCAAATGTAGTAATTATTTTTCACATACAAACAGGAAAAAGAAAAATTCTTGTTTCAGAATGTCTGTTACGGCTTCCTTGTTAGCTGATTTGTGGGTATTGCATAGTGGAGCAATGCAATGAACCGTGCTGAAGGATGAGGGTACGACAATCAATAGGAATGATTTCTCGTTCAGGAAAAGCGAGACCAAGCATGGCGATGGCCTCTTTATCCTTATTTGTTTGATTATATGTGGGGACAAGGACGGCACCGTTGACAATGAGAAAATTGGCGTAAGTGGCGGGAAGACGATTACCCTCATCGTCAAAACAAGGGTCGGGGAGTGGAAGAGGAAAGAGTTTGTATGGCTGATTGTCTGCTGTTTTGAGAGCTTGAAGCTCTTGTTCCATTGCTTGCATTTCTTCGAAGTGCTCATCGTTGGAATCATAGCATTTTACATAAGCGATGGAAGTGGGTGAGCAGAAGCGAGCAACAGTGTCAATGTGTCCATCTGTATCGTCACCAGCAAGCCATGAATGATGAATCCATATGACACGTTGGGCATTAAAGAATAACTTTAATTTATCACTAATATCTTGCTGAGATAATGTGTTGTTACGGTTTTCTGACAAAAGACAACTTGAGGTAACCATCAGTGTACCTTCCCCATCGCTTTCTATGCTGCCACCTTCAAAGACAAAGTCAAGATAATTCCGATATTCTGTGGAAACATCGTTGTAAAGTGAAGTGATTTTGGAGAGAATCCGACGATTGATTTGGTTGTCGTCATTGGCAGCGAATTTGAGTCCCCAGCCATTGAATTGGAAATCTTGAAGGAACACTTTCTGTTGCTTTGTATCAACGCATGTGATAAAAGCATGGTCGCGTGCCCATGTGTCATTGGTAGGGCATTGGACAAAAGTGACATTATCAAGAGAAACGTCTCGTTGTGTCAATGCCTTTTTTGCTTCATCAGGCTCTTTTGCCACAATCAGGAGCGGTTCGCGTTTAGCCACTTCATGAGCAATGTTGCAGAAGCATGTAATGGCATCAGCCAACACGGGTGCCCAATCCGTGTCCTTATGAGGCCACGTAAGTTGCACAAATGCTTGCTGATGCCATTCTGCAGGGAAAAACATATTATCTGCTGAAATTGAGTGAAGGTTTCACCTGTACAATTTTGCCTTGTTTGTCAAAGGTCATCTTGTCTATACAGGTCTCACGGTGAATGCCTGGTTCGTGGTTAATGTAGTTCCTGTTGATGCGGTGATAGACGATGTACCATTCATCTTTTCCTGGAATCTGGAGGATGGAGTTGTGAGCAGTGCCGTAAATCTGAGATTTGGGCACTTGCTCAATGACACGATAATTCTGTTCGTCAATATTAATTCCACCCAATGGAGAAGTGCTGGTTCCGTAACATACGTGGTAGTTGGGTGAACCAGTATCATCTACTGACCAAAGGAAATAATAGGTTCCTTTACGGTAAAACACATAGGGGGCTTCACGGTATGCCCATGTCTGCAAAGTACCTCCTTGGGGAGTAAGATTCTTGGTCGTTTCCTTTTTGATGGAAAGTAGGTCATCGTTGAGTTCCGCACCAGCCATGAACCCGTTACCCCAATACAGATAATACTTGCCAGACTTGGGATCTTGGAATACATCTACGTCGATAGCTTGTCCGCCACGTACACCATTGGGACGGTCTGCATCTGTTACAATAGGAGCATCTGTCGCAACGAAAGGACCAGTGGGGTTGTCACTGACTGCTACACCGATTTCCTTGCGGTTGCTCTGTGGATTGTGCGCGGAAAAATAGAAGTAATACTTGTAGCCGTTCTTTTCCTTACGCTCAATAATACAAGGAGCCCAAGCATTGCCTGTTGCCCACTTCACTTGGTCGCCTTTCACATCCAACATTTTTCCTTCGTCTTTCCAATTTACTAAGTCATCGGAAGAGAAAACGCTGAAATCATGGCCTCCCCAACCAGGAGTTCCGTCAGTGGTGCTATATATGTAGTATTTCTTGGTCTTGTTGGAATAAAGCACTTCTGGGTCTGCATGGAAACCTGTCAAGATGGGTTGGTTGTGATTGGGAAACTCTTTCAAAAGGCGCTCCTTCTCTGCATATGTTATAGGGATGATAGTGCCGTGACGAGGGGTGAACTTGCCCTTTGTCTCCGTGTTCTGAACAAACTTGAATGTCTTTAGATCTTCTGATTTGCAAAACTGATAGTGACCATTTCCATAACAATCATACATGATAATCCATGATTTTCCATCGATAGACTTACATACTCCAACACCTTCCACTGCTTCTTTTGTCTGTTCCACATGTCCGTCAAGCATCTGCCATCTATCAGTCAGGTTCTTAGCCACTGCCTGATAGATACCACGTCCTGATTCCTGCTTGTAAAAAAGGTGATAGAGCTGATCGGCTTCATTGTAAACAATATCACCGTCGATGGTTGCGTTTCCAGCATCGAAAAGCCATTTAGGCTCACCTTCGAGGTCTGTAAAATCCTCATTGGCATACTGGTAATAAATCTTGTCATATGAGCCCGGATCACTTGTGCGCAATGAGTAGAACACCATGTACTTTCCAACTTTGTGGTCATAAATGGTTTCTGGAGCCCAAACACGGATGACGTTCTTCCATGTTTTTGTGTAGCGTGTGGGAAAATTGATGACAGAGTGCTGCCAGTGTATGAGGTCTGTGGATTTCAGAAGCACCATACCGCGATTGCTTGACCATCCGAGGCTGGATTTCATGTCTGTTGCAACCATGTAGAATGTCTTACCATCTTCTCCACGCAAGATGTGCGGGTCACGCACACATTGTGTGAATGCAATAGTGTCAGACGAGATAACCGGGTCACCATTGTTAAGAGGAGTAAAGTTATAACCGTCATCACTGATGGCATAACAGATTTGCTCATCTTTAGGGTCATTACTATTAAAATAAGTGAACAGGTATGCAACCATCTCCTCTGGGTTATTAGATGCATCCTGGACCGTACTGTTACCTGCACATAAAGGCATGGCAAACAGGGTGAATAAAATTGTGGTTAATAAGTAGTTGTTGTTCATAAGGGTTGTTTTATTAAGTGTGAATACTATTGATCGGATAGGAATTTTTCTGCTTTTCCTATATCAGATGCATGATCCACATCGAGAATTTTACTGAAAGGGTAGGCTTTCAATTGAAGTCCGTCTTTCACTAATTGTCGTTGAAAGTTTCTCATGCGTGATTGTCCCTCTTTAATGCATTTGTCAATGACAGGAAAACTCTTTTCATTCAATCCGTAGATACCTCCTGAAATGTAATGTTGTGGAACGTCGTCATGAAATCCTGTGATGGTCAAATTCTGCGTGGTGGCAATGTAAAGCGGTTTTTCGTCGTCAATGAAATCGGTTACCGCCATCATTCCATCCTCTTGAGACTCTTTCCATTCCTTGATGTATTGCCGGAACTCTGCTTCCTTGAAAATAGTGTCCACTGTTGTGAGGCAGAACTTTCCATCACCCATCACTTGCCTAAGTTCATAGAAACTATGCATAGAAGATGGAGTAGTCTTGACAATGAGATGTATTTTGGAGTCCGACTCTTGCAAGCGATGAAGATGCTGTTGCGTGAATCGCGTGAGATTATTGGTGATGATGTAGATACTTTCTGCTTCGCAATTGTTGAAAATGCGGATAAGGCGGTCAATCATTGCCTCACCATTCACTTTCACCAAAGGCTTAGGTGTCTCCACACCTTCCCGTGACAGTCGCGACCCTTCTCCTGCTGCAAGGATGGCAAATTTCATCAGAAATTAAATTCTTCGCTGACACTCTTCTGCTCAGAAACTGCTCGAATTGCGCGTGCAAACATCTCTGCAATAGAGAGTTGTACCACCTTTGGACATTTTTGGGCATATGGAATGGAGTCTGTAAACACCATTTCTTCCAAAGCGGAATTCTGTACACGGTCACTAGCGGGGTCACTCATCACACAGTGGCTTGCCACCGCACGTACACTTTTTGCTCCAGCCTTCATCATCTCATCAGCAGCACGTGTAATTGTACCAGCAGTATCAACCATGTCATCTACAATGACAACATCTTTACCTTTGACATCGCCAATAATCTGAATGGAATCAACTACATTTGCCTGTATGCGGGTTTTGTTACAAAGCACGAGTGGGGCACCGAGTTTCTTCGCAAACAAACGTGCACGTTTTGCACCACCTACATCAGGTGTAGCTATGACAAGGTCTGGCAGATGAAGAGCCTCAACATAGGGAATTTCCACGAGTGAGCCATACAAATGGTCAACAGGTACATCAAAGAAGCCCTGAATCTGGTCGGCATGTAAGTCCATCGTGATAAGGCGGTCAATGCCAGCCACGCTGAGCAAATCTGCTACAAGCTTTGCACCGATGCTTACACGTGGCTTATCTTTGCGGTCTTGGCGAGCCCATCCAAAATAAGGGATGACAGCCACGATGCTACGGGCACTGGCACGTTTTGCTGCGTCAATCATCAACAACAGTTCCATCAGGTTGTCACTGTTGGGAAAAGTCGATTGAACAAGGAACACATCATGCCCTCGAATAGACTCTTCGAAAGACACTGCAAACTCACCGTCGGCAAAGTGTGAAATAACCATGTTGCCAAGCGGACAGTCCAGACTTTGGCAGATACGTTCTGCCAGATACCTCGTTTTTGTACCAGAAAACACTTTGAAAGGTCTTACTTCACTCATGTTTTTTTCTAACTGTTTAGAATGTTGATAGGTTAAATTTGATGCAAAGGTATAAAAAAGTTAGGAGTTAGGAGTTAGGAGTCATGAGTTTTTTTCACTTTTCATTCTACTTTTCCCATTTCTTACTCAGAAAGCACTTTCCATATAAAAATAGAGTCCTGTTCCGTATTCGTTTTCCATGTCGCTGGCAAAGATGTTGAACTCTATGCGAATGTTCTCTCTGTCGGGAAAAGGAACAGAGATGAAAGCCTCTGCGTGGATGGCATCGCCAGTTGGTTGTTTCACTACTGCGGATGGGTGTTTCTCTCCGGATTGATCAATGAATTTTTTAAGCAGGTAAAGAGCGTCTGCCTTTGTGTTTTTCCTTTCCACAATGATGTGTACAGGGAAATGCCCTTTGGGGTAGATGTTGTGTTCTTTTTTATCCATGAAAGAATAAGTTTACTTGTCAAATACGTGGTTTTATCATAAATAAGGTTAAAAAACGAGCCATGCGTACCTTGGCAAACGTTATAACACCTATCTTTGTATCACTTTTTAAGTACAAAGGTACAAATAATGTTGAAAACATTCATCACTTTATTCATCATTTGTGTCATTCTAATTGGCATCGCCATGCTTTTCTTGAGTGTGAGACTCATATTCAAGAAGAATGGTCGTTTTGTTAAGACGCATGTCAGTCAGTCAAAAGCGATGCGTGACAGGGGAATAACCTGTGTGCAGAGTCAGGATTTTGCCATGCGTCACAAGTCACCATATGCCGTGAAAGAGTGAGCTGTTAAGAAGTAAATATCGTAAATTATCAATATGAAAAAAATCACTACACTTGTCCTATCTGGACTGATGATGGGAGCTATTGCTGCAACTATCACATCATGTAACAACGCCAACAATGAAAATCCTGCTGAAACCGCTCCTGTAAAGGCTGCATCTGCAAAAGCAGCAGGCTACAAGATTGCCTATGTGCAGATTGACACACTTACCTCGCAATATCAGAAATGCAAGGATCTTGAGGAGGAATTCACCAAGAAACGTGCCAATGCCGAAGCCACTATCAACGCGAAGGGTAAGAACTTCACTGCACAAATGCAAGAATTCAACCGTAAATACCAGAGCAATCAGTTCACTCAGCAACAATTTGAAGCAGAACAGGCGCGTCTTGCTAAGTTGCAGCAAGATTTGCAAGATTTACAGGCACGTTTGAGCAATTCTCTTCAGGAAGAGTATCAGAAAGAGTTCCAAGCACTGACTGATACCATTCAAAACTTTACAAAATCTTATGCTAAAGAAAAGGGATATGACTTTATCCTTTGCAAGTCTTCCGGCATAGATAACGTCCTTTATGCAAATGAAGCCTATGATGTAACAGACGAAGTTGTCAAGGCACTCAACAAGCGTTACAGCAAGACAGCACCCCAAAAGGACGAGAAAAAGAAGTGAGTTCCAAAAGGATTAGTCGAAATAAAGAAAGAGGGCTTTTCAGCGTGTTAGTTGAAAGCCCTCTTTCTTTATACTTGTATATTTCTGTACACGGATTATTCAAATCAGCTCAATGCTTCTTTTCACAAACTTGTTCAATGCCTCTCCGCGAAGTAGACCATTCTGCAACAGTGCCAAGTCAATCAGTTGACTAACCACTTCTGTCTTTGCATCCTTGATACTTGCCTTGATGAGTGGGTGGTCGGTGTTGAGCACGAGGTTAAGCATTGTTGGCATCTCGCCATAGAAAGCCATGCCTGGCTGCAGACGTGACATGTCCTTCATACGACGCATATATTCACTTTGTGTCATGATAACTGGTGCAGCAGTCTCACCCAATGCCTGTGGCTCCACATTGAATTCAATCTTCTCCAGTTTGGGCAGAGCATTCTTGAAAGTCTCAGTGAGTGCCTTCTTGTCGTCTTCGGGCAGTTCTTCCTTCTTTTCATCGCTCTTCACAATGAGTTTGTCTACAACATCGCTGTCTACACGGGTAAAACGGCTCTTTTCAAATTTCTCCTCATACATGTTGCACATGGCAGGGTCAAGTTGTCCATCCATCAACAACACGTTGTAACCCTTTGCATTGGCAGCATCGATATAGCTGTACTGGTCATCCTTGTTGTTGGCGTAGAGGTAGATGAGGTTGCCGTCTTTGTCTGTCTGCTCGCCCTTGATGAGGGTCTGATACTCCTCAAAGGTGTATTTCTTGCCTTGCGTGTCCTTCAGCAATGCAAATGCCTTTGCCTTGTCGTAGAAGTCACTTTCTGAAAGCATTCCGTAGTTGATGAAGATCTTGATGTCATCCCATTTCTCCTCAAACTGCTTCCTGTCGCTCTTGAAGATGGAGGACAGTCTGTCGCTTACCTTCTTTGAGATATAAGTGGAGATCTTCTTTACGTTCGAATCGCTCTGTAAGTAGCTGCGGCTCACATTCAGCGGAATATCAGGTGAGTCAATCACACCATGCAGCAGGGTCATGAAGTCTGGCACGATGCCTTCCACATTGTCGGTCACAAACACCTGGTTGCAATAGAGGTTGATTTTGTTCTTCTGAATATCGAGATTGCTCTTCACCTTCGGGAAATAAAGGATACCCGTGAGGTTAAAAGGATAATCCACGTTCAAGTGAATCCAGAACAGTGGTTCATCGCTCATTGGGTAGAGCTTCTTGTAAAATTCCTTATAGTCCTCATCCTTCAGTTCGCTTGGTTTGCGTGTCCAGAGTGGGGTGGTGTCGTTGATGATATCATCCTCATCCGTGTCCACGCTCTTCTTCTCCTTATCGTCCCACTTCGTCTTTTTTCCGAAAGCAACAGGAACAGGTAGAAACTTGCAATATTTGTTCAGCAGCTCGCTAATCTTATACTTTTCCAAGAAGTCCTTGCAGTCATCGTCAATGTACATGACTATGTCTGTGCCACGATCTGTTTTCTCGGCATCTTCAATAGTGAACGATGGACTGCCGTCACAGCTCCATTTCACAGCCTTGCTGCCTTCTTGCCAGCTCTTCGTGATGATTTCCACCTTCTTGCTCACCATGAATGACGAGTAGAATCCTAAACCAAAGTGACCAATGATGGCATTGGCATCCTCCTTGTATTTGTCAAGGAAGTCATTAGCACCAGAGAAAGCAATCTGGTTGATGTACTTGTCAATCTCCTCTTCGGTCATGCCGATACCACGGTCGCTCACTGTAAGTGTACCCTTGTCCTTGTCAATGCTGACACGCACAGTCAAGTCGCCAGCCTCTTCCTTCAGTTCTCCTTTCGAAGCAAGAGTCTTCAGTTTCTGAGTGGCATCGACCGCATTGCTTACAATCTCACGGATAAAAATGTCATGGTCGCTATAGAGAAACTTTTTGATGACGGGGAAGATGTTCTCTGTTGTAACCCCGATGTTACCTTGTTGAGCCATATTATTCTTATTCTTCAATAATTTCAAGAATGATATTTTAGTTTCTGCATGAGATTTGAAATCAAAAAAAATGCCAGTCGCATTCGTGACTGACATTTTGTCGTGGGTTGTCATTTATTCTTTTTCTCTATCACAATCTTGTCATCTTTCAGTTCTGCCAAGATGGTGTCACCATCCTTTATCTCATCCTCCACCAGCATTTCACTGATGCCATCCTCCAAATGTTGTTGGATGGCTCGTCTGAGTGGACGGGCACCAAACTGCTTGTCATATCCCTTCTCGGCGATGAACTTCTGAGCCTCTTCTGTGATTTCAAGCGTGATACCTAAGTCGTCCATTCGCTTGTACAGTCCTTTCAGTTCTATACCGATGATTTTCAAAATTGCGTCCAATTCCAATTGGTCGAACGTGATGATTTCATCGATACGGTTTAGGAACTCTGGCGAGAATTGCTTATTGAGAGCCTTCTGAATGACCGAACGGGACACTTCCTTGTCATCCTTGCCAGCCATTGCGGAGAAACCCACACCTCTTCCAAATTCCTTCAACTGACGTGTACCCACATTGCTGGTCATGATTATGACAGTGTTTCGGAAGTCGATAGTACGACCTTGTGTGTCGGTCAGTCGTCCGTCGTCCATCACCTGCAAGAGTAAATTGAATACATCAGGATGGGCTTTCTCTATTTCATCCAAGAGCACGATGGAGTAAGGCTTTCTGCGCACTTTCTCCGTCAGCATGCCGCCTTCCTCGTAACCCACATATCCAGGAGGTGCACCGACCAATCTGCTGACCGTGAATTTCTCCATGTATTCACTCATGTCAATACGGATAAGCGCATCTGTCGAGCCGAACATGTGTTCTGCCAATTTTTTCGCCAGAAATGTTTTTCCCACACCTGTAGGACCGAGGAACATGAATGTGCCGATTGGACGGTTCGGATCTTTCAGTCCTACGCGACTGCGTTGGATGGCACTGACGAGTTTGTCCACTGCTGCATCTTGTGCTATGACAGCTTCTTTCAGTTCCTGACGCATTCCTTTCATACGGATGCCCTCGGCATTTGCCATCTTGCTGACAGGAATACCTGTCATCATTGAGACGGTTTGAGCAACTTCATCAGCTGTGACTTTTTGGCGTGTCTCTTTCAGAGATGATTCCCATTCAGTTTTCATCTTCTCAAGATCTTCACCAACATATTTGGCTTGGTCACGGCATTCACTTGCAAGTACATAGTTCTCATGCTTGATGGCATCTGCTTTTTTCGCGTTAAGTTCAGCCAGTTCTGCTTCCTTATCCTCAATCTCTTTTGGAACACTTATATTAATAATATGTACGCGCGAACCCACCTCATCCAACACGTCAATTGCCTTGTCGGGGAAACTTCGGTCGGTGACATACCGTTCTGTCAGCTTGACACATGCTGCTAAAGCATCGTCAGTGTAGCTAACGTTGTGGTGATCTTCGTATCTGTCTTTTATATTGTTCAGGATAATCAGCGTCTCTTCAGGAGTGGTCTGCTCCACAATCACCTTCTGAAAACGGCGTTCCAATGCTCCGTCTTTCTCAATGCTCTTGCGATATTCATCGAGTGTGGTTGCACCTATGCATTGTAACTCTCCTCTTGCCAAAGCCGGTTTCATCATATTGGCTGCATCCATCTGCCCCGCTTGGTTGCCCGCTCCCACCAACGTGTGGATTTCATCGATGAAGACGATAATGTTGGGGTTGGAGCGCAATTCGTTGATGATGCTGCGCATGCGCTCCTCAAACTGACCACGGTATTTGGTGCCAGCCACAACACTTGACATGTCAAGATTGATGATGCGTTTGTCGAACAGCACACGTGCCACCTTTCTCTCGTTAATGCGTGTAGCCAACCCCTCTACGATGGCGCTCTTGCCTACGCCAGGCTCACCAATCAGCACAGGATTGTTCTTTTTTCTGCGTGAAAGGATTTGTGCCAGACGTTCTATCTCCGTTTCACGACCTACCACGGGATCCAACTTACCCTCGCTGGCAGCACGTGTGAGGTCGAATCCGAACTTGTCAATGGCAGGAGTGTCAGAGTTTCCCTTCTTGGCTGTCTTGGATGTTGTCGCACCGTTTGGTGCAGCAGACGTCTCATTTGAAGATGGTGGCGGAGCATCTTCTCCATCGTCTTCTTCATCAAAATCAATGTCATTCTTGGGTTGGGTCGATGCTTTCTGTGTGGACAATGAGTCGTAGAGTTCCTTGTAACTCACATCGCAGTCATTCAGCACACGTGCCACCGTGTTGTCATTCTGTTTCAGGATTGCAAGTAGCATGTGTTCCGCATCGCTTTCCTCACTCTTCAGAAGACGCGCTTCAAGAACCGTCAGACGCATGATGGTCGTAGATTTCTTGTTGAGTGCAATGTCCGTGGAGAGAAGGGTAGCGCCAGGATCTTTTACAGCACGTTCTAACACTTCTTTGACGGAAGGAATATTAACGTAGAACTTTCTTCGCAGTACATCCAAAGCTCGGCTGTTGCCTTCACGAATGAGTCCAAGCATCAAGTGCTCGGGACCTATGTAGTCATTATTGAGTCTTAAAGCTTCTTCTTTACTGTATCCAAGAATACGTGCGATTCTATCAGAATATTTGTAATTCATTGATGAATGTTGATTTCGTTGATGAGTTGTAGGTGATGTGTTTATTAAAAGGTGGTTCCTGCAAAACAAATGCCTACTTAGTTAATGCAGCCAATTTGTCAGTCTGTTGATGATATCTGTTTTCATCCTTTCGGGCATGTTGCTGATGCGTGCCCTATGACTTCCACGGGGTTGTACATACACCCTCATATTCTTTTTCTTATTGCAGTTCAGCCAAGTGCATACACCGCTTGAACTCCATGGGTCAATCTCCCCATAAATGAAGATGTGTTTTGGATCTTCCTTCTTCAGATACTTCACCGTATGGTTGTAAAGAGTAGGGTCGAAGTCATACTTTCTGAGACTGTCGGGCAGCCACATCTGTTTCAAGTATCCTTTTGTGCTCTTCAAAGAAGTCCATTTCTTGATAGGTTTAAGTGAGTAGCCGTAGTAACCTAATTCTTTGGCTGCCTGTACGTCGAATGGCATGTAGAGAGAAGGGTAGGCGAAATAATCTGGACTTGAGACCTTCATCAGGTAATCAAACCACGTTTCATTGTCTTCATCCGAGGTCAGTTTTGGCATGCTGCTGACAGGCGTGCCCCACTGCCAAAGAGCAAATGGAAACTCCAACACACAATAGTCGTAGATATCCTCCTCTGGCATGAGGAAATGGTAGTTTTTCTCTTCGCAATAGGTGTGGAACAATTTCATCAACTCGGGCTTTCGTCTCATCAGTTCCTGCATGGCTTGCCGGATAACTTTTCTTTCATCCTTGGTACCCACTTTCTTGGCAAGGAATTTTTCATGTCTGCCATCTTCCACCGCGCGGTTCAGTGGTGCCACATAACTGACACTCACATCCACGTCATCGGGATAGGTGGCTCGGTAGAACATGGTCGTCTGCCCTCCCTTGCTGATGCCCGTGCTAATCCATTTACCCTTGAATAGCTGTCCAAACACTTGACGCACATGATGATAATCTGCTAACGAATTATCCACGGTCATGTAGTCCCAATTTGTAGGCACAGGAACACTTTCCGCAAAGTAACGATATTCGCACAGCACCACGTTGGCATCGAACAGACGGCTTAGTTCTTCTTCATATGCGGGACTCAAGCCGTAACTGGCAGAATAACCTTCTGTAACAATGACGGTGGGCTTATCTAATCCTTTTAGTCCAACAAAGATGCGCTCTCCAAAAGTACCCTTAGCAGAAGTTTTCCAATCCACCTGCTGCTCCATCTTCAGCACATACTTCTCCTTGAAACAAGTGGTCTCTAATGGCTGCACTTCACTCACACAATCCAAAGCGCACAACTGTTTCATGAACAGCGTGGAGTCCGTTTGTGCCGAAAGCCAAGAGGCTAAGCACAAGAACGCAATGGATAGGTGGAGCCTACGCATGTCATCCCTCTTAATATGCCCTTGCAATCAAGACTCTGCACTTCGCTGGTTTGCCGCTCACCATGTCCACGCCTTCTGTCTGTTCAAACATGAAAGGCACACAGCGAATGGTTGCCTGTGTTTCTTCTTTGATACGCGCTTCGGTCTCCTCGGTGCCATCCCAGTGGCAGAGGAAGAAACCGCCATCCTTCACGCGCTCCTTGAATTCGTCGTAGTTGTCGCACTCGTAAATGTGCGCATTGCGGAAATCCAAAGCCTTTTGGTAGATGTTCTTTTGAATGTCGTCGAGCAAATTCTTTACATATGCCTCGATACCCTCGATGGAAATATTCTCCTTCTCCAGTGTGTCGCGACGCATCACCTCCACAAGTCCCTTCTCTAAATCGCGGGCACCCAACACGAGACGTACAGGCACACCCTTCAGCTCATAGTCGGCAAACTTGAAGCCAGGACGCTTGTTGTCTGCATTGTCATATTTCACGCTCACCCCCATTGCTTTGAGATTCTTCACGATAGCCTCAGCCTTCTCATCCAACATTGCCATCTGATCACCCTTGCCTATTGGGATGATGACCACCTGAAGCGGAGCAAGAGCAGGAGGCAGCACAAGACCGTTGTCATCTGAATGTGTCATGATAAGCGCACCCATCAGGCGGGTTGACACGCCCCATGAAGTAGCCCATGCGTATTCTGTCTTGTTGTCTTTGTTAAGGAACTGCACGTCGAATGCCTTACCGAAGTTCTGACCTAAGAAGTGACTCGTGCCGCTCTGAAGAGCCTTACCGTCCTGCATCATCGCCTCGATGGTATAGGTGTCGAGCGCACCAGCGAAACGCTCCGTTTCACTCTTCACGCCCTGAATCACAGGCACAGCCATGTATTCCTCAGCAAACTTGGCATACACCTTCAGCATTTGTTTTGCACGCTCCTCAGCCTCTTCACGTGTGGCATGAGCCGTGTGACCTTCCTGCCAAAGGAATTCTGAAGTGCGGAGGAACAGACGTGTGCGCATCTCCCAACGCATCACATTGCACCATTGGTTGCAAAGGATGGGCAGGTCACGGTATGACTTAATCCAATTCTTGTAAGTGTTCCAGATAATAGTCTCCGAAGTGGGACGAATAATCAGTTCTTCCTCAAGCTTGGCGGCAGGATCCACCACCACACCATCGTGTGTGTCGTTTGTCTTCAGACGATAATGCGTCACCACAGCACACTCCTTAGCAAATCCCTCCACATGTTCAGCCTCCTTGCTCAGAAAACTCTTCGGAATCAGCAGAGGGAAATAAGCGTTCTGCACGCCAGTTTCCTTGAACATGTTGTCGAGAACACGCTGCATTTTCTCCCAGATGGCATATCCGTATGGACGAATTACCATACATCCTCTTACGTCAGCTTGTTCAGCCAACTCAGCCTTCACTACCAGTTCGTTATACCACTTTGAATAATCCTCTGACCTCTTTGTGAGGTCCTTCAATTCTGTTGCCATATTTAGTTGTTTTAATTTCTTTTGCTATGAAAGTGCAAAGTTACGACTAAGTGGGAGAATAAACAAATTTCTTCACTCATTTTAATCATTTCAGCCCTATTTCACGTTTTACGATAACATCACTTGCAACGTGGACATACTCCCTTGACAATATATTCCACTTCGTGAGTCTCAAAACCATCGGGTAAAGAAACGAGGGGGATGGTGTGGTCTTCCAGACAATAGGTCTTGCCGCACCGGGTGCATGCGAAATGAATATGGTTAAGATGATGGCTTCCTTCACATCGGCAAACACAATACTTAAAAATGCCTGAACCATCATCTATTTCATGAAGAAGCTGGTGCTCGGTGAATAGCTTGAGCGCCCTGAAAATGCTGGAGCGATCCATCTCGGGAAGCCAGTTCTCAACATCGGCAAGCGAGAATGCTTCAGAACGGTGATGGATGGCTCGATAGACGAGAATGCGGACAGCCGTGGGACGGATGCCGTGATGTTCAAGGAGATGTTCTAATTCATCATTCATAATACAAGAATGCCACTTCGGACATATACTTATTCTCAAAATGTTGGTGCTATCTTTCAAACACCTCGCAAAGATAGGGATTATTTTTGATTTAGCACTAAAAAAATCGTGTTATCTGCTAAAGTTTCGCAAATTGCTTATATCCTTTAACTCCAATCAACTAAAACTTGCGACAGTTTAGTCAGAAAGCTTGTGTTTGGGTAACACAAAGACATGGCTTTCGCAATCACAAAAACATGTGTGAAATCATCCATTTGATGTGTTGCCGTAAAGCTCCAAACACTTTAGCGTGAATACTCACTTCACTTTAGCGTGAATACTCACTTCACTTTAGCGTGAATACTCACTTCACTTTAGCGTGAATACTCTTTCTACTTTAGCGTGAATACAAAACTCGATTTGGCTTGAATACAAATTGGTGTCTTCAAGCCAAATTGAAAGTTGTATTCAAGCTAAATAATTTTGTGTAATCAACACAAATGGGTTGGTGTTACACTGCAAGGGATTGTTGAGATGTGCTCGCACTGTTGGGTGTGATGACTTAACAGAAAGAGCGGAGGAGAAATCAAGGAGATTCGGGGAGTATGGAAAAAAGAAAGAGGAATGCAGAAATTGCATCCCTCTCTTGTGTATGGAGACTCTTTTAGAGTTCCCCTTTATTTCTCAAAATGTTGGTAGTCTTTGACAGTCTTCCACGCACCTCCCCAACGAAAACCGTGCTGGATGAACAGGCGATAACAGAGGTCGGAGGTGTTGATGAAAGGTACTGGCAACTTGCGATTGGCGGTACGGTTGGTGGCATAGGGTTTTCCGTTGGCAGGCTCTACTTTGCCATTATTGAGGTGAATGTAAGGGTTGTAGAGAGGATTGACGTCGATGGCAAGTCCCTGTGCGTGCTTGGAGAGTTTTGTGGTACCACTCACAACTCGAAAGTTGAAGCATGAAGTGTTGTTAAGCGACATGCTTCGCTCGTCATCGGCATCATAGTCATCGATGAGGGTGATGCGCTCTATCTTGTAGCCCTGCTTGTAGAGCTGTCTGAATATATCAAGCAAATCGTTAGCTATAGATTGGTTGCATACGATTTCACCAAGCTGTGTCTTACCATCAACGTTGCGATGGAGAACCCGCAAGTAGCGCAAGGTTGAGCGTGGAATAGTACAATTCTTCTTGAAGGATTTTCCTTGCATGCGACTGAATATGGCGTCGCTGATGGGATAAGCTTTGAAGCATGAGTCAAGCGAATATGCCTTCACAGCTTCATCGCTAACGACAGCGGCAGGTGTCCACTCGCGGAGAGTCTGCGTCTCGTCAGGAATGGTGAATGAACAAAGAAGAATGACTAAAATTGAAAGTGATAAATACTTCATTTTCGTACCATTTTTATATTATCAGGTGGCAAATTTACGGAAAAAGAACGATTTTGTACAAATGCATGGTGAAGTATGTGATTTTTTTCCTTAAATTTGTACCGAAATATGTATAAACACCTTTTTTAATATGGAAAATAAGATTCAAGAATTGACAGAGAAGCTCCTGAAGGAAGGAGTGGAGAAGGGCAATGCCGAAGCGGAAAAAATCATTGCCGCTGCCAATGAAAAGGCTGCAAAGATTGTTGCTGATGCAAAGGCACAGGCTGTAGAGATTGAGGCAAGTGCCAAGAAGAATGTACAGGGTATGGAGGAGAACATGAAGAGCGAAATCAAGATGTATGCCGCTCAGGCTCTCAATGCCTTGAAGAGTGAGATTGCCAACGTGGTTGGTGACAAGGTGGTGAAGGAAGCTACCTCAGACCTCACCAGCAATAAGGAATTCATCAATGAATTCGTATTGAAGTTGGCTGAGAAATGGGGCGCGCAAGAGGATATTATCATCAGCACGGAAGATGCAGCAAGTTTGAAAGCTCTGTTTGCTAAAAAGGCGAAGGCACTGCTTGATAAAGGCGTGACCATTGAAGAGGTGAATGGCAAGAAGGCGCTTTTTACTGTGCAACCAGCCGACGGTGCCTACAAGGTGAATTTCGGCGAGGCAGAGTTTGAGGAATACTTCAAGAATTTCTTGCGTCCACAATTGGTGGAAATGATTTTCTAAGCTATGGGTAATTACTATTGTTTAATGGCAGGTCTGCCTGACATCACGCTGGAAGATACGAAGCGCGGAGTCAGCATGGAAGACTTGAGAGAGGAATTGGATGCGGTTTTGTCGGATGCCGACAAGAAAGTGATCTACTATTTCTTCCTCAAAAATGACTGTGCAAACCTCGTAAAGCTGCTGAAGAATCCAAACGCGGAAATAGACAGGAATGGCAACCTGATCATGGAACAGTATGTCGATTTGATGACTTCTGCAAGGGAGATGAACTTCAATGTTCACCGATATCCTTCTTTTATGAGTATGTTCGCGCGTGATTATGCATATAATAAAGACAAGGAAGGCTACTTTCCTGAAGACGACATGCTCTACAAGTTCTATCAGTATGCCATTGAGACATGTCCGAACAAGATGGTGCGCCAATGGTACAAACTCAATCTCGACATCGCCAACATTCTTACGGCATTCTTGGCACGCAAGAACGGTTGGAATGTAGCAGATTTCATTCAAGGCGAAGACGAGGTGACGGAGATGATCCTGACGAACAACACGAAGGACTTCAACCTGACTGCCGAATATGACTATGTGGCAGACTTGATGAAGATAGTGGAGTGTGAGGATCCTGTGGAAAAGGAGAAAAAGATGGATGCCTTCAAGTGGCTATGGCTGGAAGAGAAGACTTTCTTCAACATCTTCTCGATTGATGCTGTGTTCGCTTATCTCTGCAAACTTGACATGCTGGCTCGATGGGATAAGTTGGATGTGGAAACAGGCAAGGAAACTTTCCGTCAGATTATTGAAAACCTGAGAGGGGAAGCGCGTGTGCCGGAAGAATTTGTGGCAAAAGCAGCACATGTGAGAAACATGATGGCTGAATCCGTGTAATAAGAATAAATCAAAACAACAAAATATGACAAAAGGAACTGTTAGTGGCGTTATTGCCAACATGGTGACACTGGCTGTCGATGGTCCTGTGAAGCAGGGCGAAATCTGTTACATTGAGACAGGGGGCGACAAGCTGATGAGCGAGGTCATCAAAGTGGTGGGCAGTGACGTGTATGTTCAGGTGTTTGAATCAACACGTGGACTGAGAGTTGGTGCACCAGCCGAATTTACGGGCCACATGCTGGAAGTGCAGTTGGGTCCTGGCATGTTGTCCAAGAATTATGATGGTCTGCAGAATGACCTCGACAAGATGGAAGGTGTCTTCCTGAAACGTGGTCAGTATACTGAACCGCTTGACAAGAATCGTGAGTGGGATTTCGTGCCACTTGCCAAGATTGGCGATGAGGTGGAAGGTTCTGCATGGCTCGGCGAGGTGGAAGAGAACTCGCAGAAACTGAAAATCATGGCTCCTTTCCAGATGGAGGGTAAGGCAAAGGTGAAAAGCATCGTGCCAGCTGGCAAGTACAAGATTCACGATGTGGTGGCTGTGCTCGAAAAGGAGGACGGCACAGAAGTGAAGGTGGACATGGTGCAGCACTGGCCTGTAAAGTTTGCCATGACAAATTATAAGGAAAAACCACGCCCATTCAAATTGCTCGAAACGGGTGTGCGTACGATTGATACATTTAACCCCATCGTGGAAGGTGGTACAGGCTTCATTCCTGGTCCGTTCGGTACGGGTAAGACAGTGCTTCAGCATGCCATCTCAAAGCAGGCAGAAGCTGACATCGTGATCATCGCCGCCTGTGGTGAACGTGCGAACGAGGTGGTGGAAATCTTCACCGAGTTCCCAGAATTGGATGACCCACATACAGGTCGTAAACTGATGGAGCGTACCATCATCATCGCCAACACGTCTAACATGCCTGTTGCTGCTCGTGAAGCCTCTGTATATACGGCTATGACAATGGCAGAGTATTATCGTTCAATGGGATTGCGCGTGCTGTTGATGGCAGACTCCACTTCTCGTTGGGCTCAGGCTCTTCGTGAGATGTCAAACCGAATGGAAGAATTGCCTGGCCCTGACGCCTTCCCTATGGATTTGGGTGCCCTGATTAGTAACTTCTACGGACGTGCTGGTTATGTGTATCTGAATAACGGAGAGATTGGTTCCATTACGTTCATCGGAACGGTGTCACCTGCCGGTGGTAACTTGAAAGAGCCAGTGACTGAGAACACGAAGAAGGTGGCTCGCTGCTTCTATGGTTTGGAACAAGACCGTGCGGACAAGAAGCGTTATCCTGCCGTGAATCCTATCGACTCATATTCCAAGTATCTGGAATATCCAGAATTTGCAGAATACATCTCTAAGAAAATCAACGATAAGTGGATTCCTAAGGTGCTCAATCTGAAGACTCGTATGCAGCGCGGTAAGGAGATTGCCGAGCAGATCAACATCTTGGGTGATGACGGTGTGCCAGTGGATTATCACATTGTATTCTGGAAGTCGGAAATTATCGACTTCGTGCTTTTGCAGCAGGATGCGTTCGACGAGGTGGATGCCGTGACTTCCATTGAACGTCAGGAGGCTATTCTCGACTTGGTGACTGAGATATGTGAGGCAGACTTCCATTTTGAACACTTTGAAGAATGTGTGGATTACTTCCGTAAACTCATCAACCTCTGCAAGCAGATGAACTACTCACAGTTCAAGAGCGAACAGTATAACGACTTTGTTTCACAAATCAAGGCAATGCTTGCCGCATAAAGGACTATGGCTACAGCTTTTCAGAAAATATACACAAAGATAGGTCAGATAACAAAGGCCACCGTCTCCCTCAAGGCAAAGGGTGTCGGATATGATGAACTTGCCACTATCAACGGCAAGTTGGCTCAGGTGGTGAAAATCGCCGGCGATGACGTGACATTGCAGGTGTTTGAAGGTACAGGTGGCATTCCCACCAATGCGGAAGTGGTGTTCCTCGGTAAGGCTCCTTCGCTGAAGGTGGGTGATCAGTTGGCAGGACGTTTCTTCAATGCCTATGGTAATCCAATTGACGGAGGACCGGAAATTGAGGGTAAGGAAGTGGAAATTGGTGGTCCATCTGTGAACCCTGTTCGTCGTAAGCAGCCATCGGAGCTGATAGCAACGGGTATTGCTGGTATCGACTTGAACAACACGTTGGTGTCCGGTCAGAAGATTCCTTTCTTCGCTGACCCTGACCAACCATTCAATGAGGTGATGGCACTTGTGGCTCTCCGTGCCAAGGTGGACAAGATTATCCTCGGTGGTATGGGTATGACCAACGATGACTACTATTTCTTCAAGAACACGTTCTCCAACGCTGGTGCCCTCGACCGTATCATCGCTTTCATGAACACCACAGAAGACCCAGCTGTGGAGCGTCTGCTTGTGCCAGACATGGCTTTGACAGCTGCTGAATATTTTGCAGTGGAGAAGCATGAGACGGTGCTGGTGCTCCTGACAGACATGACGTCATACGCTGACTCACTCTCTATCGTGTCGAACCGTATGGATCAGATTCCATCGAAAGACTCTATGCCCGGTTCTCTCTATTCTGACTTGGCAAAGATTTATGAGAAGGCTGTTCAGTTCCCAGAGAGTGTTGGTGGTGGCTCTATCACAATCATTGCCGTGACGACACTTTCAGGTGGTGACATCACGCATGCTGTACCTGACAACACCGGTTACATCACCGAGGGTCAGCTCTATCTGCGTCGTGACTCCGATATCGGTAAGGTGATTGTTGACCCATTCCGTTCATTGTCTCGTCTGAAGCAGCTCGTGTCAGGTAAGAAGACACGTAAAGACCACTCACAAGTGATGAATGCTGCCATCCGTCTGTATTCTGATGCAGCCAATGCTAAGACAAAGATGGAGAATGGTTTCGATTTGACCGATTACGACAATCGTTGTCTCGACTTCGCCAAAGAGTATGCTGATAAACTTCTTGCCATTGACGTCAATCTCGATACGACTGAAATGCTGGATGTTACATGGTCTCTCTTCAAGAAGTACTTTAAGCTCGAAGAGGTCAACATCAAGAAAGAATTCACAGACATCTATTGGAATTAGGAATGAGGAATTAGGAATGAGGAATTGAATGTCATGTCATGCATGTTCATGGCAGGTATCAATTCCTAATTCCTAACTCCTAATTCCTCATTAAAATATCCATTATGATAAAGTTTCAATATAACAAGACATCGCTCCAGCAGATTGAGAAGAACCTCAAGATGCGTCAGCGCACGTTGCCTATCATCAAGAATAAGGAGACGGCGTTGCGTCTTGAGGTGAAGCGAAGCAAGGAGGAAGCGGAAGCCTTGGAGAAGAAACTGCAGAGTCAGATTGGTGGCTATGAGTCAATGTACGCCCTATGGGGTGAATTTGATGCGTCACTGGTCAGCCTGAAAGACGTGCAGCTCGATGTGAAGAAAGTGGCAGGTGTTCGAGTGCCTGTGCTGCTAAATATCGAATTGGACGTAAAACCCTTTGGATTGTTTTCTGCACCGAAGTGGTACTTTGACGGCATCAATCTCTTGCAGGGACTTGCCAAGACCGCCGTGGAGCGTGAGTTCGTCATTGCCAAACTCGGTCTTCTTGATCACGCACGTAGAAAGACCACACAAAAGGTCAATCTCTTTGAGAAGGTCCAGATACCAGGATACCAAGAGGCAATACGAAAGATTAAGCGATTTATGGAAGACGAGGAGAACCTCTCCAAGTCGTCACAAAAGATTCTGAAGTCTCTTCAAGAGGCGAGAAAGAAGAAAGAGGAAGAAGAGAATGATTCTTCTGCAAGAAAGGAGGTTGTTGCGGTATGATACAAGACATGAAAAAACTGACCTTCCTTGTCACTGCAAGTGAATATGAACAGTTCATTGCCGACATCCGTGAGCTGGGAGTCATTCATGTGGATGAACTGCAACAGGGTGCCACCAGTGATGAGTTGCAGGCGGGTTTAGACCTTGCGGCGCGTTACAAAGAAGCACTCAAGGCACTTGATTTTGCTGTTGACTCTTACGAATCGGATGCCACTTACACACCTCAACCAGCCGATGCTTCAAAGGGTTTGGCACTGATAGATACGGTGGAACGTCTGCTTCAAGAAGAAAACAGCGTGAAACACGGTATCGATGCTACCGACGATGCTATCCGTCAGTTGGAGCCCTTTGGCGAATTCAGCTGGAAGAGTATCCATCAGTTGGAAAAGTCAGGTTACAAGCCATACTTCTACGCTGTTAATAATAAGATGTATAAAGCAGAGTGGGGCGAGAAGTATTTTGCCACACCCATCAACGAAATCAACAAAAAGACATATTTCGTTGCTTTCTCCAACGAGGATACTGAACCTGAAATTACGGCAGAGCGACTCTTCTTGCCTGAGGAGTCCCTCTCCGTCTATCAGGAGAAGCGGAAAGTTCTCAGTGAGCAGTTGGCAAGCATCCATGAGCAGATGCTGCAAGTGAATGCCGTTGACCGTGCTTCCATCGAGGCAGGACAGATTGCCAACGAGAATGACATCCAGCTCTCGAAAGTGCATCTCAGTAATGAAAACCTTGTCGAAGGTGCTGTGAAGCTGATGATTGGATGGACACTGAAAGAGAATGCCGACAGGGTAGTGGACTACCTCGAAAAGCAGCACATCTACTATGAATTGGAAAATCCGGCATTCGATGACAATGTGCCAATCCAAATCAAGAACGACAAATTCTCGTCGCTCTTCGAACCGATCCTGCGCATGTATTCATTGCCCAACTATCATGACATTGACCCGCTGCCGTTCTTTGCTCCATTCTTCATGCTCTTCTTCGGACTCTGCATGGGAGATATGGGTTATGGTTTGCTGATTCTTGCAGCCAGCATCGCCATCATCTTTACCAAGCCCAATTTGGCAAAATATGGCAAGCTCGGTGCGTTGCTCGGCGGCATGACCTGCATATGCGGTTTCATCACGGGTACCTTCTTCGGTATAGACCTTGCCACAGTTGATTGGGAGTTCATCAAACCCATGCAGCCTTACTTCATCAACGACTCGATGAAAGAGAGTTTCTTCGGTTATTCGCCCATGATGGTCATTTCCGTCATCATCGGTCTCATTCAGGTGCTACTTGGCATGACGCTGGCGGGTTGCAAAGCGGTGAAGAACTACGGATTCATCTATGGTGTTGGCAAGTTCTCATGGGTGGTGGCACTGCTCAGTGCAACACTCCTCTTCGGTTTCCCGCTCTTCGGTGTGGAGTGGTCACAGCCTGTTCAATACGTGTTCTATGCTCTCATTGCATTGTCTGCTTTCGGCATTTTCTTCCTTAACAATCCAAATGCCTACAAGAAAGATTCCGCTCTTGGTAAGGCACTGGGTGTGGGAAGCAACTTCGGTGGCGGCATATGGGCTACTTACGGCATGTCCACTGGCTTGCTCGGCGACCTGTTGAGTTACATCCGTCTCTTTGCACTCGGACTTACAGGTGGTGTGCTTGGCTCGGTGTTCAATCAGTTGGCTATGGAGATGAGTCCTGATGTGCCAGTCGTTCACGAGTTAGTGATGATTATCATCCTGCTCTTCGGACACGGAATCAACTTCGGTCTCTGCATGATATCATCGTTTGTGCACCCAATGCGACTCACCTTTGTGGAGTACTTCAAAAATGCCGACTTCGAAGGCAACGGCAAAGAGTACAAACCATTTAAGATAATGCATAATTCATAATGCATAATTGGGAGTAGAATAATTATCAATAATTATATTTATTAACTCGGGTTCTCCGTGTCAAATAACCCTTCTCATGGGTGACAGAGTTAACCCACAAAACAAATTCAAATCATTATGTCTCCAGTACTTTTAGCGTACATCGGTGTAGCCCTCGCAGTAGGACTCTCCGGCATCGGTTCCGCCTATGGCGTGACCATCTGTGGTAACGCCGCTATCGGCGCATTCAAGAAGAACCCATCAGCCAGCGGTTCTTACATCGGTCTTGCAGCCCTCCCTTCTTCACAGGGTCTGTACGGCTTCGTGGGCTTCTTCATTCTCAACCCGCTCGTGACAGCAGAAATCAGCATGTTTGCTGCTTGTGCCGTTCTTGGTGCAGGTCTTGCACTTGGTGCAGTGGCTCTCTTCTCAGCTATCCGTCAGGCAAAAGTTTGTGCTAACGGTATTTCTGCTATCGGTGGCGGTCACAACGCCTTCGGTACCACAATGGTGCTTGCCGTGTTCCCTGAGCTTTACGCCATTCTCGGTTTGCTCGTGCTCATCCTTATCGCAGGTTCAATCACAGCATAAACAGATACTGATATAACAGACAAAAAGAGAAGCATGTCCTCGTGGGCATGCTTCTTTTTTATATTATTTCTCTTTTTGCTTATGCTTAGGTTGGAGAGCCTTTAAGTATTGGTACACTTTGTAGATGTTCTTGCCACCCCAATTGGAAGGTGGAAGGTTATTGCAGGAGTAGGAAATATCAGAGAATTCCACTGACACTGAACCACTGGGAGCATCGAGGACACGAACGGCATCGTCATAGAGACGTGGCATCTTGTAGATTTCACCTTCTATGAGCATTTGACGGACGGTATCCACTTGTGCCTGAGTGAGAGGAATCGTGTCGAGTTTGTTGAATTCTTCGGTGTCAACAGCTACGAGGTAGCTACCGTCTTTCTGACGTTCCAGTGTAGCTTCAGATGCAGGTTTATATACCATACCACCTCCAAGATGATAGTGGAAGTGGGTGAGTTCACCTTCTGGAATGGTGAAGGTGCGTTTGTCTTGTGATTCGATGAGTGGGGTAGCGGCTTTAATCAGCTGCTCATACATCCGCTCAGATTCTTCTGCTGCCGCAAATTTTTCTTTGGCTTTTTCTGTATCCTTGAAGTAGCGAGCGAGTGCGCTTTCTGACTTTTTGGAACCAGGTTTTGCATAGATTTGCTTTTTCAGCTGCAGGATGCGCTGATTCTGGTCGTGAGCATCCTTCGAAAAACTCACCACGTTTTCGAGTTCATAGGGACATCGGAGTGGAATGGTATTGAGATACTCCGAGAAAGTGCGTTGGTTTTCCATCCAGATTACATGGTTGTATCCGAATAGCCAGTCATTCTCCATCTTTGAAGCAATGTTCTTGATTTCGTCTTCATCCAGTGTTTTCTGAGCAAATCCTGTCGTTGTGGTGATGGCAAGCCCGAAAAATACGAATATATGTTTAATGTTCATAATGGTTTTGGTATTTGTTATCTATTTGCTTGCAAAGATAGCAATTAAATTTGACAACACAACTTTCAAAGTCCTTTTTACCACAAGAGGCTTTGAAAAAACACAAAATAACAGATGCCTTTAGCCTTTTTGTTCATTTTTTAGGGGTGTTGTGCACTCAGGACAGTAAAAAAAATCATTATCAATTGTCAATTGTTAATTATTTTGTAACTTTGTCGTCGCAAAATATTCATTCTTATCTCATTTTTTAATAACAATCATGATGAAAAAGATTATTTCAATGTTCGTTGCAGCGCTTCTCCTTTTCTCAGTGGACGCAAGTGCTCAGTGCTCATGTGGTGCCAATGGTGGCATGAAGCGTGAACCTGTCAAGATGATTCTTGATGCAGACTTCGGTAGTTCCACCGATGACCTGTTTGCTTTGATGATGCTGAATCATTACATCGACGAAGGCCTTGTGGATCTGCAGGGTATCGTGGTTGACCGCGAAGGCGAGAACAATGCCGGAGTGGTGGACATCTTCAACACCTACTATGGTCACCCATACATTCCTGTAGGTCTGGAGCGTAATGGCGTGAAGAATCCTCGTTGCTTTATTCCTTACAACGGCATTTGCGACCTGAAAGATGCGCAGGGTAAGCCACTCTTCAAGCGCACGATTGATGCCAGCAAGTGCATGGACGGTTACAAGCTTTACCGTAAGATTCTTTCCAAGGCAGAGGACAAGTCTATCGTTATTGTGGCTATCGGTTTTGCCACCACATTGTCACAGCTGATGGAGTCAAAGCCAGACGAGTATTCTAAGCTGGTCGGTTCTGACCTCTTCGCTCAGAAGGTGAAGGCTGTATATATTCAGGCAGGTCGTTTCGAAGCCGAGGATAGCCTTTCTGGTTACAATATGCGTGCTGCTTCCAAGCAGTCAGCTGTCTTCTTCGACAAGTTGCCCGAGAGTGTTGACATCATCATGTCACCCAGCAACGTCGGTGATGCCATGAACTATCTGCCAGAAGATGTAATTGCAGACCTCTCAGGAGTTGAAGTGAACCCCATCAAGGCTGTTTACACAAACTACACTTGCGACACTGGTCAGCGAATGTGGGACACAAACTGCCTTGTGAACGCTGTGATGGGTGACCGTCAGTACAACATGTCTCCACGTGGTTGGGTGACATTTGTTGACAAAGGTGAGGAGTCTATGATGCTCTTCAAGGTTGACCCTTATGGCAATGCACGTTATCAGTTGCCAGGTGACACCTTCCAGAGCATGGAGAAGCTGATGGACATCCGTCACCACAATCGTATGCGCTAAATTTCACCACGAAATAGGTGTACTTAAAAAGGGCAGGAAAGTAGCAAAACCCTACTTTCTTGCTCTTTTTGTGTTATAATTTGTTAAATCTGTTAAAATAATCCCGTTGTATTCTTGAATGTTTAAATAAATAATGTGTATCATGGCAAATCAAATAAACACTTAAATCATAACACAAAAAACATAAGATTAACCTCATTTCTATTAATATCATTATGAAGAAGGTCGTTTATCTATTATCATTGGGTATGATTATGCTGAGCAGTTGCCAAGAATTTGACTATGGTGACCTGCCAACCCCAGTTGACGAAGAAGCTATCAGAAATGCAACACTTGCATTTGGTGTAAACATTGACACATCACACGACTGGAGCACAACGGAAGGTGGTTCCATCACCATCACCGCCGATGCTGACTTGGATGACATTGTCAAGGTGCAAATCTTGACAGAATCACCGTTCTTCAATGCTAATGCCAATGTGCTGACAGAAGTGAAAGCCACTAAGGGCGAGACGGTGACACTCCAATACGATGCCCCCAAAACCCACACTCGTCTGATTGCCGCATGCATAAGCAGCAAGGGCGATTACTTCATCAAAGGTTTTGATGTAGGTACGGAAGAGTTAGCTTTTAGCAAATCAACACGTGCCACTATTGGCGAGGATGCAAGTATCTACCCAGATATGAGCAACGTGAAACTGGAATACAAGTCTTCAACACCTTCATACAATGCCAGACGTACCATCTTGGCAAACGATGCTGCAGAATCTGATGATGAGGAGCTGAAGCAGTTTGTGAAGGACAATAACATTTACCTGTGGGAAGGCAAGCATTGGGAGAAGGAACGTTTGTGGGGTAACACCAATGGTAATCGACTCGAGCTGGAGAATGGATGGTATTTTGAAAACAACACCGTTGCACGTGTGATTGATAACATTGACGAAGATGAAGCAACTGCCCTGAAAGATATCTTTGACACCTATTTGGGACGTGCAACATTTAAAAATAACAAGAAGCAAGACAATATGGAGGCCGTGCGCAACAGTCCTGTTGTAAGCGTCAACAACAACCATATGATTAGCACAGGAGTGGCTCCTATCATTATCACTCCGGTCATGATGGCTTCCAGCGACCTCGACAATTGTAACCTATATTATTATTACTACAATCCTGCAGATATCCCAGTTGGAATGACTGAGGATGAGTATATGAAGGCATTGCCTAAGTTCAGAGCTATTATGTGCCATCACACCTTGGCAGCAGCAAATAGAGCAGGCATCGATATGAAAGTGAATTTCGGCAAGATGCATGAATACCTGCTGCCTTACTATGGAGAGCCTAACAGGTTGATTGGTGTCGAAGGAGAAGTGAAGAACATGAGCAAGACGGATGGTAAGCTGTATCGTTTCCGTAATGGACAGCAGCTCAATGGCGAAAGCTACTACATGACTTATCTTGGCAAGACAGATAAGAACTCCAACAAACTTAGCACGAAATATGGCGACAATGATGAAAAGGTTGCCAATCAGTTGTGGCAAATCTTCACAGATCCGACAGGTCGTGTGTTGCTGTATAATGTAGGCAGTCAGATGTATCTGTGTCCTGACCAAGTTTTCACAGTGATGAGTTCAGACGTGGAGAAGGCAAAGAGAAATGCCTATATCCTGAATGAAGAAGATGGCTCTTGGCGCTTCTGGAGTCATAACAGCTGGGATGAAAGTCTGAACAGCTACACACAATGCATCGGAACTGACCTTACCGTCAAAGACAGCAAACGTGTCTCCACCAATAAACTTGCAAGTGACGGCGAACGCTCCAAGTGGTACATAGAACCATACGAGGGTTCCAAGCAGATTGCCACCAAGGAAGAGTTTGTTCATTCAACCACTCCATTGGTGATTAAGGCAGAAAGCACCGTGATTCCTAAGGGCTATAGAGTTGGATTCATGATCCGAAAGATGAAGGGTAGCCAATCTGAGCAAAATAATCTAATTGCAGCTGCAACCTACAACGGATGTTGCTATGGCGATAAACGTCTGAATCAGGAAATCAACCAATTCCCTGGACACTTTGGAACAGCTCTCTCTCAGTACTCAATGACCCTTGACGACCCACGCATGGCAATGTTCCAAGTGAATGGCAATACTTATTTGACCATCGAAGATGGTTCCGACTGCAACTTCAGCGATATGATCATACAGGTGAGTGGCGGTGTGGCAAGATTGGGCTATGTACCAGACATCTTTGGTCAAGTTTACACATTCTGCTTTGAAGACCGCGACGAGGGTGACTACGACTTGAACGACATTGTCATCAAGGCTGACAGAATGGATGCAACCCATGTGAAGTACAGCATCGAGGCATGTGGCGGAACTGATAAGGTTTATCTGCGCAATATCGGTGGAAAGCTTCTCAATGAAGACACAGAGCTTCACGCTTTGTTCAATGCCACAGGTGTGGTGAATGTGGGTTCCTAAACTGTAGCGGTTTGACCTCTATAGACATCCCCAACAGCGTCCTAGCAATCGACGCTGATGCCTTCGAGAACTGTGCCAAATTAAGTTCTGTGAATATAGGAAATAGTGTAAAGTATATCGGTGAAGGTGCTTTCTCCTACTGCCAAGACTTAGAGAATGTATACTGCTATGCTGAAGAACTGCCTCATGCTTCGTCTTCCGTCACCGACATTCTCAATTTGCAGGTTTTTAATAATAGTGAAATAGAATATGCAACATTACATGTCCCTAAGAATCTAATCGAGACATATAAAGAGGGATCATACAAACTTGACTATTGGGAACCAGGACACCACCATGATGGTTACCATCAGACCGATTGGGGTGGGTTCGGAAAGATTGTTGCATTGACAGAAGAAGAAACAAGCGTGAAAGATGTGAACATCATGACACAATGCGATTATTTTATAGATTATTATGGTTTTGACGGACAGAAAAGTTCTACACCACAGAAGGGTATAAACATCCTCCGCTACTCCGACGGGACAACTAAGAAGGTATTGTTCAAATAACTTCCATACATACTTCAAACGGAACGTCGTAAGGCTCGTGGACTTTGTATGGAAAAGCTTGCGAGCCTTTCGTCGTTAGGCTCAAAGTGGGAACATCATAGTGAAACAAAGCAACATTTTGAGAATTTTGTGGAAAAGGACATAATAAAAATTGAGAATTTTGTGGTTTTGCGCCGAAAAAATTTTGAGGAAAGGAAAAAATATGCTATTTTTGCATGGTAAAATCATAAGTGTCCCGTTAAAATTGGGACGAGTTAAATATTAATCAAACAACCCCGGAATAAGGGGACCAGATTGCTCTTTGACATCATTGGAATAAGTCTTATCGAATAGTTCTCTGAGTG
>JAILDV010000008.1 GCA_024688885.1 Bacteroidaceae bacterium | reverse complement strand
GAGGAACTGTACTATCTGTGCAAAAACGAATGTCCCTATATGCATATCTGCTCCGATTTAGAATCGGATGCAAAGGTAGGCATTTCAAAACCCGGACAGGGTATCGGAGGGCTAAAACGTTGTGCATGAGAATTTTAATTTCTAATTTAAATAATTTTAAGAGACACTAGTGTATCTCCATTTCTTTATGGCTTAACGCCATTTTAAGTCCATTTTGTCTTTGGCTTTTCAAAATCGGCTGCAAAGGTAGGAATTATTGTGGAGGTGAAGAAGCAAAGGGGGTGGAAATGTTGTGATGCAATGTAGTATAATCCAAACAATTGTAAAACAACGGCTTAGCAAAAAAAATGTTACATGAGTGAAAGAATTGGGGGTGGAAAATTTTATCTCCGCACCCAACTTTTCACCTTCGTTGACAACAAAAATGCGTTTTTTCTGTAAAAAACCTGCGCTACGCTAAATGATAAATGATAACGAAGGCGCTACGCTGAAATTAAACTGATTGGGGTGCCAGTTGAGAGTTGACAGATAACAACTTTCACCTTACAGTTTACTGCTTCATGTCTTGAATCTATTCTTTTCTTTGTCTTCTTCTGAACTTACCTAGCAAAAACGGTAAAAACGTGGAAAGATCTATGAGTGAGACCTCATTGTGTGTATGGGTGAGACACCGTTGGGTGTATGGGTGAGACACCAACACCTGTATGGGTGAGATACCAACACCTGTATGGGTGAGACACCTCAACAGTTGTGTGAAGTAATACAAGCCGCGCATGGCTCTCGGGAAACATTCAGATAGATGATAAAGCACAAAAAAAACGGCTCACACGGAAAACACGGAGATGTTTTTTAACCACGGATTTAGCCGATTAAACGGATTTTTTGACCACGAATTTGACGAATTAAACGAATTATTTGCTTTCTTGACGAAAGACCCGTCCGGATGGTTCCCCAAGAGCCGCCAAGGCTTTCCCAATTCGTCTAATTTGTGTAATTGGCTACGCCGAGCTAAAGGTTCGTAGTTGAAAATAAATAGTCCGATGAATCTGCTGAATCAGCTTAATCATCCCCAAGGGGTATGTTTTTATATAAACAAGTTCCTGCGGAACGATTGAGCGGATTAAACGGATTTTTTGACCACGAATTTGACGAATTAAACGAATTATTTGCTTTCTTGGCGAAAGCCCCGTCCGGATGGTTTCCCAAGAGCCGCCAAGGCTCTCCCAATTCGTGAAATTCGTGGTCGAAAATTATAAATCCGTTTAATCGGCTAAATCTGTGGTTTTATTACTTGCGAGTGTATTTTGTTTAAGACAGACACAGGTGTTTACGAGTGAACCAAAAAAACAAGCAAAAATATTTGTTATATCCTTGCTTGTTTTTATCTATGTTTCTTTCAGATAGTTCTTGGGAACTTTGCCCAAGCACCATTTTAATGAAGTTCTTGGGAGCTTTGCCCCAAGCACCATCGGCGGTTAGCCGACATCCACTTAGTGGTTGTGGAAGAGGGGCAACGCTTTCCTCATAGTCTTATTCCCACAAAAGCACGGGCACGCCATTTTGTCTGACGGGTGTACTCATCAACATCACCCCAAAGCGTGGTGTTGAAGAGGAAGGTGGAACCCACAAAGTATTTCTTGTTGATATTATAAACGATGGCAGCGCGATTATTGACAATCGCCTCTGGAAAGTGGGTGTCCTCGTCGCGCTTCACGCCATTCAGTTTCGTGTCGTTGTCGCTGATGACAATCAGACAGGGTTGTGCGGAGGCATGAAAGAGCCATTTACCAGCCACGAGGTTGTAGCCGTAACCACCACCAATAGCAAAACTAAACACGGACAAACGTGTGTCACTCACTATGGCAGGCGCATCCTCGGTGCTTTTGATTCTTCCTCCCTGACACGTGAAACCTACAAGCCAGGAACCTGCAGAACGTTTCTGGATGTAAGATTGCGTAAAAGCGGCAGGATAGGAGAAATGGCGGTAGTTGAAAGCATAATATCCCGTCACGGTGACTAATGCCATTTTCAGGTCACCTCTATAGAGATGGAAAGTGCCGTCATCGTGGTGGATGTCGCCAGAGAGTGTCTCAGAGTTTTGATAATTCGCTTCCAAGCCGAAACGATTGCCATAGAAATTGAGGTTCAGTTCCCAATCCCTGTTCTTGCCTGACAGACGAGCGGGATTGAGAGCCAAACCTGCCGTCACTCCATAATAGGTGGCTGCAGCACTGACAGTGGCGCGCGCATCAGTGTTCAACTTAGTGCGGAAATAGTCACCATCCACAGTGTTTTTTCCACTTATATAATAACCGGAAACATTGCCTCTCAGCTTCAGCGTCAGCTTGCTGTCTGGACGCGTCATGTAGAGTGTGTCGAAATTACCTTTCTCATAGTTCCTGCGCAACACACTATCCACACGTTCACGCACCAATTCACGCTTGCTTTGGGCAAAAGAGCATGTTCCTACCATCAGCATCAGTAAAAACAGTACACTTTTTTTCATTGTCGTTTTATATATCTGATTTCTAATTGTTGAATGCTGGAAGTTCCAACCACTTGAGATAGCAGAAGTCCTGACGGTGAGGAAGAAGCGGGTGCTTGGGATACATGCGCACAGCACTCTTATACTGTCCGAACTGCTGAGGAGTGAGGGTTGCTTCGAAAGTGTAATTATTACCTTCATGAGCGGTGATGGTGAGCGGCTCTACAGAGAAGACCTTCTCCTCGCCATCTTTATCAATCCGGATGTTCACTTTCTCCAATCCGATGGCATCGTTGAGTCCTTGCTCGTCGATGACATACTTAAGTTGGTAATGTCCTCCTGCTTCGCCTCCCGTAGCAGGGAAATTCCACTCGGCACTCACCACCCGAATAGCGTCCCAACGCTGGGCCACGGTTTCTTTCCATTGAGCGAGTGTCTTGGCAAGTCGGTAGTTGTCCTTGGCGATTTCCTTGTAGCGGCGGGCTTCTTTCTCATAGAACTTGGAGTAATAGTCATCCAACTGGCGTTTCATCGTGTAGTGGGGGGCTATCTGAGCAATAGAGTTCTTGATGACCTTAATCCAACCCCTTGAGATGCCACTCTCATCCTTGTCATAGTAGAGAGGAGCTATTTCATTTTCCAAGAGATAGTATATGGTGGCTGCATCGAGCTTGTCCTGAAGCTCCTGATTCTGGTAGGTGCGATGCTCGGTAAGTGCCCATCCTGCACCTTCGCGATAGCCTTCGAGCCACCAGCCGTCTTTCACGCTGAGATTGACAACACCGTTCATCTCAGCCTTCTCGCCCGATGTGCCAGAGGCTTCGAGCGGACGGGTAGGCGTGTTCATCCAAATGTCCACTCCGCTCACGAGGTTGCGTGCAAGCATGTAATCGTAGTCTTCGACAAAGATGACTTTGCCCTGGAACTCTTCGCGCTGAGAAATTTCGTATATCATCTTGATGAGTCCCTGTCCTGCACCATCAGCAGGGTGTGCCTTACCTGCAAAGAGAAAGACAACGGGGCGTTCAGGATTGTTGACGATGCGTGCCAGACGCTCAAGGTCGGTGAAGAGCAAGTGAGCACGCTTGTAGGTGGCAAAGCGTCGGCAGAAGCCGATGACAAGGGAATTGGGGTTAAGGCGTTCAGCCAACTTGGTAAGACGCGAAGGATCACCCTGATTTTTCAGCCAAGTGTTGCGGAACTGTATCTCAACATAGTCGAAGAGGTTCTTCTTAAGTGCCATGCGAGTCGCCCATATTTCTTCGTCAGGACAATTGTAGATGCCGTGCCAGATGGACTCGTTCGACTGGTCGTGGAGGAAGTTCTTGTCAAAATACTTGTCATATATCTTACGCCATTCAGTGGCAGCCCATGTGGGGAAGTGTACGCCGTTGGTGACGTAACCCACGTGGTTTTCTTCTGGATAGTAGCCTGCCCAGATGTTGGCGAACATCTTTTGGGAAACTTTACCATGAAGCATGGACACGCCATTGACTTCCTGACAGGTGTTGCAAGCGAAGGTACTCATGCAGAACTTCTCGCTGTGGTCATCTGGGTTAGTGCGTCCCATGCCGATGAACTCATCCCATGAGATGCCGAGCTTTTGAGGATAACCACCCATGTACTTGCCGAAAAGACCCTCTTCGAAATAGTCGTGTCCTGCAGGTACAGGAGTGTGGACGGTGTAGAGGGAAGAAGCACGCACGAGTTCCATAGCCTCGTTGAAAGTGAGTCCCTCATCGATGAAGTCGCAGAGTCGCTGCAGGTTACACAGGGCGGCATGACCTTCATTGCAGTGGTAGATATCTTTCTTGATGCCCAATCGCTTGAGGAGCAGCATACCACCGATGCCAAGAAGGATTTCCTGCTTCAGACGGTTTTCCCAGTCACCACCATAAAGAGAATGCGTGATGGGCTTATCGTATTCAGAGTTCTGCTCGTTGTCGGTATCAAGCAGATAGAGCTTCACACGTCCCACATTGACGCGCCAAACACTGGCATACACATGGTAATTATTGTAAGGAACATCTATCACAAGCGGATTACCGTCCTCGTCAAGCTGACGCTCGATGGGCAGGCTGCCAAAGTTTTGTGCCTCGTAGTTGGCTATCTGCTGTCCGTCCATAGAAAGGCTCTGAGTGAAGTAGCCAAATCTGTAGAGGAATCCAACGGCACACATATCGACATTGGAGTCGGAGGCTTCCTTCACGTAGTCACCTGCCAGCATGCCAAGACCTCCACTATATATCTTCAGGGCAGAGTGAATGCCATATTCCATGCAGAAGTATGCCACAGAGGGACGGCTGGAGTCGGGCTTCACGTCCATATATTTCTTGAACTCTCCATACAGATCCTTCACACGTTTCAGCAGCCCCTTGTCTTTCAGTATCTCTTCCTTACGAGCGTATGTGAGTTGCTCCAGAAGCATCACGGGATTGTGTTTCACATCATGGTATAATTCAGCATCGAGGTCACGGAACAAGTCACGTGCTTCATAATTCCACACCCACCACATATTGTGAGCAATCTCGTCCAAACATTTCAGTTCTTCTGGCAATGTAGCCTTCACGGTCAACACTTTCCACTGAGGTGCATTAGCATAATCGGCTTTGATTTTCATAACTTTTTCATATGGTTTTTAAGTTTAACATCCTTGAACGAATCGCCTTTATTCACAATTCGGATGCAAATATATGAAAAATGGTGTAATCATACACAATGTTTGTGCATATTTTTTTGAAAAATAATCCAAACAACCTGTAAGACAAAAGTAATCTTCATTATGACAAATAATTCCACATTCCTAATTCCTAATTCCCAATTATTTCGTACCTTTGCACCCGATTTAGATAATCAATAGACATGCAGGATATCAGAAACATTGCAATTATTGCACACGTTGACCACGGAAAGACGACGCTGGTCGATAAAATGTTGCTTGCCGGAAACCTTTTTCGTGAGAATCAGCAGACAGGCGACTTGATTTTGGATAACAACGAACTGGAACGTGAGCGCGGCATCACAATTTTGTCGAAGAATGTCTCCATCAATTACAAAGGCACTAAGATTAACGTCATTGACACCCCTGGACACTCAGACTTCGGTGGTGAGGTGGAGCGTGTGCTCAACATGGCAGATGGCTGCATCCTGCTGGTGGACGCCTTTGAGGGTCCGATGCCTCAGACGCGCTTTGTGTTACAAAAGGCGTTGGAGATTGGACTGAAACCCGTGGTGGTGGTGAACAAGGTGGACAAGCCCAATTGCCGTCCCGAGGAAGTGTATGAGATGGTGTTCGACCTGATGTTCTCTCTGAATGCGACGGAAGACCAGCTGGACTTTCCCGTGGTGTATGGCTCTGCCAAGCAGGGATGGATGGGTCCTGACTACAAGACACCCACGAACGACATCACTTATCTGCTGGATACAATCCTTTCAACGATTCCTGCTCCAGAGCAATTGGAAGGCTCACCTCAGATGCTGATTACATCGCTCGACTATTCCACTTATACGGGACGTATTGCTGTAGGTCGTGTGCATCGCGGCACGTTGAAGGCAGGTCAGAACATTACGATTGTGCATCGTGACGGTAGCAGCGAGAAGACGAAAATCAAGGAATTGCACACATTTGAGGGTATGGGACACAGAGCTGCCGAGTCTGTAAGCTCAGGTGACATCTGTGCTGTCATCGGATTGAGCAATTTCGAGATTGGCGATACAATATGTGATTTCGAGGAGCCAGAGGCATTGCCCACTATCTCCATTGACGAGCCTACAATGTCAATGCTCTTCACCATCAACAACTCACCATTCTTCGGCAAGGAAGGAAAGTTTTGCACCAGCCGCCACATCGGTGATCGTCTGTATAAGGAGCTGGAGAAGAATCTCGCCTTGCGTGTGGAGACAAAGGATGGTACGACAGACCAATGGATTGTAAGCGGTCGTGGTGTGCTGCATTTGTCCGTGTTGATTGAGACGATGCGCCGTGAAGGCTATGAGCTGCAGGTAGGTCAGCCACAAGTGATTTTCAAGGAAATCAACGGGGTGAAATGTGAACCAGTGGAAGAGCTGACCATCAATGTTCCCGAAGAATTCTCCAGCAAGATGATAGACATGGTGACTCGACGCAAAGGAGAGATGACAAGTATGGAAGCACAGGGTGACCGTGTGAACATCGAGTTTGAAATTCCTTCGCGTGGCATCATCGGATTGCGCACGAATGTGCTCACTGCCAGTCAAGGCGAGGCAATCATGGCGCACCGCTTCAAGAATTATCAGCCTTTCAAAGGAGAACTGACACGTCGCACGAATGGTTCACTGATTGCGATGGAGAGCGGCACAGCCTTTGCATACGCCATCGACCATCTGCAAGACAGAGGCAAATTCTTCATCTTCCCACAAGACACGGTATATGCTGGTCAAGTGGTGGGTGAGCACGTGCATGAGATAGATTTGGTCATTAACGTGACCAAGGCAAAGCAATTAACTAATGTACGCGCGAGCGGCACAGACGAAAAGGCACACATTATTCCACCCGTACAACTCTCTTTGGAAGAGGCATTGGAGTACATCAAGGCAGACGAGTATGTGGAGGTAACTCCGAAGAGCATGCGAATCCGTAAAATCATCCTTGACCATTTGGAAAGAAAACGTGCCAATCGCGAAGACTGACAATTGTAAAGCGGAGAGATAAAAAGAGGTGCTTTTCGTGCATTTCTTGCACAAAAATATATTGATTGTGCAAGAAATGTGCTTTTTATGGGAATATTTTTGCAGAAATCAAAGAATTATTCCTACCTTTGCACCACGAAACGAAAACAAAAGCGACTAAATAGAAAATAATCATTAACATTTAAACATTTAAGATTATGTCTGAAATTGAATCAAGAGTAAAATCTATCATCGTTGAAAAGCTCAACGTTGACGAAGCAGAAGTAAAGCCAGAAGCAAGTTTCACAAACGACCTCGGTGCTGACTCACTTGACACTGTAGAGCTCATCATGGAGTTCGAGAAGGCTTTCGGTATCAATATTCCTGACGATCAGGCTGAAAAGATCGCTACTGTTGGCGACGCTATTGCTTACATCGAGCAGAACGCTAAGTAATTATGGAATTAAAAAGAGTTGTTGTAACAGGTCTTGGCGCTCTGACTCCACTCGGCAACACAGCTGAGGAGTCTTGGGAAAACCTCAAGGCAGGCAAGAGCGGCGCTGGTCCTATTACTCATTTCGACGCTTCACAGTTCAAGACTCAGTTCGCATGCGAAGTGAAAGGTTTTGACTCCTCTGCCTACATTGACAGAAAGGAGGCACGCAAGATGGACCTTTACACTCAGTATGCTCTTGCAGCAGCTAAGATGGCCATTGAAGATTCAGGCATGGATCTTGAAGCTGTTGACAAGAACGAAATAGGTGTTGTGCTCGGTGTAGGTATCGGAGGTATCAAGACTTTCGAGGAAGAGGCTGGCAACTATGCCATCAATGGTCCTCAATTAGGTCCTAAATTCAATCCTTTCTTCATTCCGAAGATGATTGCTGATATTGCCTCTGGTCATATCTCCATTCAGTATGGATTCCGTGGACCTAACTACACAACAACTTCTGCATGCGCATCTTCTTCCAACGCTGTTGCTGACGCATTCAACCTCATCCGCTTGGGTAAAGCCAATGCTATGGTGACTGGTGGTGCAGAGGCTGCCATTTTCGCATCGGGCGTAGGTGGTTTCAATGCCATGAAGGCACTCTCCACTCGCAACGAAGAGCCAGAAAAGGCAAGCCGTCCTTTCAGCGCAAGCCGTGACGGTTTCGTCATGGGTGAAGGTGCTGGCATCCTGATTCTCGAGGAACTGGAGCACGCAAAGGCTCGTGGTGCCAAGATTTATGCTGAGATGATTGGTGCTGGCATGTCTGCCGATGCCTATCACATCACAGCCACACACCCTGAAGGTCTCGGTGCAAAGCTCGTTATGGAGCGCGCACTCAAAGACGCTGGCATTAAGCCAGAGGATGTGGATTACATCAACGTGCATGGCACATCCACGCATGTAGGTGACATTTCCGAGGCAAAAGCCATCAAGGAAGTGTTTGGCGACGCAGCCTATAAGTTGAACATCAGCTCAACCAAGTCCATGACAGGTCACCTCCTCGGTGCTGCCGGTGCTGTTGAAGCGATGATCAGCATCCTTGCTGTTAAGAATGACATTGTACCTCCAACAATCAACCACGCTGACGATGATCAAGACCCTGAAATTGACTACAACCTCAATTTCACCTTCAACAAGGCTCAGCAGCGTACTGTACGTATTGCCCTCAGCAACACCTTCGGTTTCGGTGGTCACAATGCAAGTGTCATCTTCAAGAAATATCAGTAATCTTGGGATTATCCCAAACGCTTTTTCCTTAGGTTCAAGTGATTGCGGATTACATAGATAGAATAAGGCTTCTTTTCGTTCGCGAGAAGAAGCCTTTTTTGCGCCTCAAGTCCATCCTGGGCTTCTACCCTCATAACATCAGGCTCTACCGTTTAGCCCTGATGCACAAATCCATGGCATACCAAGAGCAGAACCACCACTTCATTAATAATGAGCGTCTTGAGTTTTTGGGCGATGCGATGTTGGGAGCCATTGTTGCCGACATTCTCTACAAACATTACGGCAACAAGCAGGAAGGATTCCTGACGACTCTGCGCAGCAACATTGTCTGTCGCAGTTCGTTGAACAAACTCTCCCAAGACTTGGGATTAGACAAACTCATCCGTCATGCAGGTGCCGTCACAACCGGACACAATAGTTTCATGAGCGGCAATGCCTTTGAGGCATTCGTGGGTGCCATCTATCTCGACCGTGGCTATCGGTACTGCTACCGTTTCATGGAAGAGCAGGTATTCAAGAAGCACATCAATATTGATGCCATGGCAAAACAGGAGAGGAACTTCAAAAGTGCCTTGATTGAATGGTGTCAAAAATATCGATACAAGTTTGAGTTTACGCAAAAAGAAGCACGCGACGACAAGAACGTACCCATTTTCCATTCGAACGTGCTGATAGAAAACATCTCATGTGGTACGGGTGACGGATACAGCAAGAAGGAGAGTGACCAAAACGCCGCTAAACAGGCACTCAAGCGCATTAAACACGACAAAGAATTGCTGGCAGGGATACAAAATGCAGGAAGAAGGGGAAAAGTGAAAAGTGGCGAGAAAAAGTGAAAAATCCAAATATATTTGGTTTTTCCCCTACTTATATGTATCTTTGCACTTAAAATCATACATTGCAATGAACACAACAGGATTTCTAAATAAGATTTATTTCTCCAGAAGGCAGAAACAATTGGAGAAATACGCCACTCACGCAAAAGATTTGCAACTCAAGATTTTCCGTCATCTCATCCGCCAAGGTCGAAAGACAGAATGGGGTCAAAAGCACCAATATGACCAGATTAGCTCCTATGAGCAGTTCTGTCAGCAAGTGCCCGTAAACACCTATGAGGAACTGAAGAGTTACATTCAGAAGATGCGCGAGGGAAAAGCAGACATCCTGTGGCCAGGTGTAGTGCGCTGGTATGCAAAATCTTCAGGCACCACCAACGACAAAAGCAAGTTCATCCCCGTCAGTGGAGAGGGACTCAAGAACATCCATTACCGTGGCGGCACTGATTGTATTGTCAGCTACTTGCACATCAACCCCAAGAGCAAATTCTTCTCAGGAAAGAGCCTCATCCTTGGTGGCAGCCACTCTCCCAACCTCAACACGCCCAACAGTTTAGTGGGTGACTTGAGCGCTATCCTCATTGAGAACATTCCAAATGCCGCTAAGGTAATCCGTGTTCCCAAGAAGAAAATTGCTCTCTTGAGCGACTTCGAGGAGAAGCGTGACAAGATTGCACAAGCAGCGATGGACATGAACATCACCAACATCAGCGGTGTGCCTTCATGGATGCTCAGTGTGCTCAACCGTGTGATGGAATTGAAGGGAGTTGACCGTCTTGACGAAGTGTGGCCTAACCTTGAAGTGTTCTTCCATGGTGGCGTGGCTTTCACCCCTTACCGTGAGCAATACAAGAACATCATCGGGTTGCCCAACATGCACTATATGGAGACTTACAATGCCAGCGAAGGCTTCTTCGGCTTGCAGAACGACCTCTCCGACCCCAACATGCTTCTGATGATAGATTATGGTGTCTTCTATGAGTTCTGTCCGATGGACAATCTCAACGACAGCGGCCTCCCCATCGACGAGAGCAAGATTGTGCCCTTGTGGGATGTGGAATTGGGTGTCAACTACGCCATGATCATCAGCACCAACTGTGGACTTTGGCGTTACCTCATCGGCGACACAGTGAAGTTCTCACAGAAAGACCCATACAAGTTCTCCATCACCGGACGCACCAAGCACTTCATCAACGCCTTCGGTGAAGAACTCATTGTTGATAATGCCGAGAAAGGACTCCTGCAAGCCTGTGTGGCAACAGGAGCACAGGTGAAAGACTACACAGCTGCACCCATCTTCATGGACAGCAATGCCAAGTGCCGACACCAATGGATCATTGATTTCGCCAAAGCACCTGCCTCCATCGAGGAATTTGCCGCCATCCTTGACCGCTCGCTCCAAGCTATCAACTCCGATTACGAGGCGAAGCGCCACAAGGACATCACACTCCAGCCCCTCGAAATCATTGTCGCCAAGCCTGGACTTTTCGACGAATGGCTCAAAGGCAAGGGAAAGCTCGGTGGTCAGCACAAGATTCCTCGTCTCTCCAACTCTCGGCAGTACATTGAGGAGCTCATCCAGCTCAACTCATAACTTCACACTGCACCATAAACCACTTTTTGAACTCTAAAGGTTGTCATGCGGCTCACTTCCATTAGCCATAAATGTCTGCATAGCTTCTTATGTGCATTGTGCATGATTCTTTGCGCATGCTTCTTTGCCTGTGCCCGTATGGGATCTCCTGATGGCGGTCCTTACGACGAGACACCTCCCAAGGTGGTGAGCACCTCACCCAAGTTTGGTGCAGCCAACGAGACGAATGTGAAGCGTGTGACGATAGAGTTTGATGAAATCGTAAAGATTGAGAATGCCTCTGAAAAAGTGGTCATTTCCCCTCCACAGATTCAGCAACCGGAGATTGAAGCCAACGGGCGGCGCATCACTGTCACCTTGCTTGACACCCTCAAGCCCGACATGACCTACACGATAGACTTTGCCGACGCCATCGTCGACAACAATGAAGGCAATCCATACGGTGACTATGCCTTCACCTTCTCCACAGGCGAGCAGGTTGACACCTTCCAAGTGTCAGGTCATGTGCTGAATGCAGAAAACCTCGAGCCCATCAAAGGCATGCTGGTAGGACTCTACAAGCTTCCCCAAGCCCCCTCCGACTCCCCCAAGGGGGAGGGCGACCGTGCGGATAGTTCTTCCCCCCTTGGGGGGATAAGAGAGGGGCTTCCCGACTCCATCTTCCGCACCAGGCCTTTCGAGCGCATTTCGCGTACCGACAGCCGTGGACATTTCGTAGTCAAGGGGCTTGCACCAGGTCATTACCGTGCCTTTGCCCTCAAGGACATGAACCAAAACTACGTCTATGACCAGCGCGCTGAAGCCATTGCCTTCTCCGACCGCATTCTCAGCACCTCCAGTCGTCCCGATGTGCGCCCAGACACCGTCTGGCACGACAGCATCCACTACGACTCCATTGTCTATACACCCTACACCCACTACTATCCTGACGACATCGTCCTCACAGCCTTTGAGTCAGCTCTGCAAGACCGCCACTTGCTCAAGAGTGAGCGCCCCATCCTGCAGCAGTTCTCGCTCTACTTCACAGCAGGCAGCGACACCCTTCCCCGACTCACAGGACTGAACTTCAATGCCGATGGAGCCTTCATCATCGACACCAACCCTCACAACGACTCCATCAACTATTGGATCAAGGACTCCCTCATCTACAACCTTGACACGCTGCAGATGCAGATAGATTACTTTGAGACCGACACCACTGGCAACCTCTCCATCACGACTGACACACTGAGGCTCACATCAAAAGTCACCAAACAGCAACTCGCCCGTGAATATCAGGAAGCATGGGAGGAATGGACGAAAGAATACAAGCAGCAAGTGAAGGCTGAACGCCGTGCTGCCCAACGAGCAGAGAAAGAGAACGGACAGGAGGAAAGCAAGCAGGAAAGGAGAGAGAAGAAGAAAGACGATGACGACATCGAGATACCTCCATTGCCCGAGGAGTTCCTGTCCTACAAGATGAGCAATATCCAGTCCATGGATCCCGATAAGAACATAGACTTTATCTTTGAAGAGCCCCTTGACACCGTCGATCTCTCCAAGATACACTTCAGCATCAAGGAGGACACCCTCTTCCTGCCCACCAAGTTCCTCTTCCGGCAGGTTCCTGGTGAGATAAAGACCTATCGTCTCTATGCAGAATGGGAAGCCGACTCCACCTATCAAGTGGAAATCGACACCGCTGCCTTCGTTAACATCTATGGCAAACGCAGCGAAGCCCTCAAGCGTACCATCCGCATGCGTTCCCTCGACTCCTACTCCACCCTCTTTGTGGCGTTGCAGGGCAGTTGGAATGATGCGATAGTGCAATTGCTGTCAGGAGCCGACAAGGTGGTCAAGAGCATCAAAGTCCAGAACGGACATGCTGACTTCTACTTCATCACCCCCGGCACCTACTACCTCCGTCTTTTCCGCGACCTCAACGGCAACGGAGTTTGGGATACAGGCGACTATGACACCCATCTCCAACCCGAACCCGTTTACTATTATCCTGAAGCCCTCACCTTGAAGGCGCTATGGGAAATCAACCAGACATGGAATCCCACAGCCCTGCCTTTGGCAAAACAGAAGCCACAGAAAATCACCAAGCAGAAGCCTGACAAGGAAAGGACCATCAAGAGCAGGAACGCAGAAAGACAGAACCATAAATAAACAAAAAGCGCGTCTTAACCTCAACTAAGACGCGCTAAAAGAAAAGCCGTTAAAACTTACTTCAAACTCAAAAGGAGTTTCTCCAAAGCCTTGCGACGCTCTGTCCAATTCTTGTAATCGGAAGCCTTGAGCGTGTAAGTCTTCATCTTGGAGTCTTTGGCTGTTGAAGTGGTCAAAATGCAAGGCAGGGTCTTTCCCTCAACGAGGAGTTTGTCTGCAATGAGGTTGGCACTTCCCACCTTGAACCAGCTCTCCATCGTGTCGTCACTACCAGGGATGAGTTGGATGAGAACCTTTGGTTCGTCTGTAGTTGGTGGGAAATACTTTGCCACATTTTGGTTCAAATCGTAAGTGACCTTTCCGAATTTGATGTTGCCCAGTTTCTGAACATCGTATGGATTGCTGGGTGCATAGGCAATGCTATATTTGAAACCTTTATCAGGAGAGAGGTACATATTGGTGGGGTCAGCCACCTTCGTGCCATCCACAACGAAACAATACTTATAGACATCATCCACATTGTTGGTCAGCGTCACACTCCAAACACCATCTTCACCCTTCGTCAGTGCTACAGGTGATGAGAGAAGCTCGCTCTCCATCTGCACATTCTTTGCCTCAGGCGCATTGATGCGGAAGGTAACTTTTCCGTCTGCATACTCAGGTGAGGTGACCTGTCGGGGGAACAGACGTGCCATTGTTGCACCTGTGAACTGCTGTTCCTGACCTGTACGCTCCAAAGCAGGCTTGCCGTTCTTCATTGCCTCCTCTGAGGCAGTAGGATTGAAGAGCAGACGCAAGGTCTTGTCGAGGAAGTATTTGGCATTCATCCAAGTGTGACCATACTTGTCGTGAGTATATTCCTTCACGGAGCGAATACCGTGCTTGTCGAGGTGCTCCATGTAATCGCGGGCATTACCGAAGAGGAAGTCATCTGTACCCACACCCAACCAGAAAAGATGAATCTTGCTGTTGGTGTCGGCAGCATTATCATACACACCTGGGATTTCAGTTGCTGTGAATGAACTGTAAGAGCAGAGATAAGAGAACTTGTCAAGGTTACGGAGACCGATGCCCAGACCTTGGTTACCACCACGAGAGAAGCCTCCAATACCACGATGGTCTCTGTCGTTGATGGTGCGATAATGGCTCTCCACGTAATTCATCAAATCGCCAGTGATGTCATCACCCACCACATCGCGCATCATACCCATACCGCCAAAGCCGCCAAAACCGCCAGCTGGTGCTGGAGCAGGAGGAAGCAACTTGGTTGGGTTACCATAAGGCAGCACAACAATCATTTCCTCAGCCTTTCCCTCAGCAATCAGGTTATCGAGGATGTAGTTCACACGTCCCACCTTGTAGTACACCTCTTCCGTATCAGTCGTACCGCTGAGCAGATAGAACACGGGATACTTCTTGTTCTTGTCCGCATCGTACTTAGGAGGCAGATACACGATGGCATTGTTCACACCTTTCAGGCTGTTAGAATAGTAGTGAATATACTCCACCAAACCATGAGGCACCTTCTTGATGTCATGAGCCAAAGAGCCCGACTTGGCAGGGATCTCCAAGAGGCTGTTCTTAAAGCCCTCATTGGGGAAATACTGCGGACACAGCGGGTCCATCACACTCACGCCATCCACCACAAAGCAATAAGGGTACATGTCGGGAGCAGCAGGACCAAGTGTGGCTGTCCACACACCATCCGCACCTTTCGTCATGGGGTTTCTGCCAGCAAACTGCACATCCACCTGTACATCCTTGGCATTGGGGTTCTCATACTTGAAGGTCACTGTGCCATCTGCATTGCAAATAGTGGATTGCTTGAGCTTTTGAGCCATGGTGGCGGCTGCACAAAAGCAAGCCGCCACACACATGATATATCTGAATGTCTTCATTTCATTCGTATTTATTTCACCACGAAGTCAAGGCTCTGGAGGTCTTTGTCGAGTGAAGAACTACCATAGAGAATCTGATAACGTCCAGGACGAGTGGAAAGCTCGTCGATGGATGGGTCGTAGTACTCGAAGGACTCACCGTCAAGCGTGATGACAGCCTGTGCTGTCTGACCTGCATTGAGGAACACCTTCTGGAAGCCCTTGAGCGACTTGATAGGAGCATCTGGATAATCCAGTGCCTTCACATACACCTGCACGATTTCTGCACCCTCGCGACTACCCGTGTTCGTCACAGGCACTGTGAGTGTCACCTTACCGTCAGCAGTCATCGAAGTCTTGGAGAGCTTGCCCTGACCATACTTGAAGGTAGTGTAAGAAAGACCGTAACCGAAAGCGTACTGAGGTTCGCCCTTGAAATAGCGGTAGGTGCGGTTCTCCATCGAGTAATCGAGGAAGTCTGGCAGGTCATTGTTAGAACGGTAGAAAGTGACGGGCAGCTTACCGCTTGGGTTGAAGTCACCGAAGAGCACGTCAGCCAATGCCTTGGCACCACCCTGACCAGGATACCATGCCTGCAGGAGTGCATCGTAAGAACCCTCCACACTGCCGAATGCGATGGCAGAACCAGAGCAATTCACAAACACAACAGGCTTGCCTGTAGCGTGCATTGCCTTGACAAGACGCTGCTGCACTGCTGGCAGTTCAATGTCTTGCTTGTCACCGCCTTCACCTTCCATACGTGCAGAGATACCTCCTATGATGATGATGGCATCCACATCCTTCACCTCCTTGGCGAGGTCGTCAAACTCGATGAGCTTGCGTTCGCAGATGTCACCACGCAGCATGGCGAAGTTGCCATTGCCGTGCTTGTACTCAATCACCACGTCATAAGTCTCACCTGCTTTCACAGGGAAGGACTTGTAGTTGGCAGCGCCACGACCGAAACCGAAACCGCCACGGCCACCACCGCCTTTCGACTCTTCCACCACATTGCCGTTCACCTTCAGCACATAACCGTTGTCGGTAGAGAGGGTGTACTGCATGTCACCTGTGAAGGTAGCCTTATACTTACCAGAAAGACGTACAGACAAAGTGTCCTTGCTGACGCCCTGAGCGAAACCCCATGCACCGAAAGTGGAGAAGTTGAGGTCGCTATAGTAACCCGTCACAGCAGGCTTGCCACTCAAGCTGTTGTTATTGAAGAATTCAGCCATGATGCCCTTGCCATCGTTGAACTCCTGCAAGTGGTGAATGGTGGTATAGCCATCAGACAGTTCACAAGCCTTCTTGTAGAACACCTCCGTGTTAGGCAGCGCATTCTTGATGCCTTCGAGCAGAGAGTGCTGGTGTGCCTTCGTAGGAGTGCCGCCATAGTTACCATTGAGCAGTTCCACATCGTCAGCGTTAGGACCTAACACGGCAATGCGCTTGAGGTTCTTGGAGAGAGGGAGCACGCCCTTGCTGTTCTCGAGCAGCACCATTGACTCACGGGCAGCCTGAGTGGCAAGGTCATTGTTAGATTCGCTGCTGATCACCTCAGGAGCGAGATTTGCCCAAGGAAGCATTTCAGCAGGGTCGAACATACCCAGTTCGAAACGTCCATAGAGTGTCTTGCGCAGGTGGTAGTCGAGGGTGCTCTCCTGAATGAGACCTTTCTCCAAAGCCTCCGTGAGCACCATGAACACCTTACCGCACTCAAGGTCAGTGCCGTTCAGCACAGCATCCACAGAAGCCTCCAGAGGACCCTTGTGAGTCTCGTGCTGACCACGGTTGTAGAAGTTATTGATGGCATCACAGTCAGTAAGCACGATGGCATCGTAGCCCCACTTGCGGCGCAGAATGTCAACGAGCAGACGGTCGCTCGTGCAGCAAGGCTTGCCTTCATAACGGTTGTAGGCGCACATCACCTCACGCACATTGCCCTTCTTCACCAATGCCTTGAAAGCCGGGAGATAAGTTTCCCAAAGGTCACGCATCGACACAGAAGCGTTGTAAGAGTGGCGCAAAGGCTCAGGACCACTGTGCACAGCATAGTGCTTGGCACAAGCGTGCGTCTTGAGATACTTGTCATCGTCACCCTGCATGCCGAGAACGGTCTGCACACCCAGCACAGCGTTCAGATAGGGGTCTTCGCCACAAGTCTCCTGTCCTCTTCCCCAACGGGGGTCACGGAAGATGTTCACGTTCGGGCACCAGAAAGTCAACTCAGGGTTGCCTGGATAGTAAGTCACGCCCATAGGCACGTTGAACAGTTTGGGATCATTGTGGTTGGTACGGTTCCAGTTGGCACGAGCCTCGTCAGACACCGTAGAGAACACTTCATACATCTGCTGAGGGTTGAAAGCCGCAGCCATACCGATAGGCTGGGGATACACGGTGTAGTCACCCTGACGCACACCATGACAAGCCTCGCTCCACCAGTTGTAGGAAGGAATGCCGAGACGATCCACAGACACCGACTTGTTCATCATCAGACCCACCTTCTCCTCAGGAGTGAGCAGAGAAAGGAGGTTCTCCACACGCTCTGCATAAGACAGGGCTGTGTTCTGATAGGGATACTTCTGAGGAGCAGGTCCCTCGCTCACCACAGCCTTGATGCTGAGTGCGCCAAGCGTGTTGCCATTCTTGTCGAGCAGTTCCACGCTGCGGTAGCTCTTGCCAATCGACTTGGCAGGAGTGAACACGACCATCACGGTGGCAGACTGTCCAGGCTCTACCGCCTTGGTGTCATACTGAGCATCGATGCACTCGCAACTGGGTTTTACCTCACCGATGGCAACAGGTGCCTTCGATTTGTTCTTGAATGTGAATGTGTGACAAATAGCGCCTTCTGCCGCATTGACAGCTCCGAAGTCATACTCGTAGGAGTCAAACGAAACGGCGCTCTTCTTTTGTGCCCAAACAGGTGCTGCAAGGAGCATGGCACAAAAACCAATAGCAAATAGTTTTTTCATTGATAATGATTTGAAAAGATAATAATTAGGTTTTGATGCTACAAAGGTACAAATTAATGAGGAATGAGGAATGAGGAATGTGGAATTATTTGTCATAGAAGTCGTTTTTTATTAAAAAAAAAGTAACAATTCCTCATTTCTCATTCCTAATTCCTCATTTTTTTTTACTTTTGCAAAAAAATAGAAGACTATGAGAATTTGCTATGTGGTGGCAATGGTGGCGGAAGCCCAGCCTTTCATTGAGAGATACGGCATCAAACAGGTGGAGAACTTCTTCGCTCCCCTGCCCTGTCAGTTATACGAAGGAGAAGTGGGTGGTGTCACCCTCAATGTAGTGCTGAACGGACAGCAGCAAGGTAGCGACTTGGTGGGTTGCGAACCCGCTGCAGTGGCAACGCTGAGTGCCATCCAGCGGTTGCACCCTGACCTTGTGATCAATTCCGGCACTTGCGGCGCCTTCAAGAAGAAAGGTGCCGACATTGCCGAGGTGTATATTGGCAATGGCGTGATGTTCCACGACCGCCGTGTTCCCGGCGATGATGCATGGGGCACCCAGAGTCTTGGCAACTACCCCGTTTGGGAAGGCAGTCAAGCACTGGCACAAGCATTAGGGCTGAAAATGGGCAAGGTCACGACGGGCTCGTCATTGGACATGCAACCGTGTGACCTCGAAATCATTGAAAAGAATGGTGGGGAACTGAAGGACATGGAAGGAGCGGCAGTTGGCTTCGTGTGTTCTTTGTTCAACACTCCCATTCTCTATGTCAAGTCTGTCACAGACCTTTGCGACAGCGGTGCAGAAACCTTCGAGGAGTTCTCACGCAACCTCCACCATGCCTGTGAAACATTAAAAGTAGCCAATGAGCGCGTCATTGACTACTTAGTAGAACACTTGGATTAACAAACCACGTATTTTTTTGAACACGAATTTCACGAATTAAACGAATTGAACGAATTGAACGGATTTTTCATTCGTGTCTATTCGTGTGATTCGTGTTCGTATCTATTTATCCGTAGTTTTATTTAATTCGTGTAATTCGTTTAATTCGTTGTTTTTTATTCATTCACGTTTTCCTCTTCCAGCGAGTGGAACGAACTGCCGTCAAAGCAGTGAGTACAGATCTGGCACTTCTCCAAGCCAATAGCCTTCACGATGGTTTCCAGTGAAGAGAACTTGAGGCTGTCGAGGTTGAGGCGATGGGCAATCTCAGCCACCATCGCCTTATATTCTGGCGAATTGGTGGTGGCGTATGCCTTGATGCGCTCAGCAGGCACATCCACATTCTGCGCTGTCTGTGCATCAGCCAGCATCGTGGCAGTGTGGGAATGCGTCTCCAAGTCCTTGATGACACGACGAGTGACAAGTTCCAGTTCCGACTTGCTGGCAGAGAAGTTCACGAACGGGCAGGCATAAATCAGCGGTGGGCAGGCGATACGCATGTGCACCTCCTTCGCACCCAGCTCCTTCAGCACCTTCGTGTTCTCGCGCAACTGCGTGCCACGCACGATGGAGTCGTCGCAGAACAGGCAGCGCTTGCCACGCAACTGCTCCTTGTTGGGGATGAGCTTCATCTTTGCCACAAGGTTGCGCACCTCCTGACTTGGTGGCATGAACGAACGTGGCCATGTGGGCGTATATTTGCTGATGCCACGCTGATAAGGGATGCGGCTGCCTGCACTGTAACCCACAGCCATGCCGATGCCCGAATCAGGAATACCACCCACGCAATCCACTTCCGTGTCGTCCGTCTCACCCATCACGCGACCTGTCTCAAAACGCACGTCCTCCACGTTTTTGCCTTCGTATGAGGAAGTTGGGAATCCATAGTAAATCCAGAGGAAGGAACAAATCTGCATCTTCTTGTTGGGCTTGCGCAACTGCTCCATACCGTCAGCACGCAACCGCACAATTTCGCCAGGACCCACATAATAGGTGGTCTCATAGCCCAAGTTGGCAAATGCCGTGTTCTCGCTCGTGGCAGCCATCGCACCCTCCTTCTTTCCGATGACGATAGGCGTGCGTCCCCAAGCATCTCGGGCAGCAATGATGCCATCTTCTGTCAGCAGGAGCATCGAGCAGGAACCCTTCACCGTCTTGAACACATTCTCAATGCCCTCCACAAAGGTCTTGCCCTGCACAATCAGCACACCCACCAGCTCCGTCGGATTGATTTTGCCCGATGAGAACTCCGACAGATACATGTTCTCATCCAGCAGTTTGGAGGCAATCTCCTCCATATTGTTGATTTTCGCCACGGTCACGATGGCAAAACGCCCCAAATGGCTGTTGAACAGCATAGGTTGTGCATCTGTGTCGCTGATGATACCGATGCCCGACTCACCTTCAAACTTGGACAGTTCAGCCTCAAAACGTGTACGAAAATAAGTGCTCTCAAGATTATGGATTGCACGATAGAAACCCTTTTCCTTGCTGTATGATGCCATACCTCCGCGTCGCGTTCCGAGATGTGACTGATAATCAGTGCCGTAGAAAAGGTCTGCCGCACATTTCTCCATTGATACGGTCCCAAAAAAACCTCCCATAAAAAAATCATGTGTTTGAAATTCACTGCAAAGTTACGTATTTTAAGTGAAAAGTGAAAAGTGAAAAGTGAAAAATTTAAGTTACCGAAGCAAATGAGAACAATGTTTTTGTTTTTTATAGTCGAGAGAGCAAGTTAGAGGAGCCATGTACTTGATCAAGTCCTTTTCCTTGATGGGGGCATAAACGAGCTGGGTGAGGTGGTAGCCCTGAGGCTTGCCCTCGTTGAAGTGCAGCGTCTGAGCTGCTTTACGCATTTTTACTTGTCCCATGATTTTTGAGTTTAGAGTTTAGAGATTAGGGTTTAGAGTTTAGAGTTTAGGGTTTAGAGTTTAGAGTTTAGGGTTTCGGGTTCAGAGTTTCGGAGTCTTTGCGGTGCGCGCTTCCGCTTGCCTTTCTCTCCCCCTTAGGGAAGTTGGAGGGGGCTCCTTTCAACTGAATCTGATGCAAAGTTACGGCGATATGAGGGGGTGGCAATATTATTCTCAAAAAATCGGAAAAAACGAGAATATTCTCGATTTCTGGCATAAAACAGAGAATATTCTCTATCTTGCAACTCGTTTGTGGGCAAGACTTACGTTCGTTTGTTAGCAAGACTTACGTTCGTTTGTGGGGAACACTTAATGGAGGCAGTGGGGGTGTCGACATGGCGTGTCACAAAGCAATTCCAAGAATGCCTCACTTTTGATGTTTTACGCCCCATTTTTTGACATCACATAGCCATTTTTCATGCTTCTCTTCCCCATTTTTTGACTCCAAATTACCATTTTTCATTTATCATTTTTGTCATTTATCATTTAGCGCAGCGCAATTGCCCCTCATTTTGTGCCGTTACTTTGCAAGACAAATACAAAGGACGATGAAGAAGGGACTCCCGTGTTGGGAATCCCTTCTTCACTTTCTAATACTAATTATGTTGTTAAAGAGGATTGGCTACCTGTTTAGCGACGGTGGCGGCGGAACATTGGGATGCGCTTTTTGCTGCTGGATGTTTCCTGCACGTTCTGACCGATCTGGTAGTCCACGCCGCGTGGAGCTGACACGATGACGTCCACTGTGCCGTTTGCCTGTTCGAGTGCCTCGAGGTCACGTGCTGAGATGCTGAGCACGCCGTCCTTGACGCTCCATACGATGGCTGAGCTGAGACCAGACTCCTGAGAGGTGACGTTCACTGAGTATTCCCTGCTGGGAACGATGACGAGGTGCACGGGTGCGTTTACCTTGACAGAGTTGAACACTGCGGTGTTGACCTTCTTTGCGTTAGCACTGATTGCGATGACTGCTGCGAGAGCGATGGTGATGAACTTTTTCATAATTGTAGTTTTTTTATTTGTTATTAATTATTGTTTTAGTTTTTATGAATTTCGTTGTTGTTTGAAATTGTCGTTCCTTTTGGTTGACGATGCAAAGTTACGGCCTTTTGCACTGGGTTTCAAACTGAAAATCCCCAAAGGGTAGGGGATTTCCTATAAGAGATATAGGGATGTGGATTTAAACCTTTTGCAACGCGTTGATTGTTAGGGAATACGCTGCGCTAAATGATAAATGACAAGTAGGTGGACAAAATAAATTTTAACGGCAACTTAATGCATCATGTTGAACGCTTGCACCCCGCATGGCAACTCCTAACTCCTAATTGACTCCGTCGAGCTGAAGGTTCCTAACTCCTAACTTAATTGTACCGTTAGCTTTGCCGAAGTTACTCACGCTCGACAATAAAAATAAAAGCAGTTTTATTTTGTATTGTCCTCGCTTTTTCGTAACTTTGTACCCGTATTTACAAAGAAAATCTTTTACAAACCTATTTGATATGAATACTACATTACAAAGAAGTCTTTTTATGCGGGCAATCATGGTGATGCTCGTGATGTTGGCGTCGGTGACGGCAGGAGCACAGGAAATGGCATCGTGGGTACTCTGGAACAAGACTGAAAGCACATTGTATTTTGTTAGAGACAATGTGGCACATCAGAAAAGCGAAAATCACAATGGATATATCATCTACGCATGGAGGATTCCGGATAAGGCTGATCCTCAAGGTGTAAAAACAACAAATAAAGCCTCATGGAGTAGCGCAAAAAAAGATTGTACCAAGGTGGTGTTTGAGGACTCATTCAGCGCTGCCCGCCCCATTTACTGCATTGATTGGTTTAACGGGTTTAAAAAACTGACAAGCATCGAAGGCATTAAAAACCTGAAAACCGATGAAGTCACGTCCATGAAACAAATGTTCAAGGATTGCAGCGTTCTGAATTCCGATTCCCTTGATTTGAGCGGTTTCATCACTTCAAAGGTGACGGATATGAGTGGCATGTTCTGGGGGTGCAGCGCTCTAACAACTCTTGATTTGAGCAATTTCGACACTTCACAGGTGACGGATATGAATTCCATGTTCTACAAGTGCAGTGCACTGACCGAACTTGATGTGAGTAATTTTAATGCGACAAGCGTGACTGACATTTCTTCCATGTTTGTGGGCTGTAGTGCTTTAGACACTCTCAAGATGAGTGGATTTGAAGCAACGAATTTGAAAAAGATGAAAAATCTGTTCAAAGGCTGTGATGGGCTCAGAAAAATCGATATGAGTGGATTCAATACAGGGAATGTGTCAAGCCTTGCCAGTTTCTTCTCCGACAAAAAAAGAACTCTAACAACGATTGACCTGAGTGGGATGAAGGCTCCGAACGTGAAGAACATGAGTAAGATGTTTTATAATTGTCCTTCTTTGAAAACAGTTAACCTCAGTAAACTGGATGCTCCGGTGTTGACAAACATGAGTGGTATGTTTGCGGTTGATGGGAAAAAAATAATTAGTTCTTTGGAAACAGTTGACCTAAGCGGCATCATAGTTCATGGTTCGAAGACATTAGCCATCAATAGCATGTTCGAAAATTGCAGTGCGCTTACCTCTCTTAACCTGAGTGGTTTTGATGCCCCGATGGTGTCAAGCATGAAGATGATGTTCAAGAATTGTAGTGCGCTGACCACCCTTGACTTGAAAGATTTATATAATACTTATCCCAAAAACCGTAAGAAAACTACAGCAGCCACTATGAATAGCATGTTTGAAGGCTGTTCCAATTTGAAGTCCATCTTCGTAGATGATAGAAGATGGAGCAAAGTAGATAAGGGAGGAGGCGACATGTTTAAGGAATGCTATAGCCTTGAAGGAGAGGATGGTACGAAAATAGAGAATTGTAATCCAAATGATTTGAAGAAAAAAGGTGCGATGTTTGCACACACGGATGCAGGTGGACTTCTGAAGAAATACTATCATATCCATCTCCTGACAGGTGACTTTGCAACCTTCTATTTGGGAGGAAAAGAAGTCAAGGAGGCGAGAAACGAGGACATCATCACCATGAAGGTGAATGTACCAGAAGGGAACACGCTGATAGAGTTGACGGCTATGTGCGGCAAGACTAAAGTGGCGCTTACATACGATGATGTCAAGGATGTTTACACGTTCACGATGCCCGAGGGTGCAGTGACGGTGGCAACCACATTTTCACAAAATTACACCTTGACGGGCATGGAAGGCATCACTTTCCGCATCGGAGAGGAGGTGGTCACACAGGCACTCGCAGGAACAACGGTTTCCTATACAGTCTCCATTCCAGCAGGAAAGGAAATCGACGAGGTGACGGTGATGCAGGGTGAGAATACAGTTCAGTTCATAGAATATGAGGATGGCACGGGTCAATTCACGATGCCTGCAGGCGATGTGACCGTGACAGTCACATATGCGGATGCCCCTGTGGAACCTGTAGAGTACACGCTGACAGGTGAGGACAACATGTCATTCTATTATGTGGATGGAGGAAAGGCTGAGGAAGATGAAAATGAAGATGAAACGAGCATCATCAAGGCGTGGAAGGTGTGGCCAGGAAACGACATCATCGTGAGGGTAGATGAGCCTGAAGGAAAGGCTGTGGATGTGCTGACTGTGAAGCAAGGAGAGACTTCATTAGAAGTCAAGACGAACGAGGATGGCGACCTTTACTTCACGATGCCAGCAGGCGATGTGACTGTGACGGCTACGTATATGGATCCATTCAATTTGCTGAGTGGCGAGTTGGTGGATGCTGAAAGCGGAGAACGGGTGAACGATTATGTGGATTTCTACAACGACAAACTCAATTTGATTAATGAGGCATTCAAGGGGGAGAAAGTGTTGTTGGATGTGAATCCTGACGTCATTCCTGCCAACATGTACTTCACAGGTGTCTTCACGTCTGATGATGTGACCATTGTGGAAGAAGATGAAACCACTCATTACATCATCATGCCTGAAAAGGATGTGACCGTGAATGCTGTGATGGCATCACAAGAGACACTCGTACTGAACCTGTTGACCAATGACGCCACGGAAACCATCGATAATGGAGAATTGGCAAGCTTGATGATGCAATGGGAGGGGTATCTGGTTGGTTCCGAGACGGTGCAAGACAACCCATCGGAGTCTTATCCTTATACCTGCCACTGGTATTTTGACCTTGACGGAAATGGTGTCAGAGATGTGGTGTTGACGGAAAGATGCATCAACGAAAGCACAGAGTCCACCTATACGATTCAACGGCTTGAAGGAGCTGCATCCTTAGGTGAGAACTACTGCCTGACATTGCGCAGCCCTGGCCTCCCTCTTAAGTACAAGGATGCGCTGTTCAATTTTGGAAAGTCAGAAACCATCACGTGCGTCTTCTTCTTTGAAGAGCTGTCGAACAAACACACGCTGGCAAATTACGACGGGAAGACGGTGAATGCTTCGTTCCCTGACCGTGTCTTGTACAAGGATGGCGATTGGAACACCATCTGCCTGCCGTTCGACGTGACAGTGGCTGGCAGTCCTTTGGATGGTGATGGCGTGACGGTGAAGACACTGAAGGGAGCTTCGCTGGAGAATGGCACCCTGACGATGACCTTCACGGAGGGTAGCGAGACAGAACTGAAGGCGGGTGTGCCTTACCTCATCAAGTGGACAAAACCAGAACCCTATGTGGCATTCAATTACGAACACCCAGAATTAGCCTCTGATTTGTATGCGCCCACTTTCAAGAACGTGACGCTCGACATCATCTTGAAGCCAGTGGTGGTCACAGACCTCATCGCTTTCGATGGTACATACACGTCGTGGGAATACAAACAGGATTCGCCCAGTGTATTGCTCATGGGTGCGGAGAACAATCTTTTTTATCCAAAGTACTACTCATACAGCTACTCATACCTCAATTGTTTCCGTGCTTACTTCCAACTCTTGGGCGGCATCAAAGCTATTGACCCAGGTTTGGGCGGAAGCATCAAGAGCATGGTGATAGACTTCGGAGAGGAGGAAACAGACATAGAAGAACTGAAGGACAGAGAAACGGGAGATGTGAAGAATGAAGGTTGGTACACGCTGAGCGGTGTGAAACTCGCAGGCAAGCCCAGTGTTTCAGGCATCTATTTGTTTAACGGTAAAAAAGTGGTGATAAAATGATGAAGAGACAATATACAACCCCTCAAATTGAGGTAATAACCCTACAGTCTTGCGGCCTACTTGCAGGCAGCAAGACTGTGAACAACCTCGGTGGCAATGGTGGCTTCAGTTTTCCAGGTGGCGGAACTGGGGGTGGACGAGCACCTCTCCGTGAAGATTTCGACGAAGAAGACCTTGCTGAACTGCTTGACTTCAACTGGTAATCGCAACTTCCGTGGCTCTCATCTGCTTCGGTAACTGAAATTTTTCACTTTTCACATAGAATAACGTGAGTTCGGTATAAGGAATCGCTTCGCGAGAAATCACACAAATCGTCCCAAATCTTACAAATATGAATGAGATTTTGAGAGATTTTGAATAGATTTGTATAATTTCTGCCTCGCAGAGGCACTAAAAAACAAATTTAGTTATATCGAACTCACGTTAAAATTGTTATTTATTTTGTATTGTCCTCGCTTAATCGTAACTTTGCCCCCACAAAACTTATATGTTATGAGAAAAAGAGCTGATTATATCCAGAGCATAGAGATTAAGGCGCTGTGGAAAGGTGGCAAGCACGTGGTGTGGAACCTCCAACCTGACGTGAACATCCTCAGTGGCATCAATGGTGTGGGCAAGAGCACCATCATCAACCATTCGGCAAGGACATTGGCGGAGATTGACCGTGACGAGATTGTGCCGAAGGATGCACCACAAGGGGTGACTATCAAACTGATGCCGGAAGATGCAACCTACATCAAGTTTGACGTCATCCGCTCGTTTGACCGCCCTCTGCTGCACAGCGACTTGCTGGAGAAACTGTCGGATTCGCGTGTGAAGACGGAACTGGATTGGCAGATATACCGATTGCAGAAGCGATTCCTTGACTATCAGGTGAACATCGGCAACCGCATCATCGAACTGCTCACCAGTGGAGATCCGGAGGACCAGCTGAAGGCTGCAGAGGTGAGTGCGCCAAAGAAGCAGTTCCAAGACATGATTGACGAACTGTTTGCCGACACAAACAAGAAGATTGACCGGAAAAGCAATGAGATTCAGTTTATGCAAGCCCCCCTCTCATCCCCACAAGGGGGGAAGAACGGCTCAGGTGGCAACACCTCCCCCTTAGGGGAGGACGGGTGGGGGCTGTTGACACCCTACCAGCTTTCGAGCGGTGAGAAGCAGATGCTTGCCATCCTCCTGACGGTGCTGGTGGAAAATCGTGAACCGTATGCCTTGCTGATGGATGAGCCTGAGATTTCCCTGCACATCGATTGGCAGCAGCGTCTGATTGACTTGATTCGCCAACTGAACCCGAATGCACAGATTATCCTCTCCACACACTCCCCTGCCCTGATTATGGACGGATGGATGAGCAATGTGACGGAAGTGGGAGATATCAGCAATTGAACTTTCTAAAGTAGTTAAGTAGTCAGTAGTTAAGTAGTTAAGCCGATACTCTGGCTGGTGGAAATCCCCTTTACATGGTAATGGCTTTAACTCCTGAGCGTAGCGATAACTCCTTTAACTCCTTAACTCCAAAGAAGTTGAGCTTGCGAAACTTTAGCTCGACGAAGTCAAACTTATAATTCATAATTATGTCTCGTCATCTGCTTTCCAACATCAGTTCTGCCTATATAGAGGCTGCGAACCGTTTGCGTCCGAAGAACCGCAAGCGGAAGATTGTGGTGTATGTGGAGAGTTATGATGACATCTTCTTCTGGAGGAGTGTGCTGAGCGAGTTTGAGGATGAGAACACGGCGTTTGAGGTGATGCTGCCTTCGCGCACCAACCTGAACAGGGGCAAGAAGACGGCGCTGATGAACAAGCTGGGGGAATCGCTGGGTGGCTACATGATTGCCTGTGTAGATGCAGACCTTGACTACCTGCTGCAACGCCACACGCCTTCGTCGCAAAGGATGCTGGACAATCCTTACGTCATCCACACTTATGCCTACTCCATCGAGAATTATCAGTGTTACGCGCCTTCGCTGCACAATGTGTGTGTGATGGCAACGCTGAATGACCGCGACATCTTCAATTTTGAGGAATATCTGCGACAATATTCTGAAATCATCTACGAACTGTTCATCTGGATGGTGTGGCTGCACCGACGTGGACGCTACAACGATTTTCCGTTGAACAACTTCAACAACATCGTGGCAGTGGAGCAGCTGAATGTGTTCAAGCCCATCGATGCATTGGAACGGGTGCGCAAGCAGGTGAACCGCAAATTGGCATGGCTGCAACAGCACGTGAAAGATGCCAAGGGCAAGCTCACCCCGCTGAAACAGGAACTGGAGGGTTTGGGCTTAAGAAAGGATAACACATACCTCTTCATGCAAGGGCATCACCTGATGGAGAATGTGGTGGATGCGGCTCTCACGCCTGTATGCACCATCTTGCGCCGCGAACGGGAGAAGGACATCAAGATGCTGGCACGTGGCAACAGTCAGCAGATGAACAATGAACTTGCCTGCTATTCACACAGCCAGTTCCAACCTGTACAGATGCTGCGCCGCAACACCCAATTCAAGGATTGCGACATGTATCAGTTGCTGCGAAGCCGTATCGCAGATTTTCTCAAGACTTATAATAAAGGAAACTTGGTGCGTCAAGACACGCCCAACAGTTGAGCACTATTTGTTGGGAATTTCGAGAATGAAGCGCGCACCTTCCGTATAGGTGGGGTCGAGCGTGAGGTTTCCACCCAACAGGCGTGCATTCTGAAGGGACCAGCCAAGGCCGAGACCTAAACCCTCGCTGAAACTATCCAGCTTGACGAACGGCACAAAGACATGGGAACGTTCTTCCTCCATGATTCCTTCGCCCTTATCTTCGACGACAAAACGAACCCAATCGTCTTCCGCTTTCACAGAGAGGTTGACCACTCTCTCTGTAGAAAACTTCTTAGCATTAATCAGCAATTCGCGCACTATCCTGAGCAGATAGAGACGATTGGTGTGGATGGTGAAATCGTCTGACAGCGTAGTCGTAAAGTTCAAGGTCACCTGCTCAAGCGTCGTTATCTCCGAAAAAGTCCGGATAGCTTCCCTCACCAAAGGAAGCACCTCCACCTCCTTGGTCAAGTCAAGTTTCTGCAGAGCATCCATTCTCGACACGTCAAATATCATGTCGGACATTCGATGAATGGAGTCGGTATTCTCCCTCATCGTTTTTGCGCAACTAACTATCTCCTCTTTCGGCAATATGGAGAATGTCTCACGCAGCACCTGCATGAAGCCTACGATGATGTTGAGCGGTGTTCGAATCTGAAGTGACACATCATGGATGAACGCCACTTTCCGTCTGTCTGCTTCCTCAATCAACTTGTTGGCAGTGACGAGTTCATTGTTACGCTTCGCCATCTCGTTATTCACCTGCTGAATCTCGGTGATATGCTCGTTGATGGAATGTTGCATGGAGATGAAGCTGTTCTGCAAATTGCCCACCACATCTTCACGCGTGCTCTCCGGAAGCTTCTTGTCGAAATGACCTGCAGCAATGTAGCATGACTGCTGAGCCAACTGTTTTAATGGACGGATGAAGTGATTGATGATTTTCCAGCATACCACCAACATCAGTATTAAGCCGATGATGAGCAGCGGAATAAGAATGTAACCCATACGGGTGTAACTGTCGGATATCTCGTCTTCAGGACAGACAAGAGCTATGCTCCAAGAAGTGTCTCCTACAGGCTGATAGAACACGAGGAAAGGTTTTCCGTCAATATTGACACGCATATTGCCCTTCTTGCCTGAAATCATTTCGTGGCCCAATGTGATGATGTCGGGATGCTGCTTTGCATCCGCAACAGAGAAGATGCTCTCCTTGACCAGTTTCATGCGATCGGGATGTACGAAATAATGTCCATCCTCGCCCAGCATCAGGAAATAAGCACCAGGATAAGGCTTTTCTGCCGAGACGGTCTTGGAAAGCCATTCGATGGAGAGATCTGTAGCAATGACTCCAATGAAATTGTCAGAATCGTCTTTCAGCAGTTTGCAATAGGAGGCAATCATGACAGGCGAGGAAAGGGTGCCTTCGTTGAAGTCATTATAGGGGTCCACCCAACATGTTTCAGATCTCTCACGGGGTGTCTTATACCATACCTTTTCGTAGTAATTATAGGGAGCTTCGAAGACAGATTCAATCGAATCATGGTCTCTCAGCGAATAGACAGAGAAGTTACGTCCATACTGAGGGAAGAAATTGGGCTCCATCGTGATGGAGCATCCATTGACATTAGGATTGAGTTCCACCACCCTACGGGAGTAGTTCAGGAGTGAATCGGGTTGCAAATTCTCCAGCACCAGCCATTCGATATTATTGGTGGCTGTCTCCACCTCGTCAAGATAGCTTGTCACACGCAAGGAGATGTTCTGAAGCACATGTTCGGCATGCAGCATCGCCTCCTGCTTCACCATCTGTCGCGAACGCAGATAAAGAAAGCCCAAGCTGAGTGTGAACACGATGACCACACAAAACAGGATGCTGAGGCAAAGCTTCAGCGCCAAAGAGCGGTTGATATGATAGAACAGGCTTTTCATGAGGTCTTATTCTTTTTCTTCTTGGGTATTTCCAGCATTTGCTCTAACAAGTCAGTAATCGCTTTAGCATGACTCATCATTTGCTCCGACAGCGTCTGAGTTTCTTCTTTCGTGATATTCTCACAATTCTCTTCCAAATGTGCCACACCACCATCGATACCCTTGATAGGCATAATCATCTTGTCAGCAATCTTATGAATGAGGTTCATCTTCACATTGTCGGCATCTCGCACTTTAGCATGGATGGCACCGAGTTCTTCATTGCGTTCCTTGAGCGTTTCGGATAGGTCATTCATCTGCTGTATGTTGCGCATCAACGAGGAGTGCATCACGCCAAAATTGTTTTGCAACATGCCCACCTCATCCTTCCTTCTGGTGGAAGGGATATGAATGGAATAGTCTCCCTGTGAGATGCGTTGTACCGACTGCGACAACATCTCCAGCGGTTTCAGGTGTCTGCGCACGATATAGAAGCAGAAGGCTACAATCAGCACAATACCCAACACCATGATGATAAGCATATAGTACTGCTGACGTTTGCTGACAGCAAAGATGTCACTCTCTGGACACACCATGCAGACATTCCAATGTCCATTGTTCATGGCTTTATAAAGCACATAACAATCCTTTCCTCTCACATGGACGGAACGACAGCCTGACTCTCCCGCCAAAATCGACCTCACCAATTCCTTCACCCTCGGATCTGGCTCTTTCGCCATCTCCTTGGGCAGCATCTTATGGTAGAGGAACGTGCTGTCACGATGGATGATATAAGTGCCTGGTCCTGCCAGAACAGTTGTATAAGAGTTCGGGAAGGGATGGGAACCGAGAATCATGTTTGACAACCATTCCACAGACACATCGGCTGCTATCACACCCACGGGATTACCCTTCTTGTCATGGATAGGCATACAGCACGACACAATGGTCGAATTGATGGTGTCATTAGGAGCATGAGGCCTCACCCAGCAGGTCGTGTTCTCTTCCATCGGAATCGTGTACCAGTTCACCCCCACATAGGGTGTTTCAGCAAAGAGATCGGGCTGAATGATGTGAGGGTCATGTGTCATGATGACAACGTCACTATCCTCGTCTTCCGGATGATAAGCGTAAGTAAGGAACAATTCTCCTTTCTCCTTGTAGTAATTGGGCTTAAAGACGATGGCACACCCGACCATGTTCGGATTGTTTCTGATCATCTGACTGCAGTAGGTCTCCATCATGTCTGGTTCATGCAGCTTTTGCTCCACATTCCATCTCATGTTCCTGGTCGCCACTTCGACAGCGTGCAAGTGATTCTCGATGTACTGCACCTTCTCGTTCAGCATCTGTTCTGCTTTCGCCAAGGATTCCTGCTCAATCGCATTATGGGAATAACGGAACATCACCGAAAGGGCGGCTACCAACAAGACAGTCACCGACAGCAACACGCACAGACATATTCGTGCAGAGAGCGTTCTACGGAAATATTGAGTGATTCGAGTCAAAGTTTCTAGTATTTCAAATACCTGTCAAGGTTAATGTTATGAGTGCAAATATACGTCTTTCTCATCAACATACAAATAAAAATAGCAAAAAAATGAGAAATATCACAAAAAAAATGCACAATTGACTTGATAGCCAATTGTGCACTCTTTCATTTTGCCTTGTTCTTACTTCACTTTCAGGCGAATCACATTTGCAGAATATGGTGCCACAGAAAGTGTCATCTTCTTGGAAATCTTGATATCTTTCGTCTGAGGAGCAACGGGCTGAGCATCGAAATTGTTTTCAGCATCGATGGATGCATTGCTGATGGTCGTCATTGGAGCCACAGCTGGGAAGCCCTTGAACTTGCTCAGGTCGATGGTGGCAGTCTTTGCTTCTGCTGCTGCATTGATGAGCTTGATGTAGAGCTCGCCCTTCTCAGTGTTCAGCACTGCAGAAGTGCCCTGATACTTGTCACCACCCTGGAATTTAGCCACGTCACCATAGTAGTAGTCACCGGCAGTGGTGCCGAACATCTGCTGAACGTAGTAGCTGCAAGTGTAGATGACCTTCTCGTTGTCGAAGTAGATGAGGTCAGGGTTCCAGCTCTCATGGTTCTTCTTGCAGAAGAGTGGAGCATAGCTGGTCATGGTCACCACGTCGCCGTTGCGCTCGATGCCAAGAAGATAGAGACCTTCGTAGAGGGCATCAGCCAGCTTCTTATCCTTAGCAGCATACTCACCCAAATAGACCTTTGTCTTGCGGTCACGTGGGTAGTTGTCGTAGTTTGCCTGATTGTCGAGGAAGTAGTTGCGTGGCTCGTAGTAGTGCTCGTCCAAGATGTCCACACCAGTCTCTTCAGCAATTCTCCAACCGTTTTCGAAGTCGGGGTTGCCCTTGTGAGAGCCAGGACCTGCCGTGCCGACAATCACAATGTCAGGATATTTCGCACGTACGCGATCATATATATATTTAAAGCGCTCCTCAAATTCCTTCGTAATCTTCTCCTCGTTACCGAGACCCAGATATTTCAGGTTGAAAGGCTTGGGGTGACCTGCTTCTGCACGCACCTTACCCCACTTGGTGTTCACGTCGCCATTTGCCCACTCAATGAGGTCAAGTGCTTCGTTCACCCACTCGTCCATCTCGCTCATAGGCACGAAATCCTGAGCCTGTGTGCGCATGTTCCAACCACCATTCGTACCCTGACAGTTCACACCGCAAGGAAGAATTGGAAGTGGTTCCATGCCGAGATCTTCGCAGAATTGGAAGTATTCATAGTAACCAAGACCCATGGACTGATGATAGCCCCAAGTGTTCTTCAAACCACGACGCTGCTCCTTTGGACCCACTGTGGTCTTCCAACGGTAAGTGTCCCAGAAACCGTCGCCGCCACCGTGCACTACGCAACCACCGGGGAAACGCATGAACTTAGGCTCCAAACCTGCCAATGCCTCAGCCAAGTCTTTGCGCAAGCCATGACCTTTATAGGTGTCTTGTGGCATCAAGGAAACCATATCGATGTCCAAGTCTCCCTGAGTCAACACCAATATCTGCAAGCTGGCATTCGTGCAGTCTTCAGATGATGTGAGTGTAGCTTCATACTTCTTCCAGGAAGTGTCGCTCACATTGAGAGTGGTCTCTGCCAATACTGAAGGCTGAGCGCCCCATCCCTGTCCGGGCTTTGTCAGCACCACGCGCACCTGCTTGGCAGCACCAATATTGCGGAAAAACACCGAGAAATCATATTTCGCACCCGCCTTCACACTGATGCCGTCGAAACCGTCATTCTCCAAACCGAAACCTTTCCAGCCTGCATAGTCATAATATTCCTTCACACGCTCAGTGTGCAGACGCATATAGGTGGGGTTGTTCGGATGAATGGGGTTGTCCATGCGCACCTGCAGCATACCCAGTGAGTGACCGGGACGTGCTGTCTTCCATGATGTGCCAGGTCCCCAACCGTCACGCTCGTTAGGGTTGTACTCGAATGAACCATTCTCAATCAACTCTGCATAGAGACCACCATCAGCTGAATAACTGATGTCCTCAAAGAAGATGCCGATGAGTTCCTTACTGATTTTCTTACCTCCTGCAGGAGCCTTCACTTTCTGAGCCGAAACGGTCAGAGGTGCTCCCAAAAATGCCGCAAGCGCTGCGGCTTGCATGATGTTTCTAAATGACATAGGTTATTAAGTTATTTGTATTAAAGATGAAAATTTGGGGACAAAGATACAAAAAAGTTGAAAGTTGAGAGTTGAGAGTTGAGAGTTTTTTTTATTTGATGTCCTTTTTTCTTGAAAAAACAACAATTCCTTACCCTTTTTTCTTTTTTCATTTTCTCATTCTTTCATTTTTTCATTTTTTTCCCTACCTTTGCACCCCAAAACATAAAAACTTAAAACTCAACATAATGAAAGATTTCGTACAAGAACTCACATGGCGTGGGATGATACACCAAATGATGCCCGGTACAGACGAACTGCTCAAGAAAGAGCAAGTCACTGCATACCTCGGCATTGACCCCACTGCCGACTCTCTCCACATCGGACACCTCTGCGGTGTGATGATGCTCCGCCACTTCCAGCGTTGCGGCCACAAGCCCCTTGCCCTCATCGGAGGTGCAACAGGCATGATTGGCGACCCATCGGGCAAGAGTCAGGAGCGCAATCTCCTCGACGAGGAAACTTTGCGCCACAATGTTGCCTGCATCAAGAAACAGCTCTCCCATTTCCTCGACTTTGACAGCGATGCACCTAACCGTGCGGAACTCGTCAACAACTACGACTGGATGAAGGACTTCAAGTTCCTTGATTTTGTGCGCGACATCGGCAAACACATCACCGTCAACTACATGATGGCAAAGGAGTCTGTGCAGAAGCGTCTGAACGGAGAAGCGCGTGACGGTTTGAGTTTCACTGAGTTCACCTACCAGCTGTTGCAGGGATACGACTTCTACTACCTCAACGAACACAAGGGCTGCAAACTCCAGCTCGGTGGTGCCGACCAATGGGGCAACATCACCACGGGTTCTGAGCTTATCCGCCGCATGAACGGCAACGAGTGCTTCGCTCTCACCTGCCCTCTCGTCACCAAGAGCGACGGCCGCAAATTCGGCAAAACCGAGAGTGGTAACGTATGGCTCGACCGCAACTACACCTCGCCCTACCAGTTCTACCAGTTCTGGCTCAACGTGCCTGATGAAGATGCCAAGCGCTACATCAAAATATTCACCTCACTGGAGAAAGAGGAGATTGACGCCATCATCGCTGAGCAAGATGCCGACCCCGGTCGTCGTGTGCTCCAGAAGCGTCTTGCAGAGGAAGTGACCGTCATGGTACATTCTCGCGAAGACTACGACATGGCAGTCGAGGCATCCAACATCCTCTTTGGCAAATCCACCAAGGAGAGCCTCCTTAAACTTGACGAGCAAACCCTGCTCGACGTCTTTGCAGGTGTGCCTCGTTTCGAAGTGGAGAAGAGCCTTTTCGAAGCAGGTGTGAAACTTGCAGACCTGACTGTTGACCACGCACAGGTCTTCCCCAGCAAGGGCGAAGTGAAGACACTCGTCAAGGGTGGCGGCGTGAGCATCAACAAGGACAAGGCATCCGCACCTGACCAACTGCTCACCGCAGCTGACCTGCTCGATGGCAAGTACATCCTCGTGCAACAGGGCAAAAAGAAGTACTGCCTCATCATTGCAAAATAAACAAGATAGAAGTTATGGCAAAATTCAAGCGTATATTGCTGAAACTCTCTGGTGAGAGTCTGGCAGGAGAACAGAAACAGGGCATCAATGTGGAGCGGCTGAACCAGTATGCCCAGCAGATTAAGGAGATTGCAGAGATGGGGGTGCAGATTGGCATCGTCATCGGTGGCGGCAACATTTTCCGTGGTCTTAGCGGAGCGGGCAAGGGTTTCGACCGTGTGAAAGGAGACCAGATGGGAATGTGCGCCACGGTCATCAATTCACTGGCTTTGTCGAGCGCGCTTGGGGCAATAGGTCAGAAGAACCGTGTCTTGACAGCTATCCGAATGGAGCCCATCGGTGAGTTTTACAATAAGTGGAAGGCCATCGAAGCTATGGAACAGGGCGAAGTTGTCATCATGGGTGCTGGTACAGGTTCTCCATATTTCACCACTGACACGGGTTCATCCCTACGTGGTGTGGAAATTGAGGCAGACGTGATGCTGAAAGGCACCCGTGTGGATGGTGTCTATACGGCAGACCCAGAGAAAGACCCCACGGCTACAAAATATCACGACATCACTTATGCAGAGGTGATTGCCCAAAACCTCAAGGTGATGGACATCTCAGCCACTGCCATGTGTATGGAAAACAACCTTCCTATCTATGTGTTCAACATGGACATCGTAGGCAACTTGAAGAAAGTGATGGAAGGTGAGGACATCGGTACGTTGGTACACAATTAAATACATAATTTGACCATTTACAATTTACATTTGATAGGCTCATGCAATGTGGGCAAACCAGCCACACACTGCACAGCAAATTGTACATTGTAAATGGTCAAATTGTCAATAGAATTATTTCCCTATCAGTTTTTGTAAGGCTATAGCAGTTTTGTCGCCTTCGGCAACATCTTCTTTCAGTTTTTCCTTTGCTTTGTCATTTTTCATGGCTTTGAGCATCCATGCCTTTGCCTTGGCAGAGTCTTTGGCAGTACCCTTGCCTTTCATGTAGCATTTGGCTAATTGGTATTGGGATTTACCATGCCCTTGCTGGGCACCTTTCAGATACCACTGATAGGCTTTCTGGTTGTCTTCGGTCACACCGTGACCCTTGTCGTAGCAACGCCCAACACGATATTGCGCCTTCTTGTTACCCTTCTGGGCTGCAGGCAGCAGTTTCTTGAAAGCCTGCTCGTACTTCTTGGCATCATATAGTTTCTTGCCCTCGTCGTAGAGAGCGTCTGCACTTTGGCTTCTTGCCACGATGCTGAGCAAAAACATCAGCATGAAAAGAATCTGTCTTGTCATAGGTTTTGTGTGATTGTGGTGTTGTTTATAATTTCCGGTGCAAATGTACTATTTTAAATTGATTATTGACAGATGACAATGAATAATTCGACATTCGGGGCATTTTTTTGTGTCGAGAACACACTGGACAGCAAAAATATCAATTATCAATTGTCAATTGTCAATTAAAATCCGTACCTTTGCACAAAATTTCACGAAAATACATTTTTTGCAGATGAAAAAGCAATTGAAGAAGGTGCTTGTCTTGGGCTCTGGAGCCTTGAAGATTGGACAGGCAGGTGAGTTTGACTACTCAGGTAGTCAGGCACTCAAGGCACTTCGCGAGGAAGGCATCCGGTCAGTACTTGTGAATCCAAACGTAGCTACCATTCAGACGAGTGAAGGTATTGCAGACAAGGTTTATTTCTTGCCCGTCAATACCTTTTTTGTTACTGAAATCATCAAGAAGGAGCGTCCAGACGGCATTCTGCTGGCATTTGGTGGTCAGACAGCACTGAACTGCGGTACAGAACTGTTCCAGAAAGGCATCCTGAAGGAGTATGGCGTAGAGGTGTTGGGCACCAGCGTCGAGGCCATCATGAACACAGAAGACCGCGACCTCTTTGTCAAGGAGTTGAACAAGGTAAACCTGAAAGTGCCTGTAAGTCAGGCTTGCGAGACAATGGACGATGCGATTGCTACAGCACGCCGCATCGGCTACCCCATCATGATCCGTTCTGCTTATGCGCTGGGCGGTCTTGGTTCGGGCGTGTGTCCTGACGAGGAGACCTTCATCAAGATTGCAGAGTCTGCTTTCACGTTTGCCCCACAGGTGCTCGTAGAGGAGAGTTTGAAGGGTTGGAAGGAGATTGAGTTTGAGTGTATCCGCGATGCCAACGACCACTGCTTCACGGTGGCTTCGATGGAGAACTTCGACCCACTCGGCATCCACACGGGTGAGAGTATCGTGGTGGCTCCAACTTGTTCGCTCACTGAGGAGCAAGTGAAAATGTTGCAGGACATCACTATCAAGTGTGTGCGTCATCTCAACATCGTGGGTGAGTGCAACATCCAGTTTGCATTTAATGCCTTCACCAATGACTACCGCATCATCGAAATCAATGCACGTCTCAGCCGTTCGTCTGCTTTGGCTTCGAAGGCTACAGGTTATCCACTTGCCTTTGTGGCTGCCAAGATTGCGCTGGGCTACACGCTCGACCAGATTGGCGAGATGGGCACAACAAACTCTGCGTATGTGGCTCCTTCTCTCGACTACCTCATCTGCAAGATTCCACGTTGGGACTTGACGAAGTTTGTGGGTGTGAGTCGCAAGATTGGCTCAAGCATGAAGTCTGTGGGCGAAATCATGTCTATTGGCCGCACTTTCGAGGAACTTATCCAGAAGGGACTCCGCATGATTGGTCAGGGCATGCACGGCTTTGTGGGCAACGACCACACGAAATTCGACAACCTTGACGAAGAACTCGCCAATCCAACCGATCTGCGCATCTTTGCTATTGCTCAAGCTTTGGAAGAGGGCTATACCATTGACCGCATCTATGAGTTGACCAAGATTGACCCTTGGTTCATCGAAAAGCTGAAGAATATCGTTGACTATAAGCATAAGCTGGAAACCTACAATGCAGTGGAAGACATCCCTGCTGACGTAATGCGTCAGGCAAAGATCTGGGGCTTCTCCGACTTCCAAATTGCCCGTTTCGTGTTGAAGAACGCCGCCGGCAACATGGAAAAGGAAAACCTCGCTGTGCGTGCTTACCGCAAGAAGCAGGGCATCCTGCCAGCCGTGAAACGCATCCCAACCGTGGCAAGCGAGCATCCAGACTTGACCAACTACCTCTATATGACTTATGCGGTGGAAGGTTACGATGTCAACTATTATAATAATGAGAAATCTGTGGTGGTGCTCGGCTCAGGCGCATACCGCATCGGCTCTTCTGTGGAGTTTGACTGGTGTTCCGTGAATGCCATCACCACTGCCCGCAAGCTCGGTTACAAGAGCATCATGATTAACTACAACCCAGAGACGGTGTCAACAGACTATGATATGTGTGACCGTCTTTATTTCGACGAGCTTTCCTTTGAACGCGTGCTCGATGTGATTGACCTCGAAAATCCACGTGGTGTGATTGTCTCTGTAGGTGGTCAGATTCCTAACAACTTGGCCATGAAGCTCTATCGTCAGAGTGTGCCAATCTTGGGTACCAGCCCTGTCAGCATTGACCGTGCGGAGAACCGTAATAAGTTCTCAGCTATGCTCGACCAGCTGGGCATTGACCAGCCTCAGTGGAGCGCATTGACCAGCATGGATGACGTGAAGGCATTTGTGGAGCGCGTAGGCTTCCCTGTGCTGGTGCGTCCTTCTTATGTACTGTCAGGAGCTGCCATGAATGTCTGCTACGACTACGAAGAGCTCGAGCGTTTCCTCCAGATGGCAAGCGAAGTGAGCAAAGAATATCCTGTTGTCATCTCCCAATTCATGCAGGAGACCAATGAAGTGGAATTCGATGCTGTGGCACAGAATGGTGAAGTGGTTGAATACGCCATTTCCGAGCACGTTGAGTTTGCTGGTGTACACTCAGGTGATGCCACGATGGTATTCCCTGCTCAGCAAATCAGCTTTGCCACTATCCGTCAGATCAAGAAGATCAGTCGCGCCATTGCGAAGGAACTTAACATCTCTGGTCCATTTAACATCCAATATCTCGCTAAGGGTCGTGATGTGAAGGTGATTGAGTGTAACCTCCGTGCTTCACGTTCGTTCCCATTCGTCAGCAAGGTGCTCAAGCGCAATTTCATCGACACAGCCACTCGCATCATGCTTGATGCTCCTTACACCAAGCCTGACAAGAGCGAGTTTGACATTGACCGCATGGGCGTGAAAGCCAGCCAGTTCTCTTTCGCCCGTCTGCAGAATGCTGACCCTGTGCTGGGTGTGGACATGAGCAGTACCGGTGAGGTGGGTTGCATGGGCGACACTTACGAAGAAGCACTCCTCAATGCGATGATTGCTACTGGTTACAAGATTCCTTCCAAGGATAAGGCCATCATGATTTCATCGGGTGGTACAAAAGAGAAGGTTGCGATGCTCGATGCTGCACGCGCCCTTGTCAAGAGCGGCTATACCATCTGCGCCAGCGAAGGCACAGCCAAGTTCCTCAACGACAACAACGTGCAGGCTACCGCTGTAGCATGGCCTGATGAGGAAGGCACTGACCAACCGAACGTGATGAAGATGATTGCCGACCACAAGTTCGACCTCATCGTCAACATTCCAAAGAACCACTCTAAGCGCGAGTTGACCAACGGCTACCGCATCCGTCGTGGTGCGATTGACCACAACATCCCGCTCATCACCAATGCCCGCCTCGCTTCTGCCTTCATCGAAGCTTTCTGCGAAAAAGGCATGGAGGACTTGCAAATCAAGTCTTGGCAGGAGTATGACGCTTAAACACAAACAGGCACCAACTTCGCTGGAAAAATGATGATTTTCAGCCACTAAAGGCAAAAAGACATCGTTTTATTTGGCAGTGTACTAATTATGACGTATCTTTGTAGCGAAAATGAATGAGGGAACTGAAAAGTTCCCTCTTCTTATTGTATAAATGATATTCGTATGATTGACAAAAACAAAGTGAAGGATTTGGCTCTCGAATGGTTGGAGGGCAAGGGAGGGTGAAAAAAGTAAATGGTAATTTTAGTCATTTGCAGATTGGCATGGGGGATTACTAATAGGGGGAGTACTGTAAATAAATATATATTATACCCATACTCCCGTACACGAGATTTACCAAATTTACCATTTACCAAAATTACTTTTTTTGCCCAAAAATTTGGAGGAGTGGTGGAGAAAGTCGTATCTTTGCAATCGGAATTTATTAGTTAATAGAGAGAAACTATGGTAAGTGTCAAAGACAAAGCAGAATACCTGGTGATGTTTGTCAACGAGTTTGCAAAACGCTATCAACTCACAGACATTCAGGCTTATCGTTATCTGAAGCGATTCAAGGCTATCGACTTTCTGGAGAAAGAGTACAACGTGGCTCACACCCAGAGTTTTGATGACATGGTGGATGCGATGTCTGGATATTGCCAGCGATATGGAGGAGCCTTGTCATGAAACTTTATCACGGAACAAACTAATCCTTCACAAAGATAGAAATAAGCAAATCACAGGTGGGAAAAGATTTCGGATGCGGCTTCTATCTTTCTGCCAGCAAAGAACAAGCCCAAGAGTTGGCTGAATTCAAGACCAATCTTCTTGGGGGGACTCCAACAATTCTCACTTATGAGTTTGATGAGACCATGCTTCACGATCAAGACATCTCCTTTAAGGCATTCGACTCATATACTCGGGAATGGGCAGATTTCATCTTTGCAAACAGAAACAATCGCACAAGGGAGAATATTCATGCATTTGATATCGTTTATGGTCCCATTGCAAATGACAAAGTTGGAGTGCAGATAAGAAATGTCTTGGAACACAACATTGACATGGACACATTCCTGGAACGCCTCCAATATATGAAAGGCATCACCTTCCAATATTTCTTTGCAACGGAAAAAGCCATTAAATTACTACGACAGATATGAGCGAGATTGATTATATGAACGAATGCACAGCAAGAGACCTCATTGTCATGCTGTCTGAGGAATACAAGATTGCCCCTTCCGAGGCGATGGACATTCTCTACAATTCGGAGACATACGCTAAACTGAAAGACCCCAAGACTGGGCTGTATTTCCAAAGTCCTGCCTACATCTATGGCTATCTTGATAAGGAAATAAAACAAGGGAGTTTGGCAACCGAATGAATATAGTAGTACAGACCCCTGCAAGCCTACCGCTTGTGGGGGTTTTTCATGTTTTCCCCCCTCTGACACCCCACTTTTTGCATTTTCTGTGAATTTGAGAGACATTATCTATGAATATTAGAATATTTTCTATGAATTTGAGAGAGATGTTTCTCTTTTTTATGCTTATATTTGCCCCCGAAATACTTTGATGACCACAACACATCACATATAGACAACTATTTTATTAACTTAAACCTAACATAATTATGAAGAAAATCTTTACGCTCATCAGCATGGCATTAGTGGCCATGAACATGAATGCTCAGGATGTTTACGATGCTGTCGTCGATGGCAAGTTGGCACCTGAGTTCGCCGCTGTCGCAGGAGAAGACGGTGGTGTAGCCAACAACGCATCAAAAGGCAGGTCGGTCATCACCATCACAAAAGGTCAAGCCACATGCACTGCCGTAGGTGGAACCACACCAGCCAAAGACGAAACAATTGGTGGCGACGCATTGCAAATCGTTCCTGGTGCAGCCCTTGAAGGTATGGAGAACACTTATGAAGTGGCATGGATTGGTGCTTGGAACGACATCAACTGGGGAATCAAGACCCAAGAGGACATCAATTTCTCTTATGTCACCGGCACGGGCATACCTTATGTGCAAATGCTTTGTGTCCAGAACAGCAAGGACGGAGAACTGATCGAGAACAGTTATTCAACCGATTATTTTTATTATAAACCAGATGGTTCTTGGGGCATGCCAATGTCAGGTTTGTATTACACGTTGAAAGCGACTGCCACAGGCGCCTTTAAGGTGAAGGTTGCGTTAGACAAAGGTGTTCATGACACCTATGTAGTGAACACCTCGACGATGAAAGCCGAACGGGTGCTGGCATCAGGCTACATTGACGGAGTGAACGACGGTGAAGGCAAAAAGAAATTGCTCGCCTACGACGAAGTGGAGGCCATGAATGAAGAAATGGGGGAGGACTACCAGTACGTCATTGGTAATGGTGAAGCATTCTGGGGCTGGTTGTTCTTTGACGCACAGGAAGGCGAGACCTATTGGCTATTCCAGAAAGACGCGCAGATTGGTTTTGGCGGCTTCGAGTTTTATGAAGGGATGACCGCAGACGAACTCAATGGCGTCAAGCCCAAGCCCTACATCTACACCACACGTTTCAGCACCTACGAGGACGAAGAGACAGGTATACGCACGACGTGGAACGGAGAAAAAGCGGTCGGTAATGGTAAGTTTGCCGCTACAGACGAAGAGGGCGCACCTTTCAGCGACTTCTTCCAGAACGATGGCACAGCCATGCGCACAAGTTACTGCCTGTTGCCAGAAGATGTGCTGGCACACTCGGAAAAGTCACAAGCCCTGACCATTGCCTTCTGGGTGCGTGCCCAGGAAGATGCTGTCTCCTCAAATTATTTGATGACACCGCTCTTTACAGCCTACGCCGCTGCACCTTCCAGTTATGGAAACACCTGGCCCATGATGGCATGCCAGTATCGTGGCGGGTTGCAGGTGAGCTGCAGTGGCTGGTCTAACTACACCGATGAACAGAACGTGGCTGGCGAGAACACCTACTATAATGGCGACACCGACTGGCTGGCAGACCACAAATGGCACTACTACACTGCTGTCTTCGAAGATGAGAATGCCAAGGTCTTCTTCGACGGTGTGCTGAAGAACGAGTGGAACAACGATGGTGTGACAAATACCCAGAAGGGACTCTTCACCGGCGGTGCATACCTCAAGTACGTGTGCCTCGGTGGCAATCAGGTATGGGACTGGAACGACAACGATGCACCTTTCGACTTTGCACGTCTGCTCATCCAAAACAGCAGCATGACCCCCGACATGATCAAGGCTCAGATGACCACCGACTTCCCCGGCTGGGAAGATTATCTGAATGAAGAGCCCGATGCAGTGGAAGACATCAGCGTGACCCCTCAGAACGAGAATGATGCCCTCTACAACACGGCAGGTCAACAGGTGGATGATGACTATCAGGGCATCGTCATCAAGAATGGAAAGAAGTATCTCAAGCGCTAAAAGGGGTGAAAATGACGAAAATTACCATTTACTAAAATTACCTTTTTACCTATTAAACAAAGGAGAGTCGTATCACTACGGCTCTCCTTCTCATTAACAAAAGTATGAAAAACTAAACGAGAATGGTATGCAAACTTCATTTTTTCATTCTTTCATTTCGCGAAGCGACTACGCTGGCACAAGGCTTCCGTACACGTTTGCCTCAGGGATGAGGGCACCGGAGTTGAGGGTGTACTGGATGCTGCCAACAGTGAAGACACCGTCGTCTGCATCGGTGAGGGTACCCACCACGGACACCTCGTCGGCACCTTTCTTGCTGCCTGTGCCGGAGCCTGCCACGAGTTCGTACACATCACCATTTTTCTTGAAGCGCTTGTACGCACCTTCGCCTCCAATCTGGGCAACGAGATACTTGCCCTCAGAGTTCACGAGGTAGGTGTTGTTGTTTGCATCCACACCGTCCATGGCACCGCAAGCCATGTTGGACAGAGCCACAGCCTCCTTCAGGGTGATGTTGGCACCGCTGCCTGATGCACCCACCGCGCCTGATGGCCAGAAGCGGAGCACACGCCCATGCTTCTTGATGGTGCGGGTGTCACAGTCTGCCTCGTTACGTGCCACCTTGCAACGGGTCACGGGGGCGAAGGAGCCGAGGTTGGGCACCATCACGCGGCGACCATTCGCACAGAAGTAATTGATGGCGTCGAACAGGGCATTCTTTGCCATGATGATGGTGGACTCTGGCACTGCTGCCGCCTGTGCTGCATACGCTACGATGGCGTCTTCCTTGATGACGTTGCCGCGCACCACCTGCAACTTGTAGACCTTGGGTTCGTTCTCGTCAAACTTGAGGATGAACGGGCGCTTCAAATAGGTCATCGCGCCTTTGACTACTTGGTTAATCATGATAAAAAGATTTTTAATTGATAATTGAGAATTGAGAGTTTAGGGTTTAGGGTTTAGAGTTTAGAGTGGAGAGTTTAGAGTTTAGAGTTGAGAGTTTAGGGTTGAGAGTTTAGAGTTTAGAGTTTAGAGTTTAGAGATTCAATTCCTCATTCCTCATTCCTAATTGTGAAAGATACATCGTCCATGCTTACACCCCGCATGGCTCTCTCTCCCCCTTGGGGGAGTCGGAGGGGGCTTTACTCTATCCCATACACACCATCGTCCACCACAGTGGTGCCGGAGCCTGCGATGACCTGGCGGAGTGCCTCGTTGGGGGAGAAGTGGAGGACGAGTGAGCGGGTCACGTCCTTGGTCTTCAGTTCCGCGAGGGTGCGAGCCGTCTTCGCCTTGAGTGAACACCAGAAGCCGCCGAAGCCGGGGAAGGTCACCTGATGACCATTGATGGCATAGTAGAGGATGCCGTTGGCGATGCCGAGGATGGCTGCCTCGATGGTGCTTTCAGGCACGTTCGCTGACTGCGAGATGTACTTGATCAAGTCCTTCTCCTTGATGGGGGCATAGATCAACTGCTTGAGTTGATACACAGTGGGCTTACCTTCCATGTAGGTGAGTTGTCGCTGTGATTTACGCATTTTTACAAGTCCCATGATTTTTAGAGTTTAGAGTTTAGAGATTAGGGTTTAGAGTTTAGAGATTAGAGTTTAGAGTTTAGAGTTTAGAGATTAGGGTTTAGAGTTTAGGGTTCAGAGTTTCGGAGTCTTTGCGGTGCGCGCTTCCGCTTGCCTTTCTCTCCCATTCGGGTGAGTTGGAGGGGGCTCCTTCAACTGAATCCGATGCAAAGTTACGACATAACAAAGGCTGGTGCAAGTTTGTAGCCACTTATCAATTTTTTTGGCTACTGGTAGCCATTTTCGGGCATTTTGGCAGATGTCTTTCGCATGCGTTGGTGTCTTTGCAGGCAACACACGCGCGTCCTTGCGGAAGTGTCGCACGTTTCTTTATGGAAGTCACACTATGCCGTTTCCAA
>JAILDV010000039.1 GCA_024688885.1 Bacteroidaceae bacterium | reverse complement strand
ATCCGCCACAAAAGTATAAAAAATCCATCAAATAGAAAAAGAAAAATTGATATTTCTACTGACGAGCATATCCGAAATTACCAGAATTGGCTAATTGTCGCACGTGCGAGCAGGGTGACGCATCGCCGAAGTCAGGAGACGTTGAGGTCTTCGTTCTCGCGAGTGTCTATCAGCGCCTGGATATATTCAGCCTTGTCTTCTTTGAGCACCTTTGTCGGCACCAACACGTCGAATGATGTTATTTTCAATATTCCGCTTATTCAGCAGAACTTCTATGTTAGTTGTAAGTGCCATATATTCTTATAACGTTTTTATTCCGTTCTTATTTCCGTGTCTTCGTAGATTCGTGAGTCCGTAATACTTTCAGCCTTCATCCATCATACATCTCACATCATACCTCTTACCTCAGCCATCTTCAGCGAATCAAAGAACCGTCCCGTGATTCTCAAAAAACTATTGAAGAAATAAGATTCCATATTCATACGGGTTTTGTGTTTCCATCATTGAGCTTGTTTTTTGTAGGGAAAAGGGATGCGCGAGCACCCCTTTTTCTTCTTTCTTAACCTCTTTCCTTGACAAATATCGGGAAATGTTTGGAGAGGACAAGAAAAGGATGTATATTTGCGAATGAAATCTAAAACCTGAGTATGTCAACAGAAGAACTACAAAAACGGACTACCGTAAATATACAGGAGAAGGCTAATCTCATTTGGGCAATAGCCGATAAACTGGTGGGAACTTACAAGCCTCACGAATATGGGAATGTGATACTCCCCATGTGCGTCATCAAGCGCTTTTCCGATACGCTTGCCCCAACCAAGGAGGCTGTGCTGAAAGCCAATAAGGTGTGTGAGGAACGTGGGTTGGCTGTCAGAAAAGGATTCCTCACCACAGCATCAGGATATGACTTCTACAACATCTCTCCCTTCACATTCGAAGGACTTCTTTCCGATGCTGAAAACATAGCCGACAACTTCAGGAGTTATCTTAACCACTTCTCCGAGAATGTGGTGGACATCATCGAGAAGTTCGACTTCGACAAGGAAATCACCAAACTTGACCATAACGGCATCCTCTATAATGTGATTCAGGAGTTCTGTTCGAAGAAGGCTTATATGGGTGCCGACGAGATAAGTGCTGTCGATATGGGCTACATCTTCGAAGAACTGGTCAGAAAGTTCTCAGAGTCCTACGATGAACAGGCAGGAGCACATTTCACGGCTCGTGACATCATCTACCTGATGACTGAGTTGCTGGTGGCTCCACAAAGAGAAACGCTTGCAACAGAGGGCGTGACAGCCACTGTTTACGATATGGCGATGGGCACCAGCCAGATGCTCGATTGCCTGTCGGAGAAGTTGTTGGCGATTGACGAGGGTGCCCAAATCACGGAGTTCGGACAAGAACTGAACGAACAGACATTTGCCATCGCAAAGGCCAACGTGCTCATCAAGGGTGGGGATGCTGATAATATGCGTCACGGAAATACCCTGAGCGATGACAAGTTTGAGGGTTATACCTTCGACTATATCATTTCTAATCCTCCTTTCGGCATCGAGTGGAAGAACGAGAAGAAGGCTGTGGAGGAAGAAAACAAGAAGGGTGACTTGGGACGATTTGCCCCTGGTTTGCCAGCCATCGGCGACAGCCAGCAACTCTTCATGCTCAACGGCATTGCCAAACTGAAGGACACGGGGCGTATGGCTATTATCCAGAATGGCAGTCCCCTGTTCAAGGGTGATGCAGGAAGTGGTGAAAGCAACATCAGGGGATACTTGCTCGATAATGACTGGTTGGAAGCCATTGTGCAGATACCCAACGATATGTTCTACAACACAGGCATTGCCACCTACATTTGGGTAGTGACCAAAGACAAGGCTCCAGAACGCACAGGCAAGGTGCAGTTGATTGATGCCAGCAAGTGCTGTGAGAAGCGTCGCAAGTCATTAGGCAACAAGCGCAATGAGTTTACCGACCGATGCATCAACCTCATCAGTCGTGCCTTCATGGCTTTTGACAATGGCGTTTATGAAGATGGTGAACTGGTTGCTGAAAGCAAGGTGAAGGACAACGAGGACTTCAAATTCACCAAAGTTGCCATCAAATTGCCAGACAAAAAGAAGGACACCGAGAATGTGCCCTTCAAGGAAGATATCGAAGCCTATATGCAGAAGAATGTCTATCCCTATGCCCCTGAAGCCAAGGTAGATATGAAAGCCAGCAAGATAGGCTACGAGATACCTTTCACTCGCGAGTTCTACAAATATGTAGCCCCTCGCAAGAGCGACGAGATATTTGCCCACTTGCAGGAGTTGGAGAAGCAAGAAACGGAGTTGATGGCTAAAATTATGGGACGATAGGCTATGGCAAGAGAATATAAAGATAGTGGCATAGAGTGGATTGGGGAGATTCCAAAGGAGTGGAAGACTATCTCTTTCACAAATAGTATCGTACGAATGTCAACAGGACTAAATCCAAGAGATAATTTTGAACTTACAAAGGATGATGAGTATTTTTATGTTACTATCAAGAATTTCAAAGATGGCAAAATATATTTAGACGAAAACTGCGATAGAATAAGTAAAGAGGCATGGGAAATTATTCAGGAAAGATCTCAGTTACAAAAAGGTGACATTTTATTTGCAAGTATTTCAAAAGATGGACAAGCATATATTTTAGAAGATGCCCCATCAAATTGGAACATTAATGAATCGGTTTTTTGTATCAGAGTTAATCCAGAATATTTTTATGATAGATATTTCTACTATCATATCATTGACAGCGAGTACTATAATGATTTGCGTCTAGATGCCACTGGAACGACATTTCAAAGTATTAAGCAGAATAAACTAAGGAAATCAGTACTATGTATTCCAAATAAAGATGTTCAGCAAAAGATAGCCGATTATTTAGATAAGGTATGTGGTGAAGTGGATGAGTTGATATCTCTTCAAGAGAGGATGATAGAGGATCTGAAAGTCTATAAGCAATCTGTTATCACAGAGGCTGTCACAAAAGGGCTCAATCCCAAAGCTCCTATGCGCGATAGCGACATTGATTGGATTGGAGAGGTGCCTGAACATTGGGAAATAATCAAGATGAAAAGATGTGTTGATTCTATTGGAGATGTAGACCACTATATGCCAGACTCTGTAGATGCGGGAATTCCATATATAATGACGCGAGACTTGGCCGATCGTACAAGTATAATAAAAAAGGAGCTATGTAAACAAATCTCTAATGAGGATTATGCTATTCTTTCTAGAAAAATTAGCATAGAAAGGAATGATGTTATTTTTGCGAGATATGCTTCCATTGGAAATGTGTGTTTTGTTGATACGGATGATGATATGATTGTTTCTTATTCTTGCGTAGTAATTAAGCCATCATTTATATTAGATGGTTTATATTTGTTTTATTATTTGAAATCTAAAACATTTGAGGAAGAAGTCCTTCAGTTTGTTAATACAAATATTCAAGGTAATGTTGGTATTGATTCATTGTATAAAACAAAAATGATGGTACCCCCTCTTAAAGAACAACGTGCTATCGCCTCCTACCTCGACACCAAATGCTCTGAAATCGACTCCTTGATTGCCCTAAAGCAAACAAAGATAGAAGAACTGAAGGAATATAAGAAGTCTGTGATTTACGAATATGTAACTGGTAAAAAAGAAGTAGTATGAATATAGAAACAGTAATTGTTTTAGGAAACGGCTTTGATTTAGATTTAGGTTGGGATACCAGCTATAAATCCTTTTATGATAAGCATGATGGGTGGAAGCTACATATGACTTCCGAAGATGATTTGTTTCAATATGTAATAAAGCATACTCCAGGCAACTGGTTTGATTTTGAACGCACTCTGCATGAATACGCTCTACATAGAGCTGAGGAACCCTTTCCAATAGACGATGCATATAAAATTGCAAGGGACATTCAAGATTATAAAAGTTTTAAGGCCCAATTGATGGCTTTTATTTCAGATGCGATCAAAAGCCCTATAAATAAAGATTCATATGCCTATAGGTTATTAGAAGCGTATGTAAAAGTAAAAATGAATAGAAATTCTGATAAGTTTTTCCCAATAAGACTTTTTTCGTATAATTACACTCCATTATTAGATGTTATCCACCAGATAGATAATAATGCTAAAGTAAGTTATACCCCTGTGCATGGGCGTACTGTGGACCAGAGTATAATATTTGGGTTTCATGACGACCCCAATATACTCAAAGAGTATCGATCTATCCAAAAGTCAATGGATGAAAACTATAAATCAAGTGATATCGTTACCGCGTCTTTGCAGGCAAATACAATTATCTTTTTTGGATTGTCATTAGGATACATTGATGGCGTTTATTTTAAAAATCTATTTACGCAAATCTCAAATCTTACTAATCCCCAAATGATCAATAAGCGTATCGTTTTTATTACGCTAAATAATGAATCGGGGAACGATATCAAAAATAATTTGCTTGATATGGGTATAAACTTACAGCTTCTTTATAATTCTAATCGTATTAATTTTATATTTACCGATAACTCCCAAAAGGCTAAAACAGAGAAAGTGTTTGAAGAACTATTAAATAGTCTTTCTCACTAAATATAATTCAACAGGAATATAGTATGAATAAGAATCCTCAGACATATCATGGTGAATGGTGGGTGCCTGCTGTGCTGAACCACGATCTCAAGGAAACATGCCTTAATCCCAAAGGTATGATGGGATCAGAAGCCCATTATGAGGGGACATTAACATATCATGAGACGAGTGGTATGTCATTGGAACTATATCATTATTCAAGCAAATTTTACGCTAAGCATTATGGCTCAAACGATGTGATGTGGGGGCAAGATGCTAACGGACACATCTTCACGTTGTTCAATGTAACGATGAAAGAACTACGAATAGATGATTTTACTTGCACGATATTTGATGTTGGCTTGATACTCATGGGGGAGCATGTCTTATCTATTGAAGACACTCGATATAAAAGTTGCGTTGTTCAATTCTCTTATCTGAGAAACTGGGCTTTTCATAACAACATCACACAAGGTAATGCAGGAACATGTGTTTCTTTTAAGACTCCTTATACTGCAACAAAACTATTAGAGGTGATTAATGATGATGGTGCTTATTGGAGGCTGTGGCAATGTCCTTCCATCAATAAAACTATCCACGATTTGACTATAAAACAAACAACTGAGTTTGAAATCGAAGCCACGACAGAGTTGTCTATCAGTTCATTTCTCAAACAGATAGAAGAATTTGCTCAGTTTTTATCCATTGCTTTATATGGAGACCAAAATCCTGCAGAGGTGAAATTGACCAACAAGGAGACTAAGCGTGAGAGTGTTTTGTTGTTTAAGAAAGACATATCTGTTGACCCAGGGGTTGTTTCGCTCATTGACTTTAATCTTCTCAAAGATAAACTTCCCCAAATGCTGAATAAATGGCATGAGAATTATGATAAGATAGCCCCAATCAGCAGTTACCTGATTAATTCTCTCCAGAACAAAAGTAGGTTTGATGTACCTGACTTCCTGATAATAGCACAGGCGTTGGATGGTTATCATAAAAGGTTTGTGAATAAGAAGGATGAAAAAGATATACGAAAATATGAGGAACAAATAGAGATTTTGCTGAATCAGTTTAAGGAAGTGAAAGCAATCAAGGAATGTAGAATTAATCCCAAAGTCCTCAAAGACACCCGCCATAAGTATTCACACCTTTTCCCAGATGAAGAGAAGTCATTAGCAGTAGAAGGTGATGACCTCTATTGGTTAACAGAGAAATGCAAGATACTTTTGACTTGCTGTATACTGGATATGATTGGACTCTCAAATAAAGAAATAGACCTTTGTTGTGAGTACCAGTCTCCAATTAGGCAAATAATAGATTCCTTACCACCAGAATTTGAATAATATGGAAACGAAAGAGAAGAACTTGGAACAGGACATTGAATCCTATCTGCTTTCAGAAGGTGGATATGTGAAAGGCACAATGGCGACTTATGACAAAGTGAGAGCCATTGACATGCCTGTGCTTATTAGTTTCATTGAGACCACACAACCTAAACAATGGGCTAAATACAAAAACATCTATGGAGAGAATGCAGAACATCAACTCTATAAGATGTTTCAAAACAATGTGGCTCAAAGTGGTCTTATCCATGTGCTCCGCAATGGAATCAAGGATAGAGGCGTGGGCATCAAGTTCGTCTATTTTGAACCAGCATCAGGACTGAACGAGGAACTGGTGACGAAATATAAGGCTAACATTCTGACGGAAACCCGACAGTTCTTCTATTCGACAGAGAACAAGAACTCTATTGATATGGTGCTTTCGGTCAATGGCATCCCCGTAGTGGCTTTGGAACTGAAGAACCAACTGACAGGACAAACCATTGAGAATGCCAAGCATCAGTTCATGTATGACCGTGACCCGAAAGAGCCGTTGTTCCAGTTCAACAACCGCATCTTGGCATATTTCTGTGTAGATTTGGAGGAGGTGGCAATGACAACTCATCTAAGAGGTGCCAACACGTTCTTCCTGCCATTCAATCAGGGCAGCAATGGTGCTGGCAACATCGGGGATGGGGGCAACCCTGCCAACCCTGATGGTTACCCGACATCATACTTGTGGGAAAGGGTGCTGAGGCGTGAAATGATGCTGTCTCTCTTGCAACGATACATCAGTTTGCAAGAGGAGGAAAGTGTGAGCCTTCTCAATGGTAGGAAGGTGACCATGAAGTCGCAAAAGATAATCTTCCCTCGCTATCATCAACTTGATGTGGTGGAAAAGATTGTAGCAGACACAAGGAACAGCAAGGAGGGGAAGAGTTTTCTGCTCCAGCATAGTGCAGGAAGTGGTAAGTCGAACAGCATTGCATGGCTGACTTACAGGCTTTCTTCGCTGCACGACATGATGGACAAGGAGGTGTTCCAGTCAGTCTTTGTGGTGACGGACAGAAGGGTGCTGAACAGCCAACTGCAAACCACCATCTTGGGCTTTGACCACTATGAAGGACAAATTGAGACCATCACAGATAGTGACAACTCGGAGAAACTGAAAAATGCTATTAACGACAAGAAACGCATCATCATCACCACCATTCATCGTTTCCCTCTCATCTACAAGGAACTGGATGGACACAACAGGAAGAACTTCGCCATCGTGATTGACGAGGCACATAGTTCGCAGAGTGGCAAGAGTGCGGAGAAACTGAAGGAGGCTTTGGCTGATACCGACGAAGCGTTGAGAGAAATGGCTGAATGGGAAGAAAAGACTGAGGAGGAACTGAAGGACAGCATGGATGTGATGACTGAAACGCTGTTGGCACAAGGCAAGCACAAGAACCTCTATTTCTATGCGTTTACTGCCACACCCAAGCCCAAGACCTTGCAAACCTTTGGGGTTATGAGACCTGATGGCACGTATGATGCCTACCACCATTACTCCATGCGCCAGGCAATAGACGAAGGATTCATCCTGGATGTGCTGAAATTCTACACGACCATCGAGACCAGTTATGAGATTGCCAAGGCTGTGTCGGAGAATCCAGAGTTTGAAGAGGTGCCTGCCACGATGGCCATCAAACGCTACCACGATGAGCATGAGTTCGTGCTTCAGCAGAAGGTGGAGGTGATGGTGGAGAAACTGCGTGAAGTAACGCTCTCGAAGATAAACGGGCAAGCCAAGGCGATGATTGTGTCGCCCTCAAGAGCACATGCTGTAAGATACTTGTTCATGGTGAGAGAGTATTGCAAGAAGAAAGGGTATGATGATGTGCACGCATTAGTGGCATTCTCAGGAACCGTCAAGTATCAGGGTGAGGAATATACGGAGAGTAAGTTGAACAGCACCGATGAGCAGAAGATTTCAGAGAAACAACTGCCATTGTTCTTCAATTCTGACATGTACAATGTGCTGATTGTGGCTGATAAGTACCAGACAGGATTTGATGAGCCTTTGCTGCATACGATGTTTGTGGACAAGAAACTGAAGGGAGTGAAGGCTGTTCAGACTTTGTCCAGACTGAACAGAAGCCATAGGGGAAAGACGGACACCTACATTCTTGACTTTGTGAACACAAGCGATGACATCAAGAATGCATTCCAACCCTTCTATGAGGAAACCATCCTGAGCGATGCTGTGGATGTGAATGTGGTGTATGAATATGACACAGACCTGAAGAAGTACCACTTGTGGAACACGGGGGATGAGGATAAAATCTATGACATCTACAAAAAGAAATTGCAGGGCAGTACCGATATGGGCAAACTCGCCTCAGCATTAAAGCCTGCATTGACTGCCTATGAATCATTGGTGGAGGAAGAACAGTTCAAGGTGCGTTCATTGCTGAAGAACTTCATCCGCTTCTATGCTTACATGGCACAGGTGGTTCGCACGTTCGACAGGGAATTGTTCAAAACCTACATCTTTGCAGAGTTCTTCTACCGCATCATCCCCAAGAACGGGCACAAGAAAGTGGACCTCAACAACAAATTGGCTCTCATCAATAATAAACTCACAGAGACCTTCTCTGGTGCCATAGAATTGGCTCCCAAAGATAAAGACAAGAGGGTGAAGCCAGAGAAAGGAACGAATGGCAAGCCCACCGATGTCAAAATGGATTTGCTCGCTAACATCATCGAGAAAATCAACATCATGTATGCTGGTAAGTTTACGGAGGCAGACAGGGTGATTGTTGAAACCATCTATGACAAATTGGTGACTGCCAGCAAGACCCTGAAGAAGCAAGCCAAAACCAACGATGCTAACATGTTTGAGACGAGCATCTTCCCCAAGGAGTTTGACAAAGTGGCTCAGAAATGCTACATGGAACACATGGATGCTTTCAGCAAACTATTTGAGGATGAACAGTTCTACAAACGTGTCATGTCCGAAATGGCTAAAGCCATGTATCTAAATCTGCGCAACGAATATGAAAGCAAGCCAGATAAAACAAAACATGAAGGAGAGGTGCATCCTCACCATCTCTATTCCATCGCCAACGAGGAAGAGACAATGAACAAGGCAGCAGAAGAAGAATGAAAATGACTCGTATAACAATCATTGGTCAGACAACGATGATGGGTCTGATCATGAGGAGAACGATTGAAATTACTCCAAAGCACTAATGATGAGGGAGGCGGTCACCGACTACCTCCCTCAATGTGTGAATTTGTGAATTGTGAATATGTGAATTCTTAGATATGCTTGCAAGAATGTTTTCTACGATGTTTCCTGCGATGTTTTCTACGACATCACCGCCAACTTTACCGCCATTTTACCGCCAACATTACCGCCATTGTCGTAAGCCCTCAGTATCAGGTAGCCATTCTTTCGCGAGTTTGGCAAGTCATTAGCAAAAGCACAGATAGCCTCCTGGAACTTATCCATGTCACCTGTTGACGTGGTTCGCTCCAGAGCCCTCTCCCTATCGAGCCCCCTAATGAGTTCGTCCAGCGAACGAAAATGCGAGCGGTTGTCCATTCTTTTTGTTTTTTAGCCTTAATTAATCACTTCCCAATGCCCCGTTTTATTACTGCCCACATACCGAATGAGATTCATGTCACGAAGGACGTAGAGATCTCGTTTGACAGTTATGACACTTGCGCCTAACGCATCTGACAACGTTTGTGCATTTATCGTATCATTTATCGTATCATTTATCGTACCATTCTTTATTGTCTCATAGATTCTACGCTGTCTATCAGATAGTTTCGTGATATTTACTTGATGATTTATCGTATCATCATTCTTGGGCGGTACTTGGACGGTACTTGAACGGTCAAACTCTTTTTCGGATGTCCACTCTGCCATCAATGTTGCCTTCAGGATGAATGCATCGACATGGAATGATTGAATTCTTCCTGTCTCACCAACTCCTGCACAGGCACTTCAAGCGCATTGGCTATTGCAATGAGGGCTTCAAGGCTGGGCTGGGTGGTGTTGGTAACCCACTTGGAAACAGTAGCAGGATCCTTGCCGAGTTTGTCGGACAGCCACTTATTGTTCAGGTCACGTTCTGCAAGAACGACTCTTATACGATTTAACTTTGCCATGATGGATTTCTGTTGTTTGACGGCGAAGTTACAAAAATTAATCGAAACAAATGCTGATATGCTCAAAAAACTCCGTAAATAAGCCAAAACTTGATTAAAAGACCAATCTTTTGATGAACACATGACGGTCTTAATGCATATTCCTTTATATAATGTGTATTTGAAATGTCATTTAAATGGCCGACTACCATTTGTTGCTCTTAGTGACAAGTGTAGGCTTTACGTAAAAAAGAGGATGTGCCATTTTGACACACCCTCTTTTTGCCATGAGGTCAAGTTGTTGTCAACTTGGATGACCTTGGATGGATTAGTATGTGAGCACTGGCTCCAGCTCCTTTGCCTGTGCAATCATCTTCTCCAATTCTGAAACGCTGGGAACGCGGTTGCAGAGATTCTTTTCTTCGTTCACCTCAACGAGTTTTGGTTGGAGGTTGGCTGCTACGCGGTGACGGAATTCCTTGACAGTGTCAACACCGGCAGCTTCGAGCAGTTCAGCAAACTGGCTGGCGATACCGTTAATACGGAAGAGGTCTGCATGGTTTGCCCATTTGAGGATGAGCTTAGGACTAATACCTGTCTCTTCAGCCAATGCCTTGCGGCCAGCTGGGTTTGCACACTTTTCCAGATACTCTTCGGTGGTCTTGAGACCAGCGGCTTGCAGCTTTTCAGCATAAACGGGACCAATTCCCTCTACATCAATGATTTTGTAGGCCATAGTAGTAAAAGTTTGAAAGTTGATAAATAAAAGATTGAAGTTGTTTGGAATCTTTTGGGTGCAAAGGTACGAAAATAATTGAGAATTGATAATTGAGAATTGATATTTTTTTTGTTTATCGTTTTTTTTCTGGGTATTCTTCTGTTTTGTTAAAAAAACTCTAAACTCCCAACTCTAAACTCTAAACTTTTCCGTACCTTTGCAACTGCATAAGAAATAGTGACGACATGCAGAACTTGTACCCATTCCTGTTTGAGCCTAATCTTCACACGATTGTGTGGGGAGGAAAGCGTTTACGCCCATACAAGGGCTTGGAGGCGTCGGATGAACCGATAGGAGAGAGTTGGGAGGTGAGTGCCGTACCATCGAGTACGAGCATTATTAGCAATGGCGCTTTTTCAGGACAAGATTTGAACAGTGTCATCAATATGTCACCTGCCCGCATTTTGGGTGGTAAGGTGGCAAGGAAATATGGTGGGAAGCTGCCTTTGCTGGTAAAGTTTATTGATGCAGAGAAGGATTTGAGCATTCAGGTGCATCCGAATGATGAAATGGCTCAACGGGAACACGGCAAGTTTGGCAAGAGCGAAATCTGGTACATCATCGATGCGAAGCCTGGCAGTTATCTATATGCCGGTTTCAAAGAGGAAATCACACCGCAGGAGTATAAACGGAGAGTGGAAGACGGCACAATTGTGGATGTGCTGGCAAAGCATACGGTAAAGGCTGGGGATGTGTTTTATTTGCCTGCAGGAAGGGTACATGCTATCTGTGGCGGCATTTTGTTGGCAGAGGTGCAGCAGTCATCGGATGTGACGTACCGCATTTTTGACTATAACCGTCCGGGCATGGATGGAAAGCCTCGTGAGTTGCACACGGCACTGGCTGCTGAGGCGCTTGACTTCCATGTGGAGGATGAGTATCGTACACAATACAGCGATGTGGCTGGACGTGCCAATCGCATCATTGATTCTCCTTATTTCAGCGTGAGGGTGACAGAGATGACCTCGATATTCCACCGCAACCTCATCAAATATGACAGCTTCATTATCAGCATGTGCATCAAGGGGGACTGCACCATCCGCATGCGCACCACAGGTGACGAAATCCTTCTCCGTGAAGGGCACAGCACGCTCATTCCTGCTGCCATTGCTGATTATGATGTCATTCCATTACATGACAAGACACGTATCCTTGATGCCTACATTGACAACATGGATCGTAGTGTGGGCAGCATGATCACCCGTTTCTTGCACATCACAAGCAAATAGAGAATGAAAGAATGAAAAAAATGAGAGAATGAAATCTGCTCCATCATCCAGAAGGATTTTTTCATTCTCTCATTTTTTATTTATTTATTCATTCATTTTCCTTTATACCATTCCTGCAATACATAGAAGGCTTTTTTCTTCTCGCCGGCATCGCTCACGAGTCCTTTGCGGTTGTAGTATTGCTGAATGTCGGGCAGGACACGACGGGGTGAACGGAAGTCCTTGAGAATCCAAGGAGTGGTACCTGCAAGTCCTTCAATCTTGTCAATCATGCCGATGTTCTCACGATAGAGGTTCTCTTGGAACTCTTCTGTCCATCGCTGGTTCTTCCCGCCATGATAGCCAGCTTTGGCACCACCACCAAACTCGCTGATGATGACAGGTTTGTCGTAAGGAATTTCCCACTTCATCTTGGGGGCATCATTCACATCACGATACCAACCGATGTATTGGTTGAAGCTCACTACATCCACGTATTTGTTCATGTTGTCATTCAGACGATTCACATAGTTAGAAGCGCCTGTCACCTCCATCGCCATCGAGATGAGGCGGGTGCTGTCTTGTGTGCGTGCATATGTAGCGAGTCTGCTGAGGAAAGAGTCACGCTGAGGGGAGTGGGGCGTCTCGTTGGCGATGCTCCAGATGATGATGTTGGCACGGTTTTGGTCACGTGCAATCATGTCACGCAATTGTGCCTGTGCATTGTCGAAAGTCTGGGTGTTTGTCCATGCAATTGTCCAATAGACAGGAATTTCCGACCATACGAGGATGCCCATGCGCTCAGCCTCCTTGATGGCGTATTCGTTGTGAGGATAGTGTGCCAGACGTACGAAGTTGCAGCCTAGTTCCTTTGCCCATGAGAGTAGTGTGTGGGCGTCTTCTGTGGAATTGGCACGACCGCCTCCATTGGGTTTCTCCTCATGGATGGAGATGCCTTTGAGGAAGATGGGTTTGCCATTGAGCAATATTTGCTTGCCGCGTGTCTCGATGGTGCGGAAACCGATATCATCGGTTAATGTCTCACCATTGAGCGTGAGATTGACACGATAGAGCTTGGGATTCTCTGGTGACCATAATTGTGGCTTTGCCATGAAGTGCCATGTAGCCTTTCCTTCTGCGTCGGTGGTGACGGTCTTGCTGAGTTTCAGTTCTGGAATGCTGAGTGTCACTTGCTGCCCTGCTTCTGCCTTGTTCAGCTTCATCTGGAACTGTAACTGTTGTTGTACATTGAGTTTGTCCCCCTTCATGGAGAAAGGCTTCTGAATGTACAGGGAGTAGTTCTCTATGTAGAGTGGGGCAACATCGACAAGGAGCACATCGCGTGTGATGCCTCCGTAGTTCCACCAGTCGAAAATCTGTGTAGGAACATCCTCTGCATGACGCTTGTTGTCCACTTTTACGATGACGGTGTTCTCACCCTCCTTGAGCTGTTTGGTCACATCGAAGTTGAAAGGCGTAAAGCCGCCAATGTGGTGTCCCACTTTCTGACCATTTACATAGACGTAGCAGTCATAATTGACAGCACCAAAATAGAGCAGAGTGTTGCGACCTTCTGCAGGATGCCAATCGAAACTTTTCTTGAACCATACTGTGCCTTCGTAGAAAAACAGGCGCTCGTCTCTTGTGTTCCAGTCAGAGGGGATGGGCATAGTGGGAGAGGTGTCGAAGTCATATTCGACAAGGTCTTCTGGACGTTGCGGTTTTGCATTGCGGAAAAAGCCCCATGAAGTTGGATTCATGCGATAGTCATAGTAACCTTCTTCCTGCACGTCCACGATGTAGTTCCATTCACCATTCAGTGAGGTCGTTTTGCGAGCCATCACATTGCCCACCAATGGGAGAGTGTCTGCCTGAACAAATGTGGGGAGAAGTGCCCCCAAAGTGAGTGTCAAAACAAGTCGAAAAAATCTTTTCATGTCAGTAATAAATCAATAGGTTTGTGATAAATTTGGGCACAAAGATACGATTATGTGGGCACACTACAAAATGTAAGAGGGATATTTTCATTTTTATTGTTTCTTGTCGGGCATCATGACATTCAAAGAGAATAAATTTGTGGACATAATGGTATAAATATTTCTTTGTTTGTTAAAGTTCCCTAAATTAAGAGCATGTTTATTGACTTTACCCTTTGTGGTAGGTCTTTTATTATTATTTTTGTCGAAAGTTTAATATATTTTATGAAGAGAGAGATTCTACTCTCAGTGCTGCTAAGTTTGGTAACACTGAGTGTTTTAGCACAAGATGCACGACGATTCACAATCAATGGACATTTAACGGATATCGATTCGAAAGAGCCGATGGAACATGTGTCTGTACAGTTGTTCACAGCTGCAGACAGTGCGTTTGTGGGTGGTACAGTTTCAAATGAAAGAGGCAACTTCTCGGTGGATGTGCCTACGGTGGGCACGTTCCGACTGAGGATTTCGTTTGTGGGTTATCAGACGGTTGAGCGTGAACTGACGTTGCGCAGGGCAGAGAACATGGATTTGGGAAATATCCGCATGGCGACAGATGACAGGTTGCTGAAGGAGGCTGTGGTGTCGGCAAATGTGGCACAGGTGGTGGTGAAGAAGGACACGCTGCTTTACAATCCAGAAGCCTTCCGCACTCCTGAAGGCTCGGCAGTGGAAGAACTCATCAAACGATTGCCTGGAGCTGACATTGACGAGGATGGCAACATCACCATTAATGGTAAGGTGGTGCAGAAAATCTTGGTGGACGGCAAGGAGTTCATGCTGGGCGATATTGAGACAGCCCTGAAGAACATACCTGTGAGTATCATCCAGAATGTAAAATACTATGACCAGCAGAGTGACCAGAGCCGTATCACGGGCATTGATGACGGTGAGAAGGAGACGGTGCTGGACTTCACCATCAAGAAAGGTATGAATCGGGGTTACATGACGAATGTAGATATTGCAGGGGGTACGGAAGACCGTTATGCCATGCGTGGTTCGGGTAGCAGTTTCACGGACAAGACCCGCATCATGTTGGTGGGCAATGCCAACAACAAGGAGGAGAATGCAGGATGGTGGAACCGTAGGGGGCTGAACTCGAACAAGATGCTGGGCTTGAACCTGAACTATGATGACGGGAAGAAGTGGAAGGCAGACTTTGGCGCCAGATGGAATCACCGCAATGGGGACAATCGCAACGAGAACTCCAGCGAGAACTTCTACAGCCAGGATTATCGCACCTTCTCGAATAGCCGTTCGGTGAGCCTGTCACGCAATAACAACTGGAACGGAAACCTGCGTGTGGAATGGAGGCCAGACACCCTCACTAACATCATGTTGCGTGCCAATGGCAGTTATGGAACCAATGACGGTACGTCCACTTCGCTCTCTGCCACCTTCAATGATGACCCCTATCTGTATGGCAATGACCCTCTGGATGTTGACCAGATTCTGGCGATGAATGACCAGAAACTGGCTGTAAACAAGAATGAGCGTGCCAACCTCAGTTATGGACGTAACCAGAATGTGTGGGGCATGTTGCAGTTCTATCGCCGTCTGAACCCGAATGGAAGAAACATCACCCTGCGTGTGGAGGGAAGTGCTGGCGACAACAAGCAGAGGAATGCCTCGAATAATGAGGTGCATCTGTTCCTGAAACAGAATCAGGCAGGACTGGACTCCACATACTTCACGGCACGATATAACGAGACCCCCAGCAAGAATAAGGGCTATGTGTTGAACACCTCCTATACGGAGCCTCTTTGGAAGGGTGCGCACCTGACAGCCAGTTATGAACTGCGCTATAACCAGAACAAGAGTGACCGCAAGACTTTCGACTTCAGTCATGAACCAGAGGATGTGTTTGCGGGCATTGTGCCTGTGTATCGTGATTGGGACTCGTGGTTGGGACCTAACTCGCCATTCGCTGCCTTGGATGCTCCGTTGGATGACTTTCTTGACAAGAACCTCAGCCGCTATTCAGAGTATAAGAACTATACCCACAACATCCGTCTGACCCTGCGTCATCGTGTGGAGAAGTTCGACTACAATGCGGGTGTGCTCCTGCAACCTCAGCGTTCCAACTTCATCCAGGACTATCGAGGGAAGTATGTGGACACCATCCGTACCGTGACGAACTTCACGCCAACTTTCAACTTCCGCTATAAGTTCAGCGACCAGAGCAATTTCCGTGTGCAATATCGTGGTGACACCCGTCAACCCGACATCACGCAGTTGCTTGACATCACAGATGACTCCAATCCGCTCTATATCACACAGGGTAATCCTGGATTGAAGCCTCAGTTCACTAACTCGCTGAACCTCTACTACAACAATTACATCACTAGATGGAGACGCTCTTTTGTGGTTTATGCCAACTATCGCCATATCCGCAACAGTATCTCCAACCTTGTGCGCTACAATGCCGAGACGGGTGGAAGTGTCTCTCGCCCTGAGAACATCAATGGCAACTGGAATGCCGATGGTGGCTTCACGTTCAATACAGCACTCGACACCCTGGGACGTTGGAATATCGGTACAGATACCCGTGTGCGCTATAATAACTATGTGAGTTATGTGGCACAGCGTCAAGCCGATGCTGAGAAGAACACCACACGTTCGACGAACCTGAATGAGCGTCTGAACGTGAGTTTCCGCAATGACTGGCTCGAAGTGACACTTGATGGTAATGTGACCTATCAGCATACACGCAACGAACTGCAACCCAATGCCAACCTCGACACGTGGCAATTTAGCTATGGTGGACAGATGTTGATACGATTCCCCATGGGCTTTGAGTTTAGCACCAACATCCGCGAACATAGTCGCCGAGGGTACAATGACCCTTCCATGAATACCAATGAACTCATCTGGAATGGGCAAATCTCCAAGACCTTCTTACGGAGCAAAACCCTTGTTGTGGCGCTCAATTTCTACGACCTCTTGCGCGAACAGAGCAACTATGAACGCTATGTGGGAGCAACCAGCCGAAGTGACACACGCTATAACAGCATCAACTCTTATGCGATGCTCCATGTGCGCTACCGCCTCAATATGTTTGGAGGCAAGGTGGACACCGAGGGCCGCTACGATAAGAAATGGGGCAATCGTGATAGGTGATACAGACAAGAATAAAACATGACAAATAAATAATACTAACCCAAAACGATAAAGCAATGAAAGATTTTAATTACTATGCGCCGACAGAAGTGGTGTTCGGCAAAGAGTCAGAGGAACAAGTGGCTCGTTTGGTCAAGAAATATGGCGGAACGAAAGTTCTGGTGCATTATGGTGGTCAGAGCGCCATCCGTTCAGGACTTCTTCCTAAGATTTTTGACTTGCTCAATCAGGCAGGCATTGACTTTGTGAAATTAGGAGGGGTAGTGCCTAATCCCAGACTTTCATTGGCACAGAAGGGCATCGAATTGTGCCGTAAGGAAGGTGTTGACTTTATCCTGGCAGTAGGTGGCGGAAGTGTCATCGACTCTTCCAAGTGCATTGCATACGGAGTACCTTATGAGGGCAATGTGTGGGATTTCTATCTCGGCAAAGCTAAAGCGACAGCGATGTTGCCCCTTGCAGCCGTGCTGACCATTCCTGCAGCAGGTAGTGAGATGAGTGAATCAAGCGTCATCACCAATGAGGAAGGCGATGTGAAGTTGGGCTATTCCAACAACCTCTCACGTCCAAAGTTTGCCATCATGAATCCTTGTCGCACATTCACCTTGCCACCTTATCAGACGGCTGCAGGTGTGACTGACATGATGATGCACACCATGGAACGCTACTTCACCAAAGACGATGATATGGATTTGACGACAGAGATTGCAGAGGCGATGTTGCGCAGCATGAAGAATGCTGTGTTTGCTGTGCTGAAGAATCCTGAGGATTACCGCAACCGTGCACAGATTATGTGGGGAGGCAGTTTGATGCACAATGGCTTGACAGGTTGTGGTGTGAGCGATGATTGGGCTACCCATCAGTTGGAGCATGAGCTAAGTGGTATGTTCGACGTCACACATGGAGCAGGCTTGGCAGCTATCTGGCCAAGTTGGGCACGTTATGTGATGCATGAGAACGTGAGCCGTTTTGTCCGCTTTGCCGTCAATGTCATGGATGTTCCTAATGACTTTACCGACCCTGAAGGAACAGCACTGAAGGGTATTGAGGCGATGGAGCGCTTTTACCATGCTATAGGCATGCCCATTAACATCAAGGAACTCATTGGACGTGACATCACCGATGCGGAAATTAAGGAGATGACTCGCAAGTGCAGTCGTGACCATCATGCCATTTGTGGTTGTCTGAAAGTGTTGGGAGCAAAAGATATGCAAACAATCTATCAAATGGCAAGAGGATGAAAAAGTTCATGTTTTTAGTATGTGGCTGCTTGATGGCAATGAATAGTGTCGCACAGCAGCAATTGGGTCAGCGTGCCCGTGTGCAGTCTCCTGTAGTGAATGCTGATGGTACAGTGACTTTCAATTTCTACAGTCCTTCCGCACAGCGTGTGAGTGTCAGTGGTGACTTTGATGAAATTCGCAACCAGCGCTTGGAGATGACCAAACAGGAGAATGGTGTCTGGACAGTGACGACCAAGGCTTTGAACCCCGAGTTGTATTCTTACAGCCTTTCAGTTGACGGGCAGCGCTTTGTTGACCCTGCCAACAGTTACGTCAATCGTGACATTTCCACGTTGAGCAATATTTTCATAGTGACAAAGTCCAACGATGACAAAGGACATCTTTATTCTGTCAATGATGTGCCACATGGTATGCTGAGCCGTGTGTGGTATGACAGTCCCACATTGGGACAGCAGCGCCGTATGACGGTCTATCTGCCTGCTGCTTATGATGGCAAGAAAGCTTTCCCCGTCATGTATCTGCTTCACGGGCATGGTGGCGACGAGACTGCTTGGGGTGACTTGGGACGTGCTTCACAGATTATGGACAACCTCATTGCTGAAGGCAAATGTGTGCCCATGATTGTCGTCATGCCGAATGGTAACCCTACATGCAATGCCGCTCCCGGTTGGTGGCATGAAGGTATGTACACTCCTGATGGCAATGCCTTCAATCAGCGTGGCGCTAAAGCTTCGATGGAGGAGAGCTTTATGGATATCGTCAATTTCGTGGATAGCCACTACAAGACGGTCAAGAAACGCTCTGGACGTGCTGTGACTGGACTTTCAATGGGCGGAGGTCACACGTTTGGTATCTCGCGCTTATATCCCGAGACGTTTGACTACTATGGCTTGCAGTCAGCTGCGGCTCGTGTGCAGCAGAACGATGCGAAGTTCAACGAGCAGATGTCCCGTCTCTTTTCTTCCAAACCTAAGCTCTTCTGGATAGCCATTGGAAAGGAAGACTTCCTCATCCAGCAGAACAATGGACTTCGTCAGTATTTGGATGCACACAACTATCCATACGAATACTACGAGAACGATGGAGGTCATATTTGGCGCAACTGGCGCATCTACCTCTCGATGTTTGCCCAAAAGATTTTCCGTGACTGACATGTGTCATCCCATATAACAATCAATAACCTAAACAAACAGACAAATACAGAATGAGACATTTGTTTTTTCTCCTGTTACTGATAGCGGTGAATATGGTTCACGCACAGGATTTGCAACTGAACGACCTTGAGTATTTTGAACGTCAAGGTGTGAACGTTCTCGTGTTCAGCAATAGCTTCAATGGTGGTTTCAACGACGAGAAGAACTCTGGCATCGAAATCATCCACCATGGTGTGCGCACAGTGCAGGGTGGTGCTGTGCGACTCAACAACACCCCTGAGCAATGGGACTTGGTGCCCAAGATGACCAGCCGTAAGGTGAATCGTGAAGACGGCAGCATCGAGGTGGGTATGCGCTATGATGACTACGACTTTGACAGTCGTGTGGTGGTCACAGCAAAAGGTAAAGCTGTGGAGATTGCCGTTTGGCTCGACAAGCCTGTTCCGGAGAAGCTGGCAGGTGATGCAGGCTTCAATTTGGAGTTCCTGCCTTCGCAATATTGGCTCAAGACCTTCTCGATGGATGGACGGTTAGGACGATTGCCTCGTTATGCAACCAGTCAGACGGTGACTCGTCCCAACAGTGAGAAGCCCCGTCAGTTCAAAGGCTTCAAGACTTACGATGATCGTGGCACTGACCGCTTTGTTGACCCTCTGCCCATTGAGACAGGTCATAGCCTCATCTTGGCTTCCGATGCTCCCGAACGTATGATTCGCATTAGCAGCAAGGACAATGAGTTGCGACTCTACGATGGACGTATGTTGGCACAGAACGGATGGTTTGTGTTGCGCAGTGTGCTTCCTAAAGGCAAGACCGGCAAGGTTATTACATGGACAGTGGAGCCCCATGCCATTCCCAATTGGATTCGTGAACCGAACATTGGTTTCTCACAGGTGGGTTACAGACCAGACCAACCGAAAGTGGCTATTATTGAATTGGACAAGAAAGACAAGCCCAAGTCAAACGCTGCCCTCATGCGCATCAATGAAGACGGCACCACCTCCGAAGCATTCCGTGGAGGCATCAAGGAATGGGGTGCATACTTCAAATATAACTACGTGAAGTTCGATTTCTCTTCTGTGAAGCAGCCTGGTGTCTATTACATTCAGTATGGTGACACAAAGACCAACGACTTCCTCATTGATGAGCATGTGTATGATAAAATCACTGATGCCACCACCGATGTGTGGGTACCTATCCACATGAACCACATGTATGTGACGGAAGGTTACCGCACTTGGCATGGAGAGCCCTTTAAGGAGGGTTATCTGCAGGCACCGGAGAGTGACCACTTCGATTTGCACCGACAAGGAGCATCCACCGATACGAAATACAAGCCTTTAGAGCTTATTCCAGGGTTGAACGTGGGTGGTTTCTTCGATGCAGGTGACTTCGACATCGAGACAGGTTCGAATATCAGTGTTGTGCAGAACTTCATCCGCACATGGGAACTCTTCAAGCCTCAACGTGATGAGACCTTCGTGAGTCAGCAGCAGCGCTATGTCGATTTGCATCGTCCTGATGGTGTACCTGATGTGTTGCAGTTCATCGAACACGGCACCCTCAATTTGGTGGCACAAGCAGAGCAGATTGGACACATGGCTTCGACGCTTTCCAATTCAGTGTTGGACAACTACCACCACTTGGGCGATGCAGCCAGCATCACGGATGGCTTGCACTATGACCCAAGTTTGAAACCTTATGAAGTGTCTGCTGATGGCAAGTCGAGCGGAACACCTGATGATATGTGGGCATTCACGACTCGCAATCCAAGCCTTGACTTTCAGGCAGCCACGATGTTTGCGGCAGCCAGCCGTGTGCTGAAAGGCTACAACGATGATCTTGCTGCGCGTGCCCTCACACAATCCAAAAGACTGATGGCAGAGGCGACGGAGCTGATGGCAAACAACAATCGTCGTGCACAGCAACGGGGTAGAGGAAGCGACCTTGGCACGAACTTGCAACTCTATGCAGCCACACGCGAACAGCAATATCTTGACAATTTCAATGCTCAGATATGGACGGCACTTGACCGTAATGTCAACTCCACCATCCAGACGGCGCTTGATGCCATTCCGTTTATGGATGAGGCTTATCGTAAGCGTTTGCGTCCCTATGTGCAGAAATATGCTGTGTATGTTGATAGTTTAGGCACACAAAATCCCTACGGATTGCCCATCGGATTAGGCAACTGGGCAGGTGGTGGTCAAGTGCTCAGTTTTGGCACCACCGTATGTTTTGCCCACATCTATTTCCCCGACATCATTCGTCGTGATGTTGTCTTCCGCACAGCTGATTGGCTCTATGGGTGTCATCCTTACCACAACTACTCTTTCGTGGCTGTTGTGGGTGCTGCCCGTCCCAAGCAGGTGTTCTATGGCAACAACCGTGCAGATTTCTCGTTCATCCCCGGCAACGTGGCTCCTGGTTTGCTCTTCCGTCGTCCCGACCACTTCGAGAACTACGATGATTGGCCATTCTTGTGGGGACAGAATGAGGGCACCATTGCCGGCAATACGCAGTACATCATCTTCGGCTCTGCGTTGAAGAATATTGTGAATGCCAATAAATAATGATAAAATGAGAAACGTTTTTTTGTCCATTGTGTGTTTCCTGTCATCTGTTGCTTATGCTCAGATACAGGTTCGCTACAATCAAGTGGGGTGTTATCCCAATCAGGAGAAAGTAATCGTTGTGGAGGGCACGAATCCCCAAGGGAAAGTGCGTGTCACCACTCCCAAAGGAAAGGTGTTGACTCCCTCTGTCATGCGAGAGGCTCTTTCGCCTTGGTCGGGCAAGACACGCTATCTCATCAACCTTGAAGATCTCACCGCTACAGGGCGTTATCATGTGAATGTGGAAGGGCAGGAATGTGACTTGCTGGTGGCAAAACGTCCCTATCAGGACATTGCAAAGGCATCCCTCCGTCTGTTCTATCTCATCCGTTCAGGCATCGCTATCGAGCAGGGTGGAGCATACAATCGCCCGTTGGGGCATCCTGACACCCACGTGCTGGTGCATCCTTCCGCGGCTACCGAGAAACGTCCTGCTGGCACTGTCATCAGTTCTCCCTACGGATGGTACGATGCGGGCGACTATAACAAGTATGTGGTCAATTCTGCCTTCAGCATTGGATTGATGTTTGCTGCTTATGAGCAGCAGCGCGACTATTTCAATAAACTGAAGACAGACATCCCCGAAAGTGGCAACAAGACACCCGACTTCCTGGATGAGATGATGTTCAATCTGAAGTGGTTGCTCACCATGCAAGATCCTGACGATGGGGGTGTGTATCACAAACTGACCACTCCAAACTTCGAGGGTTTTGTCATGCCTGCTGACTGCCAGCAACCTCGCTATGTGGTGGCGAAGAGTGTCACCGCCACGCTTGACTTTGCGGGTGTGATGGCTGATGCGGCACGCCTTTTCGCACCTTATCAGAAAGACTACCCCGGCTTTGTGAAACAAGCAACAGAGGCGGCTGAACGTGCCTACCAATGGGCAAAAGACCATCCCAATGCTTTCTACCGTCAGGAGCAACTGAAAGACCCTGCTGTCAGCACAGGCACTTATGGCGATGGCAATGCGCGTGACGAATTCTTCTGGGCATCCTCGGCACTCTTCCGTTTGACACGTAAACCCTCCTATCAGGCAGACGCTCGTCAATATCAACCTCAACGCTTTTCCACCCCTTCATGGGGCAATGTGTCAGCCTTGGGCACTTTCGAGTGGTTGGCAGATGAAGAGCAGCGAATGACAGCAGATGGTCTTTTGCTGATGACGCAACTGCTTGTCTATTGCGAGGAAGCGGTGAAGGGAGCTGATACCTCTTGTTTCCAATCACCTTTTGGCAATAGTTCCCGCAACTTCGGTTGGGGCTGTCTCGCAGAAAATTGCTGCTGTCAGGCATTTGTGCTCCTTTGTGCCGACCAACTCTCTGGCACCACCAAATATCAACGCTATGCCTTGCAGAATGCCGACTACCTCTTAGGACGCAATGCCACGGGTTACTGCTACGTGACAGGCTTTGGCGACAAATCGCCCATGCATCCCCATCATCGCATCTCTGAAGCAGACAACGTGGAAGCCCCATTCCCCGGCATGCTCGTGGGAGGGCCAAATCCTGGACAGCAAGACAAGCGTGACATGAAGTCCGCTGTCTATCCCTCCAACCATCCCGATGAATCCTACATTGACAACATGGAATCCTACGCTTCTAACGAAATTGCCATCAATTGGAACGCCTCCCTTGTTGCCTTCCTCTGCACTCTTGATGCCCTCAAGATGTAATCCCCAACTCTAAACTCTAACCCCTAAACTCTAACCCCTAAACTCTCAACTCTAAACCCTAAACCCTAACCCCTAAACTCTCAACTCTCAACTCTCAACCCTTAACCCTTATGAAACTCTTTCGCGTTGGCATTATTGCCACAGGCTGGATAGCCGAAAAGGCAGCCATCACCTTGAATGGGCTTGCCGACTGTGTACCCTACGCTGTAGGTTCACGGACATTGGAAAAAGCACAAGCATTTGCTGAGAAATGGAACATCCCCAAGGCATACGGCTCCTACGCCGAACTGATTGCCGACCCCGATGTGGATATGGTGTATATCGGCACACCGCATTCCCACCACTACGATGTCACGAAGGAGGCGATACTGGCAGGGAAACCCTGTCTGGTGGAAAAAGCCTTCATGGCAAATGCCAGACAGGCAAAAGAGGTGCTGGATTTGGCCCATGAGCGCAAGGTCTTTCTTGCCGAAGCCATTTGGACCCGTTATCAGCCAGCCGTCCAGATGGTGCGCGATCTCATCAGCAGCGGGCGCATCGGCATTCCACGCATGGTTACAGCCACCCTCGGTTACAGCATGGGCGACAAGCCGCGCATCATGCGCCCCGACCTTTGTGGTGGCGCTTTGCTCGACCTCGGTGTCTATGCCCTCAACTTCGTCCGCATGTTCTTCCCCACAGACATCGTCAGCATGGAAAGCCAGTGTGTGAAGAGCGACACCGGCATGGACTTGACCAATGCCATCAGTCTTGTGCTGTCAGATGGCATGCTTGCCAATGTGCAGAGCAGTGCCGCTTGTGTGGGCGACAATATTGGAGTCATTGCAGGCACCGACGGCAATCTGATCATCGACAACATCAATAACCCCCAGCGCATCACCGTCAACACCCACGACCGTGAGTTTGTTGAGGACATTCATGTTCCACAGCAAATCACAGGCTACGAATACCAATTCCTTGCCTGCCGTGATTCCCTTGCTGAGGGACTCCTCGAACCACGTGAGATGCCCCATGCTGAAACCCTCTATATCATGCAGTTGATGGATGGCTTCCGAAAGAAGTGGGGCGTTCATTACCCATACGATGATTAATGTTCCTGTTGTCCTCCCTGAAAGGTTGGACAAGCTTCCGCGTGTCAGTAAGAAACACCCTGCGCAACTTTTTCAGGTGATCCCCAATTCTCATAACTCGTTGACCCCCAATCATCGCCTTCCAGCACGAAATATTACGCGCTGGAAGGCTGAAATATTTCGCGCTGACAGCGTGTAATGTCACGCGCACCGTGCCGATAAACTCCAACAAAAATAATTCATGAAGAATTTGTGGTTAATTGGCTACGCCGAGCTAAAGGTTCATGGTCATTGGCTACGTTAAAGGTTCGTGTTTTGTTTTAAACATAAATTATCATGAATTAACCACGAATTTTTCATGAATTGTATCAAGACAGATTCAGGTCAAGGAAGCCCAGAAGGAACTGAAAGAAATCCGCCTAATCCGTTCAATCGTTCCGCAGGAACTTGTGATAAAAAACATACCCCCTTTTTAATGTCATTGAACGATTGTCATAAGATTCATGGGCATTGGCTACGTTAAAGGTTCGTGTTTTATCTTGGACACTGTACAAATCCGACCAATATGTTTTGAAAGATTTTGAAAAGAATTGATTGATTCCCTTGCGGGCAAAGCGAACAAACTCCAGAAGCGGGAAACATCGTGCTTCATACAAATGACACGAATCAAACGAATTCGTTCTTCGTTCAACTTGCCCGTCAGGGCGATGTTTCATTTACACCTTTTCGCCCCATTCTGTTTAACCCGAATCGGTCATTGGCGTTTCGGGTTTAACACTAACCATTCCTGCCCCTCCCCGTTTGCCCCCACAGATGTTCAGGTGCCTCACCCATGCACACTGAGGTGTCTCACCCGTGGCACTTGTAGGGGCATTGATAATAATTATATGTACACGCAAAGCTGGATGTTCTGTATTTTGGGGTGTAAGGAATAAAAAAGATTGGGAAGGGATGCTAATCGTTATATTTTTTTTGTACCTTTGTGCCAAAAAATCTTTCCCATGTACAAGAACAACCGAAAAGAACTCCTGTTCAAGGCTGCCTTCAAGCAGTTTGTCACAAAACAGTTTGACGGAGTGTCCATCAGTGACATAGAGGAGGAGAGTGGTCTCAGCCGGGGCGCCATCTTCTACTA
>JAILDV010000016.1 GCA_024688885.1 Bacteroidaceae bacterium | reverse complement strand
AGCCTCCAAGCAAGAAACAATGCGGATAGTTCTATGGGTGAGACCTCGTTGGGTGTATGGGTGAGATACCAACACATGTATGGGTGAGACACCGACACCTGTATGGGTGAGATACCTCGATAGCCGTGGGCGAGCAAATGGAGAGTGGCAGGATAGGTTTAGTGCTAACCCTAATGGAGCACCATGAGTAATATGAAACAGAATTGGATGAAAATGTGTAATGTTGAGAGTTATTCCGAATTAGGAATTAGGAGTGAGGAATTGAATGTGACAGGTGACAGATGAGAGCAAAACAAGGGCGTAAACAAATCTTCGTTTACGCCCTTGAGGGTATGGCATGGGGGAAAGGCTTCAAACTGGTATACCTGTACGCATCACCTCACGATAGATAGGTGAATCCTCTCCATTCTCCAAAAGAATCGGCTCAATAAGTAAACTTACTTTATCAACGTCACGACCAAGTGACACAGACGTGTCAAACCACGTGCCTTTTTCTATCTTTGGTACAATAACAGCCACATCAATATCGCTCCAAGGATTGGCATTACCATTCGAGTAGGAACCAAACATCATCACCTTCATCTCTGAACCGAAACGAGGGGATATCATATCCTTGTATCGACGGACAAGGTTCAGTGCTTCGTCTTTTCGGAGAACTTTTGGAGTATCCATGCATGCATCTGTTTAGTGGTTTCTAAAATATATTTCGCTCTATCACTGTTAAGTGAGGTTGCCAACTCGTCTTTATATTCTTGATAACGAGCTTCAATATTCATCTGTTTAATTTGGGGTGAGGAATTCCTTCTGCTCGTCGCTCATCTTTGTATAGAGTCCGCACCCTTCTGCTATTCGCTTATGGTCATGAATGAAAGGGGGATCGTCATCTCGACATACGCACCAATAAGCCTTCAGCACCTTCTCCACAACCTGATGGCACATGAATGCAACATACAGCCAATGCTTGGTCTTGTACAAATCTTCTGCACACTGAGGTCTTCTGCTACGATTCCAAGCCATTTTGTAGCTCTTTCTTCATTCACCATATTTGTATTCTCTTTTGATTTACAATGCGCAAAGATACACATTTTTTTAAGAATGAAAAAATGAGGAAAGGAAAAAATGAAAAAAATTATTATGGGTCCACTCCTGCTCCCACAAAAGGGGAAGATTGCCATACGGTGTGTTAACCCATAGAGTTACAGTCGTCCGCGCATAGCGCATAACTTCGCTTTTAACTCCCATTTTTACTTCAATTTTAACTTCCGAACCTTTAGTTTGACTGAGTCAAAGTGGAGCTGTGTGAGATAGAACAAATGAATATTGAGGGGGAAAAGTGGATTTATCGTGTCACGAATAGGTCATGTGAAAAAAAAGCCGTACCTTCGCACTCGATTATGAAAAAAGAAGAGAAATCGCCCGTTTATGGTCGCGACGTGATGGAACTGGTCACGGTGGCTGTGGAGTATTGCGCATTCCTGGAACAGACGGAAGGGAAGACGCGCATGAGTTTTGTGGATACGCTGATGAAGTTACTTCCCCTACTCTATCTGAAGGCTGCGCTGCTGCCTAAGTATGAAATCCTGGACAATGATTATTTTGCGGAGGATTTTGTGACGGAGGAGAATTATGACATCGTGCGTGCTAACATCAGTATCGTGATGGGAGAGAAGGATGATTATCTTGATGTGTTCATGGAGGACATGAAGTACAGCGAGACGCCCATCTTGGCTACGGTGAGCGAGAATCTGGCTGACATCTATCAGGAGCTGAAGAATTTTGCGATGGCATACAAGAACGCCACTGACGAGGAGCAGATGATGAATGCGCTTGCGGAGGTGAAGGAGGGGTTCCAGTTCAGCTGGGGACAGAAACTCGTGAATGTGCAGCGGGCACTGCATGAGGTGCGCTATTCGGAGGAGGATGAGTATTAAGCTTGTGAGCATGAAGGTAATTCAAAACAAATACGATAAGAAGAAAATACAGACACTGCCTTGTATCCATTTTGAGGGGAGAATCATCGTGGTCTTCACGGAAAGGGAGACGGACAAGGCGGTGGATTATCTGATGCAGCAGCCCATTCTGGGTTTTGACACTGAGACGAGACCTGCCTTCAAGAAAGGGCAGATGCATCAGGTGGCGCTGCTGCAGGTTGCCACGCACGACACTTGTTTCCTTTTCAGGTTGAACAAGACGGGGCTGACAGATTCGGTGGTGAGGTTGCTGGAGGACAAGAGCATCACGAAGGTGGGGCTGTCGTTGCAGGATGACATGAGGGCGCTGAATCAACGGAGGGCTTTTGAGCCGGGCACATACGTGGAGTTGCAGAAGGAGGTGAAGGACATCGGCATTGAGGACAACAGCCTGCAAAAGATTTATGCCAATCTTTTTGGCAAGAAAATAGCCAAGGGGCAGCAGCTGTCGAATTGGGAGGCAGACATCCTGAGCGAGGCGCAGCAGCGGTATGCGGCGACGGATGCTTGGGCATGCATCAAGATTCATGAGGAGGTGAAAAGAATGAAGGAGACGAAGGACTTTTTTGTAGAAAAGATAAACACTATCAGCCAATGAAGAGCATTTTTCTGAAACGAGGCAAGGATGAGTCTTTGAAACGATTTCATCCGTGGATATTTTCAGGAGCCATCCACCACATGAGCGAGGAGCCCGTAGAGGGAGAGACCGTGGCGGTGTACACGAGCGAAAACGAATACATCGCGACTGGACATTACCAGATAGGCAGCATCATGGTAAGGGTGCTGTCGTTTGAGAATGAGGAGATTGACCAAAGTTTCTACGAGCGGAAACTTGCCATTGCAAAGGATGTGAGAGACCGCATCGGGGTGACGGGTGAGAACAACAACACCTATCGCCTTGTGCATGGCGAGGGGGACAATCTGCCAGGACTGGTGATTGACATCTACGGCAACACTGCCGTGATGCAGGCGCACTCTGTGGGTATGCACACCGACAGGAAAACGATTGCCCAAGCTCTGAAAGCCGTGATGGGCGATACGCTCAAGAACATCTTCTACAAGTCGGAGACCACCCTCCCTTTCAAGGCTGAGCTGGGTCAGGAGAACGGTTTCCTGATGGGTGGTGACACGGATGACGTGGCGATGGAGAATGGGCTAAAGTTCCATGTGGATTGGTTAAGAGGACAGAAAACGGGATTCTTTGTGGATCAGCGTGACAACAGAAGTCTGCTTGAGCGCTATTCGAAGGGAAGGAAGGTGCTGAACATGTTCTGCTATACAGGTGGCTTCTCTTTCTATGCCATGCGTGGCGGTGCTGAATTGGTGCATTCTGTGGACTCTTCGCAGAAAGCCATTGACCTGACAAAGGCGAACGTAGAGCTCAACTTCCCGGGTGACACAAGGCATGAAGCGTATGCAGAGGATGCGTTCAAATTTCTGGAGCAGATGACAACACCATACGACCTCATCATTCTCGACCCGCCTGCCTTTGCCAAGCATAAGGATGCCCTTCGCAATGCTCTGAAGGGCTACACGCGTCTGAACAAGAAAGCGTTTGAAAAGATACAGCCGGGTGGCATCTTGTTCACCTTCAGCTGTTCACAAGCTGTGAATAAGGATCAGTTCCGTGCTGCCGTCTTCACTGCTGCTGCCCAAGCTGGCAGGAATGTGCGCATACTGCATCAACTGCACCAACCAGCTGACCACCCCATCAACATCTACCATCCGGAAGGGGAATATTTGAAGGGACTGGTGCTGTATGTGGAATGATGGGCGCTTCGCTAAATGATAAATGAAAAATGAAAAAACTTTCAACGTTTTTTCAGTAAATCTTCCAAGCGGATGACTTCCTGCTTGTACTCTTCTGCCTTGAGGAAGTCGAGTTTCTTGGCGGCTTCCTTCATCTGTTTGCGATTGCGATCGATGGCTCGACGAAGTTCGTCGGGAGTCATGGCATTGTAAACAGTGTCCACCTCAGATTCTGCTGCCAGAGAGGCGTTCTCCTCAATATAGGCTGTACCTTGATACTCAACAGGCTTGTGCTGGCTGATGGCTATCTGGGCTTTCTGTATCTGTGTGGGTGTGATGCCATGCGCTTCGTTGTATGCCATCTGTTTGGAACGGCGACGATTGGTCTCGTCGATGGTCTGCTGCATGGTTTCTGTGATGGTCTCCGCATACATGATGGCAAGTCCGTGAACATTGCGGGCTGCACGTCCTATAATCTGGACGAGAGAACGGTGGTCGCGCAGAAATCCTTGATAATCAGCATCGAGAATAGCCACGAGGGAGACTTCGGGAATGTCGAGTCCCTCGCGAAGAAGGTTGATGCCGATGAGCACATCGTAGGTGCCTGCACGGAAGTTGTTGATGATGTCCACACGGTCGAAGGTGTCCACATCGGAGTGGATGTAGTTGGCTTTGATGCCCACACTGTTGAAAAAGGATGACACCTCTTCTGCCTGCCGCTTGGTGGAGGTGATGACAAGGGTGCGCTCCCCCACCTCATTGCGCTGATGGATTTCTTCGATGAGGTCGTCCATGAAGTTGAGTTTGGGGCGCACTTCGATGGGTGGGTCGAGCAGTCCTGTAGGACGAATGAGCTGTTCAACTATCACACCTTCAGCACGTTCCAGCTCATACTCAGCAGGGGTTGCGGAGACATAGATGGTCTGTGGAGTCAACGCTTCGAACTCTTCAAGACGAAGGGGACGATTGTCAAGTGCGGCAGGAAGACGGAAGGCGTAATCGACCAGATTCTCTTTGCGACGTCGGTCACCTCCCCACATCGCTTTAACCTGTGGAATGGATTGGTGGCTCTCATCGACGATGAGCAGGTAGTCGTCGGGAAAGAAATCGAGAAGACAATAGGGACGTTCGCCTTCCTTGCGCCCATCAAAATAGCGGGAATAGTTTTCAATGCCTGAGCAATGACCTGTTTCGCGAATCCATTCGAGGTCGTTGGTCACCCGCAGCTCTATCTGTTTCGCTTTCTCCATGTCGCCCAGTTCCTCATAGTAGAGGATGCGCTGGTGAAGGTCATCCTCGATGTCGTGGATGGCTTTCTGAGTCTGCTCCTTGGTGGTCATGAAGAGGTTGGCAGGATAGATTTTGTATTCATCGTAGGAGGCGATGGGATAGAGTGTCTGCACGTCCAGTTCCTGTATTTCGTCTATGGAATCATCGAAATAACAAATGCGCAGAATTTTCTCATCATAAGCAAGATATATATCGACAGTCTCTCCCTTCACACGGAATTGTCCACGCTCCAGTTCGTCGGGTGCAGCAAGGTCATTGTTGGTATAGAGCATGTCCACCAGTTTGCGGCGAAGAGTCTCTTGCGGAAGGTCTTGGTCAACGTGGATGGTGAGGATGTTTTCAGCATAGCTGGTGGGTGCACCCATACCATAGATGCACGAGACAGAGGAGACAATGATGACGTCTTTGCGACCAGAAAGCAAAGCTGATGTAGCTGCCAAACGACGACGGTCAAGGTCTTCGTTGATGGCAAGGTCTTTCTCTATGTAGGTGCCGGTGGAGGGGATGTACGCTTCGGGCTGATAGTAGTCGTAGTAGCTCACATAGTACTCAACGGCATTGTTGGGGAAGAAGGCTTTCATCTCGGTGTAAAGCTGGTGCGCCAAGGTCTTGTTGTGGCTGAAGATGAGGGTGGGCTTGCCGATGTTCTGGATGACATTGGCCATCGTGAATGTCTTGCCTGAACCCGTCACTCCCAACAGCACTTGGGCAGGCAATCCATCCCTCACTCCCTGCGTCAGCTGCTCGATGGCTTGAGGTTGGTCACCTGTGGGCTGAAACTTTGATATAAGCTGAAAATCCATCTGTTTTCCTTTTAGAATGCAAAATTACAACTTTATATCGGCAAATCTTTCTTAAATCAACTGTTTTTTTCTTAAGTAAAGTGAAATTATTCCCTCTCCCTGCTCCATCTTCCCGAAAAATGTAGTAACTTTGCATCCGAAATTGTCATTAAGAATGAAGAAAGCAATAACAATCGCGTTGATTTCGGTACTGATGTTGAGTTCTTGCAACTCTTACAATGCATTGCTGAAATCGACTGATTATGGTTATAAATACGAAGCTGCCAAGGAATTTTACATGGCAGGACAATACACCAGATCGTACCAGTTGCTGGAGGAACTCATCATGGTCATGAAAGGCTCTGACCGTGCGGAGGAATCGCTCTTCATGCTGGGCATGTGCTTCTACAATCTGCGTGACTACGAGACTTCAACCATGTATCTGGACAGGTATGCGAAGACCTACCCCAAAGGGGAATACACGGAATTGGCACGTTTCTATAGCGGCAAGGCTTCGTATATGCAAAGTCCAGACCCAAGACTTGACCAGTCACCCACTTACACTGCCCTGAACAAGTTGCAGGAATTCCTTGAGTACCATCCCTACTCCGACCTTCGGGAAGATGTGAACGACATGATGTATGATTTGCAGAACCGTCTTGTGCAGAAAGAGTATGACAGTGCGCTTCTCTATTACAATCTGGGCACTTACATCGGCAATTGCTTCTACGGAGGCAGCAATTACGAGGCTTGCATCATCACAGCAGAGAATGCCTTGAGAACGTATCCGTACACCCGTTTGCGCGAAGACCTCTACATGATGATTTTGCGTAGCCGCTACGAACTGGCTCAGCGAAGTGTCATTGAGAAAAGCGAGGAACGATATTTGCAGGCCATCGACGAGTATTATGGCTTCAAGAATGAGTTTCCTGACAGCAAGTACATGAAAGAGGCAAACCAGATTTACAAGCGCTGTTCAGCGAAAGTAAGAAAAGAGGATGACAGCAAGGATTTGAATTAAGAAGGAAAAAACAAACAAAGCATAATTACAAAAACTATGGATTTCAAGAAAACCAATGCACCAACGACAACTGTGACACGTAACTTGATGGATTTGTGTCGTGACACGAACAATGTGTATGAAAGCGTTGCCATCATCTCTAAGCGCGCTAATCAGATTGCTGCTGAGATGAAAGACGAACTCAGCAAGAAGCTCGTTGAGTTTGGTTCACACACCGACACGCTCGAAGAGGTGTTCGAGAATGAGGAGCAGATTCAGATTTCCCGTTACTACGAGCGTCTGCCAAAGCCAACCCTCATCGCCACTCAAGAGTTCCTTGAGGATAAGGTTTACTACCGCAACCCTTCTAAGGAAGCTGACAGATCCATCTAAAATCTATGATCCAGCGAATCCAAACAGTCTATCTGGCACTGGTGCTTATTTTCTCATTCGTGGGACTCATCTCCACCATAGGAGAATGGACAGTAGCAGATGCAGTGGTGGCACATTTCAGCAACTTCACGTTTGGAGCTGAGGGAGCGTTCAAGGAATTAGACTCCACGAGTGGTCCCTGGTGTCTGGGCGTGCTGCTCATCATGGTGATGTTCCTGTCACTCATGAGCATCATGCTGTTCCGCAAACGCATGCGCCAGTTACGCCTCACCATCCTCAGCACCATTCTGCTAGTTGGCTATGTGGCAGCATACGCCGTGTTTGCCTACTACTACCATTTGAACCTCGAAACACTGTGTGGAGAAGGCGCAGAGGCGTTCTTGCCCATCTTCCACCTAAAGTTCATCTCGGTCTTCCCCGTACTGAGCATCATCTTCAACTGCCTCGCCATACAAGGCATCAGAAAGGACGAAGCACTGGTGCGTTCACTCGACAGAATCCGTTAGAAAGGTGCTTCTGGCCCACCCTTCTCATATATAATCAATGTATAAGGAGAAGCGTCAAAAAGAAAAAACATTTTCAAGATATTTTTTTCCTGAAATGTTTTGTCAGTTTGAGAAAAAGTAGTACCTTTGCACTCGCAATCGGAAAAGCAATGCGGAAATAGCTCAGTTGGTAGAGCACAACCTTGCCAAGGTTGGGGTCGCGAGTTCGAGTCTCGTTTTCCGCTCTCCTGCGACAAAACAGGAAGCTCTTTGAGAAAAAGCTTGCCCACGTGGCGGAATGGTAGACGCGCTCGTTTCAGGTGCGAGTGTTGAGAGACGTGCAAGTTCGATTCTTGTCGTGGGCACCAAAAGAATGGAGAGGTGGCGGAATGGTAGACGCGCTACTTTGAGGGGGTAGTGGGCTCAGCCCGTGGGAGTTCGAGTCTCCTCCTCTTCACTCAGAAACCGACACTCAGGAAGACTCTGGAGAGAGTTCCTTCGACAAATATTGAAATAAATATCCCGGCGGAAATAGCTCAGTTGGTAGAGCACAACCTTGCCAAGGTTGGGGTCGCGAGTTCGAGTCTCGTTTTCCGCTCTAAAAATAATGGTTCATAATAAATTAAGGGATTATTTGTGATTCCTGTTTGCGAAAATAGAAATCACGTGTGCGGAAATAGCTCAGTTGGTAGAGCACAACCTTGCCAAGGTTGGGGTCGCGAGTTCGAGTCTCGTTTTCCGCTCATCATTTAGACATTCGTTTTTTCATAGCATTTTGTGTATCAGAGGCCGCGAGGTTTCTGATACATTTTTTATCCCCACCTCATTACCTGCAGCAACAAGCAAGACAACGAAACTCACCAAAGACACAGGAAAACTTTACATTGTGTATTTATTATCAACAACAGGCGACACAACAACACCTATTTTAGACTTGGGAGAACTTGACATTGTACATTTAAACCAGAGCACCTGTCAACACATGGTGCTTGATGGCTCCCAGCACCTCATCTCACGGCTTTCCCACGTTTCCCTCACCATCCTCATAACAACCCCATATAACGCAAGAAAGAGCCACTTGCGTGACTCTTTCTTTGCGGAGGGAGAGGGATTCTTTCTGCAAAAGCGCAAGCGATAACGAACCCGCGGCTTCTCGTCCACCTCCCTCATAACGCAAGAATGAGCCACTTACGTGACTCATTCTTTGCGGAGAGAGAGGCTCAGAAAACTCCATTTCACATCATTTCATATTAGAATCTACATTTCTGTATTTCAGTCATTTAAGCACAAATAAAGCGTCAAATATTTCGTGTTATTTCATATTATTTTCACCGCTTTTGGGTCTGATTTTGGGTAATATAACATATTCTATCACAAGACCGTAGATCTAGGAAAGACAAAATTGACCTAATAAAACCTACATCAAAGAGTGCGATAATAAAACACTCAAATT
>JAILDV010000023.1 GCA_024688885.1 Bacteroidaceae bacterium | reverse complement strand
GGACTAGACTTTACAGACCCACAGGGAGCTTATTATGTACTGCTCGATGTGTCGAAGTACGGCGTGAAGGACGACCTGCATTTCTGCGAGTGGCTTGCTGAGCATGTCGGTGTGGGTGCCGTTCCTGGCAGTTGCTTCTTCCGTGAGGATGTCCATCATCTTATCCGCTTCCATTTTGCCAAGCGTGATGACACGCTACTAGCGGCTCTCGAGCGCTTATCAGAACTTGATTGTAAGGCTAAAACATACAAAGGATAAAAGATAACGAAAACAACCTATAGTGAGCGACATACCAAGTAAACTCATGAATCCAGTATCCATCCGACTTCTCAACCAACAGCTCATCGCTCAGCAGTTCAGTACACCTGCCGAGGTGGTGCGCTATATGGGAGCCATACAAGCACAAGAGTACCGCATGATGCGCTGGGCAGTGGCTATGCGCACTCGTAAACCATCCTATAAGGCTTTCAAGAAAGCGTTTGACGAAGGGCAGATTATCCGTCTGCACCTGATGAGAGGCACATGGCAGTTGGTTTGTGCAGATGACTATTGGTTGATGATAGACCTCTTCGCCCCTAAAGCGATAGCCGTCACGAAGGGATGGATGAGCAGCAATAAGATTAGCATCCCCGATGAGGAACTGATGCGTGTGAGGGAGATTCTTGTTCAGACTGCTGCAGAGAAACGGAGTGCGACGAAAGAGGATTTCGTGCAGGGATTGGCAGAGAAAGATTTACAGATGGATGACCACCGCCTTTCTTACCATATCCGCATGGCTGAGATGGCAGGTGTGCTCTGTAGCGGCGATTTGTTGCCGATGAAGGCGACCTATGCCCTTGCTGCCAACAAGGTGAAGTCTGCTGCGAAAATGGATAGGGAAGAAGCGTTGGCTCTGTTTACGAAAAGATACTTTCAGAGTCGCCAACCAGCCACATTGGAGGATTTTGTGTGGTGGTCAGGTCTGAACATCAGCGACTGCCGAAAGGGCATCGCACTCTTGGGGGACAGCATCCATGTGGAGCGGTGGAAGGATAGGGAGTTCTATCTGACTGACGAGTGCCGCACACGGGGATTCCGTAGTGGCAAGTTCCTCTTGATTCCTCCATACGACGAATACCTCATCAGCTATAAGAGCCGCGACATCGTGCTGCCAGCTGAGCACAGGCATCGTGCCCACAACAACAGCGGCATCTTCCAACCCATCATTGCCTACGACGGAACGATATGCGGTAATTGGTCTCCTTTCAAGAACGACTTTCAAGTCGCTTTGTTTGACGATTGTTTCAATGTGGAGGAGGTGAAGGAGGCTTGGTTGGCCTATCAAAAATTTGCAAATCGGTTCAATCCGTGGTGAATAATTGGCTAAATCTTGGGCGATTATGGGTTGGTTTGCTTTTTTTTGTGTAACTTTGCAGCCAAAATGAAAGTTAGCTTCGCTTTTACTTCCATTTTTACTTCCAAACTTAAATTATTATACAATTTCATTAATGGCTCGAAATAAGAAACAGCTCCCAGTGTTGGAGCAGGTGACCATTACAGCGTGTGCTGCCGAGGGTAAGGCGCTGGCAAGGGTGGACGACAAGGTGGTGTTTGTACCCTTTGTGGTGCCTGGCGATGTGGTGGATTTGCAAGTGAAGAAGAAAAAGAACTCCTACATGGAGGCTGTGACAGTGAAATTCCATGAGTATTCACCATTGCGCACCACGCCCCAATGCAAGCACTATGGTGTGTGCGGCGGGTGTAAGTGGCAATGCCTGCAGTATGAGGAGCAGTTGAAGGCGAAGCAGCAGCAAATCTTTGATAACCTGACGCGCATCGGGAAGATTGAACTGCCTGAGTTCATGCCTATCTTGGGCAGTAAAAAAGTGTATGGCTATCGCAACAAGCTGGAGTTTGGTTTCAGCAACAAGCGCTGGTTGACTGAGGAAGAGGTGAAGCAAGATGTGAAGTATGAGGTGATGGATGCTGTGGGGTTCCATATCACGGGTGCCTTTGACAAGATTCTGGACATCACAGAGTGTCATCTGATGGATGATATCAATAATCAGATACGCAATGATATTCGTCAGTATGCGCTTGAAAACGGGCTTGAATTTTATAACTTGAGAGAGAATAGGGGACTGCTCCGTTCGTTGATGATTCGCACCTCCAACACGGGTGAACTGATGTTCTTGGTGCAGTTCCGAATTGACTCTCCTGAAGCGCAGAAAAAGGCGGATGATTTGATGCAGCATTTGAGTGAAACCTTTCCTCAAATAACATCATTGCTTTATGTTGATAATCATAAAGCTAACGATACGTTTGCCGACCAAGAGATTCATGTGGTGAAGGGGAAGGATTACATCTATGAGGAGATGGAAAACCTACGCTTCAAAGTGGGACCGAAATCGTTCTATCAGACCAATACGGAACAGGCGTATGAACTCTACAAAGTGGCACGTGATTTTGCGGGATTGACTGGTGAAGAATTGGTGTATGACCTATACACGGGAACGGGCACGATTGCCAATTTTGTGGCTCGTCAGTCTCGTCAGGTCATTGGCATCGAATATGTGCCGGAAGCCATCGAGGATGCGAAGGTGAATTCGGAAATCAACGGCATCACCAACACGCTGTTCTATGCAGGTGACATGAAGGACATCCTCAACAAGGAGTTCATTGAGACACATGGCCGTCCTGATGTCATCATCACCGACCCTCCCCGTGCCGGCATGCATCAGGATGTGATTGACACCATCCTCTTTGCAGCACCACGCCGCATCGTGTATGTCAGCTGCAACCCAGCCACACAAGCACGCGACCTCCAACTGCTGGATGTTGACTACAAGGTGATGAAAGTCCAGCCAGTGGATATGTTCCCCCACACCCAACATGTAGAGAATGTCGTCTTGCTGGAGAAAAGAGAGTCATCCAAGGATGAAGTGAAAAGTGAAAGATGCGATTGAGCGAGTGCAGAAGTCAAACTTGTTTGAACTATGCCGAGCGTGAGCATCTTCGGCGAAGCCAACAGTGAAAAGTGAAAAATAAAAATTACCGAAGTAAATGAGGGTGGCGGCAATAAACTCTGAACTCTAAACTCTCAACTCTAAACTTCTAATTATCAAATTGCAACATGAGCACCTATTCCGATTATAAAGCAGCTAATCACTACACCACCTACATGGTGAAGGAACCTGCAGAGCTGATGCAGTTTCTGATGAACACGATTTCGGGCATTTCACGCACCAAAGCGAAGGAATATCTGAGTCAGCGCATGGTGTATGTGGACAAGGAAATCATCACGCAGTATAACTATCCACTCAAGCCTGGACAAATGGTGCAGGTGGCAAAGAACCGTCATAAGCATGCCTTCACCAACAAGTGGGTTCGCATCGTGTATGAGGATGCGTTCTTGTTGGTGGTGGATAAGAAAGAGGGTATCTTGACCAACGCGATGTCAGGTGACCGCCACGAGAATGTGAAAGCCATTCTGGATGAGTATGTGAAGCGCACCAACCGCACGTTCTCCGTCCATACGGTTCACCGTCTTGACAAGGGCACGTCGGGGTTGCTGGTGTTTGCCAAACGTCGTGACATCCAACGGATTTTCACGGATAATTGGCAGGACATCGTGACAGACAGACGCTATGTGGCAGTGGTGCAGGGTGAGATGGAGAAGGATCAAGGTGTCGTCACTTCGTGGATAAGTGATAACCGCATGTTCATCTCTTACTCCACACCTTACGACAATGGCGGAAAACAGGCTGTCACCCATTACCGCACCATGCAGAGGAAGAATGGCTACTCGCTGGTGGAATTCAAGCTGGAGACGGGACGAAAGAACCAGATTCGTGTACACATGCACGACTTGAATCATCCCATTGTGGGTGACCATAAATACGGCAGTACTGTGGAGGCTTATGGTGAGCGCAGCAACCCAGCAGGGCGCTTCTGTCTGCATGCTTATCGTCTTGCCTTCCGTCATCCCGTCACGGGTGAAGAACTGAAATTTGAAACGCCTTTTCCAACTGAATTTACGCGCTTGATGAAATAAAAACTTGGAGTTTCATCATAAATTATGTGAAAGATTTGAATTTCCGAAGAAAAAGTGCTATATTTGCACGCTTTTTTACGCGTAAAGTATGAGACAATTAAAAATTACCAAGTCAATCACGAACCGTGAGAGTGCTTCGTTGGATAAGTACTTGCAGGAAATTGGTCGTGAGGAGTTAATCACTGTTGAGGAAGAGGTTGAATTGGCTGCGAAGATTCGCAAAGGTGGTGTCGAAGGCAGAAAAGCCTTGGAGAAACTAACAAGAGCGAACCTTCGTTTTGTCGTTTCTGTAGCCAAGCAGTATCAGAATCAGGGTTTGAGTTTGCCTGACCTTATCAACGAGGGCAATCTGGGTCTGATCAAGGCTGCTGAGAAGTTTGATGAAACACGTGGTTTCAAGTTCATCAGTTATGCTGTGTGGTGGATTCGTCAATCCATCCTGCAGGCATTGGCAGAACAGAGCCGCATTGTGCGTCTGCCTCTCAATCAGGTGGGCTCTCTCAACAAGATTGGCAAGGCTTTCTCCAGGTTTGAACAGGAGAACGAGCGTCGTCCTTCACCCGAAGAACTGGCTGCTCAGCTTGACCTGCCTGTGGACAAGGTGGCTGACACCATGAAGGTGAGCGGTCGCCACATCAGTGTGGATGCTCCGTTCGTGGAGGGTGAGGACAACAGTCTGCTGGACATCCTCTCCAACCCAGACTCTCCTTCTGCCGACCGTACTTTGGTGACAGAGTCCTTGCAGAAAGAGATTGAACGTGCTTTGGACACGTTGACCACTCGTGAGAAGGAAATCATCAAGATGTTCTTCGGACTGGGTGAGCCCGAGAAGACATTGGAAGAGATTGGTGACCGCTTCAACTTGACTCGTGAACGTGTGCGCCAGATTAAGGAGAAGGCCATCAGACGTCTGCGTTCACAGTCGAAGAGCCGTTTGTTGAAGACTTATTTGGGATGATGATGAGAAGAGTTTTATTGGCGGTGATGCTGCTGGCTGTGACCATGCTGGCAATGGCGAAACCCAAGCCGACACAATATGGCAGAGGCAAAGGAAAGGTGTACATTTTTGGCGTTAGTCAGGAATTGACTGATTCTGTGGTGTACATCACCTTCATCAACGAGATTGACAGCCTTGACTTGATGAAACGCACGAAGTTCCTTCCGTTCCGTTCCGAGTTCAGCTTGCAGTTGAAAGAATACATGGAGGGAACGCTGAAGAAGAGTCATCAGACCACTTGCGTGTTTTATTCGAACAAACGAAAGAAGCTGTCGAAGAAATACTACAAGGTCAAAAAGCGTTATCTTGACAATCCTTATACGAAAATCATGCCGATAGATTCTTTCCAGTTCAGGCATCCATTGGATTCATTTGTCAATGAAAATGTTGAATAATCTTTTCCGTATCGTTCAGCACAAGATGTACGGCACAGTTGCAGCTATGTTTCTCATGGTTGCAACTTGTTCGTTTTCTGCCTGTTCAAAAGATGATGAAACCACATCCTTTGTGTCACCTTATGCTGAGAACCGCACGGTGATGGTGTATATGGTGGCAGAGAACTCGCTTTCTTCGCATGCCATCACAGATGTGAGGGAGATGTTGGAGGGAATGAGGAATGACACCTTGCCGGAGAGTGACCGTTTGGTCATTTATCTGGACGACACCAGTATGCCCCGCATTTATGTGGTGGACAAGAACACGAAGGCTGCAACTCTGTCAGAACTGAAGCCCGTGGTGCAGTATGACGAGGATGTAAATTCTTCCTCCGCGAAGCAATTGGGTGCATTTGTGGATTATGTGAAGGCGAATTATCCTGCTGAGAGCTATGGATTGCTTCTTTGGTCGCATGCATCAGGGTGGCTGCCATCCAATTTCAGTGGTGACCAACATCAGGATGCAGCATCAAGACGCAGGTCTTTTGGTGTGGACAATCAGAGAAATTCCGCGAGCAAGTATTACGAAGGTCATCAGATGAACATCGAGGATATGGCAAGCGAACTGAATGGTGAGAATTTTGACTTCATCCTGATTGATGCTTGTGTGATGCAGAACATTGAGGTGGCCTACGAATTGCGCCATACCACCAAGTGTCTGATTGCTTCGCCTGCTGAGATTCCTGAGCCTGGTGCTCAATATAAGTCGATGGTCAGGGCTATGTTCAAGAAGAACAACACGGCAAATGAGATGCTTAATGCTTATTTGAAGGAATACCTGAATTCTTATGGTTTGGTCATCTCGGCATTGAACACCGCTGAACTGGATGATTATGCTGCCTACATGAAATCGGTTGTGGCTGCTCACCGTTCGGAGCTGTTGTCGTTGAACACCTCTTCGATGCTGAATTATATCCAGTATGGTTCATGGACCACTGTCTATCCTGATTTTCTGGACATGCAGGGCATCATGCTGAAGGTGCTCAATGCAGATGAATATGCACAGTGGAAGGCGAAAACGGACAAGATGATCACGTGCAGACATGCTGGTTTTTGGTATAGCGCATATCCCAAGAGTAAAGTGTCGATTGACGATGCTCAGTGCTGTGGCGTAACGATGCATATTCCTTTTGAGAAATATAATGCCAATTCATGGGCATTCAATGAAAAATATTTAGAAACATCATGGGCGAAAGCTGTGTGGAGAGAAGAGTGATGGATGAAAAGAAGATATACTACAGAGTGGGGCGCCATGTGTATTGCGTGAATTTCCTTGACACAAGAAACTCGACTGCTTTGTTGCCGTCGAGTGAGCCTTTCCGTTTGACAGAAGTGCCCTCTGCGGAGGAACCTTTGCTTTTCGAACTGAATGTGGATGACAATTGGCGTCCAGCATCGAAGGGTGAGGAAATAGGGCAGTTCGATTGCGGAGGAAACAATCATGGCGTCTATCGTCTGGAGGATGGCAGCTATCAGATTTTGGTGAGTGACGTGAGTGGGAGGCAATGCTGTCTGATGCAGGCAACCGCTGATTTCTCATCAGCAACGGTATGTTTGGTCGGAAACGAGACCATGCGCAATTTTGGTTTGAACAATGCCTTGATGATGATGTATGCTTTCGCTGGTGCAGATAAGATGACCGTGCTGATGCATGCTTCGGTGGTGAGAAAGGATGGAAGGGGATATTTGTGCTTGGGCGTGAGTGGTACGGGTAAGAGCACCCATACACAGAACTGGTTGAAATACATCCCTGGCACAGACTTGATGAATGACGACAACCCCGTGGTGAGGGTGTGTGAAGATGGTGTGGCACGTGTGTTTGGTTCTCCGTGGAGTGGAAAAACTCCTTGCTACCGCAATGTGGAAGCCCCGATTGGAGGTTTCTTGCAACTGAAACAGGCACCGCATAACAAGATACGCCGTATGAGCACAGTGGAGGGATATGCGTCCTTGCTGCCTTCATGTTCGGTGATGAAGTGGGACAGACGTGATTATGTGGGTACAAGCGACACTGTGTCGAAACTGTTGGAACAGGTGCCCGTGTATTTCTTGGAGAATCTGCCTGATGAGGATGCTGTGAGGATGAGTTATGGGGCGATGAGTGGGGGTGAGAGTTTAGAGTTAAGAGTTTAGGGTTTAGAGTTAAGAGTTTAGGGTTTAGAGTTTAGAGTTTAGGGTTTAGAGTTTAGAGTTTAGGGTTTAGAGTTTAGAGTGAGGGTAGGGTGCTATGCAGAGATTATCGGTAGAGAATAATATCTTCTTGCCTCAGGTGGTGCAGTTGATTCAAGAGGGGCATAAGGCTACGATTATTGCACGTGGCAACAGCATGCGCCCTTTCATTGAGGATAGTAGAGACAAGCTGGTGTTTGGAGAGGTGGATGGTCTTGCTGTGGGTGATGTTATCTTGGCAGAAGTGACAGAAGGACATTTTGTTTGCCACCGCATTGAGAAGATGGAGAATGGTGTGGTGACGATGAGGGGTGATGGCAATGTAACAGGTACAGAAGTGTTTCCTGTGGCGAATGTTCGGGCAAAATTGGTGCAGGTGGTCAGGAAGGGCAAGCTCTACACATTGTCCACATCGAGGACATGGAAGTGCTACTCTGCCGTGTGGCCTAAACTGCTTCCCATGAGACGTTATCTTTTGGCATTGTACCGACTCTTATGGTTACATCAGATGCCAGAGAGATGGAAAAGACTTAAATTTCTGAAGTAGTTAAGTAGTCAGTAGTTAAGTAGTTAAGCCGATACCAAGTCAACTGTTGAAGTGAAAAGTGAAAGATGCGATTAAGCGAGTGCAGAAGTCAAACTTGTTTGAACTATGCCGAGCGTGAGCATCTTCGGCGAAGCCAACAGTGAAAAGTGAAAAATCTAAGTAACCTGCCATACGGGGTGTGGAAGTCCAGCATATCATTCGGCTTTAACTCCTGAGCGGAGCGATAACTCCTTTAACTCCTTAACTCCTAAAGAAGTTGAGCAAAGCGAAAACTTAAAATAATAACACAACATGAGAATAAAGAACGGTTTTGAATTGCGGAAGATCTGTGGCGAGAACATCGTCATAGCGCATGGGGTGGAGAATATCGACTTCACGAAAGTCATCACGCTGAACGAATCTGCAGCTTTCATCTGGCAACAGGTGGAAGGTAAGGAGTTTACTGAGGACGATATGGTGAATGCTCTTCTTGATGAATATGAGGTGGAGAAGTCTCGCGCTCAGGAAGATGTGAAGGCATTGCTGGCATCGTGGATGAAAGCAGGAATGGTGGAGAATTGATAATTGAGAATTGACAATTGAGAATTGATAATTGAGTTAAGATGGCAAAGGTGCAGATAGAAGCGTCGTGGCTTGAGAAATTGCAACAAGAGTTCGACAAGCCGTATTTTGAGCAGCTGATTCAGTTTGTCAAGACTGAATATGCTCAAGGCACTTGCTATCCTCCAGGCAAACTCATCTTCAATGCGTTCAATCTTTGTCCGTTGCCGAAGGTGAAGGTGGTGCTGATAGGACAAGACCCCTATCATGAGCCCCAACAGGCACATGGTTTGTGCTTCTCGGTGAATGATGGTGTGCCGTTTCCCCCTTCTCTCCGCAACATCTTCCAAGAGATTCAGACAGACCTTGGCAAACCGGTTCCCCAATCGGGCAATCTGACGCGATGGGCAGAACAGGGTGTCTTGCTGCTGAACGCCACCTTGACCGTGCGTGCCCACATGGCTGCCAGTCATCAGAAACGTGGTTGGGAAGAATTCACCGATGCCGTCATTCGTCTGGTCAGTACCGAAAGGGAGCATGTGGTGTTCATCTTGTGGGGCAGTTATGCGCAGAGCAAGGCACAGCTCATTGACGCATCGAAACATTGCATTCTGCGTTCTGCACACCCCTCGCCATTGTCCGCTTATCGCGGTTTCTTTGGCAATCATCATTTCAGTCTTTGCAATCAGTATTTGCAACAACATCAGATAGAACCGATAAATTGGTAAGAAAGTGAGAAGACTACTATTTATATTGATGTTTAGCTTCATGTGGATGGTTGGTGTGACAGCCCAGACCTCCGATTCCATCATGGCTGCCCATCTGAGAACGAAAGGGGTGAAGACTTGCGATGGCAATGCTATACACCTCTTGAAGACGGGTCATGATAAATTTGAGGATATGTTTGAGGCTGTGCGCAATGCCAAATCGTTCATTCATCTCGAATATTTCAATTTCCGTAACGACTCCATTGCAGGTCTCCTTTTCCACCTCTTGGCACAGAAAGCCGCAGAAGGTGTGGAGGTGCGTGCGCTCTACGATGCCTTTGGTAATTCCTCCAACAACCAGCCCATCAAGGCTCAGATGCACGATTCCATCAATTCTTTGGGCATCAAGTTGGTGAAGTTCGACCCCATTCGTTTTCCATGGGTGAACCACATCCTTCCACGCGACCACAGAAAGATTGTGGTCATCGACGGCAAGATAGCCTATACAGGTGGCATGAATGTGGCTGACTATTACATTGAGGGCATTCCTGGCATTGGTGACTGGCATGATATGCACATGCGCATTGAAGGTCCTGCCGTCAATGAACTGCATGAGATTTTCTGCCGCATGTGGTATAAAGCCACGAAAGAATATATCGCAGGCGAAAAATACTTCCCTGCAAACATACCCAGCAACGACAATCAACGCATCGCCATTGTGGACCGTCATCCCCTGCGAAGTGCCGATGCCATTCGTGACCTCTTTGCCGAGATGCTTAATACAGCACAGCACAAGGTGCTTCTCATCAATCCCTATTTTGTGCCCACCCACAAAGTGAGGAAAGCATTGAAACGCGCCATCGACAGGGGAGTGGACGTGCAGATACTTCTCTCAGCCAAGAGTGACATCCCTCTCACTCCCGAGGCATCCCACTATGTGGGCAACAACCTCGCCAAACGTGGAGCCAAAGTCTATCTCTTTCATGGCGGCTTTCACCACACAAAAATCATGATGGTTGATGACCTCTACTGCACCATCGGCTCCAGTAACATGGATGCCCGCTCCCTCCGATGCGACTATGAGGTGAACACCGTAATATTCAATAAAAAGACCACCAAAGAACTGACTGACTTGTTCAACGAACAGCTGAAATCCTCCACACCCATGCAAAAGGGCTATTGGAGCACCCGTTCTGCTGGCAAGAAGTTCCAAGGTTGGTTTGGCAATCTGCTCACCCCTTTCCTGTAGAACTCTCAACACCCACTCGACATGAAGAAGATACTATTACTTTTAGTTTTTAGCTTTTCACTTTTAGTTTCCTTCGCCACCAACCCCAAGCGCGAGTTCCGTGGTGCATGGATTCAGTGTGTTAATGGTCAATATCTTGGCAAGACACCGGCGCAGTTGCGTCAGATGCTCTCCGACCAGCTCGACACCCTTCAGCAATGTGGCATCAATGCCATCCTCTTCCAAGTGCGTGCCGAAGGCGATGCACTCTACAAGTCCAGCTATGAACCTTGGTCACGCTATTTGACAGGCACACAAGGTGTAGCACCTGCAGATGGATGGGACCCTTTGGCATGGATGGTTGCTGAATGTCACAAACGCGAGATGGAATGCCATGCATGGATTAACCCCTATCGAGCCAAGACTAAAGGTACAACAGCATTGGCGCAGAATCATGCAGCCATTCGTCACCCCGAACGCATGTTTGAATATGATGGGCTGTACATCTTCAATCCTGCCATCGAGGAAAACCGCACATATACTTGCATGGTTGTCGAGGACATTCTCACACACTACGATGTCGATGGCATCCACATGGATGATTATTTCTACCCATATCCCGTGAAGGGACTCCCATTGCCCGACCAGGCATATTATCAGGCTGACCCACGTGGTTTCACCTCCATCGAAGACTGGCGACGTGACAATGTGAATCTGCTTATCCGTGACCTTCATCGTCTGGTGCGTGAAGTGAAACCTTGGGTGAAGTTTGGCATCTCTCCCTTCGGCATCTATCGCAACAGCCCTACAGGGCAGAACGGTCCAGAGGGTAGTGCAACATCAGGCACACAGAACTACGATGACCTCTATGCCGACATCGTCTATTGGGTGAAGCAAGGTTGGATTGACTACAATATCCCACAAATCTATTGGAATCTGGGCACCAAGGCAGCAGATTATGAAGTGCTCGTCAATTGGTGGAATGACTATTGCGGTCAGCGCCCCCTCTTCATCGGTCAGGACATTGAGCGCACGGTGCAGGGAGTTGACCCCACCAATCCCAACTCTCACCAGATGCTGATTAAGTACGACCTTCAGCGTGCCCTTCCCAACATTCAGGGTTCTTGTCAATGGTATGCCGCTGCATGTGTCAACAACCCCGGCAACTACCGCACAGTCCTGCAGCAGGTCTATCATTCCACACCCGCTTTGCAGCCTCTGATGACTTTCATCGACAAGAAAGCCCCGGGCAAGCCAAAGAATGTGCAGGTGTCCAAGTATGCCATGACCGGTACGGTTGTCACATGGGAAGCACCTCGTGCCAAGAAGGAACTTGACCGTGCACGCCAGTTCGTCGTTTACCTCTTCAACCAAGGGGAGAAAATAGACTTGGAAGATGCTGATCGCATCATTGCCATCACCAGCACAAACACGGTAACCATTCCTGCAGTGCCCAAAGGTTCCACATTGGTGGTGACCTCCCTTGACCGTCTCCACAACGAGTCAAAACCCGTAAAGATAAAACTGTAATTATAAGTAAATATGCAAAAAATCATCATTTTAGACTTTGGTTCGCAAACTACGCAGTTGATTGGTCGCCGTGTGCGAGAACTCAACACGTTTTGTGAAATCATGCCTTACAACAAGTTCCCGCAGAATGACCCAGATGTGATTGGTGTGATTCTTTCGGGTTCTCCCTACAGCGTTTATGAAGAGCGTGCCTTCAAGCTCGACTTTGCTCAGATTCGCGGCAAATATCCCATTCTTGGCATCTGCTATGGTGCCCAACTGATGGCTCACACCTTTGGTGGCAAAGTGGAACCAGAAGGCACCCGCGAGTATGGACGTGCCAACCTTGAGTTCATGGAAGAAGGCAATCCACTCTTGAAAGGGTTTGCCAAGAACAGTCAGGTGTGGATGTCACATGGCGACACCATCACGAAGTTGCCAGAGGGTTTCCGCTGCATTGCATCCACCTCAACAGTCAAGTATGCTGCCTATGCAGCCAATGATGAGAAGATTTGGGGTGTGCAGTATCATCCAGAGGTGTTCCACTCCATTGATGGTACCCAACTGCTCAAGAACTTCGTGGTTGACATCTGTGGAGGCAAGCAGGATTGGTCACCAGCCTCATTCGTTGACCAGACAGTGGCAGAGATTCGTGAACAAGTGGGTGACGACAAGGTCATCTTAGGTCTCTCCGGTGGTGTCGATTCCTCTGTGGCTGCTGTGCTGCTCAATCGTGCCATTGGCAAGAATCTCACTTGCATCTTCGTCAACAACGGATTGCTCCGCAAGAACGAGTTCACCGATGTGCTCCGCGACTATGAATGTTTGGGACTGAACGTGCGAGGTGTGGATGCATCAGAAAAGTTCTACAAGGAATTGGCTGGAGTTGCAGAACCAGAAAAGAAACGTAAAATCATCGGTGCAGGTTTCATCGACGTGTTTGAAGTTGAAGCCAAGAAGATAGAAGGAGCCAAGTGGTTGGCACAAGGCACCATCTACCCTGACCGCATCGAGTCACTCAACATCACGGGTAAGGTGATTAAGTCCCATCACAATGTGGGTGGTCTTCCCGAGAAGATGGGCTTGAAACTCTGTGAACCACTCAAATGGCTCTTCAAGGATGAAGTGCGCCGTGTAGGTCGTCAGCTTCAGATGCCCGAGCACCTGATTACCCGTCATCCATTCCCAGGTCCTGGTTTGGCAGTACGCATTCTTGGCGACATCACTCCCGAAAAAGTGCGTGTATTGCAAGATGCCGATGACGTGTTCATTCGTGGACTCCGCAACTGGAAGGTGAAATTGTCAGGTGACGATGCACGCAAGGTGCTTGCTGCAGGTGTGCCAGCCGACATGCAGGACGGTACGATAGAAGTCTCTCTCTACGACCAGATTTGGCAGGCAGGTGTCGTGCTTCTCTCCGATGTGAAGAGTGTGGGTGTCATGGGCGATGAGCGCACTTACGAATATCCCGTTGTTCTCCGTGCTGTCACCTCTGCAGATGCCATGACTGCCGATTGGGCAAAGCTCCCCTATGAGTTCCTTGCCGAAGTCAGCAACCAGATCATCCGCAACGTCAAGGGTGTCAATCGCGTATGCTACGACGTCTCCTCAAAACCGCCAGCAACGATTGAGTGGGAGTAAAAATACAGCTATTTTTAGCTATTTAGAAATCCTCATCTTACAACAAGATGGGGTTTTTTATTGGATATCAGTTAAATATAGCGATTTTAAAACATTAAAACGACAAGATTAAGCGTATTCCTGCGTAGTTAGAAAAACAAAAAATTAACCATTTAACCTTTTAACCTTTTTAACCGTCGCGTGGGATAAAAGGTTAGGAGTTGCCATGCTGTGTAAGCATCGCATTAGCTTAATTTTCAACTGTCAAAGCCTTCTTGCATCTTCAGTCTTAAGTATCACTATCGTATCAAAGAACCGTCCCCTGATTCTCTGCTTTTCAAGGTTGATCCTTATGGCAACGCACGTTATCAATTGCCAGGAGATTCTTATCAGAGTCTGCAAAAACTGATGGATATTCGTCGTCACAACCGCATGCGCTAATCTGCTGGTTCTATTTGGTATATATATTAGAGCGAGAAAGTGGTGTAAAACTGCTTTCTCGCTCTATTTATGTTATAATTTGTTAAATGTATCAAAAAGCACTGCATTTTATTTGTTTGTATTCAAAGGTTAATATACATTTGCAAATTAAAACTTAAATCATAGCACACAAAATAACGTCCGATTAACCTCATTTCTATAAAAGTCATTATGAAGAAGGTCATTAGTCTTTTATCATTGAGCATCTTGATGCTGAGTAGTTGCCAAGACTTTGATTACGGCGACATTCCAACCCCGATAGATGAAGAAGCATTGAACAATGCGGCACTTGTATTAGGTATAAAAGTAGATGCCACTCACGATTGGAGTACCATTCAGAAAGGAACGGTAACGATTATGGCAGATGCCGACCTTGATGACATCGCTAAAGTGCAGATTCTGACTGAGTCGCCTTTCTACAATCCCAATGCCAGTCTGCTGGCTGAAGCAGCAGTGTCTAAAGGTGAAGCCGTCACGCTCGACTACGACGTTTCCCGCATCTATACACGATTGATAGCCGCTTGTGTCAGCAGCCAAGGTCAATACTACATTAAAGGTTTTGATGTGGGTACGACCGATGTAAGTTTCACAAAAGCAACCCGTTCAGCACTACGTAAGTCAAGTGCATTTGACAATCTCAATCTTGCGAAAGTGAAAGTGGAGTATGGCTATTCCACACCCTCATATAATGCTCAGCGCACCATCATTGCAAACAATGCAGCGGCATCAGACGATGCTGATCTGAAAAAATGGGTGAACGACTACCACATCAATCTTTGGGAAAATAAGAACTGGGAGAATGAGCGTCTTTGGTGTGGTCGTACAAACGGGAATGATGCTATTGGCAACGGGTGGACTTTTGCCAACAACACGGTAGTGCGTGAGGTCGGAGATATTGACCCCGAAGAGGCTGCGACTTTGAATGACCTTTTTGCTGGTTACATGACCGAAAAAGACAATATGGCTTCGATTCGTGAGAGTGAGCAGATTCGGCTGAACAAGAATCATCTGATTAGTACAGGCGCGGCTCCTATTACGATTACCCCGGTGCTGATTACATCCAGTGAGATTGCCAATAGTCACCTATACTATTATTATTATAATCCTGCTGACATCCCAAATGGAATGTCTGAAGAAGACTATTTGAAAACACTGCCCAAATTCAAGGCAATACAGTGCTATCTTACGATGACAGCAGCAGGTATCAGTAAGGGAGGTCAGAATTTCTTTAAGAAACATGAATATCTACTTCCATATTATGGCGACGCCGACATCTATGCGAACAAACCAATATCTTCGGTAGGGCTCTATACGACGGATGGGAAACTTTACCGTATTCGCAATGGGCAGAAAGATAATGGTGCCGATCACTACGTAACGTTTCAGCCGACGAACAGTTATAACAAGATGGTGACCAAATATGACGATAATGCAGCGAATATTGAGAATCAACTCTGGCAGGTGTTTACAGACAAGGATGGATTCAAAGCATTATATAATGTAGGTGCAAAGCAGTTCTTGGTTTGGGATGGAAAATGGGACACAAAATGGTCTGCTGAATTGCGTGAGGTAAATTCAAGCCGTTACTATTTTGATACAACTAACCATATTTGGCGTTATAACAACAAAGAAAAGCAAGGTCTTGGTTCAGATTTGGGAATTGACGGAGATAAGAATAAATACAGTATATTCACAGACAAGAACACAAGCATTGGTGACCGTTTCTGCTGGTTCTTTGAAGAGTACACAGGCAATGATGCTGTTGCTCAGAATGCTGTTAATTTCAACCAGCATGTAGAGTCTTCAACAGCCAAGGGTCTTATTATTCCAGAGGGGTACAGAATTGGCTTTATGCTCAGAAAACTGAAAGGGGCTCAGGACATGAAGAGTCCAACCAACAATCAGATTATGGCTAAAGCCAATGGTTGCTGTTATGGAAATGGTCAAATGAACACTGAGATTAATCAGTTCCCAGGTCATTTTGGCATTTCTAATACAAAGTATTCATTGCAGATAGATGATCCACGTATCGCTATGTTTGAAGCGAACGGAAAGGCATATCTCACTTTTGAAGACGGCGCCGACTGCAACTTCTGTGACATGGTTATTGAATTGAACGGTGGTGTAGAGCCTCTTCCTGACATTCCTGACATCTTCGGTCAAGTATATACTTTCTGTTTTGAAGACCGTGCAAAAGGTGACTACGATTTAAACGATGTCGTCATCAAGGCTGTCCGTACAGACGCTACCCACATTACTTATAGTGTAGAGGCTTGTAGCGGTACGGATAAAGTTTATTTGCGCAACATTCATGGAAAGATCTTGAATGAGAACACAGAACTTCATGAGCTCTTTGGTGTAAAAGGTGCCGTGAATGGAGGAACCTCCCATGTGGATCCTATCATAGAGACGATAGAGGTCGATCCTACTTTCAGTTTCTACGACCTTGACAAAGTACTCTATATCTATAATGCAACTACGGACACGGAGATTCGTCTTTCAGAGACAGGTGAAGATCCTCATGCCATCATGATTCCATCCGACTTCCAGTATCCCTTGGAAGGTACATGTGTCAAGGATGCATACCCGGCATTCCTGAACTGGGCAAAAGACAGGACTCAAAGTTTGAATTGGTATATCGATCCGGAAGTGTCATCTCACGTATATAAGCAGTCAGCATTCCATTTCGAATAAAGGGTAATTACATACAAAAAGGGACGGCGTTCAATCGAATGCCGTCCTTGTTTTGTTTAATGCGAAACTTTAATCCTGTCATTCTTACATTTTAAAATTGTAGATTAGAAAGAATAATAATGAAGAAGTGAAAAAACTTGATAATGTGTTTGGAATTGAATAATAAGTTGCATCTTTGCAATCATAAAACGAAATAATAGTGGCAACGCACGTTATCAATTGCCAGGAGATTCTTATCAGAGCACGGAGAAGCTGATGGACATTCGTCGTCACAACCGTATGCGCTAAATTTATCACACATTAAAGTGTTTGTGAAAGGGCGAGAAAGTGGCAAAATGCTGCTTTCTTGCCCTTTGATGTTATATGTTCAGTTATTGTAAGACTGTGATGTTGAAGAACTCATGGTGTTTGTACCCTCAAAGACGGGCACTCAGCGCGAAATAATACGCGCTGTAAGAACGAAATATTATGCGCTGGGTGCGCGAAATGTGATGCGCACGGTGCGCACGTAGTATGGAAACACCCTTCAGCGTTCATGTAACAGAACAGCTTGCAGCAAAGTCTAAAAGGGTTATTTCACAGCCACAGAATCGATGTCGTCGACATCGGTAGGTCGACATCGACGACATCGGTCAACCGACATCGACGATGTCGATTTGGAGGATGTATGGTAGAGTCATCAGATTTCACGACGAAGAGTCACACGAGGCTATGACATTTCCTGAAAAACATATTCACGAGAAAAGAGTATTCAGAAAGGCGTAAACGAATTTCGTCTACGCCCTTGACTTTTTTGTCACCCACCACCTCTAAACTTTCAAAGCTTTTTCAATTTGAAAAATTTGTCATTTAGCGCAGCACAAAGGTTAAATCCATTTGCTGCACCTTTTTTCGTTATCATTTTTCATTTAGCGAAGCGCAAAGGTTAAAGTTAATTGGTTAATAGGTTAATTTCATTTCCTGCGCTTTTTTTTCATTTTTTCATCATCATCTTCTTTCATTTCAAAAATATTGTGTACCTTTGCGATTGAGTTGTCAGCATCTTGGCGAAGAGCGGCAGCCCCTTATTGGAAATAATAACAGCATTAGCAGTTATTCGGCGTGTCTGAAAGGTGAGATGTTTAGAACACGATGCTTAAATAACGGTAAATGACTAATGTCTGCACTTGATAGTGCGGACGCGTCACTTATCTATTTAAGCAGGTACTTCTCACCACCTCAGACACGGATATAGTGGTCCGCACTATTTTCGTGTCTGTTCGTTGGTTGAGGGTGCCTGTGCCCGATAAGTGCAATGCCCGAAACCTATCGCGAATGAATCAAAGCCAATACAACCAATTGTTTTCGTTCATCTGGAATATAGCGACAGATGTGCTTGTTTATGCCTTCGAGAAAGGCGAGTATAAGAAAATCATCATGCCCATGATGGTGTTGCGGCGCATTGACGTGTTGCTGGAACCCACCAAGGAGGTGCTGTTGGCACGAAAGAAGATGCTGGACGACAACAACATTCAGAATCAAGACCCCATCCTCTATCAGGCGACGGGCTACCCGTTCTACAACACGTCGAAGTTCACCATGAAGACGCTGAAGAGCGAGACCGACCCGCTGCGACTGAAGTTGAACTTCACCGACTATCTGAACGGCTACTCGAAGGACGTGCAGGACATCATCGAGAAGTTCCACTTCCGCCAGAAGGTGGACAACCTCACCGAGGCCGAGCGCCTGGGCAGCATCATAGAGAAGTTCACCGACGACAAGATCAACCTCTCCGTGAATCCCGTGGTGGACGATGAGGGTCGCGTGCTGCTGTCCGGACTGGACAATCACACGATGGGAACGATGTTCGAGGAGCTGCTGAGGCGGTTCAATGAGGAGCACAACGTGACAGAGGCGGGTGAGCACTTCACGCCGCGCGACTACGTGAAGCTGCTGGCCGACCTGGCCGTGCGACCCGTGGCGGACAAGATAGAGAGCAGCACCTACAGCATCTACGACGGCGCTTGCGGCACGGGAGGCATACTCACCATTGCGCAGGAAGAGATTGAGAAGATTGCAGCCCAGCGCGGCAAGAGCGTGCAGATAGACATCTTCGGGCAGGAGCTGACGCCCGAAACCTACGCCACGTGCAAGGCCGACCTGATGATTTCGGGCAATATACGTTCGTTCCAATATCCAATAGGTGGCACGCAGCGCGAGTATATCTCGTTCGACTCCACCATCTCGCGCGACGGACATGCAGGCGAGACGTTCGACTTCTGCATCTCCAATCCTCCTTTCGGCACGCCGTGGAAGGAGGACCTGAAGAAGCGCGGACTGGGCGAGAAGGACAAGAAGATGTTCAGCGACAGCCGCTTCGAGGTGGCTGGCGAGGACGGCAAAACCATCTCCTTCCTGCCCGACATCGGCGACTGCCAGATGATGTTCCTG
>JAILDV010000006.1 GCA_024688885.1 Bacteroidaceae bacterium | reverse complement strand
CGTCATGAGCATGTCGGACAGGCTGCTGACAAGGAAACGTGCCATCATTGAAACCATCAACGATGAGTTGAAGAACATTGCACAGGTGGAGCACTCAAGACACAGGTCATTTGACAACTTCATCGTGAACATGCTGGGGGCTCTGGCAGCTTACTGCTTCTTCCCAAAGAAACCATGCATCGCATGTGAAAGAACTTTAGACACACAACTTGCACTGTGGTGAATTCGTCGGACTCACGTGATTTTAGGTAATAACGCATGAGAAGGAGAAAATTGTGGGACCTTTCGCAACTGGGACTATTCGAGATGGTAAAAATGGATGATGAATTGTGCGATTGCAGTACCCTGATGTCTCAAGTTCTTGATGGACAATACCGCCTCCTTCTTGACTTCTTCATCTTCGTGCAGAGCATGATTGTTGAGCAGATGGAGTTCGTATGCTGGTGTGTATTCAGGATGACCCTGAAATGTTAGGATGTGATTCCCAATTCGGAACCCTTCGTACTGACAAAATGGGCTTTGAGCTATGACGACGGCATCAGCAGGAAGCTTGGTTACTTGGTCATGATGATTATATAAGAGGCGGAGATAACCGTCAGAAAAATAGGGGCGCATAACTTCATCTAAAATGAAGGACTCCCGAATGCCAACACCCCATCCTCCTGCATATCGCTGTACATTGCCTCCTAATGCCTGTGCTATGGCTTGGTGACCGAAACATACGCCGACCAGCTTGATGTGAAGCGTCGCTGCTTTTCTGATCCACTGTAGCAACTCAAGAATCCAAGGTTCTTTGTCATAAGTAGAACTGTTGCTGCCCGTTATCAGGTATAGTTCATCTTTGTTCCATTTCTTTGGGAGGACGCCTTTCATGACAGGAAAGACTTCAAATGTCGCCGGGTCACTGACTGAACGGAACAAGCCTATGAACATGGATGCGTATGAAGGAATGTCCGGAGGCAACAGCCCCGAGAAGGTGTCACATAAAAGAAGATTGATATGGGTTCTTTCCTTCATTGTCATACCACATGTATCATGAAAAGTAGAGCATTTTGAAACACCACGGGACGGTGGTGAGCGAAGAATACGGTGCCTTCTTCTGTTGCCTTGATGTCGTCGAGAATCTGACCGTTGTAGGGGTCGATAATGTGGGCGAGGGAATCGCCTGGAGTAACACGGCTGCTAGCGTCCACCAGACGATAGAAGATTCCCGCATGACGTGCCTTGATGTGCTGAAGGCTTGCCTCATCGATGCAAATGGATTCATAAGCAACACCCGGAGAACCCGCATTGATGATGCCCGTCCGTTTCATCATGCGGAAAATGGCATCGATGGTCTCACCACTGTTGCTGAGGTCTATCCTGTTGGTTTGTCCTGCATAGACAGAGAAAGCCTTGGTGCTCCACAATTGCCAGTTATAGTTGAGCAGCGTGGTGTCGAAGGGACGCGGCTGGTAGGTCGTGACGTATTTCATGCCGAAAAGGCGTGCTGTGTCCACATCCTCATATCCCGTCTTTAGCATCCGTACATGAGGGATGAAGTCGCCCGACACATAGTAACTCGCCAGCTGGATGCCGTACTTGAACCCGTTGAGAGCAGCAAAGATTGCCGCTGCAATGCGTTGCGTGGTTTCTCCTTGATTGTAGCCTGGGAACATGCGGTTGATGTCGGTGTTGTCCATTGCCCAGAAACGTCGGTTGACGTTCATCGAAAAGGGGTTGCACGAGGGGATAATCAGAATGCTTTTCCCCTCAGCTATGCCTCCACGCTGTTCAATCATCGTCAGACGATTCACCAACTGCGAGCAGATGTACTGTTGCTGCACCTCATCACCTCGCATGGCACCCACAATAGCCAATGTCTTTTCACCTTCCCCGAATCGGTAGCCCTTGATGCGGAGATTATCACGGCAGGGCGATGTCATCTCAAATATCGTCTCTATTCTCATGCGTCTTCTGTGTTAAAGATTCGTGCCATCAACGACCCTTCATAGACAATCGGATAGGCACGTATGGTGAACAAATAGCCGTTAACCGGCGAACTGACCGTGCTGAGCACTCGACCATGAAGCGGGTCAACAATCTGACCGATGGTTTGTCCTCGGCTGACGTTGATGCCGCATTTCAATTCAGTCAGGAACACACCAGAGGTCTCAGCATTGAGGAAGGTGACGCGATCTCCTTCGCAAACGAGCGGCAGGGGCAATCTGTCCTTAGGACTTTCCTTCCACATTCCCATAGTCTGCATCAGATGCAGGATACCCTCCACAAGACGTCGGCACATCTTGTGATTGATGCGCTGACCCACTCCCATCTCCACCACCAGACAGGGAGTGCCTGTAGAGTTGAGCGAGTGAGCCAGTGTCGCCTCCAGCACTGTGGCAGCACCATGCACCCACACGAAGTCCATGCCCAGCCGTTCGGCAAAGGGAACCAGCCACTTGGAGTCCTGAACATTGATGCGCACCTGCGGCGTTTCTCGTAGATAGAGATTGCTGGAGTGAATGTCAATCACCATGTCTGCCCCCTTGATGTCTTCAATGATGGCATGAGCCGTCTGTTCCGCCATCGTGCCTTGTGGATCACCTGGGAAGATGCGGTTCATATCGAGGTCGAAATTGGGAATGCCCCGCTGAATGGTATCGATGCCCAACGGATTGAGAGCCGGGTAGATCTCGAGGGTGCCATCCAGCGCATCAATCTGTTCGGTGACGATACGAGCCAGTTCATAACACACCATCTGACCCTCCAGTTCATCACCGTGGGTTCCTGTCACCACACAGAAGCGCAAGCCGTCCTTCTTGCCGTTCTGAATGACATTTTTGCGAATGCGGAACTGCTCGTCAATAGGTAGTTCTGTAGATACTATTGTCTTAATCATATTTCTTGCAGTGTAACGTGAATCGTGGTTTGCTGGGTGGCTTGCCCTGTGAAGAGTCCCCGACTGACGGAACAATCGCGGACATCTCTTCCATGCGCCAACTTGACGTAGCCTTCGCTGATGCAACGGTTGTGAGTCGGGTCAAAACCCAGCCAGTTGTAGCCATCGAATATCTCCACCCATGCATGAGTCTCGCCCTCTCCTTCCAAGAATCCATTGACATAGCGGGCTGGTATGTCTCGCTGACGGCAGAGGGCTATCATGAGATGGGCAAAGTCCTGACAAACACCCTTCCTCCGCTCCAGCACCTCGGCAGCAGTGGTTTCAACGGTGGTGCACAGAGGCTGATAAACAATGTTCTCATACAGCCAGTTGCAGATAGCGTAAGCAGCATCGATGACATTGTCGGGTGTCGTCAGCACCGCTTCCCTGACGTTGGTCAGTGCCGTAGGCTGCTTGAACAAGAACAAGTTTTCACCCCGATACTTGATGACATAAGTGTCTGTCGCCACAATGCCTGTGCTGACATAAGCGAAGGTCTTGTGCGGTTCAGTGGCACCGCCGAAAAGGATACGGTTGTAGAATGCATCGTGCCCAGCCTGCAGCCAGTAGTCGGGCGAAACCACCAAGTGCTCTTGCTCCACCGTCTGACCAGCATTGCTGACTGGCTGACAGCGTAACATCACCGCATGCATGGGCACAGCTTCCGAAAACTCGACAATGGTCTGGTAGTTGTACAAATATCGTTTCACACCCTCACCAATTGGTTGATAAATTTCAGTAACTTATTCTTGTATTCCACATCCTTGAGATTGAATCGTTCCCGAGTGATGAGTCGGTTGAGTTCTTCTTCAATGTGGTCATCGACAATGCTGGGCATATGACGGAAGTAGTGCTTCACAGAATCGTATGCCAACGCCACCCGTTCGAAGTCGTAGTCAAAACGCAGCAGCATGTCCAGATTCTCTATGTTGCGACCAATCATCATAATGTAGAGTGCCTTGTGGTTTTTCAGCCTTTGCTCAGCTGATCCCCAAAAGGCCAATGACCAGTCAATGACGGGTTGCAGGCAAATGACATTCTTTTCTTGCTTGTTGCGACATTCTTTCAGCAGTGCCAGACTCATTTCCAGATAACTGAGCGTTTCCGAAAGGATGTCCTCACGAAGAAGAATGGCATTGTCCATTGCTCTCATCTGAGCAGACATCACGGTGCTGGGATTGATATCGTCATACATGATGCCGAATATAAACTCTTCGTTAGTTTGATAGACGCCCGCGGTGTCTAAGTTCTGCCAGATGGGCCAATAGTCCTCCAACTCACCGTCAATCATCTTATCATGACACTTCCGTAACAAATGCAGGGTAATATAAACCCGCTCCTCGTATCTCCCCAGCCAGTAGAGGCTGTTGGCCTTCTTGGCCGATATGATTGTATGTTTAACCATAGCTCAAAATCCTTTTTACTTTTTTACTTTTAACCATTACTCCTCCAACACCCAGGTGTCCTTGAATCCACCTCCCTGTGAAGAGTTCACCACGAATGAATCGGGATTTCTTGAGAACCGCGTCAGTCCACTCGCCCACACCCTGGTCTCTTTTCCGCTGACCACAAAGGCTCGAAGATCTGCCTTGCGTTCCACAGGCTTGTCATCCTCCAATATCTCAAGACCCTTGAAGTCGATGACCTCCTGAGCAATCCAACGCCGTGGCTGGTCAATGATCAATGCTTTCAATTCATCAAGCTTCTCTTTCGACAAATCCTTGCCGAACACTACACCATAACCACCCGCTTCACTGACATCCTTGATGACCAGACGCTGGATGTTCGCCAGCACATAGTCATAGTCTTTCTTGAAATATGGCAGATAGGTAGGGGCATTTTGCAGGATGGGCTGCTCGCCAAGATAATACTCCACCATCTTGGGAACGAAATAATAAATGCCCTTGTCGTCTGCCACACCATTACCGATGGCATTGATCAGTGCCACATTGCCCGACTTGTACGCCTGCATCACATTCGGAATACCCAGCAACGAAGAAGCCTCAAAAATCAATGGGTCTATGTATTCATCACTCACACGACGATAGATGCAACCCACACGGGTCTTCTCCTTGTAAATACCCGCATAGTACACTTTATTGTCCTCCACAAAGAGGTCGCCAGGGTATGCCAAGGTGGCACCAATCTTCTCCGCAAAGTAGCTGTGTTCAAAGTAGGCAGAGTTGTAGCGACCAGGAGTCAGAATGACAGAGATACCCCTACCGTTGTTCATCTCTTCCATCATCGTGGCGAGCAATTTGGAATAGTTGCGGTTTTCAGCCACAGCATTCTGGGTGAACGTCTGAGGCGACACCTTGCGGGTGATCTCACGGGCTATCATTGGATAGCTGGCGCCAGAAGGTATGCGCAAGTTGTCCTCCAACACATACCATTGACCGTCCTTGCCTTCCACCAAGTCGATACCAGCAATGTGGGCATAAACTTCTCCTGTGGGATTGATTCCTTCACACTCAGGCATATAGCCCTTTGAGGAGTACACAAACTCTTCAGGAATAATACCATCTTTGATAATGCGCTTGTCGTGATACACATCCCAAAGAAACTTGTTAAGCGCCAACACACGCTGCTTGAGACCCGTCTCCAAATAAGACCAATCACTATGGGAGATGATTCGGGGGATAGAATCAAAGGGGAAAAGTTGCTCGTTGAAAACCCCGTGCTTATACACCCCGAACCTTACTCCATATCGCTCCAGCCATTTATTGACTGTGTCGCGGCTATCTATTAATTCATTTATCCTGATGTTCATGTCAATCTTGTGTTTGTGTTATAAATTTGTGTTTGTGTCTCTGCATTAACGACTATTATACTTTCTCATCACGGCAACTTTTTTCTTTTTCACAATGCAAAGGTACACTATTTTGGAGAAATGCCAAAACAAACAAGAATAAAATTGTCAATAATAACACAAAATTAACGAAAAATAATACTTTTTGAAATAAATTATGAAAAATTCGTTTCAAATAGAAAGTATTTTAAAAGAATATGCTTTCAAATTGAAACAATAACTCGGTTAAACATAGTCTAAGGTCAAAGGTTAAAGGTTTCTTGGCAAGCCAAGCGTGCTAAAGATACGATAAGAGGTTTGAGATTTAGCCGTGCGGGGTGTCGATAACCGATAACCGATGAACGATAAACGAAAAAGGAGAGGCTCCGAATCGGGGTCTCTCCTTTTAAGATACTGAGAATCAATATTGACAATCATTTTCTTGAGGTCACGAAAATGGTGAGTGTGGTTTTTTCTTCTCTTATTGTCTTACCAGCCTTCGAGAACCTCGTTAATGGGGTCGGGAAGACCAGGGGCGGTTGGGATTTGCAACTGGTTGTTCAAGCCGTTTGGGTCAGGGCTGCCAATGAGCATCTGCACTTGGCTCTGTATCTTTATTGCCTCCATCTGAGGCTTGATAGAGGACGGTTCTTTGATCCGACAGAGTGACAAGCACTGTCACCTCTCTCTTGCATTACAAGATTCATAATATGTGACCGTGATGTTGAAGAACTGACGAAATGTTGTACTTTTATCATGAAACACGGGCACTCAGCGCATATTAACATGCGCTGTAATAACGAAATATTATGCGCTGGGTGAGCAAAATGTGATGCGCACGGTGCGCACGTAGTTCATCAACACCTTTCAGCGTCACTAATATACACACTTCAATGTCACTCGTATACAACATCAAACGTCACCAATATACTCAGCTTGATGTCACTAATATTCTCGCTTCTGTGTCAAGGCTATACTCGCTCGTGCTTAAGGGGTATTCTCACTTCTGCTTAAGGGGCATTCTCGAGTCTGTGTAAGGGGCATCCTGAGAAAGAATGAAAAAATGAAGAAATGAAAGAATGAAAGTAGGGGACGGTGTTGCCACAAAGAGGGGCACTCAGCGCAAATAACAGGCGCTGGGTGCTCGGGTAGACTTGTGCTTCGGTGTTTAATTTTAATTCTCTGTTTTTCGATGCACCTTATTTTTTGCGCAACCAATAATACAGGAAATAATCATAAATATAGTATTTCCCACGATTGTTTGTGACAACATCTTTGTCCTGCAAGGCAGATAGACTTCTTTGTACTGCACTGGCAGAGGAAAGGTGATATTTTCTAATAAACTCTCCACTTGTTGGTTGAACATCCTTTTGGGAATGAGCCAAAGCGATGAGTAAAGCCTTTTGTTTGGCAGGCAATCTCACCAACAAGTCTTGATATGTGTCGTCTTTCTCTTCAACAGCATTGTTGATTGCCACATCAACCTCTTTGATGCCCAAAGTGCTATCCGGTTCAGACAAAGCATACAGTTCATTGCATATCTTTTGTATATACCACGTGGTGCCTTCAAATTTCTCATAGATATAGCGAATAGCCTCGGCTTCAATCCGCATGCCCCCTTGTCTGAAATGACATGCTATAAATGAGGAATATGAGTCAAGCGGGATTGGTTTCAGCGACATGGTGGATGCGCTTTGATAAAATGGTCTGGATGGTGATGAGAACATCTCACCCATCATGTGACGTTTGGAGCCGGAGAATAGAAATCTTGCATTGTTACAATTTTGAATATAAGTTCGCAACAAGGCTTCCACATTCTGCTCCGGATAATCCATGATGGCTTGGAACTCATCAATGGCCACAATGCATGGTTTATCTGCTGAATTCAGATATTGGAAAATCTCATCAAGAGACACATTCGGTGATTGTATATCCCCAATCTCAAGATTCCAGCACGGTTGTCCCAATGCATCAAGCGTGATACCTGTACGCAATGAACCTGCAATCTGTATAAAACGTTCCCAGGCTTTACGTTCTTTCGATTTCAGTACGGAAAGAATGACACGGCCTAATTCATATATCAGTTCAGCAAGAGACTTGGTAGCATAAATATCTACCACAAACAGATAATAGTTGTCCGACAACTCTTGTCGGGCAAAGCAGTGGCGTATGAGTCCTGTCTTCCCCATTCTTCTTGGTGACATCAAGGCAACATGATTGCCATTGATCAACAATGACGTCAAGCGTTTGGTCTCTTCTTCTCTATCGCAGAAATACTCAGGCCCATTATAGCCATAGGTCAGGAATGGATTTTTCATGCTTCTTTTTTCATGATTGTTTTACGTTCTGGGTGCAAAGATAATAAGAATAATTTCATTATACAAATTTGCGTAACGCTTTTTTGTATAATTAGCGATGGGAGTTGGCGAATTTCGGTGAAGAACTGAACGGATTGCTCTGGTAATCGGCATTGTTATATTTCTCAAGATGCTCAATACATGATGATAAGAACAATGCAAGCGGCATACCCGTTGTGGTGTGCCGCTTGTTTTATATAGGAGAATGTTCTTAATTTGCGAGAGTGCTCTTTCTTATCAGAACTCGCTCCATGCCTTGATTTCGATGTCGTCGAGGCTCTTCGTGCAGAAGGCATCAATGAATGCGGAGGCAAGACGGGAGTTGGTGATGAGCGGAATGTTGAGGTCGATGGCTGCACGACGAATCTTGTAGCCGTTGGTGAGTTCGCCCACAGACAGGTTCTTTGGTACATTCACCACCATGTCAATGTCGTGGCTGTGAAGCAAATCGAGTGCTTGTGGTTGCGCGCCTTCTTCGCTGGGCCAGTGGACGAGCGTGTTCTTGATGCCGTTCTCTTCCAGATAGCGGGATGTACCACCTGTTGCATAGAGTTGGTAGCCGTGCTCAATAAGCTGTTGGGCTGCACGGAGCATATCTGCCTTCTGTTTACCAGGACCTGTCGAGAGAAGAACTCCTTTCTTTGGAATGCGGTGACCGACAGAGAGCATAGCGCAGAGTAGGGCAGAAGCGGTGTCGTCACCAATACAACCCACCTCGCCAGTTGATGCCATATCGACACCGAGCACAGGGTCAGCCTTCTGCAAGCGGTTGAACGAGAACTGCGAAGCCTTGATGCCCACATAGTCGAGGTCGAAGAGATTCTTTTCTGGACGTTCAAAGGGCAAGCCCAGCATGATCTTTGTCGCCAATTCAATGAGGTTGAGTTTCAGCACCTTGCTGACAAATGGGAACGAACGTGAAGCGCGGAGATTACACTCAATCACACGCAAGTGGTTTTGTTCGGCAAGGAACTGGATGTTGAAAGGTCCTGAGATGTTCAGTTCCTTGGCAATCTTCTTCGACACCTTCTTGATTTGACGTACCGTTTCCACATAGATTTTCTGTGGAGGGAACTGAATCGTGGCATCTCCAGAATGGACACCTGCAAATTCGATGTGTTCGCTGATGGCGTAAGCAATGATTTCGCCGTCCTTTGCCACAGCATCCATCTCAATCTCTTTGTTGTGCTCATGGAACTTGCTCACCACCACAGGGTGCTTCTTGCTGATGTTGGCAGCCAACTGGAGGAAACGCTCCAACTCGTCTTGGTTGGAGCAGACATTCATGGCAGCACCGCTGAGCACATAGGAAGGACGCACCAAGACGGGGAATCCCACTTTTTCGATGAACTGGTTGATGTCATCCATCGAGGTAAGTGCCGCCCATGCTGGCTGATCCACTCCGATGCGGTCACACATGGCAGAGAACTTGTCGCGGTCTTCTGCGTTGTCAATGCTCTTGGCGGAAGTACCGAGAATGGGCACACGTTCACTGTCAAGACGCATGGCGAGGTTGTTCGGAATCTGTCCACCTGTTGAAACAATCACGCCATGTGGGTTCTCCAATTCGATGATGTCCATGACACGTTCGAAGGTCAGTTCATCGAAGTAGAGACGGTCACACATATCGTAATCTGTGGACACCGTTTCCGGATTGTAGTTAATCATCACAGAACGGAATCCATTCTTTCTAATTGTATTAAGTGCTTGAACGCCACACCAGTCGAACTCGACACTTGAACCAATTCTATAGGCACCGCTTCCAAGAACGATGATGGAGTTGCGGTCATTTTCGTAAGTGATGTCATGCGCCACACCACTATAGGTGAGATATAGATAATTGGTCTGTGCGGGATACTCAGCAGCCAGTGTGTCAATCTGCTTCACTACAGGAAGAATGCCCATTTGCTTGCGGAGCTCACGCACTAGTTTGGTGGCAATCTCTGGGTCAATCATTGCTTCAAGACCCACAGCGCGGGAGATTTGGAAATCTGTAAATCCCTGCACCTTGGCACGACGCATCAGTTCGGTGTCCACGTTCTGAATAGCCCCTTTCTTCTGCAACTCAACGTAGGTGTTGAGAATGTTCTGCAATTTATAAAGGAACCATTTGTCAATCTTTGTGAGGTCATGAATTTGATCCACTGTGTAGCCGCTATGCAGTGCCTTCTCCACCACCAAGACACGTTTGTCTGTCGGTGCCTTGAGTGCGGCATCCACATCATCAATTGCCAATTCGTGATTGCCTACAAAGCCATGAAGACCTTGTCCAATCATGCGGAGACCTTTCTGAATGGCTTCTTCAAACGTGCGTCCAATTGCCATCACTTCACCCACTGATTTCATGGAAGAGCCTAATTCACGGTCAACACCACGGAACTTGCCGAGGTCCCAGCGAGGAATCTTGCACACCACATAGTCAAGTGCAGGCTCGAAGAATGCAGACGTGGTCTTGGTGACAGAGTTCTTCAAATCGAAAAGTCCATAACCGAGACCGAGTTTGGCAGCAACGAATGCCAATGGATAACCTGTTGCTTTCGAAGCCAAAGCTGAAGAACGTGACAAGCGGGCATTCACCTCAATCACACGATAGTCCTCGCTTTCAGGGTCGAACGCATACTGAACGTTACACTCGCCTACGATGCCGATGTGACGGATAATCTTGATGGCGAGGGCGCGGAGTTTGTGGTATTCGCTGTTGGTGAGTGTCTGCGAAGGAGCAATCACGATGCTCTCACCCGTATGGATGCCCAGTGGGTCAAAGTTCTCCATGTTGCAGACGGTGATGCAGTTGTCGAAACGGTCACGCACCACTTCATATTCAATTTCCTTCCAACCCTTCAGCGATTTCTCCACCAACACCTGCGGAGAGAAGGAGAAAGCCTTCTCAGCCAACTTGTTCAGTTCCTCTTCGTTGTCACAGAAACCGGAACCCAGACCTCCGAGTGCATAAGCAGCACGGATGATGACAGGATAGCCAAGGTCGGCAGCTGCTTTCCTTGCTTCTTCAATCGTTTCACAGGCGTGGCTCTTGATGGTCTTCACGTCAATCTCGTCCAGTTTCTTCACGAAGAGTTCGCGGTCTTCTGTGTCAATGATTGCCTGAACGGGAGTGCCAAGCACCTTTACATGATATTTCTCCAGAATCTTTTGTTGATAGAGTGCCACACCGCAGTTCAGTGCAGTTTGTCCACCGAATGCCAAGAGGATGCCTTGCGGCTTTTCCTTCTGGATGACCTTTTCTACAAAAAACGGTGTCACGGGCAAGAAATAAATCTTGTCGGCAACACCCTCGGAAGTCTGCACTGTGGCAATATTGGGATTGATGAGCACCGTTTCGATGCCCTCTTCCTTCAATGCTTTCAAAGCCTGGCTGCCTGAATAGTCAAACTCGCCAGCTTCACCAATCTTTAAGGCTCCAGAGCCTAAGAGAAGAACTTTCTTAATATTTGAATCCAACATCGTCTTTGAGTCTTAAAGGAGTTTTACGAAATCATCAAAAAGGAATTCTGTATCGACAGGTCCACTTGCTGCTTCGGGGTGGAATTGAGCGGAGAACCAAGGGAGTTTCGTGTGACGGATACCCTCGTTGGAGCCATCGTTCATGTTGACGAAAAGCGGTTCCCAATCAGATGGAAGGGTTTTGCTGTCCACAGCGTATCCATGATTCTGCGAGGTGATGAAGCACCGTTTCGTGCCCACCTGCTGTACGGGTTGGTTGTGCGAACGATGACCGTATTTCAATTTGTATATTGTGGCACCAGCAGCCTTTGCCAGCAGTTGGTTACCCATGCAGATACCCATGCAGGGGCGCACTTTCCCTTTCTCCTTTTCTGCATCAAGGAACTTCTTGATGTTTTTCACAGCATCTATTGCTGTGTCGGGGTCGCCAGGACCATTGGCAAGGAAAAGTCCGTCAAATTCAAGCTCGTTGAAATCGTAGTTCCATGGAACACGAATCACTTCAACCCCACGCTTGAGCAGACAGCGGATGATGTTGTTTTTCACACCGCAATCCACAAGCACAACCTTCTTGCCCTGTCCTTCACCATAGCGGGTGACCTCCTTGCATGAAACCTTTGCAATATAATTCACTCCCTCATATTGTGCAGAGGGAATGTTGTCTGGCTCGTCGTCGAAAAGAATCTTGCCCATCATCACACCATGCTCACGCAATACTTTCGTGAGGTGACGCGTGTCAATTCCTGTGATGCCTGGCACCTGTTCACGTTTCAGCCAGTCAGCAAGACTTTCTTTTGCGTTCCAATGCGAATATGCAGTGCTGTAGTCGCTCACGATGATGGCCTCGGCATGGATTTTCTCACTTTCCATGAATGTGGCGATACCGTTCTGCTCAATGCTGAAAGGAGGCACGCCATAGTTGCCGACAAGAGGGTAGGTGAGCACCATCATCTGACCAGCATACGATGGGTCTGTCAAACTCTCAGGATAGCCCATCATAGCAGTATTGAAGACGACCTCGCCAGCCACAGGTTTTTCATAACCGAAAGATTGCCCGTGGAAAGCTGTGCCGTCTTCTAATAGAAGTGTAACGTTTCTCATTTATGTGTTTGTTTTTTATTCCACTGTTACTGATTTTGCCAAGTTTCGTGGCTGATCCACATCCTTGCCTTTCGCTACAGCGATGTAGTATGCAAGCATTTGCAACGGGATGGAAGCCAAGAGTGGTTCGAGACATTCCTCTGTGTGAGGCAGCTCAATCACCGCGTCAGCCATCTTGCGGATGGTTTCGTCGCCTTCACTCACAATGGCGATGACACGTGCCTTTCTTGCCTTGATTTCCTGAATGTTGCTGACCACCTTTTCGTAGAGCACATTCTTTGTGGCAACCACCACCACAGGCATTTCATCATCAATCAAAGCAATAGGACCGTGCTTCATCTCTGCGGCAGGATAACCTTCTGCATGAATGTAAGAGATCTCCTTCAACTTCAGCGCGCCTTCCAACGCCACTGGGTAGTTGTAGCCACGTCCCAGATAGAGGAAGTTGTGCGCATAGGTGAAGATGCGGCTGATGTCCTTGATGGCATCGCCTTGCTTGAGCAGCTGTTCCATCTTTTCGGGAATGTCATTCAGCGCTTTCAGCACATTGGAATAGCGTATGTTGTCAATTGTTCCTCTCTCCTTGCCCAATGCCAAAGCCAGCATCGTGAGCACGGTCACCTGACCTGTGAAAGCTTTTGTGGAAGCCACACCGATTTCTGGTCCTACGTGAATGTAAGAACCTGTATGGGTGGCACGTGGAATGCTGGAACCGATGGCGTTACAGATACCATAGATGAATGCTCCCTTGCTCTTTGCCAGTTCGATGGCAGCCAATGTGTCAGCAGTTTCACCCGACTGACTGATGGCGATGACCACATCCTGCTCGTTGATGACAGGTTTGCTGTAACGGAACTCACTGGCGTATTCCACCTCGACGGGAATCTGGCAGAAGTCTTCAATCAGTTGCTTGCCAATCAATCCTGCGTGCCAAGAGGTTCCGCAAGCCACGATGATGATGCGGCGTGGGTTGATGAGGTGCTTTCTGTTGTCAATGATGGCTGAAAGCACCACGTTGTTTGCCTCCACATTCACGCGTCCTCTCATGCAGTCTTTCAGACAATCGGGTTGTTCAAAAATTTCTTTCAACATGAAGTGGGGGAAACCGCCTTTCTCTATCTGTGCCAAATTGAGGTCAACTTTCGTCACCTCATGTTCCATCTTCTCGTTGTTGAAATCAACCACTTCCACTTCTTCACCGCGACGAATCACGGCAATGTCCTTGTCGTCAAGATAGATGACCTTATCTGTGTATTCAATGATAGGGCTGGCATCAGAACCCAGGAAGAACTCTTCCTCACCGATACCCACCACCAGAGGGCTGCTCTTGCGGGCTGCAATGATTTGGTCGGGATCGTCCTTGTCGAGAATGGCGATGGCGTATGCACCAATCACAGAACGCAGCGCAATGCGCACAGCTGTGAGCAAATCCACGTTCTTCTTCGTGCGTACATATTCTATTAGTTGCACCAGCACTTCCGTGTCGGTGTTGCTTTTGAACTCAATGCCGTGTTCCTGCAATTGCTTTTTCAGAACGGCATAGTTCTCAATGATACCATTATGGATGATGGCAAGATTACCCGTAAATGAAATGTGTGGGTGTGCGTTGGTGGAATTAGGTTCTCCGTGAGTTGCCCAACGTGTGTGGGCAATACCAACTGTTCCTGTTGTGTCCTTGTCTGAAGCATAAGCCTCCAAGTCAGCCACCTTGCCCTTGGTCTTGTAAACCCTTAATTCTCCGTTTTCAGTTAGGAGAGCAACTCCTGCACTGTCATAACCTCTGTATTCCAAACGCTTAAGTCCCTTAATCAACACAGGGTAGGCACTACGTTTGCCTAAATAACCTACAATTCCACACATAATAGCATTTCATTTTGTTTGTGCAAAGGTACGGAATAATTTTCTTTTTAACATTGTTCTTCCATAATTTTTTTATATTTGAAAGTAAAAATACGATTTTGTGTTACTAAATGTCACGAGAGAGCATGCCTTGCAATCAGACATGCTCTCTCGTGTTCTATTGTTTTTTAGGGTTGTGACCCCGTTATTTCAGTTCCTCGCTGGTGTATCCTTCTGGCAGCCGTCGGCAGTTGTAACCCGATGCCATGATTTCGCCGTATGCTCCTGCTGAGAGGAGGGCGAGAAGGTCGCCACGATGAGTCTTGGGCAACAGGATGTCTTTATCGAAGGTGTCGGAAGACTCGCAGATGGGACCTACCACATCATACTTCACATCTGCCTCCTTGCTGTTGAGGTTGATGATTTTGTGGTGGGCATCGTAAAGGGCAGGACGGATGAGTTCCGTGAAACCTGCATCGACGATGGCGAACTTCTTGATGGCATTCTCCTTCACATAGAGCACCTTGGTGACGAGGGCACCGCATTGTGCCACAACGGCACGTCCCAACTCGAAGTGAACGGTTTGTCCGGGACGCACTTTCAGATGCTGCTCATACACAGCGAAATAGTCCTTGAAGTTGGGGATGGGGTTGCCTTGAGGGTCTTTGTAGTCAACGCCAAGACCACCACCTACGTTGATGATTTCCAAGTGGATGCCCTGTGCTTCCAGACGGTCTTGCAAGTCGTTGATGCGGTGGGCGAGGGCGATGAAGTCATCCATTTCCAAAATCTGCGAACCGATGTGGAAGTGGAGTCCTTTGAACTGCACGTTCTTCATCGATTGTGCCAAACTGATGACTTTCTCCATGTCCTGCATGTCGATGCCGAACTTGTTTTCTGCCAAACCAGTGGTGATGTTAGCATGCGTATGGGCGCCCACGTTGGGATTGATGCGGAAACATACCGTTGCCACTTTACCTTTGCGAGTGGCAATCTCGTTGATGACTTCCAATTCTGGGATGCTCTCCACATTGAAGCAGAAGATGTCCTTATCCAAACCCAACTCAATCTCCCAATCGCTTTTTCCTACACCAGCAAAGACAATCTTGTTGGCTGGGAAACCTGCCATCAACACCTGTTCTATCTCGCCACCCGATACGCAGTCAATGCCAAATCCTGCCTCATTGATGACTTGGAGCACCTTGAGGTTGGCATTGGCTTTCACGGCATAGTGAACGAAATAGTTGTCGTGCTTCTTAATTTCTGTATTGATAGCGTCAAGTGTTTGACGCAGAATGTTTGTGTCGTAATAGTAAAAAGGAGTGCGGATGCCCGCAAACCTTTCCACATTCATGTCTATGCCCATATTTCTTAGTTGTTAAACAGGTGGTCGGAGAGTGATTGCAATGCCTTCTTCTTATCGCTTGCTGAGATGAGGAAGGAAATGTTGTGGTTAGAACCACCGTATGAAATCATGCGTACAGGAATCTCCTTGAGTGCCTCTGTAGCCTTGCTTTCGAAACCAACATTCTCTGCTTCGAGATCACCCACCACGCAGATGATGCACATATCCTTGTCCACATGCACATGACCGAACTTCTTCAGCTCGTTCACGATTGCTTCAAGATGGGTGGCATTGTCGATAGACACGCTCACACCCACTTCTGAAGTGGCAATCATGTCGATGGAAGTCTTGTACGACTCGAAAATCTCAAACACCTTGCGCAAGAAACCGTATGCCAGCAACATGCGTGAAGAAGTGATTTTGATGGCGGTGATGTTGTCCTTTGCAGCCACAGCCTTGATCTTTCCACGTTCTGTCTCGTTGCTGATTACAGTGCCGGGAGCAGTTGGGTCCATCGTGTTGAGCAGCTTCACAGGAATGCCTGCATACTTGGCTGGCTGGACACATGTTGGGTGCAGAATCTTCGCACCGAAATATGCCAATTCAGCAGCTTCCTCAAAGTGCAGGTGATTGACAGGTGAAGTGTTCTCCACAAAACGAGGGTCGTTGTTGTGCATGCCGTCAATGTCTGTCCAGATTTGAATCTCTGAAGCGCCTACAGCAGCACCGATGAGCGATGCCGTATAGTCAGAGCCACCACGCTGCAGGTTGTCCACCTCGCCGTATGCGTTGCGGCAGATGAATCCCTGGGTGATGTAGATTTCCTTGCCGGGATTTGCGTCAAGCTGTACCTTGATTTTCTCGCGAATATACTCAAGGTCGGGCTCTGAGTTCTTGTCTGTGCGCATGAACTCCAAAGCAGGAATCAGAGCTGCGTTGCAACCCTGCTCGATGAGGTAGTTTGTCACCATGTTGGTGGACATGATTTCACCTTGTGCCACGATGATTTTCTCCTCAAACATTGTGAAGATGCCCTTTGTGAATGAGCGCAGGTAGTCAAACTCCTCCTTCAGGAAGGCAAGTGTCTTCTGCTTTGTGGCATCGGTGGTGTAGAGTTCATCTACGTGCTTCTTGTATTTCTTTTCGAGGGTGTTGATTGTTTCGTTCGCACCTTCGGGGTTCTTCTTGTAGAGGTAGTCAGCAATTTCCACCAGTGAGTTGGTCGTACCCGACATAGCTGAGAGCACGACAATCTTCTGCTCTCCATCGGTGATGAGTTTCACGACATCCTTCATTCGTTGAGGGGTGCCTACGGATGTTCCGCCAAACTTAAGTACTTTCATAATTATATATAATGTGTAATTTTAATCTATTTCATCTACTGTATTTTCGTCCACAGGTTCCTCCATCGTCACGTCAGTCAGCTGGTGATTCTCGCAGAGCAGCTGACGTCCTGGGAACTCCTCAATCAAGTTCAGGTTGTGGGTGATCATCACGACCGTGCTGCCTGCCTTGCAGATTTGTCGCAGCAATTCCACAATCTGACGTCCCGTCTCGGCATCGAGGTTACCCGTTGGTTCATCGGCAAGGATGAGTTTCGGTCTGTTGAGAATCGCACGTGCGATGACGATACGCTGCTGTTCACCGCCCGACAGTTCGGAAGGCATCTTATAGCCCTTCGTTGACATGCCCACCAGTTCGAGCACATCGCTGATGCGTTGGTTGATGTCCACCTTGTTCTTCCATCCCGTCGCCTTCAGCACGAAACGCAGATTGGCATCCACCGTGCGGTCAGTCAGCAGTTGGAAGTCCTGAAAGATGATGCCCAGCTTCTTTCTCAGTTCGGGCAGATGGCGGCGCTTCAGTTCCGTCATGTCATAATCCATCACTTTCGCCTCACCTTCCTTCACGGGAATTTCTCCGTAGAGGGTTTTGAGGAAAGAGCTCTTGCCAGTGCCCACCTTGCCCGTGAGATAGACGAATTCTCCCTCGCCAATTTTCACGTTCACATCTTGCAGCACCAGTTGCGATTCTTGATAGACGTTGACGCCTTTGTAATCAATCAGATTCACCTTGATATTAACATTTTAGCAATTTGCAATTTACAATTATCAATTTCCACTCTCTGCATGGCAAATTGTACATTGTACATTGTCAAATGGTACATGACATTAGTGTTTGTGCCAGTTGGGGTCATGGCGTTCAGCCAGCTCGGCAGCCAAATCCTCGATGGTCAAGCCCTTTGAGGTGAGCAGCACGATGAGGTGGTAGAGCATGTCAGAAGCCTCATACACCAGACGCTCGTTGTTGTTGGCAACAGCCTCGATGACTGCCTCCAGTGCTTCTTCGCCCACCTTCTGTGCCATGCGGTGGCAACCATCTTTGAAGAGGGAAGTGGTGTAACTGCCTTCAGGCATCTCTTCGTGACGCTTTTCAATGAAACGCTGCAGCTCCACCAGGAACATGATGGGGTTGTCGTTCTTCTCATCCCAGCATGTGTCGGCACCTGTGTGGCACACAGGACCTACAGGGTTTGCCTTGATGAGCAGCGTGTCCTTGTCGCAGTCGTTCAGAATCTCCACCACATTGAGGAAGTTTCCGCTCGTCTCACCCTTTGTCCAGAGTGTCTGGCGGGTGCGGCTGTAGAACGTCACCTTACCAGTTTCAACCGTCTTCTTATATGCCTCCTCGTTCATGAAGCCGAGCATCAGCACTTTCAGTGTCTTGGCATCCTGCACAATGGCAGGCACAAGACCATCCATTTTCTTGAAATCAATTTCCATATCTAATCGTTGTTATAATCTCACATTCACCCCTTCGCTCCGCAAATACTGTTTCAGTTCTGGGATGGGTATTTCTCCGAAATGGAACACGCTGGCAGCCAAAGCCGCATCGCTGTGTCCGTTCAGGAATGTGTCGCGGAAGTGCTCCTTACATCCTGCACCGCCAGAGGCAATCACAGGGATGGTCAGTGTGTCAGCCAACTTCCGCAGGGCTGCATCGGCAAAACCGTGCTTCACACCGTCATGATTCATCGACGTGAACAGAATCTCGCCAGCACCTCTCTCGTTCACCTCCTTTGCCCAATCGAAGAGCTTATATTCCGTAGGCACACGGCCACCATTCACGTAGCAGCGCCAATCACCGTCTATCCTTGGGTCGCCATTCTCATGCACCGTGTCATCCTCACACTTTGCGTCAATCGCCACCACACACACCTGACTTCCGAAGTTCTTCGCAATCTCATCAATCAGTTCGGGACGACGCAATGCAGCCGAATTGACGCTCACCTTGTCGGCACCGGCATTCAGCAACCTGTCCACATCGCTCAACTCGTTGATGCCGCCACCCACCGTGAAGGGGATGTTGATTTCCTGTGCAATCCTCTTCACCAGCTCCGTGAAGGTCTTGCGCCCCTCATGCGAAGCTGTGATGTCCAAATACACCAACTCATCCGCGCCCTGCTCGCTGTACAGCTTACCCAACTCAATCGGGTCGCCCGCCTGCCGCAGATTCACGAAGTTCGTTCCCTTCACTGTCTGTCCGTCCTTGATATCCAGACAAGGTATGATTCTCTTAGCTAACATCCTCAAGCCTAACTCTTAATTCAAAACTCTAAACTCTAAACTCTAAACTCTAAACTCTAAACTCTAAACTCTCAACTCTCAACTTCTCAATTTTCTCCCACATACTTCTCCAACTCTTCCATTTTAATCTTCCCTTCATAAATTGCCTTGCCGAACACCACAGCAGGAATGCCTGCCGAATTCAGCAAATCGATGTCCTCAATGCAGCTCACGCCACCGCTGGCAATCAGATAGAGATTGGGGAACTCCTTCATGATGTCCTCATACAGGTGGATGGCAGGACCTTCTAACATGCCGTCTTTGCTGATGTCGGTGCAGAGCACATTGTCCACACCCTTCGCCACATAGCGCTGCAGGAACGGCAGCAGTTCGTCCTCTCCCTCTTCTTTCCAGCCATTGATGCTGATGCGTCCGTTCTTCACGTCAGCTCCGAGGATGATTTTGTTGTCGTTGTATTTCTCAAGCCAAGTCTCAAACAGGGTGGGGTTCTTCACCGCCACGCTGCCGATGGTCACCATCGTGGCACCGCTGGCAAAAGCGATGTCAATGTCCTCATCGCTCTTGATGCCCCCACCGAAGTCAATCACCAGACTTGTGTGGTCGGCAATGCGCTCGACAGTCTTGTAGTTCACAATGTGCTGCGAACGCGCGCCATCCAAATCCACCGTGTGTAAACGTCTGATGCCATGAGCCTCAAACATCTTCGCCACTTCCAGCGGATCCTCGTTATAGACCTTCTTCGTGTCGTAGTCGCCTTGTGTCAGACGTACACATTTACCGTCAATGATGTCTATTGCGGGAATTATCTCAATCATATCCTTTTCTAATTCCTCATTGTTATAAAGTTCGTCAATATCCGTTCGCCCACACTTCCGCTCTTTTCGGGGTGAAACTGCGTCGCATAGAAATTGTCCTTGTGCAGCGCAGAAGAATAGGGTTGTATGTAGTCAGTGGTCGCAATCGTCCATTCGCAGGTGGGCACATAGAAACTGTGGATGAAATACACAAACTCAGGCTTCTCAAAACCCTTGAACAGCTCCGACTTCGTCTGCTCAATGGTGTTCCATCCCATCTGGGGCACCTTGTCCTCATGACGCTGCGGAACAAACCGTTTCACATCCACATCAAACACACCCAGACAATCCGTGTTCTGTTCCTCGCTGTGGCGGCACAACAGCTGCATGCCGATGCAGATGCCCAGCACTGGTTGCTTCAGTCCCACAATTACCTCATCCAGCCGATGTGCCTTCAGATAAGCCATCGTGCTGTGCGCCTCGCCCTGTCCCGGGAAAATCACGCGGTCAGCCCCCTGAATCTTCTCCACATCATCCGTCACCATAGGCTCAATGCCCATGCGTCTCACCGCATTCTCCACCGAACCGATGTTCCCTGCATTATATTTTACGATTGCTATGTTCATTTTGCTTCACTAAACCACTAAAAACGGGCACAAAGGTACGCATTTTCCCCGACATACACACAATATTTAATAAGAAAATGCAGGTTTCCTGTCTTCTTTTCAGCCTTAATTCTATCAATTGGACGTATGTAGCGCATGGGAAATGAGAAAATAGCTGTTCACAAATCATTCCAAGAAAATCTGAAAACCTTGCAAAAGTGCAAAAATAGTCGCCAAACCTTGTACTATTCCAAAGGTTGCAACTCGTTTGTGGGCAAGACTTACGTTCGTTTGTGGGCAAGACTTACGTTCGTTTGTGGGCAACACTTGCATGTGCGAGTGGGGGAGACTTGTTTTTGAATGAGGAATTAGGAATGAGGAATTAGGAATGAGGAGTGAGGTGTGAGGAATGGAATGTTGGATCAGGCTCTTCCTTTGTCACAAATACGGCTTGTTTGTGGTTGTTACAGGCTTGTTGTTTATGTTTGACAACAAACTTTCATGAATTTGGGTACAAGTATCGCTATTATTCCCTGATTTTTCTTATCTTTGCCCTTTAAAAGGGATATAATTGTAGACGTAGATGAAATTAAAGAAACGAAAAATCAAGTACGCGACCATCTTTTTTGTCTGCTGGTTCAGCTTTTTATTGTTCCTCGTGGATGGAGTTTTGAAATTCCAGACGTTGGTGGATTATGTTGGGTCGTACGCGATTGTTGAAGTTGTGTTGCTGCTTTTGGTCATCTTACCAACATGGGCAGTTTACAGATTTACAAAAGAATAAATGATGCCGTATGGAAAAGACCTATTATTCGAGGACGGAAATGAGCGATGATGTGCTGATGCTGATGGCAAAGGTGTCGGCATTGCTCAAACAGTTGAACAGCCTTACATTGGCAGAACAGGCTAAAAAGCAGGAGATTATCAGAGGACTGTTTGGCTCCGTTGGCAGCAATCCCTTCGTCGGTGACAACTTCCATTGCGACTTTGGACAAAACATTCATGTTGGCGACAATTTTCATGCCGACTACAATTGTACAATGCTCGACTTGGCAGAGATTCACATCGGCAATAACTGTCTGATTGGGCCAGACGTTGGCATCTACACAGCAGGTCACCGTTTGGAGCCTGAAGGCCGCATGCTTGATGTCTATGGTCTGCCTATCGCCATTGGCAACGATGTTTGGATAGGTGGTCATTCCACCATATTGCCCGGCGTGTCCATCGGTGATGGAGCCGTAGTAGCAGCTGGTGCCGTCGTGACAAAGGATGTAGAACCGAATACCATTGTTGGTGGTGTGCCTGCCAAGGTAATAAAAAAGATAGAGATAAAAGACAGATAAATCGGATTTTAGAAGTATGAAAGTAGAATTGCGTAAATGGTCATTGGCTGACAAAAAGGAACTGATAGAATTATGCAATGCCGTTGATAGGACATACTTGTCAGACAGATTGCCGAGTCCTTACACGGAAGATGATGCTAATTGGTGG
>JAILDV010000066.1 GCA_024688885.1 Bacteroidaceae bacterium | reverse complement strand
GTCACCACCAGCAATGACCTGCTGAAGGTTCAACTGCGTCAGCACGAACTACGCAGCAATCGTCTGAAGGTGGAGAATGGCATACGTGTGCTCTCCATGCTCCTTGCTCAACAGTGTGGCATCAAGTCGCCAGTCGACATTGGTCTGCCGGAAGGTACTGCCATTCAGATGATAGACATGGCTGATGCCTCCACTGCAGCCACCATGCGTCAGGAGTACCAGCTTGCCACAAAGAATGTCGAGGCTCAGACATTACAGGTAAAGATGGAGCGCGGCAAGAATCTGCCCACCGTGGCTGTGGGTGTAATGGGAATGAACATGGGCATGGGGGGACTCTCCGATAATGTCCGCAGAAATGTTAAAACAAACATAACAAATGGTCTTGCTCTTGTTACCGTATCTGTCCCAATCTCCTCATGGTGGGAAGGCTCACATGCCATTCATCGCCAGAAAATGAAAGAACAACAAGCACAGAACGACCGTCAGGAAGCTCTCGAAATGCTCACCATTGACATTGAGTCAGCGTGGAGCAATCTGCAGGAGGCTCAGCAACAGGTGGAAGTTGCCGAATCCGCCGTCCGTCAGTCGGAGGAGAACCTCAGGCAAAGCAATACAAAATACAAGGCTGGTACCGAAGACCTGACCGATCTACTGGATGCTGAGACTCTCCACCGCCAGTCGCAGAACAACCTCTCCACAGCCTTTGCTGCTTATCAGATAGCTATGGCGAAATACAAATTGAAAGTTTCTTTAGACGAATAGAAATGAGACAAAAACTCCCCATTTCGCAAAAAAACGAATGGGGAGCCATTGTTCCCTCTACTGGTGCACAGATTGTATCATTAGGATGCTTACCATTTATCAAAAACTCAACTTTCGGGAGTTATTATATCAACAACGAACCTTTAGTGGCGTAGCCTATTTTCCGAATGTGGCGAATCGTTTTTAATGGGCAAGCCCGACGAATGAAATCCTGCTGATTTCTCCAAATGTGGAACGCCCGCCATTCGTTTTCCTTCGTTGCCGTCCCATGGCATTGAAAAGAAATTGATTCGTTTCATTAGTTCTATTGGCTACGCTAAAGGTTCGTTGTTAAAAAAACTATGAGGAGTTTTTATAACTTCAGAAAGTTAAATCAGTAATTCAAGTTTCGCAAGTGCTCAACTTCTTTGGAGTTAAGGAGTTAAAGGAGCTATCGCTCTTGATCGATTAGGGCTCAACAAAAAAACTTGCCTATTCTTAAAATTGAACCACGTTCGACACCTCGGTTGCCCCAACAGGTACGGGTGGCATTTATGAACCGTCATTTGTCCACATGGAATGAATGATGGGCTGTAAGACAAATGAAGCGCCCTCTCCTTGCAATCGGGAGAGGGCGCTCCATTTATGTATTTTAGTGGTCTGTCACAAGTATCACTGCACTTCCACGCCAAGTGCGTTGTACTTCTTACCGTTGCGGTAGATGATGAGCTGACCGTTCTCGATGACCTTTCTGCCATTGAGAGGTGTCAGTTCAGGAGTGACTTCGTTGATGGCATTTGGCTCGGTGCAGATGAGCTTCACCTTGTCGATGTTGCAGTTGGCACCTGTGATGGTGATGCGAATAATCTGCTTGCCGGCAGGGAGTTCCTTGAGGAAGTTGCCGGTGAAGGTCTTGTAGGTGCTCCAGTCGTTGTTGCCTGTCTGTGACACAGATACATTGGCAAGTGTGGTGAGGGTTCCGTTTTCATTGACAAGACTGATGCGGAATCCTGAACCAGTGGCGCCCGAAGAAGCGGTTGCCTCGTAGGAGTACTTGCCTGCCTCGGTGACATTGATGGTGTATTCAAGCCACTCGTTCGCGGCTGTGTAGCCAATCACCGTGCCATTGTTGCCCTTCACGAGGTCAACACCCTCGGCATCGCTGCGGTAGGAGGATGCATCGCCCTCGGCATCGGAATTGGCGTCGTGGAACGACAGCCCTTCCCCACCCTTGTCGAAGTTCTCAGCCTGGATGACGCCAGGGATGGAGACTGGTGCAGTCTTGTATGGGGTGCGCTTGTTGTTCACCTTCAGGGTGTACTTGGCTAATTTAGAGTACTTGCCGTCTGCGTCGATGGCTTCGGCAGTGACGTTGTAAGAGCCTTTGGCTTTGGGCTTGTAGGTCATCTCATAAGGTGCCTCGTTGACTGTTCCAATCAAGCAGTCGTTCACGTAGAAGCGGACGCTCTGGATGTTGGTGGCAGTGGTGGTTGCCAGCAAGGTGGCGTTCTCGTTCACCGTGGCTGCTGTGGGATTGGACTTGACAGAGAAACTGATACCATTGTTCACCTCGATGTGGTTGAAGACCACCTTGTCGATGTCACCTGAATCGCCCGTCACGTTGATGCGAAGGACGTGCTCACCCTCTTTCAGAGAAATCAGGGTGCGTCCATGCACTGGCACATAGTTGTTCCAGTTGCCGTCGCCTGTCTGCGGAACGTAGATGGTCTCGCTGAGTGCCTGGGAAGCCTCATCGGTCTCTATCGACATCTTGAAGGATGAGCCTGTCGTGCCGGAAGACACGTAAGCATCGTATTCATAGATGCCAGCCTTTTCCACCTTGACGGTGTATTCAAGCCATTCGCCCGAGTGGGTGAAACCGATGGTGTGCCCTACCCCGCTGACTTTCTTGATGTCCACGCCACCATGGTCGGAACGGTAGGAGTTGCCGTCGCCTTCAGCGTCCGTGTTGGAGTCGTGATAGGTGACCTCTTCCCCACCCTTGTCGAAGTTCTCAGCCTCAACTGTGCCAGGAAGACTGATAGGTGTGCCTGAGTATGGTGAACGAAGACCTTTGACCTTCAGTGCCTTCTGTGTGGTTGATTTGTTCTCCTTGCCCTCTGTATCGGTGGCAATGGCTGTGATGGTGTAGTTGCCTCTTGCAGCCGGCACATATTCCAAAGTGTATGGTGCCTCGGTCAGGGTGCCAATCAGGAGGTCGTTGGCATAGACCTTCACTTCGGCAATGGAGGCGGTGGAAGTGCTGGGCAGACTGGCTGTCACGTCGATGGTGACAGCTTCTCCGACAGATACTGTTGAGGCTGAGATGGCGGTCACTTTGGCTGTGATGTCCTTGTTCTGCTCATAAGGACGGAGCGTGAGGCTCTTGATGTAGAAGCCGCCCTTGTCGATGTTCAAGCAAAGGGTGTGGCGTCCAGCTGTCAGTTCTTCCCTGAACACGCCGTGCAGACTCTGGTAAGTGTCCTTGTCGCCAGTGGCTGGCACCTCCACGAAGTTGGTGTAGTAGGTCAGGTTGTCAAATCCATATTCGGACAGGTGGAACACGCCCCCTGCATTCGGAGATGCCACCTCCATGTCGAAGGCGTACAAGCCTGGCTCTTTCACATCGACGGTGTATTCCATCCAACCATCGTCCTTCGTGGCTGTGGTGCCGTTGCGCCCTACCCCATTGCTGTAAGACACGCCTGATGCGCCCTTGTCGTATTCATTGCTGAGGAGGGTGCCGGGCAGTTCCACGGGCTCACCCTTGTATGGTGCGCGCTTTTCTGTGGAACTCAGCACATTGACACGTGCATAACGCTCGTATGTGTTGCCGTCGTTGGTATAGACAATTGCCTTCAGGGTTACGTTTCCTGTGGATGCCGTTGACGGAACTGCGTATTCAGCGATGTATGGATCCTTGTCCATGGTGGAAATCAGCGTGGTGCCTGCATACAGCTCGACCTTCTCGATGGCGATGTCAGCCTTTTCAGCCTTGGCTTCAGAGGTGATGTGTGTGCGCACCTTGATGGGCAGCACATCTCCCTTAGCCACCTTGTAATCCTTCGGTCTGATATACACGCCCACACGCTTCTTCATGCCGGGGAACGGGCTCTTGGCAGTCTTTGCCTTCTCGGTCGTCATGTATTGACGCAACCAAGTCATGGCAGGACGGTCGTTACCGTTCTTGATGAGACCTGAGTTGTCCACCCATGTGGAACCATGGATGAAGCCCCAAATGGTGACACCTGCGCAGTAGTCAGCCTCCCACATCATGGGGAAAATCTTCTCGTACTGCGCCTTCTGCTTGGCATCATCGGCAAGGTCAATGTCCAGCTCGGTGATGTACATCGGCATCTTCAGCCCGCTCTGGAGCTTGTTCATGGAGTCGCGCAGTTTGTCAACACTGATGTCGGTGACGTCGTGCGACTGATTTCCGTAGGCATCAATCGGAGCACCCGAGTCACGCAATGCCTGCACCAGCTGCAGATAGTTGTCGGTGTCCCACTGGAAGGTGTTGTAGTCATTGTAGATGAGGATGGAGTTCGGGAAACGCTCGTAAGCCATCTCAAACGCCTTGATGAGCCAGTCATAGCCAGTCTTACCGCCGCCACCCAACGATGCCTTCATCAATGGGTTGCCTTGCTGGTGCATGCCGACTGCCTCGTTCACCACATCAATCATGGGCAATGTGGGATAATGTGACTTCACTTTGTTGAACCAGTTCTCGATGGCGTTGAAGCGCTCCGGAAGCGGCAGGCTCTCATTAAACCACCTGTCGGGATATTGGGCACCCCACACCAAGGCGTGGAACTTGTAGGTGAAGCCGTACTGTTTGGCATAATTGAAAGGCGTGTCACTTCCCCAGTTGAAGTTGCCCCTGCTGCCTTCGACCGAACCCCATTTCGATTCGTTCTCAGGCGTAACCTGGTTCCACAACTGGTAGTACTTCTCACTGATACCGCCGGGATCCATTCGGTAACCCGTTGTGATGTTACCGAGGAACTTGTCAGGATTCTTCGACAGACCTTTCGTCGTGTACGTTGTCTGTGCCACAGCCGTCAGCGGCAACAGGCAGCACAGCATTCCCACTAAATAAGTAATTGTCTTCTTCATAAAAGATGTTATTTATTTTGTTTGTTTAGTTTGTTTAGTTTCGGCTTTGGTCTATTTGGTTATGGTTAGTCACACGTTTAGTCACACACACATATATCTTGCCACGGCAAAGATACGACTTTTTGATAAAACCAAACAAACATCTCACAATTTAATGCAGAAATCTGCATGGATTATATCACTTTTATGTGACTTTGTGTCGGGAAACAATACAAACAACTGCCTCAAGTTTGGTTTTTAACATCAGTGCGGTATAAGGAGTCGCCGAATAAAATACCTCAAAAACACCGAATGAAATAGCACAAAAACAAGATTTTCTTGCATAATCCAACTATTTACATTATCTTGGATAGCAAAAGATGCGGAAAGAACGACAACACGTTTATCTCAAGTAACACTCCCCTACCCTATTCACCTTAGAAACCAAAATTCTTTCTGTACAAGAAACACTACCATCTGTTCACAAGAACCAACAGCAATCAACTATATAGTGAATTGTTGTTCCATATTAAGACTAAACTGTTTTGCTATATAAAGAGTATTCCGTTTTGCTGAATTATTGTTGTTTCGGTATTTCGTATATATGTAATATAAGTATTATTGTTTTATTGTTATTACATATATATCGTTACAATGGAATAACAATAATATTATATTAACGTATTAAAGGTATAACGATAAAAGCATATAAC
>JAILDV010000025.1 GCA_024688885.1 Bacteroidaceae bacterium | reverse complement strand
GCCCCGATTTCATGCGTTATTGCGATGGATACTTCAAGGATTATAATGGTGAGGTCAACACATTCAATAAAGACATTTCCACATTGTTCTGGGCTTTAAATGACAATGCGGCAGGTTACCATGAAGATGGAGAGAGACGGGCTTCCACCATCAAGGACTCCACAATACGAGCCTATTACCCCATCGCCGCCAAACGTTGGAATGACTATGTTCTTCAGTTGAACAGCATCCCTCATATCCACTTCGACCAGCATGGAGACGTGAAAAAAGATGAGCTGAAGAACAAGGTGCTGGATGATTACAAGGGGAAGAGCGTGGCATTCCTTGTATATGACCGGAAGAAGCATGGCAAAGACCTTGACGAGCTGGAGAAGAATCTCATTTCAAAGGCTAATGATCAGAAGGTTGTGTTTATCCACATCGACACTCGCTCCCCTGCGATGGAGGGCACAGGAGCGTGGGCGGATGCGGCTGTCAAGAGAAAGGGAGAGCATTATGCTGGCAAAAAGAACCGCTACGATTCCATGTTCTCAGATCATTTCCCCTTCTTCGACGGACAGTTCTATTATGAGTTGTATGCCTCCGACGGCACCTGCACGCTTCAGACCACAGAGAAGAAGAAGGCATTTGCCGCTATCGGCAAGCTGGTGAAATAATGAAAGAATTTCTCATTAATAAAAGATTTTGGAAAGGATGAATCAGCAATGATTCCATCAACGGCAGGTGCGGGGCTGTGAAGCCCTGCACCCACAACTGTCAAAAAGGAAAACCGATGAAAACGTCAATGCCCTATCAGTTCTTTGCCGCACGAAATGTTAAAAATGCGACATTGATGTAAAAAAGTTGCTCCTTTGATTATACATTTTGACACAAACGGGTAATATAGAAGTAGAAACAACTAATAAAATTTACAATCATGAAAAAGTTCACTCTTTTCTTAATGACAATCTCCTTTCTGGTGGCAACGACAGCATTAGCCCAGAATGGCAAGTCAAAAACTATTACTTTGACTGAGGCAGAACGTGCATTGGTGGAACAAAATAGTGATTTCGCATTTAACCTGTTCCGTAAAACCCGAGATACAGAAAACCACGTCATATCCCCATTGAGCATCACCTATGCGTTGGGAATGCTGAATAATGGTGCTGACGGCATCACGCGCGAGGAGATTTCCCAAGTGCTATCGGGCGGGCGCCAGACGGGTTATGCCGATGTGGCCACGATGAATGCCTTCTGTCGCAAGATGCTCACGGAAAGTGCCTTGCTTGACGAGGACACCCGGGTGGCTATTGCCAACACCATCTATTTCAATGATGACAGGAAGGACATCTCGCTGAAAACTGCTTTCAAGGACGCCGCTGCGACTTACTACGACGCAACGCCCTCTGTGGTCAGCTTCAGCAACGAGGCAACGTTGGGTGTCATCAACCAGTGGGCAACAGACCATACAGACGGAATGATTCGTGACTTGCTGAAGCCAGAGGATTTGCAAGACCCCAATTTGGTGAGTTTCCTCCTGAATGCCATATGCTTCAAAGGTGCATGGGGAAAACCATTCGACGAGAAGAACACCCAAAACATGTATTTTGACGACGAGCAGAGAACAGCCATGATGATGAGCCAGACGAATGAGTTTCGTTATACAGAAAACGACCTCTACCAATCTGTCATCCTTCCTTATGGCAACGGCTCCTATCAGATGACACTCTTCCTGCCTTGCTATGGGAAGACTTTAGATGACGTGCTGGCTGCCTTGAATGGAACAAACTGGAATGCTGCCGAATACCAATACTATGAGGTGTGGCTGAACATGCCCCGCATAGAAACCGACACGAACCAGGATTTGAAAGACATCATGAAATCGCTGGGCATGGGAAACTCCTTTGATAATGGTCACGGCTTCATGAACTTCTGCCACCTTGGCAACGACGAAGAGAATTCAGACCAATGTTGGATCAGCATGATGAGACAGAAAGCGCATCTGAAGCTTGATGAAATGGGGACGGAAGCTGCTGCAGCCACAGTCGTCTCGCTGGCTGACAAAGCAATGCAGCGATATGTGGAATTCATCGCTGACAGGCCATTCCTGTACATCATCAGCGAGCGCTCCACAGGCAGCATCTTCTTCATCGGTCAGTATATGGGTGAACCGTTGGAGAATCCCAGAAAGGACATCAAGTTGACAACAGAAGAAAAGCAATTGGTGGAGAACAACAACAGCTTTGCTTTCGACCTCTTCCGCAGAGCACGTGGCAATGAGGACTGCATCATGTCTCCGTTGAGCGTCACCTATGCATTGGGCATGGTGAACAACGGAGCTGCCGGCAAGACGCAGCAGGAGATTTGTGATGTGTTGGGCTTTGGCGGGATGGGGGCTGATGGCATCAACCAGTTCTGCCGTAAGATGCTCACTGAGACCTCTTTGCTTGACAAGGAAACATCAACGGAAATGGCGAACACCATTTATGTAAACAAGGGAAAGAATTATGAGTTGCAACAAGGTTTTGTGGATATTGCCAACAAATACTATGACGCCACTCCTGCGTCACTCAACTTTTATGATGACGCGACGATAGATGTCATCAATCAGTGGGGAAATGACAAGACACACGGGATGATTCCCAAGTTTTTTAACAAGGAATCATTCAACTGCGGAGCTGTCAGCTATCTGCTTAACGCCCTCTACTTCAAGGGCGTCTGGACAAAGAAGTTCAACAAGGTAAACACTCGCGAAGAGGCTTTCAATGGAGGTGAGCAGGTGCCGATGATGAGTCAAGAAGAGGTGTTCCAGTATATAGAGAACGAGCTTTGTCAAGCAGTGCGTCTGCCTTATGGAAACGGGGCATACTTGATGACCCTCTTCCTTCCACGCGAGGGAAAGAGCATTCCCGACGTGCTTGCAACGATGGATGGCCATAACTGGCAGTTCCAAGGATATGGAGATTGCATGGTGGACCTTAAAATGCCACGCATCAAGACCGAAAGCAGTACAAAGTTAGAGCAAGTGCTGAAAGAAATGGGTATGCAGTCAGCTTTTTCAGAAGAAGCCGAATTCCCCAATTTCGGATCTGAGAACCGGCTTGTTTTCATCAGCGACATATTCCAGAAAGCCTCAATCGACCTCGACGAGGAGGGAACAAAGGCTGCAGCCATCACTCATGTTGGATTATCAGAGAGCGGTGAGCCTCGTAGGGTCGCCTTTCATGCCAGCCGTCCGTTCTTCTACACGATCAGCGAGCGCTCCACAGGCAGCATCTTCTTCATTGGTCAGTATGTTGGCGACATTGCCACTGGTATTTCTCAGGTGGAACAAGGTGACGAGAAAGATGACATCCCTGTCATATACGACCTGCAAGGCCGTCAGGTGGATGCCTCCAATCTAAAAACGGGACTTTACATCCAGAATGGCAAGAAAGTATATTACAGAAAATAGGAAAACTTTGCCGCACGAAATGTTAAAAATGCATTGGTCTCGAAAAAAAGAAGTGAGTTCCATTATACATTTTCCTAAAAAGGGGTAATATGTGAATAGAAAACAATAACAATCAAAAAAAACTATCTTTTTTTGTTTAACTTTGCCTCTCTTATTCGTTATATAAGTAGTAACAACCCATGAAGCGTCTGATATACATATTATTCCTTGTGCTTCTCGCCCTGCGTCTCCATGCTCAGAGCGAGGAGACGTCACGCATCCTGTCGTATATCCAGAAAGCGATGAACTTCAACAAGGTGGTGCCGCAGGAGAAGGTGTACCTGCACTTCGACAACATGGGCTACTTCGAGAACGAGACGCTGTGGTTCAAGGCATACGTGACCAGGACGTATGATGGACACGCTTCTGATTTGAGCAAGGTGCTGTACGTGGAGCTGCTCAACCCGACTGGCGACGTGTTGCAGACCTTGAAATATCCCATTGACTCGCTGGGGCAGTCGCACGGGGAGATGAAGCTCGATACGATTCTGGGTTCTGGTCTTTACGAGGTGCGTGCCTACACGCGCTACATGACCAACTGGGGGACGAACGCTGTGTTCTCCCGTGTCATCCCCATCTTCAAGAAACCGAAGACAGAGGGTGACTACTCAGACCTGACCATTGCCACCATCCCGTACCACAACAGGCTGCCCAACCGTCGGGATCCACTGGACTCCCTCTATGTACGGGCTGCCGGTGAAGGTGTCTATACGGATGACCTGATGAAGACCATCAGCGTGAAGTTCTACCCCGAGGGCGGTGACCTGATTGCGGGGAAGAAGTGCCGTGTGGCAATGCTGGCGGTGGATGACAACGGGCATCCGCATGAGGGAGAGGGTTTCGTGATGAACGAAAGGGGCGACGTGCTCGCCTCCGTCAAGACCGACACGCTGGGCAGGGGACTCTTCGAGTTGGTGCCCGATACAGGCAAACTCACTTTCCAGATGAGGAACCTCAAGAAGAGCACAAGACGAAGCGTGCAGTACTTCACCTTGCCTGAGGCGAAGAGAGATGGTTGCACACTCAGTGTTGACGCTGTGAGCGAGCAGATGCTTGCCACCCTCCAGTGCAGCGACGGCATCTGTGGCAGCATGCTTGGCTATGTCATCATGCACAACGGGAACATCTACCGCTGTGACACGCTCACCGCCTCCCCCTTGATGGAGATAGAGCTGGACAGGCAGGCAATGCCCGAGGGGGTGAACCAGATGACGGTGTTCGACAGCAGGGGTGCCATCATGGCGGAGAGGCTGTTCTTCCTGTGCCCCAAGCCCGACAAGTCAGACAGCATACGTGTCACCGCCATCACACAGAGGCTGAAGCCTTGCGGCAAGGTGGAGATGGAACTGAAGACACGCCCCAACGCCAACTTGTCCTTCTCTGCCATGGATGCAAAGACGATGACGAACGGCAAGCAGGGGAACATGAAGACTTGGATGCTGCTGTCCTCAGAGGTGAGGGGCTATATTCACAATGTGGATTACTACTTCGAGGCAGACGACAAGGAGCACAGGCAGAATGCCGACCTGCTGATGCTGACGCAGGGCTGGCGCAGATATGACTGGAGGCTGATGTCAGAACGGTACACTTTCCGAAAGGCGCAGCCGATAGAGGACCAGTTCTATCTGAACGGCCAGCTGAAAGCGTACCGCAAACACAACCCCGTTTCAAATGTGCGCATGTATGTGAGCCTCTACAACGAGAAGGGGCAGAGCCTCATCGGAAATGCCGTGACGGACGCTGAGGGCAACTATGCCTTCAAGATGCCTTTCCTGGACGGTGAATGGAAAATGTGCATCTACACGACAAGAGACATCAAGAAGAAGGACAAGGCAAAGGAGAAGAGGAAGACCTACTATGTGGGCATCGACAGGCTATACTCCCCCGTTCCAAGATATCTCACTCCCATTGAGACGGAAATCCGACATCCGCACCTACCCAACACTTTCGTGAAAAAGCCCTTCAAAGAGTTAGAAGAGGAAGAAAACGAATTCATTCCTATCACGGAAAAAGACTATGTGCTGCAGAACGTGACGGTGAAGGCAAAAAGAAAGTATTTCACCAACGATAACTGGCGCTTCAAGAATGAGGAGTACGGGAAACAATATGCCTCACTTTACTACAATGCGGATAGGGAACTGGATAAGATTCTTGATAGGGGAGAACCTGCACCATATATTCATGACTTCATCCTCCAAAAACTGAAAGACCGATTGGGGAAATACAACTATATACCAAGGGACACAAAGGCTTTTACATCCGAAAGAATCTTCTATGTCATAGATAATAATGATAGATCCGTGTCTTCTCCCGTATATCTTGATGAAGTAAAATCCATATATATAGTATTCAACGAGAAGATTTCCCCTACGATTGAGAATGCATGGACTTTTATTGACACCCCAAAACTTAATATCATTGTGTATCTCTATTGTCACCATCTATTCTCTTCTGAGAGCAACAAAGGCCTCCGCCGCACCTACTTCCAGGGCTTCAACCAGGCCTCCACGTTCAAGACGGAGGACTATAGCGTGATACCTCCCATGGCGGACTTCCGCCGCACCATCTGGTGGCAGCCCGACATCACCACCGATGCCGAGGGCAAAGCCAAGGTGGAGTTCTTCAACAACTCCACGTGCGAGGAGATGTATATCAGTGTGGAGGGCATGACGCAGGACGGAAAAGTGCTGGTGAATGAATAAGAAAGAAAACTTGAAAAATGAAGAAATAATTGATTTTTGTTTAACTTTGCCCCTCTTATTCGTTATATAAGTAAAAACAACCCATGAAGCGTTGGTTATACATATTATTCCTTGTGCTTCTCGCCCTGCCTCTCCATGCGCAGAGCGAGGAGACAACACGCATCCTGTCGTATATCCAGAAGGCGATGAACTTCAACAAGGTGGTGCCGCAGGAGAAGGTGTACCTGCACTTCGACAACATGGGCTACTTCGAGAACGAGACGCTATGGTTCAAGGCATACGTGACGAGGACGGACACCGGGCATCCCTCGGATTTGAGCAAGGTGCTGTACGTGGAGCTGCTCAACCCCAGCGGTGACATCGTCAAGACATGCAAGTACCCCGTTGACTCCTTGGGTGTCTCTCATGGTGACATCAGGCTGGACTCCCTGCTCACCTCGGGCTACTATGAGGTGCGTGCCTACACGCGCTACATGACGAACTGGGGCACGAACGCCGTCTTCTCACGGGTGTTCCCCGTCTTCAAGAAACCCGCAAAGGAAGGTGACTACTCCGACCTGACCATCCGCACCATGCTCTACTACGCACGCGACCCGAACAACCGCGTCAGCGATGACTCGCTCTACCAGAAGGCGATAGACGACGGCATCTACACGCGTGACCTGTTGAAGACCATCAGCGTGAAGTTCTACCCCGAGGGCGGTGACCTCATTGCTGGGAAGAAATGCCGCGTGGCGATGCTGGCTGTGGATGACAACGGGCATCCGCATGAGGGGGAGGGCTTCGTGATGAACGAAAAGGGCGACGTGCTTGCTTCCGTTCAGACGGATACCTTGGGCAGAGGAGTCTTTGAACTGGTGCCCGATACAGGCAAACTCACTTTCCAGATGAGGAACCTCAAGAAGAGCACAAGACGAAGCGTGCAGTACTTTCCCCTGCCTGAGGCGAAGAGAGATGGTTGCACACTCAGTGTTGACGCTGTGAGCGAGCAGATGCTTGCCACCCTCCAATGCAGCGACGGCATCTGTGGCAACCTGCTTGGCTATGTCATCATGCATAACGGAAACATCTTCCGGTGTGACACCCTTACCGCAGCCCCAATCATAGAGATAGAGCTGGACAGGCAGGCAATGCCCGAGGGGGTGAACCAGATGACGGTGTTTGACAGCAGGGGCGCGATTATGGCGGAAAGGCTCTTCTTCCTGTGCCCGAAGCCCGACAAGTCAGACAGCATACAGGTCACAACCATCACACAGAGGCTGAAGCCCTGCGGCAAGGTGGAATTGGAACTGCAAACGAAACCTAACTCCAACCTGTCCTTCTCAGCGATAGATGCAAAGACGATGACGAACGGCAAGCAGGGGAACATGAAGACATGGATGCTGCTAAGCTCAGAAGTGAGGGGATACATCCGCAATGTGGATTACTACTTCGAGGCAGACGATGAAGCGCACAGGAGGAATGCCGACCTGCTGATGCTGACGCAGGGCTGGCGCAGATATGACTGGAGGCTGATGTCAGAACGGTACACCTTCCGAAAGGCGCAGCCGATAGAGGACCAGTTCTATCTGAACGGCCAGCTGAAAGCGTACCGCAAACACAACCCCGTTTCAAACGTGCATCTTTATGCCATCCTCTACAACGAGAAAGGGCAGAGCCTCATCGGCAATGCAAGAACAGACAATGAGGGCAACTATGCCTTCAAGTTGCCCTTCGTCACGGACGAGTGGAAGATGTGCATCTACACGACGAGGGACGGGAAGAAGAAAGGGATGGAAAAGAAGGAGAAACTGAAGACCTACTATGTGGGCATCGACAGACAGTTCTCGCCCGAAGCGAGGTATCTCACCCCCGAGGAGCGGGAGATTCTTCATCCGCTCAAACCGAACGCCTTCGTGAAAAAGTTAGGGGAGGAACTGGGTGAAGAAGACGAGTTCATCCCCATCACGGAAAAAGACCACGTGCTGCAGAACGTGACGGTGAAGGCGAAGAGACGCTACTTCACTAATGATGACTGGCATTACAAGAACGAGGCGTGGGGACGTCAGTACGCAACGCTTCACTACGACATAGACAAGGAACTTGACAAAATCCTTGACAGGGGAGGGCCCGAACCGACCATTTTCGAGTTCCTTGCCAAGAACAACATGATGTTCAACAACCCAGAATGCATAGATTTGCCAAAAGTTATGTTACCTCCAGGACCTGTTAGGTCTCTTAGTATGGGAAGCGGTCACATGGCATATGGTGGACGTCCCATCGTATGGATTGTGGACAACAGGGACAGAGGTGAAACATTCTCAGATGGATCATCTGGCTATTCTGATACGGGAACTGCGTTTTTTGTCCAGTTTTTCCCCATGTTCATGAGTGACATCAAGAGTCTATATATTGTTCCGTCCTCTCCGTCGGGGACAGAGGTCATCATATATATCTACACACATGTCAGATACAGCACCGAGAGCAACAAAGGTCTTCGCCACACTTACTTCCAAGGCTTCAACCAAGCCTCCACGTTCAAGACGGAGGACTACAGCGTGATTCCCCCCATGGCGGACTTCCGCCGCACCATCTGGTGGCAGCCGGACATCACCACCGATGCCGAGGGCAAAGCCAAAGTGGAGTTCTTCAACAACTCCACGTGCGAGGAGATGTATATCAGTGTGGAGGGCATGACGCAGGACGGGAAGATATTGATTAATGAGTGATACCGATGAAAACGTCAATGCCCTATCAGTTCTTTGTCGCACGAAATGTTAAAAATGCGACATTGATGTAAAAAAGTTGCTCCTTTGATTATACATTTTGACACAAATGGGTAATATAGAGGTAGAAGACAACAAAAAAACAATAACAATATGAAAAAGCAAACTCTTTTCCTGATGGCATTATGCCTGAGTGTGCTTGGGATGCAGGCACAAGAGAAACAA
>JAILDV010000022.1 GCA_024688885.1 Bacteroidaceae bacterium | reverse complement strand
CATACTTGCGAACAAGATAATTGAAGTGATTCCTGTCGAGAAACGCTATCAGTTGAGCGAAAACGTACTTGTATTGATACATATGCAAACCATTTTGGCTGCAAAGATACAAAATCAAGTCCGTTGACTCAAAAAATCTCTGTAACTAACTATATTTCAATCATTTCAAAGAACGCTTGGCAATTTTTAGTGGACAGCAATGAATTGTGAATTAAACCAAGTGTTAGTTAACTTTATTATGAACCCCCATTAAAAAAGAAAGGAGAAAATTATGGGATTACAGTATCGCAAGGCGAAGGTGACTCTCACCTATCGCGAAGAGAAACCAGAGGTGTATAAGCTCAGACAGCTGACTTATCCACAAGTGAAGTTCGGACAGCTCGTGAACGAGTGCAGCCAGTCGTGTGGCGTGAACCCTGCGCAGACCCGTGCGGTCATCGACGCGCTGGTGAACCGTCTGGTGCTCTACATGGGACTGGGCCACGGCGTGAAGATGGGCGACTTCGGTTCGTTCAAGCCTGTGTTCACCTCCAAGACGGTGAAGAACCTCGAAGACCTTGATGGCGACGAGGCACTGAAGACCGTGAAGGTGAAGAAGGTGATGTTCTTCCCCGGCAAGGCTTTCAAGGACATGGTTGACGACCTTGCACTGGAGAGTGCTGGCGAGGCGCTCGACGTGAAGGAGTGAGGCAGTTGACAGTTGACAGTTGAAAGTTGACCATTAGGACGGCTGTCCGCCACGTAGCAATGACGTGACGGACAGCTTTTTCTTTTTGGAGGAAAGACGAAACCCATGACACAAATCAGTCTTTCCATTCCATCCCAACAACAACTTTTCCAGAAAAACATTTGATTGTTACGATCATTCTTTGTACTTTTGCAAATGGATTTCTTAAAGAGACCATATGATAGAAAAGCAGAACAAACAATCATCAACTAAACTAACACAACTATGAAAGTTTTGATTTTACAGGCTTCGCCACGTGCGAACGGCAACACCGCCTGGATGGCGGAAGAGTATAAGAAGGCTGCTGAGGCTGCCGGTCATGAGGTGACACTGGTGAATGTGTCGAAGAAGAAGATTGCGGGCTGTCTGGCTTGCGAGTATTGCCACAACAAGGGCAATGGTGCCTGCATTCAGAAGGACGACATGCAGGAGCTGTATCCGCTGATGGCTGAAGCTGAAGCGTTGGTGTTGGCTGCTCCTATCTATTATTTCACGCTATGTGCACAGGTTCAGGCGCCCATTCAGCGCATGTACTGCGTGAACAAACCTGCCAAGGTGAAGAAGATGGCTCTGCTCATGTCTTCCTACTCACCCAATGTGTATGACGGTGCCACTGCTGAATTCCGCGACATCTGCAACTATTGGAGCACAGAGAACATGGGTGCTGTGACTGCCAAGATTGACGAGCAGAAGACGGAAGAGACCAAGCAGAAGGTGATTGCCTTGGCTGGCAAGCTGTAAAACCATATCCGTTTCGGAGTCAGGCGAGTATTTCTGCAATGTGATAGAGCGGGCGACGTTTCGCCTCGCTGTAGATCTGTCCGATGTAGGTGCCCACAATGCCCATGGAGATGAGGATGAAACCGCCTACAATCCAGATGGAGAGCATGAGGGATGCCCAACCTGGCTCTATGTGACCAAACAGAATGGAATAGCCTACGTAACAGGCTACGATGAATGCCACAATCAGGAAGATGATGCCAATGTGGTAGATGGCATAGAGGGGACGCACGGAGAAGGCGGTGATGCCGTTGAAGACAAGATTCAGCATCTTCTGGAAGATGTTTTTTGACTTGCCTGCATTGCGCTCGCTGATGACGTCGTCAACAGTGGTGTGTTTCAACCCAATCAACGGAATGAGTCCGCGCAGGTAGAGGTTGTGTTCCTTGTAGGTGGAGAGCATGTCGAGGGCACGGCGGCTCATCAGACGGAAATCGGCATGATTGTACACATTCTCCACACCCATGGTTGTCTGTATCTTATAGAAGGTCTGGGCGGTGAATTTCTTCATGAACCCGTCGGCTTCGTGTGACACCTCCACACCATAGACGATGTCGTAGCCAGCCTCAAATTCCTTGGCCATCTTGGGAATGCACTCAATGTCGTCATGCAGGTCGACATCGAGAGTGATGATTGCGTCTGTCCACCCGCGGGCGGTCATCAAGCCTGCCATGATGGCATTCTGGTGACCGACATTGCGCGACATGTTGATGCCACGCACGAAATGGTTCTCTGCATGGAGCTGACGAATCAACTCCCACGTGCCGTCGCGGCTGCCATCATTGACAAACACCATCATGGAGTCTCTCGTGATGAGCCCATCGGCTATCATGCGCTGGAAAAGTGAGGTGAGTTTTTCCACGCTATGGCGCAGCACATCCTCCTCGTTGTAACAGGGTGAAACTGTGGCTAATCTAATCATGGCTGTACTTTTTCTGCAAATTCGTTGTAGGTGATGAATTCATGGCTGTGTGCCAGAAGCATTTTGATGAGGCGGTCAAGACGCTGGCACATCTGCTGACCGCTGTGGTTGCGGATGATGAAGGGCATCTTGAATTCGGGGTGCTCTTTCAGGTCGAAGAACTCCCACGGGTGGAAGTAGGTGACGAAGTAGCCGTCGCTCTTGAGCACGCGGCGCACCATCCAGTGGTACAGCCCTTCAGGCAGGTTGTGGAGAGCAAGCCAGAACAGGGGGAAACGGATGAGCGGCGTGACGGATGCGGGAATCCGCATCACGCCGTCTTTCATGAACCATGTGCGCGGCTCGGAAAGGTGCATGTAACGACCAGGAATGAAGGCTGGGTTGAGCGATGAGTTGTAGCGGTACACCCCACCCTCTTGATTTCCGACTCCACCACGGGAAACATACGGGGCTGACGATAGCCATAGACCTTGCGGCCCGTGACACGCTCGACAATCTCTTTCGAACGGGCGAAGTCGGTGTCTTGGGGTTGCCAATGGTCCACTCCGTGACATGCCACCTCATGCCCTTCTGCCATGATGCGCTGCATCACTTCGGGGGCGTTTTCCGCGAAATTTCCCGTACAGAAGAAGGTTGCCCTGACACCATTCTGCTTCAAGATGTCGAGAATGCGGTTGGTGCCCACCTTCGACACTGCCATGCCTTGTTCCAAGGTGAAGTCAACACCGTGTTCACGAGGCACATCAAACTCTTCTGTGTCAAAACTCAAAAGTATCATACGCTTATATCTTTATTAATTTTTCTCTTTTTCGTAGTTATAGAAGTTATAGAAGATGGTCAACATAATTGCGATTATCCACCAGTACTGTCCACCTCATAACTCCAATTACTTTGTTGCAATATATCCTAATCCCACTGCCACGATTCCCAATATCACACTCCCTAATGCATATAGTGTGAAGAGGATGTAATTATTGGCCTGCAGCATGGCCAGACCTTCTTTTGAGAAAGTGGAAAATGTGGTGAAGCCACCACAGAATCCCACCATGAGAAGCAGGGAGAATGCGGGAGACAAGTTTTGGAAACGGCTTGTCACTCCCCACAGGAGTCCTATCAATAGACACCCTGCAACGTTAGCCGTGAATGTGCCCCATGGGAAACCATTGCCTGCATGCCCCATTGTCAGTGATATGAGGTATCTGCAGACTCCACCAATACCACTTCCGATTCCAACTAAAATAATATCTTTTATCATTTGCTAAAGAGTTATTCTTATACTATTACACCCGATGAGTGTCAACACCCGCTATACTTCCTCAATATTCACATTGTCTTTATTTAGGATTCGAATTGTTCATCTTGTAGAAGTAATGGCAGCCTTGACTTGAGCCATGTTGCTACGTGAGACGGGGAGGGATTCGTGGCAGTGCTTGATAAGCAACTGGGTGGAGCCGGCATGAGATACAATCTGCTCGACCTGACCAAGGTTGACCAGAAAGGCACGATGGCAGCGGACAATCATCGGATAGTCCTGCAACGTTTCCTCCATCAGTTTCATCGTAGCACGAAGCATGTCGGTACGCACTTGCTCGTTGTGGAGATAGTTGACCTTCATATAGTTGCCAACGGCCTCTATATATAATAGGTGGGAAACTTGGAGAGTCACCGATTCGTTGGTCGTGCCAGTAAGCGTGAGTTCCTGCGGACGGTGCTTTTCATTTGGTGTTTTCACTTCTATAGGCAATGAATGCTCAGGCTCCTGTATCTTTCTCAGTTCTTCGTTCAGCAGTCTCGTTTCTTCCAGTTCCATCGCCAGATACTTGTTTCGGAACTTGAAGCGCCAGTATAGTCCGATGGCAAAAGAGCAGAAGGCGATGATGATAAGGGTTTCAAGGAAATTGACGATTGAAAGCTGGTTACCCCCAACCCTGTCACTCAACACAAAATGACGATAGAGGCAGATGCCCAATGACACGAGTGGTGTGTTGACGAACTGAAACCAAAGATTGCGACGGATGATGTAGCTGACACCCTTATCGTACGATCTCGGCTTTTTGATCACATATTTCAAGATGGCATCGGTCAACATGCAGATCAAGATTCCCATCACCCCTAACACCATCAGATGCACGTATGCCTGCCACTGCCACGCATCCAGTCCGAAGGGTTTGAACACCGCTAATGCCACCACCATGAACGTGGTGCTGATGATGCGCGTCGTTAATGTTTCTTTGCGACCTTTGTTCATACGGGATGCAAAGGTACGAAATAATCTTGTCATTCGTCACAAAACCCTGCAGAATATCCCAGATATTTGGCGAAGTGTGCGGAAGAGCGTACCTTTGCAGTCGATTTGGGAAAAATTAGAAAGCTAAATTAATATGATATGGCGATAACAAGCGAGAGACTGAAACTGACGTTCAGCGAGGGTGGAGCTCAGGAGATATATCAGGAAGTCAGGGCTGCGGGCGATTTCCTCGGTTTTGCACAACGATATGTGTTCGATTCTGACTATCGCGTGGCAAGGAGTGCCTTATGGGGACTGACCAAAGCCACAGACAAAGAGTTGTCGGAACTGCAGACGATACTCAATGAACTGATAAACCAAACCATGCAGACAGATAATTCGTCTGTGAGGCGGCTGACGCTGAATATCATCGAGCGACTGAAAATGAACGAGGAAGACCTTCGGACAGATTTCCTCGACTTCTGTTTCGAGCACATGGTCAGCATCGAGGAGTTCCCCGGCATCCAAACGCTCTGCATGAAACTCGCCTACCGTATGTGTACTTTCTATCCAGAACTGATGGACGAGTTGAAGCGCACCCTTGAAACGATGGAGATAGATTATTACAAGCCCGCTGTAAAGTGCCTGCGCAAAAGGATTCTCAGTAGACAATACCAATAAAATGAATTAACAATGGAGACAAATCGTATCATATTGCGCCCTTGGCGCGAATCGGATGCAGAAATACTTTTAAAATGGGCTTCCGATCCGGAGGTGGGTCCTCGTGCAGGCTGGCCGCCACATAAGAGTGTGGAGGAAAGTCTGGAGATTATCCGCACCGTATTCAATGATGCAACCAATACTTGGGCTATTGAATTAAAGGAAACAGGTGAGGCGATTGGCGCAATGGGCTATGGGTC
>JAILDV010000018.1 GCA_024688885.1 Bacteroidaceae bacterium | reverse complement strand
TTCAATTGCCGATATCTTCTGCCGGGGATCTTGCGCATTTACAATATAATGCGCCACCGCCTGCTTGTACAGGTCAAGCTTGGACTTGCAGTAGTAGAAGATGGCGCCCCGGCTGAGACCACTCTCCTCCTCTATGTCACTAATGGACACTCCGTCAAACTGTTTTGTGACAAACTGCTTGAAGGCAGCCTTGAACAGGAGTTCTTTTCGGTTGTTCTTGTACATGGGAAAGTATTTTGGTACAAAGTTACAAAAAAATATAACGATAAGCATCCTTTCCCTATTTTTTTTATTTTTTACACCCAAAAACACAGAACATCCAGCCTTGCGTGTACATATAATTATTATTAATGCCCCTACATATTCTGTGGGTGAGACCTCATTGTGTGTATGGGTGAGACACCGTTGGGTGTATGGGTGAGACACCAACACGTGTATGGGTGAGACACCAACACCTGTATGGGTGAGACACCTCGATAGCAATGGGCGAGAAGACGGGGTGCGGCTGGAATGGTTGAGTGCTAACCCCTAATGGAGCACCACGTGTAATACTCGACTTTCTGAAGTAGTTAAATAGTCAGTAGTTAAGTAGTTAAGCCAATACTCAAGGAGAAAAGGCATAGGCTCAAAATCGACATGCCCCACATCGGTCAATCGATGTGGGGCATGTCGGTCAATCGGTGTGGGGCACATCGATTTTGAGACACTGGAATAAGGGAAAATCGAATGAAAGTGTTGCACATGTCACGATTTATGAGTAGATTTGCAGAACGAAACAGAATGTTCAACCATAAACTCCATTATTAAACCATGTCAATACCATACAGAAAAAGGAGAAAGAAGATTCTCAAACCCGATGGCACCATGCAGGAGGCCTGGGTCATGCAACAGTTCAGTTATGAACCAATCCCCTTTGAAGACTTTGTGAAAGAGTGCGTTGTGGCACAGGGTGTTTCCTCTGCCCAAGTGAAAGGAATCGTCGAAGCAATGTCTAACCGGCTACGCTCTTATTTGATGTTGGGGCACAGCGTGCAGGTGGCAGGCATCGGTACCCTCAAACCTACCTTTAATGCACATTGTGCGGCAACGCCCGACGAGTTGGGAAGCCAGAGCGTGTATAAGGTAAAGGTTCAGTTCTACCCCCACAAGGAGTTTCAGAAGACACTGAAGGAGATGGATTTTGAGGACATGGAGGCAATCAACGATGAAACAGGAGATTAATCCCAAGGACACAGGCAGGGCGCAGGCTTTCGAGATGTGGATGCAGTCGCCGATGCCGATGGTGACGCTTGTCAAGACTTTCGATGTGACGCATCTATATAAGGTAAGCAAACGGAGGGGCTTGAAGTTCAACATGCTCTTGTGCTGGTGCATCGGCAAGGCAGCAAGCCAGATGGATAAGTTCCATCTTTTGCCCGAACAGGGGAAACTGTTCAGATACGACCGTCTGGCCATCAATGTGATTGTGAAGAATAGCAAAGGGGGCATCAGCACTTGCGACATCCCCTTCAGCGATGATTTAACGCAGTTCAGCCACGAATATGATGCACTTACTCAGAAGGCAGCTGAGACTTGCAGCGACATCACGAATGAGGAGGCGATGATTGTCGGCACATCTGCGATGGTGGAAACGGAACTTGATTGCATCGTGAACCAATACAGCGGCATCTTCAACAATCCCTTCCTCGCATGGGGGTGCTACAAGCATGGTTGGTTCAAGACAACCCTCCCCATCTCTTTCCAGTTTCACCATGCCCAGATGGATGGCGGACATGCTGCACAATTCTTGGAGGAACTGCAAAGGAGAATCCAAGAATGATAAGTGAAAAATAAAAAGTGAAAAATCCAAGTTACCTGCCATTCGGATAGTCTCTCGTTAGCAAAAGTAACTTAGATTTTTCACTCTTCACTTTTCACTTATTTTATAATGAGTTTATCGCTCCCTGCTGCCTTGAAACTCATGTCGAGTCCTTTGACGCTGTGTGTCAAGGCTCCGAAGGAGATGAAGTCAACACCAGCCTTGGCGTAAGGAATCATCGTGTCGAAGGTGATGCCGCCAGAGGATTCGGTTTCAGCACGACCTGCCACTATTTTGACTGCCTTCTCGGTGTCAGCAGGGGTGAAGTTGTCGAACATGATACGGTCGCAACCCTCGGCAAGGGCTTCGTCAAGTTCCTTGAAGTTGCGCACCTCACACTCTATCTTGAGGTCTTTCCCATGGTCTTTGCAGTATTGCTTAGCACGGGAGATGGCGTTGTGAACACCTCCGCAAAAGTCGATGTGGTTGTCCTTCAGCAGAATCATGTCGAAGAGTCCGATGCGGTGGTTCATGCCACCACCAATCTTCACGGCTTCCTTCTCCAGCATACGCATACCGGGCGTGGTCTTGCGCGTGTCGAGCACACGGGTCTTAGTGCCTGCATCGATGAGTGCCTGCTGATACTTGTGAGTCATCGTAGCGATGCCGCTCATGCGCTGCAGGATGTTGAGCATGAGACGTTCTGTCTGAAGGAGACTCTGCTCTTTACCCTTGACGGACATAACGATGTCACCGGGCTTCACATGGGCGCCATCCTGTATATACACTTCCACCTCCATCGTGGGGTCGAAGCGGCGGAACACTTCCTTGGCTATCTCCACGCCAGCAAAGATGCCTTCCTCCTTGATGAGAAGCTTGCTCTCGCCGTAGGCATCGGCAGGGATGCAGCAGAGCGTGGTGTGGTCGCCATCGCCGATGTCTTCTGCAAATGCGAGGTCGATGAGTCTATCGTTGAGTTCTTCTACGCTTAACATATTAGTTGACAATTGAAAGTTGACAGTTGAGAGTTATTCTGAATTAGGAATGAGGAATGAATTGTGGCAGTTATCATGGAGTATCTATTACTCATTTTTCATTCTTTCATTTCTAGAGTATCGTCGTTAACTTCTTTCACTTCGTCACTCCAGGATTTGGGTTACTTCTTTTTTCTCTTAATATAGTCAGAAGGCTTTTTGCTGTTTTCGAAATACCAAGCAAGACCTACCTTCACACCAAACTCACTCTTTTCGGAGAAATCGGAGAGCGACACATCGTAGTAGAGAGATGGCTCAATCGTCAAGTGGCGATTGAGGAAGAAGCAATATCCCACTTCTGGAGTAATCTGCACATCATTAAAGTTTGGCGCTCCATGCACGAACTTGGCACCAGCTTGAAGGAAGAGTCCGTTCTGCTCAATGAGATAGCGGAGCTTACCACCCACATAGAAGGTCTGCATGTCGGAGTTGTGATAGTCAAAGCCTACCTCAGCAATGCCCATCCATGCTTCTTCGAACATATAGCCTCCGTTTACACCAAGGTTGAAGCGAGCCTTATGGGCCTTGCTGTAGGAGAAGCCGCCCGAATTGGTGGTAGCTGCCAGATAGTACTTGCCTTTTTCAAACTGTGCGAATGCACTGCTGATGCCAACTAGGGCAAAGATGAGTGTAAAAACGATTTTCTTCATATCTTTAGAATTATCAATTGTTCAGTGTTCAATTAGATGTATATTTGTCCTTCCTGTAAAGTGCCCACGCCAATGCTCCGCAAATGGCTGCATAGCCGAGGATATGTGGCAGATAGGTGAGCCAAGTGTTCCATGTGATGCCGTTGTAGATGTAGAATCCGAATCCTGCGGCAAAGAAGGCAATGGGTTGCCAGATGTAGCGTTTCATCGTACATACTGTTTTTTAGCCCAAAGAATAAACCACACCAACACACCCACCGTGACGATGCCACCGAGCAAATAGGCAATGAAGTTGTGAAGTTGGAAACCTTCAGGGGCAATGAGTATGTAAGTGGAGCAAACCATCGTCATCCACACAGCGGGAACCAGCGACACGAGGTAACCATATTTGAATGTGCCCTCCGTTGCACCACGTTTGGTCAGCCACACCGTGATGGCCCATAAGGTGAACACGGAAAGGCTCTGATTGAACCATGCAAAGTAACGCCACAGAACATCGAAATTGATGAACATAAGCACACCGCTTAAAATAAAAATGGGCAAGGAAAGAATGAGGCGCTTGTAAATCTTGTCTTGCTTGTAGCGCATGAAGTCAGCAGCAATCAGGCGAGCACTGCGCAAAGCGGTGTCACCACTGGTGATAGGAGCAGCCACAACACCCAAGACAGCCAACACGGCTCCAACCTTGCCAAGCCATGTGGAACAAAGGACATTGACCAACACAGCTGGATTAGGATTGCTGGTGCCGCCATTGGTCATCAGCGCCCAAAGCTTAGCGTAAGGAGCCTCATCGCCTGTCATACCAAACTTGGTCACATCAAAGGAATCAGCAAACTTGATGGCAGCCGCTGCCCATATCAATGCCACAAATCCTTCTGTAATCATGGCACCATAGAAGATAGGACGTCCGTGTTTCTCGTTCTTCAGGCATCGTGCCATCATCGGACTTTGTGTGGCATGGAAACCGCTCACAGCACCACAGGCAATCGTGATGCAAAGTCCGGGGAAGATAGGCATCGTGCTGGTAGGATGGTGATTCATGAAGGCATCAGTGATTTCAGGCATGTTACCCGCATTGGCAAAGATGCCGTAGCAAAGTCCCACAGCCATGATGAGCAGTGCCACACCAAAGATAGGATAAATGCGTCCAATCAGTTTATCGATTGGCACCAAGGTTGCCAGCAGATAATAAACAAAGATGATGACAATCCAAAAGACATTCTGTCCCAACATGGTATCGCCACCAATCATGTTGGCAAGCAATCCTGCGGGAGTGGTCACAAACACTGCTCCCACCAAAATCATCAGCACCAGTGACATGACACGCAAGGAAAGACGGGCAGCCGAGCCCAGTTCATCACCCACTATCTCAGGCAGGCTGGCACCGTTTTTGCGCAAGCTAATCATACCCGACATATAGTCGTGCACAGCTCCTCCAAAAACACAACCCAGCACAATCCATATGTAAGCGGCAGGACCAAACAGAATGCCCTGAATGGCACCGAAAATAGGGCCTGTGCCTGCAATGTTCAGAAATTGAATAAGAAACACCTTCCAAGTTGGCATTGGCATATAATCCACACCATCCCGAGAGGTGTAACAAGGAGTCTGTCGTTGCGGGTCTGCACCAAAAACTTTATCTACGAATGCTCCATAGAGAACATATCCCAAAACGAGGAGCAATAAAGATACAATAAATGTAAACATTTTAATTTTATTCTTTCAATTTGAGAGCAAAAGTAAGGAAAAATACTTACCTTTGCAAAAAATTTAATGTTAATAATGACTAATCAATATAAAGCATTTCTTTTGTGGGCATTTTTGAGTCTTGTCACTACAATTCTCCTTGCACAACCAACAAAAGAAATTCGTCCCCAACACCTCTACGAAAAAGAACATCCGCTGCGCGAAACCCGTGCCGTGTGGCTCACCACCATCGGAGGTCTTGACTGGCCTCGCATCAAAGCGACCGACACGGCAAGCCGTGAACGACAGAAGCAGGAACTGATCCGCATTCTTGACAACTATCAGCGTGCCAACATCAACACTGTCATTTTCCAAACACGTGTACGTGCAGCCCTCCTCTACCCTTCTAAAATCGAGCCTTGGGAACTCTCCCTCACAGGCAAGCACGGCATGAGTCCTGGCTATGACCCTCTGGCATTCTGCATCGAGGAATGTCACAAACGAGGTATGGAACTGCATGCCTGGGTGGTGTGCATTCCCATCGGCACACAAGAACGGCAACGAGGCTATGGCTCAGCCTCCATCATGAAGAAGCATCCAGAGCTTGTCAAGACTGCCAAGGGAGGTGAGATGTTCATGATTCCAGGAAAGCCTGAGACTGCCGACTACATTGCCAGCATCTGCAAGGAGATTGTGGAGAATTACGATGTGGATGGCATCTCTCTTGACTACATCCGCTATCCAGAATCCATCTACAATTTCTCTGACGAGAACCTCTACCCACGTTCTTCTTCTCAGAGCAAGGCTGATTGGAAGCGAGAAAATATCACCCGTATTGTCCGCCGCGTTCACGATGTGGTCAAGCCCATCAAGCCATGGGTGAAACTGAGCAGTTCGCCTATCGGGAAATACAAAGATACAAGCCGTTACAGTGCTGGAGGTTGGAACGGATACAATGCCGTGTGGCAAGACCCCATCTTATGGCTGAAAGAGGACTGGCAGGATCTCCTTTTCCCCATGATGTATTTCACGGGCAACAACTACTACCCCTTCCTGTTCCAATGGGCAGAAATGGCTAACGGACACCCCATCTGCCCAGGACTTGGCATCTACTTTCTCGACCCTCGCGAGGGACGTTGGACGCTCAACGAAGTGCGTGCCGAGATGCACACTGCACGCAACTCCTGCATTGGTGGCATCGCCTTTTATCGAGGCGAATTTTTCACCAACAACTGCAAGGGCATCTACGACACCACCTGCGACGAGTTCTTCCCCTATCCTGCCCTCACTGCCCGCATGACATGGATGGGTGACACCATCGCACCGTCTGCCCCCACTTCCATTAAATATGAAGGTGGCATTCTCCATTGGAAAAGTCCCCTTTCTACTCCATCAGACCGTTCCAACTATCTGTTGTATAATGTCTATGGTTCCAACGTATATCCCGTCGATGTGACAAAAGCAGAAACCCTACTGGCAGCACGTCTCACAGATACCCAGTGGCAACTCAATGCCCGTGCACAGAAAGTGCGCCACTATGCTGTCACCGCCATTGACCGTCTGGGCAACGAAAGCACGGCTGTTCAAGAGGAAAAGCCCACTTTTGAACTACCTAAGCACATCAATGTGCCACAACTCATCAACCGTGATGTGAAGGGCACGTCAAAAGCATCTGGAAAAAGCAAGAAAAAGAAGAAGAAATAAGGGAATCATTTCTTGCGAAAGTTGAGTAACAGAACAAGCATCACTTGATGCCTAATTGTCCCATTGCACCAAAGAGATTGCCAAAGGTAGGTGCTTCGCCATAATGTTCCTCTGTGATGGTAAGCGACAGAGGTGCGTGATGGTCAAGGATGCGTTCCAATGTGGCGAGCATCTCTGTTCGAGCCGTAGGACTATTATGCATGGCAGACACTAGGTGGTCGCCTTTCAGATATGTGTGGAACAAATGGGGCACCTGCATCTGCTGCAGTTGCGGCATATAGTAGAGGGGACCGAAGCCACCAAAAGCCCCCTCCGGGAGCACCAAATGGTCATAAGGAACGAGTTGGTCGTCCGTGCCATGATATGCCAAAACGGGACAGGGCTTCTGCTGCCAGATGAGTGTGTCGGTATCCTTCAACCACACACCACCAGCAATGGGAATGACTGCAGCATAATTGAAACCCTTAGGCAATCGGGATGTTGCCATCGAATGTTGATTGCAGATGAGATACTCAGCTGTGAGGGAGTTGGTAGCTCCCGCTGACGAACCACAGACAACGATGCGGCTGGTGTCGGCATTCCACTCAGCAGCGTGGTCAATGATGTAACGGGTGGCATCAAAGATATCTTCAACGCCCATCGTGATGGCTTTCGAGTAAGACGAAGCAAACTGGGTGGAATCGAGCACATTCACGCCCTCTTCTTTCAGTTGACGAATGCCCAACCGATAGTCGATGCCCACACCTATGTAGCCATGATGAGCAAAATCATTGAGTAGTGCAGCCCCATCCTCACGCTTGCCATTTTCCCAACCACCACCAAAGGAGAAAATGAATACGGGATATTTTGTGTTGGATATCAAGGCTGTGGAATCCATATACACATCCAGTTTCAATTCCGAGCCATCCTTTTCAGCATACACATAGGTGGTCACGCTGGCGTTCTCACCAATTGGCTGACCGCTGCAAGCTGTCAGCAAACACGCTCCCCAAAGGAGCATCAACAGGTTCTTTTTCATATTGTGTTCTTATTTCAGTTTATGAATCAATCACTCATCAAGACCGGAATGTTATCATCAGCCGTCCTTCATCCACTTGTGCTTGAAACCCGTGCTCACGTTCAGGTGTCAATGCCACAGTTGCATTCGAACCATATTGTTCAAACAGCAGCAAGGCAAGGATGCCCATGTTCATGCGGAAGTTGATTTCGAGACAAGGATGGATGCTGCCATCCATTGTCTTGAGCATGTCAATACCGACGGGACCGCGATAGGCAGTCTTTGCAAGGTGCTCCTTGTGATAGGCAATGAGCCTATGCAGCAAGGTGTCATCCACATCGATGCGTCGCAGCAGTTCCTCCTGACTCTCCACATAATTATACCCATACGCTCCATTCTCCCCTGCATGAAACACAGACCATCCCAAGAACTCCACAGTATGGTCTTCATGCACAAAAAACTCCATCGCAAAGTCAAGCACCTTATCTTCATAAAACCTATCCACCACAAAGCCTCCTTGCGAGGAAAGGAAACCTTGCAGTCGCTTGAGTGTGGACATCTGACATTTACCATCTGCCATCTTATCCACAAACACACCTCTTCCTGATGATGACCAAGGGGATTTGAAGATGAGGTGACAGTTGACAGTTGACAGTTGACAGTTGAGAGTTAAGAGTTGAGGGCAGAGAGTTGAGAGTTGAGAGTTGAGAGTTGACACATCTTTGCAAAAAAACATCCCATCGCCCAACAATCTCTCATCTTGGAATTCTTCTAACAGCTCCTTGATGTACTCACAAGCATATTCCCTGCTCGACAAGTTCCTCACCTCCTCTATCCACGCGTCTGACGGTAACATTTCCACAGGCACCCCCATCCGTTCATACCGACGTTTGGTGGCAAGGCTCCATCCCCATGGACCTGAATACATTGTGCCTTCCCACACAGCAGCCAGCGCTTCTAAATCTGCTTCCATCTGCTGGATACGTTTAGGAGGCACATATTCTCGCACATGGGATGCCAGTGCCATATCGTTGGATGGATTGAACAAATTGGGTAGTTTCATACGGCAAAGATAAGAAATTTAAGTGATTAGTGACAAAAATCTTCACTTTTTTTCTTTATTTAAATTGAAAAGCTATATCTTTGCAATAACAAAACCTATAAACCATGAAGATTTTACTGGAAACAGAGAGCGAACAGGCTGCAACTGAGTTGGCAAATGAAATTCTCGACGATGTCAGCGGGAAGAAGGTGGATACATGGTATCATTGCCTACGCCCCGTTAAGGGTGCGGAGTGTTCCTGCATCTATCATTACACAGAAAAAGACCCCAATGATGACAACAAGCACATCAAGTTCTATGTACATGATTCGGGAGTATATGTCAGCTTCAGACAGATATGGCGAGAGGGCTACACACCTGGTCGCCAAACCGAACTTCATCTCACCTCCGACCTCATCAACATGATTTACACACGCTATCCCGAGAAATTCTCTGCCATCAAAATCCAGTGGTGACATGACAACACATTCCTTGTTGTTCATTCTACAAGATGTAAGAATCCTTGTTTGATGCAGCCACTGAATTTACCGCCATTTGAGGCGAATATCAAAAAACAGAATGGAATGGTGAAGATATTGGACATACTTCGCCAGAAATTTGTTGCACTCACTCCAGAGGAATGGGTGCGACAGCATTTTGTGCATTTCCTGATAGAACAGAAAGGTTATTCCAAAACATTGATGGCGAATGAAGTGGCTGTGACGCTTAATGGCATGAGCCGTAGATGCGACACTGTGGTGTATCGGCAGGAAGGCATGAAACCCTTAATGATTGTGGAATACAAACGTCCCGATGTGGAGATCACGCAACGGGTGTTTGAACAAATTTGCCGGTACAACATGGTGCTGGAGGTGGAGTGGCTGGTGGTAAGCAATGGATTGAAGCACTACTGCTGTCAAGTGGACATAAAAAACGGAGGGTATGCCTTCATGAAAGACATACCCTTGTATGGAGAAATCTTATAAGTTCCGGAGCGAGAGTATCGCCCATCAGAACTTACTCTTCTTCCTTCTTGCGGCGTGAACGGCGTTTTGGCTTTTCCTCTACAGGAGCATCGGGCTTCACACCTGCCAGCTCTGGGTCAATCAGGATGCGACCGCAATATTCACAAACAATCACCTTTTTGCGCATGCGCACATCAAGTTGACGCTGTGGTGGAATCTTAGCGAAGCAACCACCACAAGCATCACGCTGCACGTACACGATGCCGAGACCATTACGGCTATTCTTGCGGATGCGCTTGAAGCTTTGGAGCAAACGTGGTTCGATGAGCGTTTCCAGATTCTTTGCCTTCTCACGAAGTTTCTCCTCGTCAGCTTTTGTCTCTGCCACGATTTCATCGAGTTCGTTCTTCTTCACTTCAAGGTCCTGCATACGTCCTTCCAGTTCTTCCTGACTGCGGGCGAGTGCCTCCTCCCGGTTCTTCTCGAGAGATTGTGCTTCACGAATACGCTTGTTGCAAAGTTCAATTTCCAACGTCTGGAATTCAATTTCCTTGTTCAACAAATCGTACTCACGATTGTTGCGCACGTTATCCATCTGCTCCTTGTAGGTGGCAAGCTGTGAATTAGCTAACTCTATTTTACCCTTATGTTCATTAATCTTTGCACGAAGATCTGCCATCTCGGCTTCTGTCTTACTGATGCGGGTTTTCAGACCTTCAATCGTGTCCTCAAGGTCTTCCACCTCAAGGGGAAGTTCACCACGCAAAGTGCGAATGCGGTCAATCTCAGTCAAGATGGTCTGCAACTGGAAAAGATTCTTCAATCTTTCTTCCACAGGCATCTCTGCTGGATTCTCTTTCTTTTTTGCCATTATTATTTTAAATGATTATAGATATATGATTGGATTGATGTTCGTTTCTGCCTTACAAACGTGAAGCGAAGGAGCAAACTTGGTAATGATGTCACGCAACAGTTCAATGGTGTATTGTTCGCTCTCATAATGTCCAGTTTCCAACAACAGGATTTCTTTCTCAAAACCAAAGAAACGATGATAGCCAATTTCACCGGTGATGAACACGTCTGCGCCTTTTTCGATGGCTTGCGGAATCAACGATGCACCATTGCCGCCACAAAGCGCTACACGCTTAACGGTCTTAGGATTAGCATTGTTGACACGAAGTGACTTGAGATGGAACACTTCCTTCACATGCTCCATGAATTCTCTGGTGGACATCGCTGCTGGCAGTGATGCAATGACACCCTCTCCTGATGTCAGTTCCTTGTTACCACTGGTGTAGGTTCCTTTGGGAGAGAGGAACTCCACCTTCTGCAAACCCAACTTCTCGGCAATCTTGAAATTCACACCACCATCAGCCACATCGAGATTGGTGTGGGAGGCATAGACGGCAATGTCGTTCTTGATGGCCTTCAGTATGGCACGTTCCACATGGGTCTTCCCTGTAAAGGAACTCACGGGATGGAACATGAGCGGATGGTGACTTACGATGAGGTTGCAACCACGGAGGACAGCCTCGTTAACAACTTCTTCAGTGACGTCCAGAGACAATAAAACCCCTGTAGCCTCTACATCCTCTGCTAGTCCAATCTGCAATCCCGCGTTATCGTAGCCGTCTTGCAGGGCCAGAGGTGCAAACTCTTCAAGGGCACCTATGATATCCTTAATTTTCATGATGTCGGAAATGTGGGGTTATACACATTTCGGGTGCAAAGTTACAACTTTATTTCGACACTCAATGTTAAAAAAATGTTAAATATTCGCATTTTCTTTAGCAAACATTTGGAAGTTACAAATAAATTGCTCTACCTTTGCAGTGTATTATTAAAGTAGTACACTAATAAAGCAATAAAACAAACGTTATATATAACACTATTTACATCAACTAAAACTAAAAATGACTATGCTAAAGATTGAGAACATCACCTATGGCTACAACGCCATGCACAACGTGCTGGAGAACTTCTCGCTATCGTACGAGGAGCCTGGCATATACGGTCTGTTAGGCAAGAACGGTACAGGTAAGAGCACCCTGCTCTACCTCATCATGGGACTCCTGCGCCCCAAGCAGGGAGAAATCACCCTCAACGGTGCGAACACCCAGAAGCGTCTGCCCGAAACCCTTCAGGAAATGTTCATCGTGCCTGAAGAGTACAATCTCCCCTCCATCCCCCTGCCCGACTACTTGAAGGTGCTTCGTCCTTTCTATCCTAACTTTGACGAGCAGCTGATGGTGGAACTACTCGACATGTTCGACATGCTCAACGTGAATGGTGCCACTCTCGATGCGAATGGCATGCCTCAGATCAATCTCGGTGCCCTCTCCATGGGTCAGAAGAAGAAGGTATATATGTGTATCGCGCTCGCAGCACGCACGAAGCTCCTCCTGATGGACGAGCCCACCAACGGACTCGACATTCCCAGCAAGAGCCAGTTCCGCAAGGTGGTGGCACAGGGCATGAGAGACGATCAGATTGTGGTCATCTCCACCCATCAGGTACGCGATGTGGAGACTCTGCTCGACCACGTGACCATCATCGAGCAGAATGCGGTCCTGCTCAACGAGAGAATGAACATGGAAGAGCCTGTCAACTTAGAGGAGCTCTTCATTCAAGCATTAACCAAAGCACAAATAGGAGGATAAGATTATGAACTTCATGAAAGAAAGATTTACGAACTTCGCAACATACGACCTGACTATCAACAAGTCGTTTTATCGCAACATGACGTTAGTCACTATTGCTGGAGCTGTCTGCATCGCCCTACTAGGTTTCATCGCACGCTACACCATGTACGATTCTGTCGTGAATGGCGGCATGAGTGGGCCAGCCTTTTCATACGTACCCGAGGCAAATTCCTTCGAAGACTACAACTGGATGTATTTAACAGCTCTATACGAACTGGGCTTCTTCTTCATCATGCTGCAGATTTTTGCTGGCTGCTGGGCACACAACCTGCGAAACAAGCAGGGACGCATCACCGAGCTCACCCTACCTGCCACCAATCTGGAGAAATTCACGTGGCACGCCCTGCTCGTGCTCGTGGGTGGATTCATCCTCTGCATCCTCTCCCTGCTCTTAGCTGACGGATTCAACGCCCTGCTCACCCTCATCAATTATGGTACAGAAAACGGCATCAAGTCTCTGACGGTTTCTGTTGGCGAGATGTGCTCCATGAGAGGCATTACAGAAATTGTTTTCATGCGTGGTATTGGGCACAACGCTGAAAGAAGCATCACAAATGACGATGCCATACAATACTTCAACGCCTTCACCCTCCTCGTCTTCTGTAGCGCATTCTTCCAAAGCACCATCTACTTCTTGGGCAATGCCTTCAAATACAAGTACAACATCATCCTCACCTACGCAGCCCTGCAGGTGCTTGGTACCATCCTGAGCTTCGTATTCTTCATCTGCGTTGCATTGGGTGCCAATATTCCAACTGTCATGGACGTCACAGCCCCCGATATCGAAGATGTTGGTCAAGCGCTCACCATCTTCTATTATGTGCTGTCCTTCATCACACTTGTTGCAAGTGCCCTTTTCATCTGGTGGAGCTATAATCGTTACACCAAAGCACAAATTACTTCATCTTTTAATAAATAATGTGAAAATTATGCGATTCAAAGATAATAAAGCTATATATTTGCAAATCGCAGACTTCATCTGCGACGACATCTTGCAAGGAAAGCTGCTCGAAGACGAGCGCGTCCCCAGCGTGAGAGAGTACGCCGCCACAGTAGAGGTGAATGCCAACACCTGTGCACGTGCCTACGACTGGTTGCAAAACAAAGAAATCATCTACACGAAACGTGGACTTGGCTACTTCGTATCAGTGGGCGCAAAAACTGCCATCCTGCAGATGAAACGCGAGGAGTTCATGAATGAAACCCTGCCCGGCGTGGCACGTCAGATGGCGAATCTCAACATCAGCATGGACGAATTGACGAAAGGTATCATCTCATTCCAAATGAGAAATGATAATTGACAAATGATAATTGAAACAACAATGAGCATGAAACATCTGCGCATCATCACCATCCTTTGTTTCGGATGGGCGGTATTCTCCTTCACTTCCTGCAATTTCACGCTGGAGCAGAAAGAGCAAATGATTAAGTCGAGAAACGGTAAAGATTATTTCCGTGACAGTGAGAAATGGGGAAAAGTTGTGACCCAAGCCCTCGATCTCGAACCATTCGCCCACATCGTAATGGATGGCAATGCCGACATCGACCTGCGTCAAGGCGAAGACTTCAGTGTGGAGGTGACGGGCAATGAGAAAGCCATTAAAGCCAACGATATCAAAGTGGAGAAAGCTGAGAAAGAAGGTGACAACACCCTTCATGTCGTTACCAAGAATGCCACACGAAACTTGCCCAGCATCAAACTCAAAATCATCGTACCTGACCTCCGTAGCGTGAAGGTGAACGGTGATGGAGACCTGGAAATCAAGGGTGATGATTTCTTTACAGGCGATCTCGACATCGAAATAAATGGCGACGGCGACTTTGAGGCTCCCCACGTAGATTGTGGTAAACTTCGCATCATTATCAATGGGGATGGCGATGTGGTTGCCAAGAAGTTCAATTGTGAAGATGTTACCATCCAAATGGACGGGAACGGTGACATCACCACCGACCTCAAAGCCAACAACATCAATCTCCAACTTACCAGCGATGGAGAAGCCAATCTCGATGTCAAGTGCGACAATCTCATCGTCAGCGCTGGCGGCAGTGGCGACGTGAAGTTGAAGGGCAAATGCCATAACTTGACCAAACAAAGTTTTGGCAAAGCCAGCCTTGATTCACGCAGACTTCAGGTGACCGGAAACATCAAGATTCAATAAAAACCAGACAAAAGTGACGATGAAAGCAAACACGAAACTATTGGCAGGAGTGATTATCGCAACTCTGTCATTCACATCGTGTGACAGTCCCAAGACCATTGCATGGAGTTACTATTATTGTGCAGAAGACGCATTGAATGCTGGTGACCCACAAAAGGCAAAGGAATACATGAAGGGGGTTAAAATGAATGTGGACAGCGTACTCACATTCAAGGCTGACTCTCTGATGAAAGTGATTGACCAAGCACTTTCAGAGAAATCTGACAGCATATAAGTTATGATGATTCAACTGAAAGGACTCCACAAGACGTACAAGGGCGCACAACCCTTGCACGTCTTGAAGGGTATAGACCTCAACATAGAAGAAGGCGAGTTTGTCGCCATCATGGGTGCATCAGGTTCAGGGAAATCGACGCTACTCAACATTCTCGGCATCCTCGACGACTATGACGAGGGTAAGTACACCTTGGGCGGCACCCTCATCAAAGACCTCAGCGAAACCAAAGCAGCGGGCTACCGAAACCGTATGATTGGTTTCGTTTTTCAGTCTTTCAACCTCATTCCCTACAAGGATGCGCTGGAGAACGTCGCCCTGCCCCTCTTCTATCAAGGTGTGAGCCGCCGCAAGCGCAACACCATTGCGATGGAATACCTTGACAAGGTGGGACTGCGCGACTGGGCACACCACCTGCCCAACGAGATGTCGGGTGGTCAAAAACAGCGTGTCGCCATCGCTCGTGCCCTCATCACACACCCTAAAATCATCCTTGCCGACGAACCGACAGGAGCCCTCGACAGCAAGACCACCGTCGAAGTGATGGAATTGCTGAAAGAACTCAATCAACAGGGACTCACCATCATCGTAGTGACACATGAGGCTGACGTGGCTGCACAAACAAACAGGACCATCCACATTGTGGACGGGGTGATTGTTTAGAGTTGAGAGTTAAGGGTTGAGAGCCTAGGGGGATGTGTTAGGGTTTGGGTTAGGGTCAACATTAAAGTCATGATTGAGATATTCAGAGAGATATTTGGTTCATTGAGCCGTAACAAACTACGTTCGCTCGCTACAGGATTCGCTGTGGCTTGCGGCATTTTTCTGCTGATTATTCTGCAAGGAACCAGCAACGGCATCATCCATACCTTCGAACGGGCAAGCGAAGGCTTCTCTTTCGATGCCATCCACGTCTTCCCCGGCTTCACCTCCAAACCCTACAACGGCATCAAGGAGGGACGACGCATCAAACTCGACGACAGCGACAGCGAAGTGACCCAACGCAACTTCCCCAACGAACTCAGTTCCGTCATTGCACAAATCAGCCACACCGCCAATTCTGCCTCTTTTGGCAAGAACTATCTGAGCAACGTGTCCCTGCAAGGCGCACAACCATCCACTCAAGAGATGGAAGCCCTCCAATTACTCGAAGGACGCTTCATCAATCCCATCGACCTCCGCGAACAGCGCAAAGTCATTGTCATCAGCGACAAGAACCGTGAAGACCTCTTCAAGCACGGTGAACGAGCCATCAACCAGCAAGTGCGCATCGACGGCATCACTTTCGCCGTGGTCGGCATCTACAAAGACGACGGCATGATGTCAGGCAACGATTTCTATGCCCCCCTCACCACCCTCAAGACCATATACGGCAAAGGTTACGACATCGACCAATTACAATTAAAATCGAAAGGGCTTGATACCGAAGAGAAGAACGAAGCCTTTGAGAAAGCCTTCCGAAAAGTGATGGGCAATCGTCACGAATTTGCCTCCGACGACCGTTCTGCACTCTGGATTTGGAACTCTGCCAGCGAAAATGCCGACATGACCAAAGCAAAAAACATCCTCCACACCTCCTTTTGGATTCTCGGTCTGCTCACCTTGCTCAGCGGCATCGTAGGTGTGAGCAACATCATGCTCATCACCGTGAAGGAGCGTACCCACGAATTCGGCATCCGCAAGGCAATCGGTGCCACTCCCTGGAACATCATCAGCATGGTGGTGCTCGAAAGCATTGTTATCACCACCATTTTCGGCTATATCGGCATGCTGCTCGGCATCATTTTCTGTGAAGGGATGGACGTCTACTACGGCAACCAGACAATGGACATGGGATTCTTCCAATCCTCCATTTTCGTTGACCCCACCGTTGACATCGCCACCTGCATCCATGCCACCATCGTCATGATTATTGCCGGTGCATTGGCTGGTTTCTTCCCAGCCAGCAAGGCAGCCCAAGTGAAACCCATCGAAGCATTGAGAGGATGAAGTTCAGATTAGACAGCGACCAATGGAGTGAGATTTTCAGCGCACTCTCCCGCAACAAGACCCGCACGTTCCTGACTGCGTTCGGCATCTTCTGGGGCGTGTTCATGCTCCTGCTGCTCATGGGTGGCGGTAGAGGATTGGAATCCACGCTTGCCAACAACTTTGCAGGGTTTGCCAACAACTCAGGCTTCATGATGGCAGCCCCCACCAGCGAGGCATACAAAGGCTTCAAGAAGGGGCGCATGTGGTCTATCGAAACACGCGACGTGCAACTGATTCGTTCCTCCGTTCCAGAACTGGAAATCGTGTCCCCCACCATCTCCAACTGGCGAGGCACCGCAGCCTATGGCACTAACAAGTCAAGCGTCACGGTCAAGGGCGAGTTTCCCGATGTCGATAAAATCGACAATCCCAAGATACGGAAAGGGCGTGGGCTGAACGATGTGGATGTGAACAAAAGCAGGAAAGTCTGCACCATTGGTAGCCGCATCGTCGAAGAACTCTTCACCACCGACGAGAACGCCCTCGGCAAATTCATCATCATCGATGGCATCCACTACCAAGTGGTGGGCATCAGCGGCAAGAGTGAGGGAGGTGTCAGCATTGGCGGCAACGCCACCACCACTGTTCATATCCCCTACACCACCATGCAACAAGCATATAACCGAGGCAACAAAGTCGATATCCTCTGCCTCACCGCACGCGAAGGTTACAGGATGTCCGACATACAAAAAAAAGTGGAGGCTGTGGTGAAACGCATCCACACCATCCATCCCGATGACACTCAAGCAGTGCTCACCGTCAATGCCGAAGCCATCTTCTCCATGATAGACAACCTCTTCCAAGGAGTGAGCATCCTCGTGTGGCTGATTGGCTTAGGAACCCTTTTTTCAGGCGCCATCGGTGTGAGCAATATCATGGTGGTCACAGTAAAAGAACGCACCACAGAAATCGGTATTCGCCGTGCCATCGGTGCCACTCCCACCGACATACTCACCATGATCATGAGCGAAAGCATCGTGCTTACCCTCGTGGCAGGTCTGAGCGGCATGACCTTCGCCGTGATGGTGCTGCAAATGGTGGAAAACGCTTTGCAGGACGACACCTCTGGCGCCACCTTCCAAATCTCCTTTGGCATCGCCATCGGTGCCGCCACCCTTTTGGCACTCTTAGGTGTGTTGGCAGGATTAGCACCCACCATTCGCGCTATGGCTATTAAGCCTGTGGATGCAATTAGAGACGAATAAAAGAATAACAATACAATAAGTAGAATCCTCCCCACTAACATTCTACTCTTCCCCTTTTGGGGGAGCGGGGAGGGGGGTCTTTATGAAAAAGTTTTTCAAATGGGCAGGCATTGGCCTCATAGCAGCAGTGTTCTTTGGCACGTTTGTGTTCCTCTATCTGAAGTCCACACCCACAGTGACCACCTACGAAATCAACACTGCGAAAATTCTCGACATCGAGAAGACCACCATCATCACTGGCAAGATTGAGCCACGTGACGAAGTGAACATCAAGCCTCAAATTTCAGGCATCATCGCTGAACTCTACAAAGAAGCTGGTGATCTGGTGAAGAAGGACGAGGTGATAGCCAAAGTGAAGGTCATTCCTGACATGTCCAGCCTCAGCAGCGCCGAGAATCGTGTGAAACTGGCAGAGATTTCCCTCAAGCAAGCACAGACAGACTTCGACCGCATGAAGAATCTCTATACCGAGAAAGTGGTGAGTGCTGAAGATTACGAGAAATCGGAAGTTGCACTGAAAAATGCCAAGATGGAAATGAACAATGCCAAGGATGCCCTTCACATTGTCAGAGATGGTATTTCTCTCAACAATGCCCAGATGAGCACAACCCTCATTCGTTCCACCATCGATGGCATCGTGCTCGATGTACCAGTCAAAGTAGGTAACTCGGTCATCCTCAGCAACTCTTTCAACGATGGTACCACCATCGCCACAGTTGCCAACATGCAAGATCTCATCTTCCGTGGCAAAATTGACGAAACAGAGGTTGGACGTATTGTTGCCGGCATGCCTGTCAAAATCTTCGTAGGTGCCATCCAAGAGCTCACACTTGATGCAACCCTCGAATACATCGCTCCTAAGGCAGCGGAAGAGAATGGCGCCAACCTCTTCGAAATCAAGGCTGCCATCCAGTTGCCCGAAGGGGTGAAAATACGTGCCGGTTATAGTGCCAACGCAGAGATTGTGCTCGAACGTGCCACCAAGACCATCTGTGTGCCCGAAGCATCTCTTGAATTTGCAGGAGACTCCACCTATGTGTATGTGCTCACCGACACAACGTCTTCCAAACAAACTTTCGAACGTCGTGCTGTAACGACTGGCATCAGCGATGGTCTCAACATCGAGATTAAGAAGGGACTGCAAGTGGGCAGTAAAGTGAGAGGAATAGAGAAAATGAAGGAATGAAAATGATAATGAAAATTGCGATATGAAACACTCCATAATATATATAATATGTTTGCTCCTGGCTACCACAGTGGTTGCACAAGAGCAATGGAGTCTGCGCCAATGCATAGACTATGCCATTGCCCACAACATCGACATCAAGTTGCAGGAAAACAACGTAAGGAACCAGGAAGTGTCGCTTAGTACTGCCAAGAACAGTCGTCTGCCCAACTTGCAGGCATCCGCCAACGAAAGTTTCGGATTCGGTCGCGGATTGACCATAGACAACACCTATGCAGACCGCAACACCCAAAGCACTTCTTTCAATTTGGGTTCCGACGTTCCTCTTTACACAGGCGGACAGATTTCCAATCAAATACGTCAGAACAAACTCAACCTGCAAGCTGCCATAGCCGACCTTGAGAAAGCCAAGGAGAATATTTGCATGCAAGTGGCATCAGCCTTCCTTGAAGCTGTCTATCAGAAAGACCTTGTGGCTGTGGCAGAACGACAAAAGGAACTCAGCCAAGCTCAGGCACACCGTGTGGAATTGTTATTTCAGAACGGTAAAGTATCGGAAACAGAATTGGCAGAAGCCCAATCACACGTGGCAGCCGATGAACTATCACTCACACAACAGAAAAACTCCGCCATGCTTGCCTTACTCGAACTCTCCCAATTGCTTGAGCTTTCCACCCCCGAGCAGTTCGACATCCTGCAACCAGAAGCAGCAGACCCGTCTGCCATCATACTTACGGCACCCGATGCCATCTATGCAGAAGCGCTCAACACTAAGCCACAAATACGTGCAGGGAAACTGAACGTGCTCAGTGCAGAGAGAGGTGTCCGTATTGCACAAGCAGGACACTACCCTTCCCTCCATCTCTCAGCCGGCATGGGCACCAACTACTACAAGACCTCTGGCTTCGAGGCAGCCTCTTTCGGTAAACAGATGGAAGACAACTTCAATCAGTCCCTTGGCATCGCCCTCTCTATTCCCATTTTCAATCGTTACGCCACTCGAAATGCAGTGCGCCAAGCACGGCTTCAGGTGGAAGCACGTCAGTTCCAACTTGAAGAGACTCAGAAAACGCTTTACAAGGAAATACAGCAAGCCTACTACAACGCCCTCGCTGCCCAAAAGCAATGCATCAGCAGCGATGCAGCCCTTACTGCCTCACGCACCGCTTTCAATCTCATGCAGAAAAAATACGAGAACGGGAAAGTCACTGCCACAGAATACCAGGAGTCCAAAACCAACTTACAGAAGGCTGAAACAACAGCACTCCAGTCACGCTACACCTTCATGTTCCGCAGAAAAATACTCCAATTCTATCAGGGACATTCCATTTCAGAAGACTGACATTGCGTACATCGGTCTTCCTAATCCTGTACTACCAAGCTGCCACCTTTAGCCTTATACAATGGTTGCCAAGAAAGGCAGTGTCGCAGCCTGTTTCCAAATCATGTCTGCCAGCAAACCATTGGCATCGCTCTCACCATTGATGGTATCAAAAATAGCCTTCAATCCGTCGCGTCCATCACCTTGCTTCAACACATGTACCATACAGAGGTTCTGCAGGGCTGCGCCAGAAGACAGAATGTCAAAATCGGTGACCGCTAACTGCGAGACAGCCAACTGATAGGCATCATCACTGTTCTCATCAATAAAGTGCTGCACATCGTCCAATGTTTCCAATCCAAACGATTCCAACACAGGCAGGAAAGGCATCAGTGAGACAGGATAGATTTCAGCTTGGTTGACAGCGGCAATACGTCTATTCAGACGATCAAATGGGTGCAGGTCAAGGTAGTTGCGGAAGGAGTCCGCAGACAATGGAACTTCTCCAAGATGTCCGTCCTCCACCAGGGATTTCAATCGCCGACGATAGTCACTAAGCGCAAGACGAAGACGGCTGAACTCATCGTCAATCAATTCCAACATGCCAGCTAACCTGCTGAACTGACGACGGTATTCCTTAGGAATTTTAACCTCACCCTTATAGCCTGTGTCGTGCTCAATGGTGGACCATACATGCTGCAAGGCTGTACGCATCTGCAGTTCAAATCGAGGACCGCCAGTTTTAAGTCGACAAATATAGTGAAGCGAGTTATAGCCAAAGGAATCAAGCTCATGCAGTTTACGCTTGTCCACACTCTCCTGCCAGTCAACATCGAAGATGCTCTTGGCAATGACAGCCACCTTGTCCACCTCATCGGTGTAGAAAGTAATCACGCGAAGCCCCACCAGATCGGTGATGTCATCGATGCTTTTATATTTCGCCCCCTTCAGTTCAAGTTTGCCAGCCAACGAACTCTCGGTCTTCACCCTACACTCGATGGCAGTGACATAGATGCCCTGTTCGCGCAAGGCATGACGAAGCTGGTCGTATGCATCCTTCGCCAACACCTCCAACGTGGGCTGCAACTCATGGAACTGTTGCATGAGTTGTTCACCATGGGCATCCAGTTTAATAGTATTTTTCATTGGTCTAACTATTTTTTGAATCTTTTCCCCCTGATTCTTCCGCTCACCGAACACTTGATTGACAAGCTGTTCAAATTCTTGATATGCAAAGGTGCCATGAAGTTCATGAAGCGAATCCGCAAGTCCCCGATAGTGCCACTCATGCTCTTTGGGGTCTTTGATGCGGAAGATGCTCCAAAGGGCATCACCCTGCACAGCATAGTCACGGGCAATGGCTCGCATGTTGGAAAGCTTGTCACCAAGGGCAACCATCTTGGCATCCAACGGGGCACTGGCAATTCTGTCAATGGCAGCTTGTTTGCGAGCATGCCAACTGTCCTCCTTACACACACCTTCCACCACAGCGTCACTCTCCATAGCCACCAGCGAGGCGACACGTTCGCCAAATTCTTCCCGGATTTGTTCCACAGTCACGTCTGTATCCTCTACCGTGTCGTGAAGGATGGCTGCTGCCAGCAATTCTTGGTCGCTTGTCATCGTAGCAACAATTGCCACAGCCTCCATCGGGTGCACGATATAAGGAAAGCCCTTGGCTCGACGCTCAGTGCCAGCATGGGCACGTACTGCAAACACAATGGCGCGATCCAGAAGTTCCGTGTTTAATGGTTGATTTGCCATACTGGTTGTTTTTGATTCCTGTCGATTTTGTTCACCTAATTATTTCTTCATCACCTTGGCAACAGACAGACGATTCCCGCCCTCGGCTATCCGATGCAAAGATACAACATTTTTTCAAGAAACCACACATGTAGCCGTTTTTTTCTTGGTTCAGTAGTGACACAATGTACCTCTATTTCTTCCTGAAAAGTACATTAACCCTGTCATATCAGAGAAAGAACTATGAAGACGATGAACTTTTTTCAGCTGAAACCGCATTTTTTCATGAAAAGTGTTGGTGGTTTCGAGAAATGTGTGTACTTTTGCAGCGAAATTGAAAGAAAGATGAAATCATTGTTTAACGCATATTACTATTTTTACTTTTACTTTGGCAACGAGTAAGAGCGGGTAGTTATGTGTTTCAACAAATTTGCAATAGATACGTAGAGAACAACAATATAGCCCCGCTCCAAAGAGTGGGGCTTTTTAGTGAACACGACATACATTATATAATATATGAGAAGAGTAGCAATACAAGGAGAGGTGGGGAGTTACCACGATGTGGCAAGCCACTATTACTTTGAGAACGAAGAGGTGGAACTGATCTGCTGTGGCACGTTCGAAGAGGTGTTTGAGGAGATGAAGAAGGACTCAAACGTAATTGGTATGGTGGCTATCGAGAACACCATCGCAGGATCTCTGCTGCACAACTACGAACTGCTGCGCGACAGCGGCATGCAGATTGTAGGTGAGCACAAACTCCGCATCTCACACAGCATCATGTGTCTGCCCGAAGACAATTGGGAGGATATCACAGAGGTGAACTCACACCCTGTTGCATTGATGCAGTGCAGGCATTTCCTGAAGCAGCACCCTCAACTGAAAATTGTGGAGACGGATGACACGGCAGGTTCTGCCAAGAACATCAGCGAAAACGGACTGAGAGGACATGCCGCCATCTGCTCGAAGTACGCTGCCCCACTCTACGGCATGAAGGTGCTGGAGGAAGGCATTGAGACGAACAAACACAATTTCACGCGCTTTCTGGTGCTGGCAGACCCTTGGTTGGCAGAAGAACTGAGTGTGCCAACCAAGTCTAACAAGTCAAGCATCGTGTTCAGTTTGCCTCACAGCGAGGGTTCCCTCTCACAAGTGCTGAGCATCTTCTCATTTTACAAAATCAACCTGACCAAGATTCAATCGTTGCCCATCATCGGACGGGAATGGGAATATATGTTCTACATCGACGTGATGTACGATGACTACACCCGTTACCGCCAGAGCATCGATGCGGTGAGACCACTGACCAAACAAATGAAAGTGTTAGGAGAATACAAGGAAGGAAAAAGCACCATAGAACAATGATACAACCAGCAGACAGACTCTCGCTTGTGAGCGAGTATTACTTTTCGAGAAAACTGAAAGAGGTGGCAAAACTCAATGCCGAAGGTAAAGATATCATCTCCCTTGCCATCGGTAGTCCTGACATGCCGCCCAGTGCAGAAACCATCGACGTGCTTTGTGAGCATGCGCACCGTCCCGATGCCCATGGATACCAACCCACAGTGGGCATTCCCGAACTGCGCAAGGCGATGGCTAACTTCTACCAACGCTGGTATGGCGTAACACTCGACCCTGCCACAGAGATTCAGCCCCTCATCGGCAGCAAGGAGGGAATCCTGCACGTGACTTTGGCATTGTGCAACCCTGGTGACAAGGTGTTGGTGCCCAATCCTGGCTACCCCACCTACACCTCGCTGAGCAAGATTCTGGGACAGGAAATCGTAAACTACGACCTCATGGAGAGCAACGGCTGGCAACCCGACTTCGAGCAGTTGGAGGCGATGGACTTAAGCGGTGTAAAACTGATGTGGACAAACTACCCCAATATGCCCACAGGTGGACGTGCCACACGGGAGCTGTATGAGAAGATTGTAGCATTCGCACGAAAGCATGACATCGTGGTGGTGAATGACAATCCCTACTCGTTCATCCTGAACCGCGACGAGCACCTGAGCATCCTGCAAGTGCCAGGAGCGAAGGAGTGCTGCATCGAATTCAACTCCATGTCGAAGAGCCACAATATGCCTGGTTGGCGTGTAGGCATGCTGGCTACAAACAGCACCTTCGTACAATGGATTCTGAAGATTAAGAGCAACATCGACTCAGGAACTTTCCGTCCCCTGCAACTGGCTGCCGCACAGGCATACGAGAACACAGAGGCATGGCACACAAACGCCAACATCGAGACCTATGCCACTCGCCGCAAGATAGCTGAGGACATCATGACCACGCTGGGTTGCACATTTGACCCCACACAGCAGGGCATGTTCCTTTGGGGACGCATCCCCGACAGCATTGCCGATGTGGAGGACCTGACTGAGAAGGTGTTACATGAAGCCCGTGTCTTCATTACCCCAGGATTCATCTTCGGCTCGAACGGTAAGCGCTACATCCGCATCTCGCTCTGTGCGAAAGACGAGAAGATGAAACTTGCATTGGAAAGAATCAAAGAAGTATTCAAGAACTAATAAAACAATACACAATATGGAACTCGAACTCGAACCCCTAAATTTGCCAAGCGACAACGAACGTCCGTTCGTGATTGCTGGACCATGCTCCGCCGAAACAGAGGAGCAAGTGATGGAAACTGCACGTGAACTGGCCATGAAGGGCTGTCACAATTTCCGTGCTGGTGTGTGGAAGCCACGCACCAAACCCGGAGGCTTTGAAGGTCACGGCGAGAAGGCACTGCCTTGGATGAAGCAGGTGAAGGAAGAAACCCACATGCTCATCTCCACAGAGGTGGCAACACCAGAACATGTGGAACTGGCACTGAAGTACGACATGGACATCCTCTGGATAGGCGCCCGCACCACTGCCAATCCGTTTGCCGTACAGGCACTGGCTGATGCACTGAAAGGTGTGGACATACCCGTGTTCGTGAAGAACCCTGTCAATCCCGACATTGAACTGTGGATTGGTGCCTTGGAGCGCATCAATCAGGCAGGTGTCAAACGCATGGGAGCCATCCATCGCGGATTCTCCTCTTACGAGCAGAAGATTTACCGCAATGCACCAATGTGGCAGATTCCAATCGAACTGCACCGTCGTATTCCAAATTTGCCCATTATCTGCGATCCCTCTCACATTGGTGGTCGTCGCGAACTGATTGCTCCACTCTGCCAGCAGGCAATGGACCTTGGTTTTGATGGTCTGATTGTAGAGGCTCACTGCGATCCTGACAAGGCATGGAGCGATGCCAAGCAGCAGGTGACACCTGAAGTGCTAGACTACATCCTCTCCCTGCTCGTCATCCGCGATGAGCACACCACCACCGAAGGACTTGCCAGCATGCGTAAACAGATTGACGAACTGGACAACCAGCTCATGGACATCTTGGCAAAACGTATGCGTGTCTGCCGTGAAATTGGTCACTACAAGAAAGAACATAACATGACTGTGCTTCAGGCTGTCCGCTATAACGAGATTCTGTCGAAGCGCGGTGTGCAAGGCTCACTCTGTGGCATGAGTCCAGACTTTGTCGCCAAGGTGTTCGAAAGCATCCACGAGGAGAGCGTTCATCAGCAGATAGAAATCATCAACAAGTAAGTTAAAAACTAACAACTATTAGTTTACAAATGAAAATACTGATATTAGGAGCCGGCAAGATGGGTTCGTTCTTCACAGACCTTTTATCGTTTGACCACGAGGTGGCTGTGTACGATATCGACCCAAAGAAATTGCGCTTCATGTACAATACCCAACGTTTCACCACGATGGAGGAAATTAGTGCATTTGAGCCAGAGCTGGTCATCAATGCCGTCAGCCTCAAATATACACTAAAAGTGTTTGACGAGGTGATACCCCATCTTCCCAAGTCTTGTATTCTTTCCGACATTTCGTCAGTAAAGACAGGATTCAAGGAGTACTATGAGGCAAGTGGGTTCCACTATGTGAGCACCCACCCGATGTTTGGCCCCACTTTTGCCAATCTCGGCAAACTGAATGACGAAAACGCCATCATCATCAACGAGGGTGACTACATGGGGCGTTGTTTTTTCAAGGACCTCTACTCCCGTCTTGGTCTCAACATTTTCGAATACACCTTCGAAGAGCATGACCAAACAGTAGCATATTCACTCTCCATTCCTTTCATCTCCACTTTCGCCTTTGCAGCCGTGATGAAGCATCAAGATGCACCAGGCACCACCTTCAAGCGCCACATGAAGATTGCCAAAGGTGTACTTTCTGAGGACGACACCCTCCTGCGTGAAATCCTCTTCAACCCTTACACTAAAGGGCAGGTGGAGCAGATTCGCAAGGAGATGAAAGAGATTATCGAAATCATTGACACCCGTGATGAGGAACACATGCAGCAATACTTGACAAAAATTCGAAAGAACATCAAGTAAGGCAGAATCATGATATGGAAAAGGGCATCGCTATACAATTAGCAATGCCCTTTTTCTGTGGTTTTGAACTCTCCATTGAGTTTCTCAAGCAATTGGGGATTAAGGTCTAAAGCCTTGCGCATGTCGTTGAGAGCACCAATCTTGTCGTCCCGATCCATACGGAGTGTACCACGAAGTTGATAGACTTCCGCATCGTCAGAGTGGAGAGTGTCGATGAGTGTATCAAGGTCTTTCATCGCCTCATCATACTGCCGCATCTGGCAGAGAGTGATGGCACGACGCTTGTATGCCTCCGCATCAGAAGGATTGGAGGCAATGTCTTGAGTGGTTTGGATGATGATTTCGATAGGTGTCATGATATTTCCTATTTGATAATTTACAATATACTATTCATTATTCAATGTCACTTTCGCCCCTTCGGTCACCAGCATTTCTTCATCAAGCATGTAGCTGATAGCTTCATCAAGGACTTCCGTTTTGAGGGAAAGCTTTTTCAGTTCAATCAGTTTATGTGCCTTCCCGTCTTGTAGAAAGTCCTTTATAGTCTGTACAGCCTTCATGATGGTGTCTGCATGAGTGGCAGCAGTATTCTTGTGTGCCAGACAGACATCACACTGTCCACAGTCGTGATCATTCTGTTCTCCGAAATAATTGAGCAACATGCGGCTGCGGCATTTGTCAGTGGAGGTGACGTAGTTAGACATCTGGTCAATGCGCTCCTGATAGTCCGCCTTACGTTCAGCATAAACAGCATCTGGCAAATTTATCAAATCCGTGTCAACACGGGCAACTGTATAGCCCACAGTCGAAGTCGTACGATGTGGAATAAAGTCGATGATACGGTTATGGTGCAAGTCTTTGAGCATCTGATACACCCGTTCGGCAGATAGTCCCGTCAGGTGAGAGAGCAGCGTCTCTTCTATATAGACAAAATTGGAAAAGACGCCTGAATATGTACGCAAGATGGTCTGAATGAGCAATTCAGTGTCTTCATCCGTTTCATGGATGCGATAGAGTTCCTCCTTTCGGAGAATGAAGTGAAGGGCAGATTTAAAATCCTGTTCCTCGTGGTATTCGATATACCCCGCATTGTTGAGCAGATGAAGGGCGGCATTGGTCTGTACTGGGAACTGATGGAAACGAGCACAGAACATCTCCATCGGGAAATAGAACGTGCGTCCCAAAGCCTCGCCCACTCCCACTTGCAAGAAGTATGCCACATTCTCATACGTCTGCTTCACATAGTCAAGGTCAGGATAAGTCTCCGGAACTCGTCGGTTCAGTGTTTGGATGTCACGACGATTGTAAAGCAGCACTGCGTATGACGTCTTTCCATCACGCCCTGCACGTCCTGCCTCTTGGAAATATGCCTCCAACGAGTCTGGCATGTTGAAGTGAATCACCATTCGCACATCAGGCTTGTCAATACCCATGCCAAACGCATTCGTCGCCACCATCACACGCACACGGTTTTTCGTCCAGTTCACCTGTCGGTAGTCTTTTTCCGCATCGGTCAGACCTGCATGATAGTTGCTGGCAGTGATGCCATTCTCCTCCAAGAATCGGGCAAGTTCCGCTGTCTGCTGACGGGTACGTGTATAGACAATCGCACTGCCATCAGGCACTCCTTGCAAGATATGCAGCATCTCCCCTGCCCTGTCCTCCGTTTCACGCACCACATAGATAAGATTCTTGCGTTCAAAACTCATTGAAAAGGCATTCTTCTCACGAAAGCCCAACTGTTCCTGTATATCATCCACCACCTTAGGTGTAGCCGTAGCCGTCAATGCCAAGAAAGGCACGCCCTCTGATGGGAGCAGTCGTCTTATCTTTGCGATTTGCAGATATGAAGGACGAAAATCATAACCCCATTGCGAGACGCAATGCGCCTCATCCACCACAATCATGCTCACTTGACGCATCCGTTCAAGCTTCGCCAAAAAGATTTCCGTAGAAAGACGTTCAGGAGAGACATACAATAGTTTATAAGCACCCAGCACAGCATTGTCGAGCACACGGATGATGTCTTCACGCATCATGCCGGAATAGACAGCCTCAGCCATGATGCCACGATTCTTCAACTGCCGCACCTGATCCTTCATCAGTGCAATGAGCGGTGTGACCACAATGCACAACCCTTCCATCATCAGTGCTGGCACCTGAAAACAGATGCTCTTTCCACCGCCCGTAGGCATCAAGCCCATTGTGTCACGACCACTAAGGACACTCTCGATGATGTCACTCTGAATGCCCCGAAAAGAGTCGTAACCCCAATATTTCTTCAGTATGTCAAGAGGTTTCACTCCTTCAGTCTCCAACTCTAAACTTTCAACTTTCAATTCTCAACTGTCAACTCCTCTTCATGTGTTCTGATATCCTCTATCTGCAACTGCACCTCGCCATGCTTGCGGGTGTTTTCCTCAATGGTATAGACAATGTCAAACGCCTGCTTAGTCTTGATATAGCGCGCTTCCGAACTCTGACCGAAAGCGATGCCGTTCATCACATTGTTCGACTTGCTGTCAACCAATTCCAGTTTGATGTGTTCCTGCTGACGCCCCACCACCTTGCTCGTTCCATAGTCAAACACGTTCTTCGTGCAGAAAAGAGGTTTGGGATTTTCAGGTCCATATGGACGCATGCGTTTGAGGTCATTGAAGAACTTCGGTGTGATGTCCTTAAAGTTGATGACTGCATCAATGTCGAGGTTGGGACGAGTCTGCTCCGGGTCAATGTTCTCATGCACATAAGCCTCAAAACGTCGGCTGAACTCCTCCACATTCTCCACCTTCATCGACAAACCTGCCGCATAAGTGTGACCGCCAAAATTGTCCAGCAAATCCTCGCAACTCTGAATGGCTCTGTACACGTCAAAACCACTCACGCTCCTCGCACTGCCCGTCACAATTTCACCATCCAACGTCAGCACCACAGCCGGACGGAAGAATTCCTCTGTCAGTCGCGAAGCCACAATGCCAATCACACCCTTATGCCAATCAGCATTGTATATCACGATGGCACTCTTATCCTCCATGCGAGGCAGTTGAGCCACCACTTGACTCGCCTCCTCCGTCATGCGCTTGTCCAATTCCTTGCGCTCCTCATTATAGTGGTTGATGGTCTGCGCCATCTTCAGTGCCTTGTCATAGTCACGTTCAACGAGCAGATCCACAGACTCCTTGCCGTTCTGCACACGTCCGCTCGCATTGATGCGCGGACCAATCTTGAAGATGATGTCACTCATCGTCAAATCCTTACCTGTCAGTCCACACACCTCCAGCACAGCCTTCACACCCGTGCTCGCATTGTTGTTCAACTGCTTCAGACCATGATATGCCAAGATGCGGTTCTCACCCATGATGGGCACGATGTCGCTCGCGATGCTGATAGCACACAAGTCCAGCAACGGTATCAACCGGCTGAACGGGATGCCATTGCTGATGGCAAAAGCCTGCATGAACTTGAAGCCCACGCCACAACCAGACAAATCAAGATAAGGATACGTGTTGTCCACCCGTTTGGCGTTCAGAATCGCCACTGCAGGAGGCAGCACCTCGTCAGGCACATGGTGGTCGCAGATGATGAAGTCAATGCCCTTGTCCTTGGCATACTGAATTTCATCGATTGCCTTGATGCCACAATCCAGCACAATCACCAGTTTCACACCCTGGCTCGCCGCATAATCAACTCCTTTCATCGAAACGCCATATCCCTCCTCGCTGCGGTCGGGGATATAACATTCCACATTGGAGTAGTATTGCGTGATACATCTATAAACCAACGCTACCGCCGTACATCCATCCACATCGTAGTCACCATAAATCATGATGCGCTCACGCTGCCCCATCGCCTCATTCAGACGCTCCACTGCCCTGTCCATATCTTTCATTAGATAAGGGTCGTGCAAATCCAGCAGCTGTGGATGAAAATATTTACGCACCTGCTCGGCCGTGTTTACACCACGAGCCACGAGCATCTGTGCAATGGCAGGATTGACCCTGACCTCTTCAGCCAGCGCCTGAGCACATGCCTCGTTTTCGGTTGTAGGTGGTTCGTAATTCCATCTGTAATTCATTATAAAGTTATCATTTTTCTATTTCGATGTAAAATTAAGAATAAAAAATGACATACGCACTATTTCTCACCAAAGTTTTGTGTTTTTCACCCCTTTTTCGTTATTTCTATTGATGTATGTCAATAAAATTTAAAAAAATCTATGTTTTTTTATTTTTTTCTTGACAGTAACAAAAAAACCCTCTATCTTTGCAACGTGTTTTTCATAGTATTAGATTTAAGGTTAACAAAGGTTCGGGTTGCAGCGGCAACCCATTTTTTTTGCCCTTACGTTTAGTGCCTCGAAAAACAAACGAAAACAAGCAAATTTTTAGTTCTTTTTGTTGGGATCAGTAGGTCTTATAGACTGAATCAAGATGCATCAGCACAATACCTTTCGTACATATCCTGCACGATAACTTTCATCCTGTTCCTCAAAGACTCGGGTTGGAGGACTTCAAAATCTTCGCGATGCGAGAGAAGTTCCTGCTCAAAGTCATAAGTTGGCTTCAAGTCATATTCAAAAATGGAGTGTTCAGGTGTCGTGGCTGTTTCACGTTGGGATGAATGAAGAGGCAGGGAACGTAGGTATTTCACTTGACTACTTGCCACCTTAATCACAATGTGCTCACATGGCACACCTTCTTCGATGATGATGCCAAAGGAATCTCTGTAATAGTCGTTGATGTCAAAGTCTTTAGGATATTTGAAAGTCTTCTCTTCGAGGGTCAACGTGCTGATACGATCCGTGGCAAAAATAAGAATCTTTTCATCATCCAGAGGCTTGCCCACAATGTACCAACGTTGACGAAACAACTTGAGTGCATAAGGCATGAGCGTGTGTTGTGTTGGTGTATCCCTATCGAAACTCTGATAGACAAACGAGATGACTTTATTCTCACGCAGAGCTTGAATGACGTTAGGCAAAAATGGCTCACTCGATGGTATGTGCTCCAAGGCAATGCGGCTACCCAAATCCTCTGCCTCACGCACAATAGAACTCACAGCCACACTATTGACGAGCCATTGGCGCAGTTCCCCATTGCGATAGCCATCGTCATCTTCTACACGGTAGGTGTTATCGTGCTTGTCACAAATGATGTTCAAATTAAACAGCATTTCTATCTCCTTGCGATGATAGTCAAACGTGCGCCGAGGAATATCTTTTCCATCATACAAATAACAATCCTGCCAGCGCTCATTCAACTCTTTCAGCGTGATACGCCCAACACGATAGATGGTGGTCAGTTCCCAAATGTAGCGTGCAAACAAATTCTTAGCCATAATCCAATTATTTTCGCAAAAGTACGGAAATAATCGAGACTGTGCAACGTTTTTGCCAAAAGATTGCGTATCTTTGCAACTACTATAACATAAACCATCATAATTATGACAGAAAAACAATTAAAAAGCAAGAATCCTTGGAAAGAGGTTGCAGACATGTATAATCCCAACAAAGATAATTGTCTGTATGGCGAAGATAATAACTATGTTTGCTCCTGTGACAAAGATGCAATTAAAAAGTACAACGAGAAAGCACAAGGCACTAAAGACGAGATTATCACAAGGATACCAGCAGAACCATGGTGGGGAAATCCTTTCGAAGCTCGATTAATAATTCTAAGCCTTAATCCTGGATATGTGCCAAAGGTTAATGAAACACTAGCGAAGCTAATGCAAACTAACATCAATATCCGAAAAAAGGTGATTGAATTCAAGAAGAAAACACTGCTTTTTGAAACACATTCTTTTTTCCCTGAGAAAGAGGATGACAAGAATGATAATTATCCCATAACGTGCAGGGAAGCTGTTTGTCTGTTAGAAGACCAGTATTGGGAGAACAAATTGAAACAATTGAAAGACGATGTGAAACAAAAAAATCAATTCATTGAGGACACAGAATTCTTCAAACAGATAGCAATGGTTGAATATCATGGATATAGTTCACAAAAGGCTAATCGCACATTCCCACTAAGAGGAGCCTTTTTAGAATCACAGAGATTTATTAAAGATATGCTTTGGTATATTGCTGAAAACAAAAAAGAGGACGTACGCTTCCTAATTATGAGATCAGAGGATAAGTGGCAGAATCTTTTATCTAAAAAAGATTTTTTTGATAAATATGAGAGCCTTATCATTCGGAAAAAGAAGTCAAGTATGATAAGTCAATACATCACTCCACCCAACTTTGAAGATGGCAAATATGAAGATTTAGTCGATTTTTTAAGCAAACAGAAGTAAAAACCAACACCAGATTTCTGATATGAACATAAATAAGGGAATACCACTATTTGCGTAAACTCCCCTCCACTGTGCAACGTTTTTGCCGTATCTCGCATTACCTTTGCATCATATTCACTAAAACAAGTAGATATGAAAGCAAAGGTAATGTGTTCTAATGCAGATTTCCAAGAGAATATTGAACAGTTCTTGGATGATTTTTTAATGGATGTTGATACCGACCACTACTTTGACGAAATCGAAGTAAGGTTTATCAAAAGTGACTGCACATTTGGTTATGCCAGCGTAGACAGCCTATTCTTTTATCGTGACCTTCTGTTCTTCTGGACACAAGATGAAAAAGCCGAGCATTATTTGACGTTAGATGACTTCAAGTTGACAGGAAGGCTTCAGAATCTGGAGGTGTTCAAAGACATCAAAATCTTCCCTGTCATCTTCGCTGGCTTCTATACGGGCTACCGTGATGACAAAGGGAAGAAAATCTACACGGGTGATGTAGTGAAAGCCACCATGTTTATGGAAGCGGACATCCCTTCGAATGGAGGAATGAGTCGTGCCAAAATAATCAATGAAAGACCCCATAGCGGCTATACTACCATTGCAGGTGTGAACAGTTTTGGTCATAGAAATGATGATTACTATTATATCCTTGACCAATGCCCCGTCCCCATGCGAAACACAAAGAAAGTCAAAGTCATTGGCAACGTTTTCTATGACTTAGACCCCGACAAACTGACTGTCAACATTAGCGATCATTGTGCCATGTTAGCTTTTCCATACAAAATCAATCTACGTAATCTCCACATCAAGATGGCACACGCACCCTATTTTATTTGCAAGACATGGCAAGAGCGAGCCTTGAAATATCTGAAAGATGAGCCAATATACGAGGACTTACCCATCCGTCTTCCATAAACACAAAACCCTTTCTTCCACTACCTCCCTCATGTGTCCTCCATCGCCTCCAAAATACTTAGCTTATATACATTCTCCTATTTCACTTGAATATAGTCTTACTTTTCACTTGAATACAACTCAATATTTGGCTTGATGACACGTTTGTGTATTCAAGCCAAATCGGTTTTTGTATTCAAGCCAAATTGAAAGTTGTAATCAAGCTAAATCGAAAGTTGTAATCAAGCCAAAGTGAAAGTTGTATTCAAGCCAAATTGTTTGGAGGTTGCGAGCAACCCATTTTTTTTGCCCTTACATCAACACACGTTTTTTTGCATGAAAAAAATGGAATCATTTTAGCTGCTCGTCAACTATCAGAATCAGGAAAGACACATGAATGAAAATCCTTGGAATTCCTATAGTATTCGTTCACAAGACTTCTGTAGCCTAATTGTTTCAGATGGGCATAGTCTGTCTTGAAGTTGGCTTTATTGTGCTTGCCGGTACTGAGGAAGCGGATGTTCTGCTGGAGGTAGTGGTCAATTTCACGAAGTCCGTCGGTGCTGTTGATGACGGGGAAGAACCAGCGCGACCATGTGAGGGATGCGTCATCTGCACCCTCGAAAAAGGTGCGGTTGAACTGGTTGATGAGTCCCTTCATCGCTTTTTCAGGTTCGAGGTGGTTCTTGCTGCTCCAGCGCATGAGTGACTTAGCAGCCCGTCTGATCTTACCCTTCATCTTCTTCTTGGTAGCTTCCGAGAGGTCTATGTGGTGGTCATGACATTTGAAGCCGAGAAATTCGAAGGGTTCATCGGGTGAATAGATTTTTTCCTTGTCGGGGTTGACTTCAAGCTGGTATTGCTTGAGAAAGGCTGCCATCTTGCTTTTATAGTGGCAGAGCGTGTCAAAGTCAGGGGCAAAAAGGATGATGTCATCTGAGTAGCGGGCATAGATGACATGGGCGTCGTAAAAATATTGATCCACTTCTTTCAGATAAACATCTGCCAAAAAGGGAGAGGTGGGGGTGCCAGCCATCACGCCATGACACTCATTGAGCATCTCGCCATTATAGATGACTGCAGGGTTGGTGAGCATCTTTTCGAAGAAATGGTAAAGCGGTTTGTCAGCTGCCATCATGTCTGCCAGAATGGGCAACAAGACTTCGATGGAAATGGAGTTGAAATAGTCGTGGATGTCGAGTTTGTATGCCCACATCTTCTTGTCACCAATTGCATGGACAATGTGAAAGATGGCATCGCTGGCTTTGATGCCCCTACGGAAAGCGTAACAGTTGGGAGCGAAACAGGCATCGTAGTCATAGAGCTTGTAGGCAAGGAGCTTGAGTATCGTCATCTCGTCGGGTGCGAAACTGTAAACCACACGTTTCTTGCCCGTTCCCATCTTGTTGACCATTTTCTTTTGAGGGATACCCAAACCCTCTCCATGCGCTATCTTCTGTGCCAAAGGGAGGTATTCTTCGCGCTCCACGTAACTGTCGGCTTCTTCAAATTCATGCCATGTGAAACGCCCCTTCAGCAGTCGGTAGGCAAGGAATTCCTCCCAAACGTCTTGACGGGTGAGTTGCGTTAAGATGCTTTCCATCATAAGAAAAAGAAATGAAAAAGGGGAAAGATTTTGAATCAGCAAAATTGCTGTTCACAAGAGGACACCTTGTCCTGTTACCTGCAAAACATCAAATGGTGGACAAGGCTGCCTCCTTTGCAGGTGCAGCATGCTGCCTCCCCTTTTTCAGTTCATATCACGCCAAAAACTTGCGAATGCGTCCAATGACGTAATCGCGTTCGTTGGGCATCTGAGTGTAGAAGTTGATGTAAGGGATGCCCATTTTCTTGGCATACACCCTTGCAATCAAGTACTTCACATTGCTGTCGTGGCTATGTCCATTGCCAAGCATCACCATAGCCTTGGCAGCACCGTCCTTTTCGAGAACGAAGGTGTAGGGTTTGCCCCACTCTGCTTTGTAAGCCTGCATCGGACGTGTCGAGTAAAGCTTGAATTCGTCGTTGGCAAATCCTACCAAGTCAGTCACTGGCACGTTCTCACGAATGGAGTACATGGAGAATGTGCCCTGCAAAATTTCCTTGAAATAAGCATTCCATTCAGCATCAGTCTTTTCCCGCTTCACAGCAGAAGCGGCTGGAGAAGAAACGGGACGCTGTGCAGAAGGTGCCTGCTGTGTGGGGTGCGCATTGCTATTTGAGTTCTCAATATAGTCCTTTGCAACATCCACAATCTTTGAGATCAATTTACCAAAATCCATAGTTTGCTACTTTAGAAATGAATATCTTAGCGATTCGATTGCAAATGTACAACATTTTTCAGAATTACGTACATTTTATTCAAAATTTATTCAAACATCATAACATTTTCTTTCATGAAGCCAAAAAGGTCATGTGTCTTCCGCCATCTCCACTATGCGTCGCCAATAAACTGCAGAGTAATTGGCTTGTATATAACATAAACTTTGGCTTATATACAACTTTTGATTTGGCTTGATGACACGTTTGTGTATTCAAGCCAAATCGGTTTTTGTATTCAAGCCAAATTGAAAGTTGTAATCAAGCTAAATCGAAAGTTGTAATCAAGCCAAAATGAAAGTTGTATTCAAGCCAAATTGTTTGGAGGTTGCGAGCAACACATTTTGGAGATGACGGGACACAAAAAGAAATGGCACCCCGTGAGGGATGCCACTAAAAGCGTAATATGGAGGATAAGGCTATTGTTTCAACGTGAAACCGATGCTTTCCACTGCTTCACGAATGGCTGTTTCGTCAATGTCATCACCTGTCACGGTAGCCACACCACTCTGCAAATCAACAGTGACGGACTCCACACCTTTGACAGTGCGGATGACTTTCTCGGCATTGGCGCGGCAATGGTTGCAAGTCATGCCTTTGATATAAAAGACCCTCTCTGTCCTGCGGACATCTCCCCCTCTATGGGGAGAACCGTCCGGGGTGTTTGCTGGTGAGGAACAAGCCTCATCGTGGCAATGGCAATGGTCGTGAAAATCGTGACAATGGCAATGATCTGAATGGTCGTGTCCACAAGAGCATGCTGACTTGTGCTGCAGTTTCATGCGAAGCACATTGAGGAGGAGGAGGGTGAGGATAGCTGTGCATGTCCATTCGAACCAGCTCGCCACTTCATGACAGCAGGCATGGGTGCTGTTCAGATGGTCGGTGAACCACTCGCGAGGCAAGAGATAGTCGATGCCAAAGCCGAAGAGGATGGAACCTCCCACGATGGCTGCAAGATAGAGCATGAGGGTTTTCTTGCCTAACACTTTGTTGACCACGAGAATGCTTGCCACGTTGCAGGCAGGACCTGCCATAAGCATGACGAGGGCAGCTCCGGGTGTCAACCCCTTCATCATGAGTGCCACAGCAATGGGAATGCTACCTGTAGCGCAGATGTACATGGGTACACTGATGCAGAGCACAAGAAGCATGCTCAAAAGTGTGTTGTCCTTGAAAATTTCAAAGAAGGAATCGGGCACCAGCACCGTGATGAGACCTGCCACGATAAGACCTACCACGAGCCACTTTCCGATGTCTTCCATCATTTCTACAAAACCGAACTTGAGGGCTTCAACACATCTATCGCCGAAAGAAAGATGAGGCCTTTCCGAGTAGGCACGAGATTCGTCAGTCGGCATTATTGCTTCCACTTCTTTTCCATTCCAATTCACGAACGTGCCTCCAATCATCGCGGTGAACAACGCTGCAATAGGACGTACCACAGCGAAGGGAAGCCCCATTAGGGAATAGGTGGCGAAGATGCTGTCGACACCCGTTTGTGGCGTGGCGATGAGAAAGGAGACCACAGCACCTTTGCTGGCACCTTCACGTCGGAGAGACATGGCAGTGGGTATCACACCACAAGAGCAGAGGGGAAGCGGTATGCCGAAGATGGCAGCGTTAATGACAGAGCGCATCGTGTTGCCACTAAGATATTTCGTGTACCATCCGTCGGGGATGAAGGCATGCATGATGCCCGCCAAGAGAAAACCTAACAGCAAGTAAGGGGACATCTCATTGACAATGTCCAACACTGCTTGCAATACATGTAAAACACTTTCCATATTGTTACTTTCTTTTTGATTTCCGCTGCAAAGTTACGGAGATTGTTTTGCAATCGGGTTGCAAAGTTTGTCCAACACACAAAAAAGCCCTACCTTTGTGTCAAAATCAGGAGAAAGTGAGAAAATTTCTATTTACATTATTATATATATGGTGTATGGCAAACGCTGCGTTTTGCCAAACGGAGAGGGAAGAGAGAGCCATGGCATGGGAGGATTTTGTGGAACTGATGGCTGAGGAAGAAGAAGTGGTGGATGAGGATTTGATGGAGCAATTGCAGGAGCTGTATGCACACCCTTTCGACATCAACGAGGTGAGGAAGGAGGATTTGGAGGTGTTGCCCTTTCTGAATGAGGAGCAGGTGGAGGGGATTGTGAAGTATGTGAAGGAGAATGGGCGCGTGGAGAGTTTAGGAGAGTTGCTGTTTGTAAGAGAATTGGGGCAGAAAGAGAGGGAGATGTTGCGATTGTTTTTGGAGGTAAGGGCATCACGTGCGAATCGTGATGCACAAATACCGACAATAAGGAAGATGCTGAAATATGCGAAGCATGAGTTGGTGTGGAGAACCGATGTGCCATTTTACGAGAAAGAGGGATATAAGGATGTGGCACCTGAGGTGTTGGAGGAATCACCCAACAAGGTATATCGTGGAGACAAGTATCACCATGCGTTCAGATATAATTTCTCAGGAACGAACCATGTCTTGGCAGGATTGCAGATGGAGAAGGATGCCGGAGAAAAAGGGGTGGATTATGTAGCAGGATATGTGATGCTGAAAGACATCGGATGGATGAAACGTGCGGTACTAGGCAATTATAAGGTGAGTTTCGGAAAGGGTTTGGCAGTGAATAGCGGCATGAAGTACGGAAAGATGATGACACTGAGTGCGATGGACAGGATGGATGCGGGCATCACGAAGCACTCTTCGACAGCAGAAACGGGCTATTTCACGGGAGGAGCTGTCACCCTTCAGCTAAAAGATTGGCAAGTGTCTGCATTTGGCTCTTACAGGAAAGAGGAGGGCACCTACAACAACGACTCGACAGGCATGTCATCACTGAAAAAAGACGGTATGCACCGCACCCAACTGGAACGAAGCAAGAAGGGGAATCTGGGCATCAGCAATATGGGAGGCAACGTGCATTGGGAACACAAGGAACTGCGACTGTCAGCCACATTCGTTTTCACCCATCTGGACGTGCCATTGATGCCCAAGCACAACACAAAAGCCAGCGCTTACCGCTATTATAACGCCAGCGGAAAGGATTTCATGGTGGGGAGTGTGGCATATGCCTACCGATATAAGCGGCTGTCTTTCAGTGGAGAAACCGCATTCAGCAACACCGAGAAGCAGAATGGTGTGGCAAGTCTCAACACTTTTCGTTGGCGAGCCAATAGTACCAATAGTTTTATGCTCATTGGCAGATACTATGGTGCCAAGTTCATCAGCCTCAACGGAAAAGCCTTTGGCGAAAACTCGACAGTGCAGAATGAGGAGGGCATCCTCTTGGGATGGACATCGAAAGCCATCAGGAATGTGGAGTTGGAAGCATATGTGGATGCCATGTATTTTCCGTGGTGGAAGCAAGGGGTGTCTGAAAGTTCGAAAGGCTATGAGGGGATGGTGCAAGCACTTTATGCTGTCAACAGAAAGTGGAACCTCTTGGCACGTTACCGCATCAAGGCGAAGCAGAAAGACTTCACGTATGAGGGGTACAGCAACACGTACACCCTGCTTGACTACAACACCAATCAAAGTGTGAAACTACAACTGAACTGCAACCTCTCATCGTCTGTTTCTCTACGCACCTCAGCGACAGGCACCCTCGTCAGCTTCGGCTTTGACCCCAACGAAAAAGGCTTTGCCATTGGTGAGAATGTCCGTTGGCAAAACCCTAAGAACAAATGCCGCATTGATTTCGGCATCACTTATTTCAACACTGACAGCTACAATGCCCGTGTGTACAACTACGAGCCTACCCTCCTCTACTCCTTTGGCTCCACATCCTACTATTACGAAGGTATTCGCACCACCCTCCTCGCTTCAGTTCCCATCGTCAAGCAGTCACTCTTCATCAATGCCAAATTGGGCATGACCAAGTATTTCAACCGCGATGTGATTGGAAGTGGGTTGGAGATGATTGACGCAAGTCATCGGGAGGACTTGCAAGTGCAGGTGAGGTGGAAGTTCTAATGATATAATTGATGTTTCTTGATGTATCGTGCCACACGAGCATCCAGCCATCGGCGCATCATGCGCCCTTTCTTCACAGAGTCACGAATCTGTGTGGAGCTGACATCGTACAGAGGGGTATCGACCACTTGAACAGAAGCAGGAAGAGAAGTCTCATCCATCTGGCAACCAGGACGTCGATAGATAAGGATGGAATAGGTGTCGATGATTTCTTGTGCATGATACCAATGAGGAAACTGTTCCCAGTTGTCTGCACCAATCACAAGTACAAACTCATGCTCAGGATAGGCTTTGCGGAGTTCACCCAACGTGGTGATGGTGTAAGAGGGCAAAGGGAGATGACGTTCAAAATCAGACACCTTCACGCCCTCTATGCCTTCCGTTGCCAGCAGTGCCATCTGCAAACGGTGTTCATATTCGGCAATGTCGCTCACGCCCCCACTTTTCAAGGGATTTAACGGTGACACCAACAGCCACAATTCATCCACCAAGCTCTGCTGCACAATGGATGCTGCCAACTCGGCGTGCCCCTTATGGATGGGGTTGAAACTTCCTCCGTAAATCCCTATTCTCATCAAGAAAAACACCCAATATGATGGGTCCGTTTATTCGTTCGATGTTGCAAAGGTAATCACTTTTTCTTTTCGGTAGCAAAGATTCATGAAAAAAGTTGTACCTTTGTGGCAAATTAACAAAAAAGACTGGATAGAGTTACATGAGCGCATTTACCGACTATTTTCAGAGTCTGCAAACAGAAGGCGGTGAGGGGACTCTGCATGAAATACATTCTTGCCCCGAACTGATAGAGTGCATCCAGCAGGTGGGTTTCCTGCCCCTGCTGGAAAGTGGCATACGGGGCTACAGCGCCGAGCGTCTGATGGCGGAAGAGTGCCGTTTTGTCGAGTTTCCCGATGGAGGTTGGGAGTGGCCGCTTTGGCAATGGAAAGGACCTGTCATTCAGGAAGGCGGTTGCGTATATGGTAAGTTCTTTGCAGGCAAGGCGGGCTTCATCAGCCGCAAGTGGTGGCCCGACTTCTTCAATTGGCGACGTAGCCAAAACCCTGTCCCCGAAGAGGGAACGATTGAAGATGCCATCCTCGCCACCCTGCGCGAAGAAGGCAGCCTCATCACCCGAGACCTCCGCAACGCTTGCGGATTTACAGGCAGCAAGATGCGCAGTAAGTTCGATGGCTATGTGACCCGTCTCCAGATGGCATGCCGCATCGTCACAGAAGATTTCGTTTATCCTCTTGACAAGCATGGTCGCGAGTACGGCTGGGGACTCTCGCTCCTCACCACCCCCGAAGAACTCCTCGGCATCGAGGCCTGCGAGTGCTCCCACACCCCCGAAGAGTCCTACCAACTGATGTACGACCACTTGCGTCAACTATTGCCAGGAGCAACAGGGAAACAAATACAGAAACTGCTGAAATAAGAAATGACAACAGCCAAAGACATTATAGAATATATGGAGTCGCTGCAAGACGAGGAGCAGCGACAGGTATTGATGGGCTTTTTCAAGACAGGAAAAGGCGAATATGGTGAGGGCGACGAGTTCCTGGGCATCAAAGTGCCACTGACACGGGAGATGGTGAAGGTGGCAAAGGACACCTCACTCAGCGAGATTCCCACATTACTGATGAACCATTGGCACGAAGTGAGGCTCTGCGGATGGCTGCTGCTCGTCAATCAATTTGAACGATTGGCAACGAAACGCCTCATCAACAACCCTGATGCCATCCGTCAAAGAGATGCCATCGTGACGCTCTATCTGAAACATGCCGAGCAAGCTAACAACTGGGATTTGGTGGATATGTCTGCCCCGAAAGTCATCGGGCATTGGCTGTTGCTCCCCACTTTTTTAGGAGGCAAAACAGCAGGATTGCATCGAGAATACAAACAAGAGGTGCTTGACACGCTGGCTCATAGTTCCTGCCTTTGGAAACAGCGCATCAGTATGGTCTGCACATGGAAGACCTCTCAGCAAGGCGACCCGTCTTGGTGTCTCCGCTATGCCGAGATGCACCTCCACCACCCCCACGACCTCATGCACAAGGCAGTCGGATGGATGCTCCGCGAGGTGGGCAAACGCATCAGCATGGACCTCCTCCGTGACTTTCTGGAACAGCATGCACACGAGATGCCCCGAACGGCACTACGCTATGCCATCGAAAAGATGTCGGAAGGAGAACGGAAAATGTGGATGAGGAAGTGAAATTTCACTTTCCCATCCACATTCTTAATTCTTAATTCTTAATTCTTAATTAAAATCACTACCGTTGGCTATCGCCGAAGGTACTCACGCTCGGAAAAACACGAATTAATTTGGTTTTTCTCTCGCTTAATCGTACCTTTGCACAAAATTTCAACACAAAGACATGAAAGAGATTGTATTGAGCGGCATTCGCCCCACAGGAAACCTGCATCTCGGCAACTACTATGGAGCTGTGCAGAACTTCGTGAAGATGCAGGAAGACTATAACTGCTATTACTTCATTGCCGACTGGCATTCACTGACCACACACCCCAAACCCGAGGACATTCAGCAGTCGGCTCGCACCATTCTGGCTGAATACTTGGCTTGTGGCATTGACCCCGAGAAATCAACCATCTACATACAGAGCGACGTGCCCGAAACCATCGAGCTGTACCTCTATTTCAACATGAACTGCTACCTTGGCGAACTGGAGCGCGTGACCACCTTCAAGGAGAAGGCGCGCAAGCAACCCGACAACGTCAACGCAGGTCTGCTTACCTACCCCACCCTCATGGCTGCCGACATCCTTCAGCACCGTGCCGCCAAGGTGCCTGTAGGCAAGGATCAGGAGCAGAACATGGAAATGGCCCGCAAATGTGCCCGCCGTTTCAACAACATCTATGGTGTGGAGTTCTTCCCTGAACCCCAGAACTTCTACTTCGGCGACCACGCCATCAAGATTCCAGGACTGGACGGCTCTGGCAAGATGGGCAAGTCGGAGGGCAACTGCATCTACCTCTACGAGGATGCTAAGTCCATTGAGAAGAAGGTGAAGCGCGCCGTGACCGACTCAGGCCCAACAGAGCCGAACCAAGAAAAGCCCGAAGTCATCCAGAACCTCTTCACGCTCATGGAGATTGCTTCCTCCAAAGAGACTTACGACTACTTCAACGAAAAGTGGAACGACATGTCCATCCGCTATGGCGACATGAAGAAGCAACTCGCAGAGGACATCGTGAAGACCCTCACCCCTATCCGCGAGCGTATCGAGGAATATAAGAACAACCAAGAACTGCTCGACAAAGTTGCCAAGATGGGTGCCGAGAAAGCCCGCGAAAGTGCATCTGCCACACTCAAGGAAGTGCGCAAAATTATTGGCTTCAAGGTATATTAAAGAAACACTAAGTAAATAATAACACCCCTCGATTCTAACGTGTAGGAATCGAGGGGTGTTGTCTTTTTATCAGTTAAATAATTACTTAACGCATAGACTAGTCACGACTTACTTGCAGATAACTCTTTAGTGCTTCAACGTATGCTTCGAACGCCAGCCGTCCCTTATCGGTGATACGACAAATAGTACAAGGGCGCTTGCCTTTAAAGGTCTTCTCCACTTCAATGTAGCCAGCCGTTGAGAGTTTGTCCACCTGCACACTCAAGTTGCCTGCCGTGGCTCCCGTCTGCTCCTTGATGTAAGGGAACTCGGCCTCGTCAGCACTGATGAGCAGCGACATGACAGCCAGTCGCAACTCGGCGTGCAGCAAGGGATCTAATGGCTGAAACATAGGCTATTTTTGTTTTTTGAGCATCCAGCCTGGGAGCGTCAGACCGACAAGGGCAAAAAGAAATACAGACGGGCAGGGTTGGATGAAGTGCCAAGCAGCAACCGTGGATAATGGATACAATTGACCCAATATGAATGAGACGATGTCGATAGAACTACCAATACCAACAATCAATCCCCCGATGATACCAAACCACACCAGCCATCGAATCTTCAAGATGTGCCCCGTTATGCTCACAGCCATAGCCATCATCAACATAATGACAGGCATGATGCGTATACTTCTAATAACAAATTCTTGGGTCGGCAACAATCTTGCCATAATGAAATTGAAAAGATTACACAAGAGAAAATAACTAAGAACGACAACTGCAAATGTCCACCATGTCTTCCCAACCAATGCACCAACAAAATTCACGGGAGCATGTGAATTTCCCTTATGTATATTGCGCATAAACAGCCAGATAATGACAGGCAGCACCATCCAAAGCCAATGTCCAAAAGGAGTGAACCCATTATTGCCCGCAACGATATTGATGACGGTCACAACGACAGCCATACCCATCGTGCAAAGCCCTGACACATAGAGCGATTGACCGACATCCTTCGACACAGCCTTTCGGCTCTGCGCAATCTGCTCGGTGATGATTTCCAAACTGCGCTCAGCAGTCATATTCATTTTTTCTTCCATTGTTGTTTTTGTTTTGATGATTCAAGAAATGTTGGTAAAACTCTCTTTCGTGCCTCCTCCTCCCTCCTGCAGCAAGGTCAGACTTGGCACACTTCATCCGGATTGCGCTGCAAAGATAGATAAGTTTATAACATAAACCAAATAAAACAATAAACTTTTTTCATCAACAAGAAGCTTTTTAACATTTCACCTCTCACAGATGCTCTTTGTCATCCCGTTCAAAGCCAAGCACATCTCTCTTGTGAGGGGAATGCGTTGGTTCTGATGTTCCCAAGGGGCGAGAATGAGAAGGCGACCTTAAGAACAAGCGTTAAAAAACTGATGTCCTGGTTTTGAAAAGGCATTAAAGCCCCAAGGAGTGAGGAAGATGAGGGGGAGGTGGGCATCGAGAGCAGCCCGCATCACGGCCTGTTCGCCTTTAGATATAGCAGGAGATACAAGGACGGTGCCTCGTTGCGCTTCCTTCAGGAAAGATTCCACTTTCGCTTGAATGTCTGCTTCAGTCAAACTTCGGGAGCATTGCACCTGCTTTTTCGATGGAGCAGAAAGAAGAAACTGATTGCCAATGGCGGCATAGGTCTGTCCTGCGATGGTCAAGCCGAAGCGAACACGGAAGAGGTCGGGGTGTTCACGTTTCACGGTGAGGCGAAGGGGATTGTCGCGAAGGTAGTTGATCCACCGTTGCAGTTCGCCATTGCCAGAAAGGATGTGGTCGTTGTAGCCAAGACTCCACAAGAACCCATATTGGCGGTTATCGAGGCTTCGGTCTCTTTTGTCCTCCGGTCTTCTTTGCTGCGACGCCGTCGCAGCAGACTCAACACCAAGAACGAGACGCCGATATTGCTTATTGGTGCTTGCTTTAAAGCCCTTGATGATATGTCCCAAGTGCTGGGGCATCTTCTCATGCACAAACAAGATGCCATGCAGATGGTCGGGCATGATTTGCAATGCCACGACCGACACCTCCGGGTGATACCTTGTCACATCCATCCATTCATACTCAACAACCTTTCCTAACTCCGACAACTCTACATGCGGATAGTCGGGAGAGCCTACCTTCGCATCACTCCTCCCCACCAATCTTCCCAAGAGTGGTCTTCTGTCCTCTACCGTCATCGTAATCAGATACATCCGTCGTGACTCATAATCATGCCCCACCCGCCTTCGCAACATGGAAGGTTTCTTCTCACCTGCAAATGGCTTGTGCTTCTCAAATTCCTCCTTATTCATAAGCAATATATGGTCTTAACTTTTCCATTTCCTCTTTCGTGAAAATGCCTGTTGCAAGTAGTGTTTCTTCGTCTTTCACCTCCCCATATAGGCGAATGTACTGCAGCAGAGCCTTAGTTTGTTCGTAAGAAATATAAGGGTGGCTATTGAGGGCTTGGAAAGAGGCTTTGTTGAGGTGGATCTTCTGAACAGCAGCAGAAGAGGAAACGGTGAACCACTCCAAGAGTTCGGGGGACACAATGGAGATTTCCCTCAGTTGCTCCACCGAATGAAAACCACCCAATCGTTGGCGATAGCGAACAATGGCTACACTTATCTTTTCACCGATGCCAGGAATGCGCCGCAGCATCGACGTGTCTGCCTCGTTCACATCCACTTTCGTCAAAGTATGGAATTTCTTCGTTTCAACAGGTTTGGCACCCTCTTCCTTGTGTTCCTTTCTTTCCTCAAAACGAGGAGTCTCTTTCCTTTTCTGATAAGCTGTGCCCACACTCACATAAGGGGAAAGCCGTTGCACATCCTCCGCTGTCCACCCATACGTGTCACCCAAATCTTCTGCTGAACGGAACACCTTTCCAGCAGCACGGTAATGCAGGAAGTTCTTCACTTTCCAAGGTTTGATGCCAAAGCCAATCAGCGTGAGTGAATCAACGGTGTTGGGGTCGAAAGAGACATACCCTCTCTGTTCTGCGGACATCTCCCCCACAATGGGGAGACCATCCGGCTCGTTCCCCACATCCTGCACAGTCTCCCTCCCCATTACGGGGGAGGGCTGGGGAGAGGGTCTTCTTCCATCCACTATCATCAGTACACCGATGGCAAACACAGCTATGCATCCAAATGTTACGATGACTCGGCGGTCACTCTTACGGAAATAGAAATAGTTTTTGAACAGATTCTTCATATGCCCTCCTTCATCATCCGCTGACACATCTTTCTGATATTCTCTTTCGCCACATCAGGGTTCATCAGCTCTGAAAGCGGTCGTTCATCACCCTCATTGATGCCATATAGTGTATCAAATCCATAAGTCTCCAATATATCCTTTTCCTTGATTTGTCCCGACATCAGCACAGTCGCCACTCCCTGCTGCTTCGCCCGTCTCAGCACTCCATCCGCCACCTTCCCATGTGTGGTTTGTTCATCCGAGCACCCCTCACCAGTGATGACTACATCTGCCCCTTTCAACACATCATCAAACCCACAAGCATCCAGCACCACATCAACACCCTGTTTCAACTCTGCTCCCAAATACGTCAGCAACGCATAGCCCAATCCACCAGCAGCACCTGCTCCCGGATGAAAGGCATCTTCGCGAGTGGCAATGCCCCGCTCTTCCGTCTCTTTGGCAAACGTCCTCAAACGCTCATCAAGCTTCTTCACCTGCTCCTGTGTCGCTCCCTTTTGAGGGGCAAACACGTATGCCGCCCCCGACTCTCCGTAAAGAGGGTTATCGACATCACACGCAACGGTCAAAATCGACGTCGTCGATGTCGGTTGGTCGATGTCGACGATGTCGGTCAACCGATGTCGACGACATCGATTCAGAGGTTGTGGAAGCACCCTTTTCGAAGTATCGCCTAAAAGGAAATGCTGACCCTGCAATGCCTCCAACATTCCCATACCCGCATCGCAGGTAGCAGAACCTCCGATGCCGAGCACAATATGCTTCACACCCCGCTTCCAAGCATCCGCCATCATCTCGCCCAAACCATATGTGGTGGCATCCATCACATTCCGCTTCTCCTCAGGCACCAAGGTCAAGCCACACGCACTTGCCATCTCCATGTAAGCAGTCTCGCCATCATGACTTACAGCATAAATCGCCTCCACCTCTTCCATCAGAGGTCCATGCACATTCACACTCACCTCCCTTGCTTTCCCCATGCGAAGAAAGCACTTCACCAGCCCCTCGCCACCATCGCTCAACGGCACACTGACCACCTCAGCATCCTCCCTCGCCGAAAGAATGCCCGCCTTTGCTGCCTCACATACCTCTTCAGCCGTAAGGCATCCCTTAAAAGAATCAAAAGCTAAAACGATTTTCATACCACAAAGGTAAGGATTTTTCACTAAAAATGCCTACCTTTGTCTACTAAAAATACAGGCATGACTTATCTGAACACCGCAAACATCGAACGCAGCACATCGGAAGTGGAATATCATCCGCTCATACCCTTCTTGCCCGAGAATGCAAAAGTGCTTTTCCTTGGCAGTTTTCCGCCACAACGGAAACGGTGGTGTATTGACTTTTTCTATCCGAATTTCATCAACGATCACTGGAGATTGGAAGGACAAATCTTCTATGGAGATAAGAGTTACTTTGTAGATACAGAGGCAAAGCGTTTCAAGATTGAGGAGATTGTGGCACATTGTCAAGAAAAAGGCATCGCCTTCTTCGACACTTCCACAGCCATCAAACGACTGAAGGATAATGCTTCAGACAAATTTCTGGAAGTGGTAGAACCTACCGACATACATGCTCTGCTGGATAAGTTGCCTCATTGTCAAGCCATCGTCACCACCGGCGAGAAAGCCACCGACACCATTTGCGCCTACATGAACATACCCGAAATTCCCAAAGTCAACAGGTATGTTCCCATCCCCAACACCTACAACAAAGACGGAAAGCAGTTGGTTCTCTATCGCCTTCCGTCCTCGTCACGCGCCTACCCTCTTGCCTTCGACAAGAAAGTGGAGGCATATAAAAGAATGTTTGAACAGATGCTTCTTACCATCAAGGGAAAACTCAATCAAGGGAAAACTCAATATCACAACGGGACTAAATCTGGAGAATAATTAACGTCGCTCTGCATCCAACAACATTTTCTTTTTCTCCAAGTTCTCACCACTCCGTTGTCCACCAAAGCCACAAAGAGAACCATCTTTCGCTATGACTCGATGACATGGAACTTCTGGAGCAAAAGGATTCCTTCGCAATGCCTGCCCAACTGCCTGTGCACTACAACAACCTATACGCCGAGCCAACTCGCCATAAGAAATGGTTTCGCCACGAGGCACATTCAGCAGTTCCAAATACACACGCCGCTGAAACTCTGTAATGTGAGTTGCAGTGAGCACCCGTTGCCGAATATCAAGATTTGAATCTTCCATTCCTTGCCTCTACTTTTTCTTAGCCTTCACCTTTGGTTCAGGCAAAGCAGCACATGTCACCTTCACCAATTGTGTCAAATAGACTCTGTCATCAACATCAGCTACGTAAAAATAATCCTTCGCACCCTCATAAGGAGGACGCATCTGTACTTCCCGCAACACTGCACGCCCTTCATCCGTCGGTTTCACATACAAACAATCATCACAGATTAACCCAAAAATCTTACCATCACAATAAATACCATACTCACCAAACATTTTCTTCGTGAGAATCACACCAGCGTCAGCACACTGCTCCGCCACATACCGAGCAAAATCTGCACTACTTGCCATATATACCTTACGTTCTTAGATTATTAATTATCGGCAAAGATACACAATTTATTTAAAACAAAAAAGGAGTCTCTTGCATTTCTGCATGAGACTCCCTCAAGAAGGCGGCGACCTACTCTCCCGCATTGCGGTGCAGTACCATCGGCGCGCCCGGGCTTAACTTCTCTGTTCGGGATGGGAAGAGGTGGAACACCGGGGCCAAAGCCACCTGAA